>NZ_JBITSQ010000003.1:0-429400 GCF_044541035.1 Streptomyces sp. NPDC085866
GTGCTGCCGGGGGTACGAGACAGGCCTGGCGGTGTGCGCCGGGTCCGTGTCGCGCTGTGCGGCAACGAGGAACATGGTTAGCGGCGGCCAGAAACGGGCGCAAGAATGTGACGTACTATCCGACTTCGGAGAGTTGCCCGAAATTAACCCGTTAGGGGCTTTTGTGGGCTGCTCGGGACAGGGTGACTCTACGATCCGCGATAGGACGTGATCTGGCTCCTATGGGCGGCATCACGCCCCGGCCCCCGTCCAACCCGTCCCGAGCCGTTCCACACCGTCCACGTGGGCGGTCGGAGAGTGCCGGCCCGCCTTGCCTTGGCGGCTCAGGCCGAGGGCCGGGCGATCAAGACCCTCGAGGGTGTGTCCGGTGCCGACGGGTCGCATAGGAGCCGTACTCCACGCGCTGCGCCGCACGCTGTGTCAGCCGGACTCCCGCTGTACGGGTTCACACCCGAGCCGTGGCCGAGAGAGTACTGAGCACCGGTGAGATCCAGCCTTGTGCCGCCTTCCGGAAGCCTGTTCACTCGCGGAATGCGAGGTCGGCGTAGCGCAACAGCACGCCCACGCCCTCACGCAACCACCGTTCCCGCTCAGGTACCACGACCAGTTCGGCCTTCGTGCCGACAAGGGCGCGGGCCAGAGCCGCGTCGGCCCGTTCCTCTCGGACCTCCCTTATGCCGTAGAAGCTCAGCTCCTGTTCAGCGAGGGCTATTTGGCCGGGTTCGGGACCGACCCACAGGCGGAACGGCAACTTCGGGTGGTCGTTGAGGAAAAGGGCCTTGACTCGGCCGCGCTGCAGCGCCGACACGGCGGCGGCAAGGCCTTCCGCGGATGCTCCACCGCGTGCCCGCTCGGCGAGGAAGGCGTCCAGAAGTGCCCGGTCGTGCCCGGCCATGCGGCTTTCGAAGAGGCCGTCGAGCTGCTGCTCCAGCAGTGCCCGCCCCGGCTCGGACTCGCCGACGCCGTCGACGGTGGTGACCTGCCCGCGCAGGGAGGCCGGAAGCCGACGGACGAGGATCCCGCGGGCCCAGGCGTCCCCCGCGACGATCACCTTCTCGACATCGATACGCCGTGCGTGACCTTCCAGCTCCCGGCCGATCTCTCCGGCGGCGCGTGTCCAGTCGCCCACCGGGATCTCCTCGTCGAGGCGGTGGCCCGGAGTGACCTTGGTCATCGGCCACGTTCCCGCCTCGGCTTCGACGCGCACGGTGCCGATGGCGGCCGTCGAGTGACGGCCGCTGTAGTGCACGTACACCGCGAGGTACGGGACAGCGGGCGCGTGCTGGATGATCAGTGGCATGGTGTCCGGCAGGGTTCCGAAGTGTGCCGTGTCCCGGGCGGGCGGTGCAGGCAGCTCATCCAGGAGGGCCAATCGTCCCTGTGCGGTGAACACGGCCTGACCGTGGGTGCCAGGGACGTCCATGTCGCTGCCCACGGTGCCTGCCACCGCTGTGATGGCGTCCCGGTCCGCTCCCTCTGACGCAAGGACGTCCCGGAGATGCCGCCAGCGCAGCTCTATGGCGGCATCGGGGTCGTCGATGGCGGCGTCACGGGACGTGTCCAGATAGACGGACGCGAAGGGACCGGACTGCCTGTACAAAGGTTCGAGGAAGGAAAGTCTCATGGTCGCTCCCGAGTGCGCTGTCGGCGCCACGTGCCACCACGCCCGGGATGCCGCTGTGCGAAGACACGTGCGGTTCGCCAGCGGCAGCTCGTCCAACTCCAGGATGCGCCCGCCCGACGAGCCGCGCCCGTCCTGCGGCAAAAGCCCGGGCGGCATCCGACGCCCGCCTGGTCACGGGACCCACAGCCCAGGCGCTACGAAGACGGTCATGAGACAGAGATCTTCCCCGGTCCCGGATGCGTGATCGAGACCCGGCCGGCACACGAGCCTCGTTCGGGCAGCCGCATCGGGAGAGGCGGTGCGCGGGCCGGCGGGAGGCGGGGCCAGGCCCATACGGCCCGTGTGCGGGGCCGAGCTGCCGTCGCGCCGGGTGTCGGGAGGCACAGCCGCGGCCGCGGCGCCCGCGACGTGCGCCACCGCACCGGCCGCGCCGCGACCTCCGCGTCCCTGACGGTCTCCTCGGCACCGACGGCGCTCTGCGACAGGCCGGTACGCGGGTGATCGTGGACCCCGGCCTTCGGCGCTGAGCAACACAGTGTCCAAGGCTCGGCGGTGGCTGGTCCGGGTGGGGCTCATGTCCCCGTCCGCTCCGGGGGGTTGCGGCCCCCGTGCCCGTGCGTGCCACCGTCCGTACGCCCCTCCGTTCCGGTGCGGAAGGTCACTCCGAACCAGCATGCCCAGCCCAGCGGTTGCAGCGCCCAGTAGCTGACAGCCCGGTACAGGAGCGTCGCCGCGATCGCAGCGCCCGGACTCAGGCCATACAGGACGAGCAACGTGGCCAGACTCGCCTCGACCACGCCCAGGCCGCCGGGAGTCAGGCGCAGGCTGCCGGAAATCTGCGTGAGCGTGTACGCGAGCAGCAACCCCTGCCAGGGCACACCGGTGCCCAACGCCCACAGGCAGGCGGCCAGACACGCGGCGTCGAAAACCCAGTTCAACAGTGCGAGAGACAACGGCCACAACCACGGCCGGAATCCGGGCTGCAAGTCACGGGCCTGGTCAACCAGGCGGACCAACGCCCGCTGCGTCTTCTGTACACGCTCGGAGCGCAGCCCTGCCCTTGTCCACGTCCCTCGTACCGCACTGCGGAAGCTCGTGAAGCGGAACAGACCGAAGGCCACCACCCCACTCCCGAGCGCCAACGCCAGCACACCGACCACGGGGCGCACCACGGCGCTCGACCCGGTCGAGCCGACGGTGAACATGCCGATCACGAGCAGACCGAACAGGCTCACCGCCGACAGCGCACCGGCGAGGACCAGCACGGTGGCCGCGAGCACCTGCTCCACACCCCGTCGGCACAGCTGCCGGAAGACCCAGGCGGCCGAGAAGACCGCCCCGCCGGGCAGCGCGCCGGCCACGGCGTTGGCAGCCACCGTGATCGCAGTCACGCGCCGCAGGCGCCACCATACGCCGCCCGCCCGCAGCAACTGCCACGGCACAGCGGCGAAGCACGTGATCGACAGCGCCTCGCACACCACGGCGACGGCCATTTCGGGCAGGCGAACCCGGGAGATGAGGCGGGACGCCTCCACGAGCTCCTGCCACCGCGAGACAGCGACCACGATCGCGGCTGCCACGAGAAGCCCGGCACCCAGCCACCATCCCCGGCTCGGCCGGGTCAGCCCCGCCGCGCCCCACCCCTCTGGATGTGCCGTCTCGCGCTCCTTCCGACCGGGCATCAGCCATCACCGTCGAAAGGCCGGGAGAGTCCGCGAGGGCTCGAAGACGGGGACGGGCTCATCGGACCCGAGCGTTCGCACCGGACAGGGAAACACCGCGCACACTGGTCGCACCCGGAACCTGAAACGGTCCGCACTCAACACTTGCCTCCTGAACATGTCGCTGCCCTGCCGGCAGACCGTCACGGTCCGTTGAAAGCAGACCGTCGGCACCAGCGGAGGCAGGTCAATGTTTAGCTCCCCGGGCCTCTCGACCAAACGTGACCTCCCATCACGCGCGTCTTCCGGAGTGAAAAGAAGCTGGTCCAGGCCGAGGACACCGTCTGTGACAGGCGTCAGCGATAGGTGCGCAGGAGATGCCGGTCACCGGTGAAGTGGGCGTGGTCGTTGAAGGTGAGGAGGCTGGTGCCGGAGCCGCCCACGACGAGGGTGGTGATGGCGGCGTTGACCGTGACCCTGTTGAGGGCGACGACTCCGGCGGGCGGCAGGGACAGCAGGGCACCGCAGAGCGCGGCGAGGACGCCGCCCGAGGTGACGACGACCGCATCACGGCCCCGGCCGAGCGTGGTGGACAGCTCGGTCAGCGCGGCCGTGCTCCGGTTCTCGAAGGCGGTCCATCCGGCGGGGCCGGTCTCCTCCGTGTCCTCGATCCACGCCTCCAGCGCTCGGTCGAGCAGCCCCTGTACGGCACGGGAGTCCCCCTGGCCCGCCGGGGCCGGGTCGGTGTACCGGGCCAGAAGGGCGAGGTGGTCGTACTCGTTCCAGCGCGGGTCTTCGCGCACGGGCTCCTTGAATCCGGCCGCCTCCGCAAGGAGTTGGGCCGTGTCGCGTTGGCGGGTGAGGGTGCCGGTCAAGAGGTGTGGGTCGCGCAGGCCGCGGCGGGCGAGTTCCCGGCCGACGGCAGTGGCCTGTTCACGGCCGACGTCGGAGAGGGCGTCGTAGTCCTGCGCTCCGAAGGACGCCTGGCCGTGCCGGACCAGTGAGATGAGTGGCATACGGGTGTCCCCTCCTGTCAGCTGCCGGTGCGGCGGATCGTTGAACGGCAGCGATGATCGAGCTAGTTGATAGCGAGCCAGAGGCGGCGGAAGGCCGGGTTGCGGGTGGGCGAGGCGTCGACGGCGTCGAGAAGGTGCCGCACCTTGCCCGTGTCGCACCGGTCGCGCCGTGATCCGATAGGCCGGCTACTCGCCGATCGGGCCCAGCGCCGCTCAACTCATGGCTCCCGGCGGGGGGAACGTACACATGCTCCACCCGGTCGCGACCGAGAAACAGAAGCAACGGTTTCTCGCACCGCCGGCCGCAGGAGCCCCTGATGGCACGCGACCCGCTACGCCCTCGCCTGCTCGTGCGGTGCGACTGTCGTTCGTGACATCGCCGCAGGGGCGGTGAACAGCGCATGGACGGCGGAGCGGACCTGGTCGGCGACCACCTCGGGGGTGGAGGTGTCGAGCTTGCCGTCGAGGTGCAGGAAGGCCAAGCCGTGGACGAGGGCCCAGACCGTGGTCGCCAGCGCGTCCGGATCGGCGCCGGGGAAGGCGCCGCGGACGATGCCGCGTACGTATTCCGAGATGGCGGTGGTCGCCCTGACCCGTTCCTCGCTGTTCGGATCGCAGGGCTCGGCGAACATCACCCGGAACAGCGCCGGGCGCTCCAACGCGAAACGGACGTAGGCGACGGCGACCGCCGCGAGCTGGTCGGGAGTCGTGGGCGAGGGATGCGCCGCGGCCAGGTATTCGGCGAGTTCGCGGTAGCCCTGCGCGGCGACCGCGGAGACGAGCGCGTCGCGGTCCGCGTAGTGGCGGTAGGGAGCCGTCGCCGATACGCCGGCCCGCCGTGCCACCGCCCGCAGGGACAGCCCGGCGCTGCCGTCCTCCTCGAGCAGTTCCCGCGCGGCGCGCAGACAGGCGGCGCGCAGATCGCCGTGGTGATACGAGCTGCTCGCTTGCGGCATGGGTCACACTCCCTCATGTTTACGACGCTTACATCAGTGTCTTAATGTGAACGCTGCACACATCGTAAGCGATCGAGATCGAGAGGAAAACTCGGATGACCAGCGAGCTGTTCTCGCCACTGTCCCTGCGTTCCGGGCAGGTGTTGAACAACCGGATCGCGAAGGCGGCCATGGAGGAGAACATGGCCGGCGACGGCCAGCTCCCGGACAAGGAGCTGTTCGGGCTGTACCGCCGGTGGGCCGTCGGCGGCACCGGACTGCTGATCACGGGCAACGTCATGGTCCACGCCGAGGCGCTGACCGGCCCCGCCGGCGTGGTGCTCGACGAGGCGGCACCGCTGGAGCCGTTCATCGCGTGGGCCAAGGCCGGCAAGGCCGGCGGCGGGGCGATCTGGATGCAGATCAACCACCCCGGCCGCCAGATCGGGTCCGACATGCCCGGCGTCGTGTGGGGCCCGTCCGCGGTCGCCGTCGATCTGGGCAAGCACAGCAGCCGCTTCGGACGCCCCGTCGCCATGACGCCCGAGCAGATCCAGGCCACCGTGACCCGGTACGCGGTCACCGCCCAGCGCGCCGAGCAGGCGGGCTTCGACGGTGTGGAGGTCCACGCCGCGCACGGCTACCTGCTGTCGCAGTTCCTGTCCCCCCTGGTCAACAAGCGCACCGACCAGTGGGGCGGATCGCTGGAGAACCGCGCCCGGATGCTGCTGGACGTCGTCCGCGCCGTGCGCTCCGCTGTCTCCCCGTCCTTCGCCGTCGCGGTGAAACTCAACTCCGCCGACTTCCAGCGCGGCGGCTTCGACGCCGACGACGCACGCCAGGTGATCGAGATGCTCGCACCGCTCGGCGTCGACCTGGTCGAACTGTCCGGCGGCAGCTACGAGAGCCCGGCGATGTCGGGCCGCCCGGCCGGCGCGCGCACCCAGGCCCGCGAGGCGTACTTCCTCGACCTGGCGAAGGACCTGGTCAAGACCAGCCCGCTGCCGCTGATGCTCACCGGCGGCATCGCCCGGCGCCACACCGCGGAGCGGGTCCTCGACAGCGGCGTGGCGATCATCGGGATGGGCACCGCCCTGGCCGTCACCCCGGACCTGCCCGACCGCTGGCGCCAGGGCCGTGAGGCCGACGAGCAGCTGCGGCCGGTCACCTGGTCCGACAAGGCCCTCGCCTCGGCCGCCGGCATGGCACAGGTCCGCCACCAGTTGCGTCGCATCGCCCGCGGAAGCCGCCCCACGCCCAACACCCACCCTGCATTCGCCCTCATCTCCGAGCAGCGAAAGCAGCGACGGGCACTGCGCCGCTACCGGGCGTGGCTGTCCGCAGCACAGGGCGCCGCGTAAGCACCGTCAACACTCTCACGGAGGGGCGACGCAGGCCGGACCCGCCCACGCCACGAGGGCGTCGACGGACCCGGCCCGCGAGTCCCTGTGCAGGGGGAGCTGATGTGCGGCTGCCTCAGCCGCCGTGCAGCGCCGCCCTCAGGAAGTCGATGGCGATCTTGCGGGCGATGTTGGCGGCCCGCGTGTCGCGCAGACTGTCCAGGAGGAGGAAGTCGTGCACCATGCCGGCCACGCGGACCGAGGTGACGTCGACACCGGCCTCGCGCATCTTGTTGGCGTACTGCTCGCCCTCGTCGCGCAGCACGTCGGCCTCGTCGGTGATGACCAGGGTGGTGGGCAGCCCCCGGAGTTCCTCCAGGGACGCCTGGAGCGGAGAGGCGTGCACCTCTGCGCGCTCGGCGTCGTCGGTGGTGTAGGCGTCCCAGAACCACTTCATGCCGTCGCGGGTGAGGTAGTAGCCCTCGGCGAACTGCAGGTAGGAGGGGGTGTCGAAGTCGGCATTGGTCACCGGGTAGAGGAGGCACTGGGCCTTGAGGTCGATCCCGCCGCGCTCCTTGTTCATCAGCGCAAACACCGCAGACATGCAGCCGCCGACCGATTCGCCGGTGACGGCGACGCGTGAGGTGTCCAGGCCGTGCTCCGCACCGTGCTTCATGACCCACTGACCCACGGCATAGTTCTGCTCCACCTGGGTGGGGTACTTCGCTTCCGGCGCGCGGTCGTAGACGGGAAAGACACCCGAGGCGTTCGCGCCGACGGTCAGTTCACGGAAGAGGCGGTCATGGGTCTTGTCGTCTCCGAAGACCCAGCCCGCGCCGTGGATGTAGAACACCACCGGCAGCGGCCCGGTCGCCCCCTTGGGCCGGACGATGCGGGTACGGACCGTTCCCCACTCGCCGGCGCCCACCTCGACCCACTCCTCGTCGACGTCCGGACGGGGCACACTGGGGTCGCTCTGCAGACCGAGCAGGATGTCACGCCCCTTCTCCGGGGGGACCTCGTAGATCCGGGGGTGCAGGTCGGTCGCCTCGGCCAGCTCCTTCGCGGCGGGTTCGAGGTACGGGGTGATCGGCGGTGGAAGATCGGTCACGCTCACTCACTCCACGTCTCGGGCACACGAGTGCCCAGTCGTGCGGCCTGACGGACCGGCCGCTGCTGGTGACGGTCACCCCCCGGACGAAACCCCCCGATCCATCGTTGGTGCACCCACCGCAGCGCGCAACCGGCGCATACGGGCGCCCCATCGGACTTCCGATCAGCCCCTCCTGCCGGACGAAGCTCACACAGGAAGGGGGCGCGCCGGACAGGGCCGCGTGGGCGTGCCCGGCTCGCACCCTCTCCAAGTCCGGATGACTCCCCCCTCGGCGACGGGCGACGCACACCCCGGCACCGGAAGGAATGTTGACACTGTCTGCATTGCCTCATAGGCTCATGTGAGCAACGTACACATCGCTCGGCGGTCGGCCTTCACAGCGGGTCACCGAGCCGATCACCGCCCCCGTGACGTCGTGTCCCGCCGACCCAGGGCGCCAGATCCGTCACCACCACAGCAGGAAGAGGCTCAGATGACCGCGGTCCTTTTCGTCGTGTCCGCAGCCGATCACTGGACGCTGAACGATGGAACAAAGCACCCCTCAGGGTTCTGGGGTGAGGAACTGGCCATGCCGCACAAGATCTTCAGTGAGGCAGGGTGGGACATCACGATCGCCACCCCGGGCGGGAAGGCCCCGACACTGGACCGGCTCAGCATGTCCCGCACCGCCGGCCTCCCTTCCAAGCTGCGCGAGGTCGCCAGGTACCTGGACTCCATCCAGAGCCGGCTGAACAGCCCCGATGCACTGGAGAACATCGACCCGGCCCAGTTCGACGTGGTGTTCTACCCCGGTGGACACGGCCCGATGGAGGATCTGGCGTACGACCCGGTCTCGGGCGCACTGCTCACCCGGGTACTCCACTCCGGCAAGCCGTTGGCACTCCTGTGCCACGCGCCGGCCGCCACACTGGCGGCCAAGAACGAGGACGGGACTTGGCCGTTCGCCGGGTACCGGATGACCGGCCTCTCCAACACCGAGGAAAAGCTCAACAGTTTCGGCCGTAAGGCTCCCTGGTTCCTGGAGGACCGCCTCCGCGAGGGCGGTGCGGACTACCTCAAGGCACGCCTGCCCCTGCTCCCGTTCTTGGTGGTCGACCGCAATCTGTACACCGGCCAGAACCCCACTTCCTCCGAGCGACTCGCCAAGCGGCTGGTGGCCGATCTGGCTGATACAGCGCGCTAGTCCGGAAGGAGCCGGGGGCTCGACCACGCGGTCGTCTCCGTCGCTGAAGCCGCGAGGGCGGGTGCGCTGAGCGGGCGCGACAAATCCACACCCGTGGTCACAGGGTCCGGGGCGAACTGTCGATCGCTCCCTCGACCTGATCGGCAGGTACCGGCGGAAAGAGTCCTCCGCAGATCACTTGGTGACGGAGTAGGAGTGCGCGCCGGTTCCGGTCAAAGCTCCGCCGTCGACGATCGGGTACTCCTCCCGGATCGGGCGACCCTCGAACCAGGACTCCAGGATCTCGCAGGTGCCGGCCGCGTAGCGGGCCTGGGCGGAAAGGGTGGAGCCGGAGATGCGCGGGGTCATGCCGTGGTGCGGCATGGTGCGCCAGGGGTGGTCGGCGGGGGCGGGCTGCGGGTACCGGACGTCACCGGCGTACCCGGCGAGGCGTCCGCTGCGCAGGGCGCGGGCCACCGCGTAACGGTCGACGATCCTCGCGCGTGCCGTGTTGATCAGGTAGGCGCCGCGTTTCATCGTCGCCAGCAGCTCGTCGCCGAAGAGGCCCTCGGCCCGGACCGCACGATCCGCTTGTGCCAGTGCCGGGTCGTCCCGAACAGCTCGTTCGCCAGGTCCCGGACCCGGTCGCTGACCGCCCGCTCCCCTTCACCCGGCGCCACAGCCTCGTGTCGCCGGGCGGTTCTTCGCCACCCGCCCCGTCGTCGCCAGGGCACTCAGCCGCTGGGGCGACGTGCTGCTGCCACTGGTCCTGATCGCTCTGGGCCTGCTCATCCTGGTCGAGGGCGGCGCCTTCGGCTTGTAGCGTCGGTGAGGTCCTGCCATGTGAACGACGCAATGCGCGGCAGAGTCAGGTCGATTCCGGGGGCGGGCAGGGACGTGTGGGCCGCGTGGGCCAGTTCGCGTGCCCGCGCCCGGGGCGGGTGGTGAGGTGGCCGCAGCGCACGATCGGCCGGTCACTGGCGGCCCGATGCGCGGCCGTCGGAGGTCTGCACGGCGATCCTCAAAGGCAACTCGGGCTATGCGGAAAGGAGTTCAACCACCCATCGCCTCAGATTCCCATGGTCACCATCACGATCAGGACGACCAGGAGCAGGACCACATAGGCGGCGGAGTGGACACGGTCCGGAACGCGGCCGGTGACGCGCCTCATCGCGGCGATGGTGGGCAGCGATCCGACGAGCAGGGCAGCGCCCGCGGGAACATGGACGTAACCGAACTGTCCCACGCCGGAAGCCGCGGTGGGGGCGAGGGCGTAGACGAGGGTTCCGGCCACGGCGACGGGGACGCTCAGCGGGTTGGCCATGGCGGTCGCCTCGGCCATGAGCAAGCCCCTACGCCGCAGCAGTGGCACCGTCATGACGCTGCCGCCCACTCCCAGCGCGGCGGCCACCAGGCCGATGCCCATGCCGCCGAGCGTGGTGGTGCCCCGGTCCAGGGACTTGGCAGGTATCTGATGGGCCACGGAGAGGAAGCCCTTCCGCAGCAGACTGTCGGTGATCGCCACCAGCAGGTAGGCGGTGAACAGCAGGCGCAGTGCCGTACCGCCGACCAAGGTGGCCGCGAAGGATCCGGCGCAGGCACCGATCGCGATGAACCCCGCCAGGGGCCAGAGGTATGCGCTGCGCAGCCGGCCCTGACGCCACTGGGCCGACGTCGCCACCACGGCGTTCACGACCATGACCGCCGCCGAGGTCGCCACCGCGACATGCATGGCGTCCGCTCCTGGACGAGCCGTGGCGGTCAGTACGCCGTAGATGACGGGGACCGTGATCAAGCCGCCGCCGAAGCCGAAGAGCACGGTCGTGACGCCGGTCAGGCATCCGAAGAACAGGAGGGAGAAGAACGAGGTCAGCACCGGCACAACGCTATGGATCACGAAGGTTGGCGGGCAATCGATGAATTGCCACCTTCCTACGCGCAGCAGACACGGGGCCGCTGCCCCGCGTAACCTCGCGGCATGCACAACATCCCGGTCGCGAACGTGGACGACCTCGACTGTGCCGTGCTGGCCATCGGCACCGACTACCCCCATGACCACCTACTCGTCTGGCACGAGCACCGCCGCGCCCAGGTCCTTTACGCGGCCACCGGCGTCATGCAGGTCGAGACGGTGGACGGCAGCTGGACGATTCCCACCGCCCGCGCGGTCCTCATCCCGCCCCTGACCCGACACCAGGTCACGATGAGCGGGGTCAGCACCCGCAGCCTCTACATCGAACCCGCCACCGTTCCGTGGTTTCCCGTCCGCTGCCAGGCCGTCGACGTCTCCACCCTGCTCCGGGCGCTGATCCTGGAAGCCGTCGAGATGGAGCCGCACCACCACGAACACAGCCGCGAGGCGGCGGTCGCTGCCCTCATCCTCCACGAGCTCAAGAACCTCGCCCCGCTGCCGCTCGACGTGCCCCTGCCGCCCGAACCCCAACTGCGCCGCCTGTGCGAGGCGTTTCTGCAGAAGCCGGACATCCATGACCCGCCCGCACGGTGGTGCACCGCCCTCAACATCAGCGAACGCACCCTCGCCCGCCTCTTCCAGCGCGGCACGGGCCTGAGCTTCTCGCAGTGGCGGCAGCGCGCCTGCGTCCTTCACTCCTTGCAGCACCTGACCGCAGGCATGCCCATCACGCGTATCGCGGCCATGCTGGGCTACGACAACCCCGCCGCCTACACGGCCGCGTTCAAGAAGCTCCTCGGCCGACCGCCGACGGCGTACAGAAGCCCCGGCACGACCGGCGGCCGGGAGCCTTGATCAGCGGACTCGCGCTGCAGGGGCCGCGCAGGGGCGCGCCATGACGACGGCAGGGCCCCGGCTCCGAGATCCGCCCCTTACGGCTCGACAACCTGCGGTACGCATTGTTACTACCTCCAACATCTCCTCCTCACACGCAATGCCCTTCGTGTCATCAGCTAAGCATTTGCCAGGAGATTGTCGAATATCGGCCGCAGATGCAGGATGAGGGAAAGTAGATGCCCTGCGGAGGAGGCGGCCCAGTGGAAGACGGAGATCACGGCAGTACTGTCCGCAGGTGGCTGCGGGGCATCGAAGTGTTCGCGGACCACTTCCGGAGTGTGCCCACACCCTGCTCACGAGGCGAGGTAAGACCCCATGACCATACGCACCCACGACGGCAGTGCCGGCGACGTCGACTACGGCGCCATCGGCTCCGGATACTCCTCCTACCGTCGGCCGGACGACCGGATCGCCCGGTTCATCGCCGAGGCCCTGGGCGACGCCGGGAAGGTCCTCAACGTCGGCGCCGGCGCCGGCTCGTACGAGAACGCTGCGCGTCTGGTGACGGCCGTCGAGCCCTCGGAGTCGATGCGGGCCCAGCGGCCGACGCAGCTCTCTCCCGCGGTCGATGCCGTGGCCGAGGATCTGCCCTTCGCCGACGGCGCGTTCGACGCGGCGATGACGCTGTTCAGCGTGCACCAGTGGTCGGACTTCAAAGCCGGGCTGCGCGAGATGCGGCGCGTGACCCACGGGCCTGTGGTCATCCTGACCTGCGATCCCGACCTGGTCCGGGATTTCTGGCTGTACCGGTACGCACCCGAGGTGCTGGACACCGAGGCCCGCCGCTATCCGCCCGTCGAGGAGCTGACCGCGGCTCTGGGCGGCACCAGCACCGTCCGGACCGTACCCATCCCCCTGGACTGCACCGACGGGTTCAACGAGGCGTACTACGGCCGCCCCGAGCTGCTGCTCGACCCGGCCGCCCGCCAGGCGTGTTCGGCGTGGAGCTTTGTCGACGACCACGCCCGTGAGCGCTTCGACCGAACCCTGCGCCACGACCTGGAAACCGGGGCCTGGGACGAAGAATTCGGCCGCCTGCGCGATCAGCCGGCGTACGAAGGTTCGCTCGTGATCGTGCGCGCAACCCCGTAGGCAGAGCAAGGGGAAGAAGGGGAACCCAGCACCGCCTGAGCGACCTCTTCCTGTCCCCCCCCCCCCCCCCCGGGCGCTCGTCCCCGAGTGTCCACCCGGCCGCGTTGCACGTGTCGGTGGCCGAACAGGGCGTGGAACTCTACTCGTTCACCGTGCGGGGTACGGAGGTCCAGCGCTCCGGCGCGATACCCGAGGCCCTCGACCCCGCACGGTTGCTCCTCCCGGAAGTGCCCCAACTGGACGCCGAACGCCAGTTGTTGGCGGCGCTGCACACCGAACTCGGGCTCTCGCTCCCCCTCTTCGCGCTGACCCAAGGCAGCCTCCGCACCATCACCACACGATCCTGGACCCGTGCGCCACGCGCGGGCGAGGGGTTCGTCCACGTCGGCTTCGTGCGGCACCGGCGCTGATCCGAAGCCGGGCAGGCAGGTGAAGCCCTCTCACCCCTGGCGAACCGCGTCACCGGCACGCTGGAGCAGTGGCCGCGGCGGAAGGCCGGCTGAGCAGCACGCGCGGGAATGTCGCGTGCAGCCCGGAGGGGATCGAGCAGGCCCGTACGGACTGGATGAGCGGGTCGATGGCCGCGCGCAGACAGGTGCGACCGAAGCCGTTCATGCCGACACGTACGGTCATGGTGTTGAACTCCTCTGCGCTCAGGGGTAGGCAGGCGGCATGGCCGGTAAGAAGGCGGCGAAGCTGCCGCGCGAGGTGTACGAGAAGGAACTGCTGCGCCTGCAGACGGAGCTGGTCAAGCTCCAGGAGTGGGTGCGGACGGAGGGCGCCCGCCTGGTCGTGGTCTTCGAGGGGCGGGACGCGGCGGGCAAGGGCAGCACCATCAAACGGGTCACCGAGTACCTCAACCCCCGGGTGGCACGGATCGCGGCTCTGCCCAAGCCCACCGAGCGCGAGCGCACCCAGTGGTACTTCCAGCGGTACGTCGAGTACCTTCCCGCAGGCGGGGAGATCGTGCTGTTCGACCGCAGCTGGTACAACCGGGCCGGGGTCGAGCACGTGATGGGTTTCTGCACCAAGGAGGAGCACCAGCTCTTCCTGCGCCAGTGCCCGATCTTCGAGCGGATGCTGGTGGAGGACGGGATCCTGCTGCGCAAGTACTGGTTCTCGGTGAGCGACACCGAGCAGCAGGAGCGTTTCCGGCGTCGGCTGGACGATCCTCTGCGGCGCTGGAAGCTGTCGTCGATGGACCTGGATTCGATCACCCGCTGGGAGGCGTACTCGCGGGCCAAGGACGAGATGCTGGTGCACACCGACATCCGTGAGGCGCCGTGGTACGTCGTGGAGAGCGACGACAAGCGGCGGGCGCGGCTGAACATGATCGCCCATCTGCTGAGCTCCCTGCCGTACCACGAGGTGCCGCCTCCGGTGCTGGAGCTCCCGGACCGGCCGCCGTCCACCGGCTACGAGCGACCGCCGCGCGACCTGCAGACCTACGTCCCCGACCACGCGGCGAGCCTCTGAGTGGCCGGTCGCCTCGCTCACCCCCGCTGGGGTACGACGGCGACCGGGCAGGCGGAGTGATGCAACACCGTGTGGGCGACGGGACCGAGCTGGAGGCCGAAGCGGCCCTCGCGTCGCCGGGCCCCGACGACGAGCAGGTCGGCGTCGGCCGAGGCGTCGAGCAGTACCCGGCGGGCCTGGCCCTCGACGGTACGCCGGTGCACCTCGACGTCGGCCGGGATGTCCCGCAGGGCGGCTTCCAGCTCCTCCGTGGCCTGTTCCTCGTGCGGCCGTGCGGGTACCCCCTCCCGGAGCGCAGCCGAGAGCTTGGGGAAGCGTCCTCCGGCCGGCAGGGTGTGATCGGTCGTTTCGTACGCGGGACTGCGCCAGGCTCGCACGGCCTCCAGCGGCACGCCTCGGAGTCGCGCCTCCTCGACGGCGAAGCGCACCGCCGCCGCGTCCGCCGTCTCGCCGACGCCCAGGACGATGCGGCGTGCCCCGGCGCGGACCTGGTTGACGTGGCTGCCGCGCAGCACGATCACCGGGCAGTGCGCGTGTCCGGCCACCGTCACACTGACGGAGCCGAGAAGGGCCTCGGCCAAGCTGCTTCGGCCCCGCGAGCCCAGGACCATCGCCGCGGCGGTGCGGCCTTCCCGCAGCAGGGCGTACTCGGGTTCCTCGGGCAGTACGTCGGTGGTGACCTTCACGTCGGGCCGGCGGCTGAGCGCACGACGGGCTGCGGTCGCCACGATGTCCTCGGCCATCACCTGCTCGGCAGGCTTGCCGAGATCCTTCGCGAGCGAAGTGCCTTCGTACCGCTCCCACAGTGAGGCGTACACCAGCCGGAGCGGCAGCCCGCGCAGGGCGGCCTCGTCGGCCGCCCAGTCGACGGCACGCAGACTCGGCTCGGAGCCGTCGACACCGACGACCAGGGGGAGTTCCATCGTTCTCACCGTCCCGCGCCGAGGTCGAACACGATGCGTGCCTTGATCTCGCCGCGCAGCACCGCGTCGATGGACTCGTTGACGGAGGCGAGCGGGCGGGTCTCGTAGATGACCTTCGTGCGGCCGGCCGCGTGGAGCCGGAAGACCTCGGCGAGGTCCTGCCGCGTGCCCACGATCGAGCCGATCACCGCGGTACCGTTCAGAACGGTGTCGAAGATCGGGACCTGGATCGTGCCGTGGGCGGGCAGGGCCACCATGACGAGCTTGCCGCCGCGCCGCAGGCCGGAGTTGACGGCCTCGAACGCAGCCGGATTCACCGCCAGGGCGATCGCCGCGTGGGCGCCGCCGTGCTTCTTCAGCTCCGCCCCGACGTCCTGCTTGCGGGCGTCGATGACGAGGTCGGCGCCGAGTTCGGCGGCGAGTTCCAGCTTGTCGTCGGTGACGTCGATGGCCGCGACGGTGGCACCGGCGATCTTCGCGTACTGCACGGCCAGGTGGCCGAGGCCGCCGATGCCGGAGATCGCGACGAGCTGTGCGGGCCTGACGTCGGCGACCTTGAGCGCCTTGTACGTCGTCACGCCGGCGCAGGTCAGCGGAGCGGCGTCGAACGGCGTGACACCCTCGGGCACCGGCTGGGCGAAGTCGGCCCAGGCCAGCATCTTCTCGGCGTACCCGCCGTCGCAGCCGTAGCCGGTGTTGATCTGCTGCTCGCACAGCGTCTCCCAGCCGGACAGGCAGTGCTCGCACCGCCCACAGGCCTTCCCGAGCCAGGGCACGGCGACCCGCTGCCCGACGCTCAGGTGAGTGACGCCGTCGCCGACGGCCTCGACCAGGCCGACGCCCTCGTGGCCGGGCACGAACGGCGGGTTCGGCCTGACCGGCCAGTCGCCGTGCGCGGCGTGGATGTCGGTGTGGCACAGCCCGGAGGCCTCGACGCGGATGCGGACCTGGCCGGGTCCGGGATCGGGGTCAGGGCGCTCCTCGATCACCAGGGGCTCGCCGAAGGCTCGGACGACTGCTGCCTTCATGGTCTCTGCTCTCCTCTGCAAGGGTGCTCAGTGATGTGTCAGTCGTGAGCGACGACGGCCACGGGGGCGGTGGCGTGGTGCAGGACGGCGTGGGTGACGGTGCCGATGTGGGCACCGAGGGAGGAGCGGCGGATACGTCGGCCGACGACGACCAGCGAGGCCTCGCGGGAGGCGTCGATCAGGAGGAGCGAGGGGCTGCCGCAGCGGGACTCCGTGACGACCACGACGTTCGGGTACTTCTCCCGCCAGGGCTTCAGTGCCTCGTTCAGAGCGGCGGCGTCACTCTTCGCCACCATCTCGGTGACCTCGGGGCCGGGGGACATGCCGTAGGCGTTGTAGTAGTACGGCGGGTTCCAGCCGTGCAGCACCCGCAGCGGCACGCCGTGGCGCACGGCTGCCTCGAAGGCGAACTCGATCGGCGCCGCGTCCGGGGCGCCCGCGTCCAGTCCGAGCAGGACGGGGCGGAACGGTGTGGCTGGTGAAGGGATGCCTGCCGGGTCCGCTTCGTCCTTGTCCGCCGCCTGCTCGGCGCGGACCAGGACGACGGGCCGCTCGGTGTGTGCCAGGACCGCGAGTCCGACCGAGCCGACGAGAAAGCCGCCGATCGTGCCCGGGCCGCGCGAACCGAGAACGAGCATGTCGGCGTCCTTCGCCGCGTCGACCAGGGCCTCGGCGGGCCTTCCGGTGAGCTGCTCGGTGGTCACCTCGACAGCGGGGTGGCGCATCCGCAGTTCCTCCGCGGACTCCCGGGGGATCCTCTCGGTCCAGTGCTGGTGCGTCTCGGCGCCCAGGTGCGGGGCCTGAGCCATGGGTTCCGGTACCGGTTCCCAGACCTGGACGAGCTTCAGGGGCATTCCGCGCAGCTGCGCCTCGCGGGCCGCCCACTCCGCGGCGGCACGGCTCTCGGGCGAGCCGTCGAGACCTACGGTGATGGTGCGGGGCATTCTCCACCTCCTGAATCGGGGGACCGAAGGGGCCCGATTCGAGCGTCGTTTTCAGGGGTCGTGCGAGGGAGCGACTGCTGGTCCTTCAGCGGGGACCAGTGCGGCCGCTTACCTCACGTTGCAGTCGCTGAACGTCACTCTCGTCGGGTGCGCAGGTTCGCGCCGGATGCCGAAGGTCTTCGGCCGTTGGGCTGAACGTCCCTTCCTGCGAGACACGTTGGGTGGTGGAGGGCAACTCGGAGATCAGCGCGAGGTGCCTGCCGGTGAGCCACCGCTGCTCATTGCCGACACGCCCGGCCCTCTTCAACTCGGCGGCAGGGTCGAGGAGCCGGTGGATCTCTCCGGCGGTGGAGTCGAGTTCGCCGAGGCAGGAGCGGGCGGTCGCGACGGTCCCGGTGCCGTAGGTCTCGCCGGCCCAACTCGACTGCCCGGTGGGGCCGCTGGGAACGCGTCAGGGGCCGTTCGGCCCACGGCGTGGTCCTGTCGGCCCCTCGGCGGCAGCACGCCCGTCTCGACAATGGAAGGCAGGAGCTGCAGCCGGTCCATCGAGATGCCGTATCAACCGGTTGGCGGTACCGCGTCCTTACGGCTCGCGCGAAGTGGGGCATGTCTCCCGAAGGCCCCCAGGAGCCGTGAGGACATCCGCGCGGGTTTCGTGTCGGGGGGGGCACGGTCCTCGCGATACGGCCGTCGCCCTCACCGACCAGTCGGGCGGCGGCCGTACACGGCTGCCGGTTCTCCACCCTCTTCCGAGATCTACGGCCGCCTGCCCGAAGTCCTCGATGACACGTCCGGCAGGGCCCTCTCCGGGCACCCCGGTGATGCGCTACGGGCCGCCGAGATGTGCTAAGGTTTTCGCATTGCAGTTGTGGTACCCATGAACCTATGCGCGCCTGACGGATAATGTTCTCCTCAGGCGCTTATTTGTTTTCCGGCGTCTCCGGATGGGGCCTCTGCCTACTGAAGGAGAAGGTCATGGCACAGGGAACCGTGAAGTGGTTCAACTCTGAAAAGGGTTTCGGCTTCATCGCCCAGGACGGCGGCGGTCCGGACGTCTTCGCCCACTACTCGAACATCGCGTCCCAGGGCTTCCGTGAGCTCCAGGAGGGCCAGCGGGTCTCCTTCGACGTCACGCAGGGCCAGAAGGGCCCGCAGGCGGAGAACATCGTCCCCGCCTGATCGCCGGACGCGTATCCGCTCACCGGGGTCCGCACCGTCATGGTGCGGACCTCGGTTTGTGCTGTTTCCAGGAAGGCAGATAACCGCATGTCCCGCAGGTCCCAGAAGCCGAACCGGCGCGCCTCGTCGCCCCGACCGTCCGCGTCGTCGCCGAACGAATTCCGGCTGCCGGAAAGCACGACACCCGCGCTTCCCGCCGTCGAGGAGTTCGCCGGTATGGACATGCCCGCGGGGCTGCTCAAGACCCTCACCACGCAGGGCGTGACCGCGCCTTTCCCCATCCAGGCCGCCACGCTGCCCAACTCGCTGGCCGGCCGTGACCTGCTGGGACGCGGACGCACCGGCTCCGGCAAGACCCTCGCGTTCGGGCTGGCGCTCCTGGCCCGCACGGCCGGACTGCGTGCGGAGCCCAAGGCACCCCTCGCCCTCGTGCTGGTACCCACCCGTGAACTCGCCCAGCAGGTGGCGGACGCGCTGACCCCCTACGCGACGGCGGTCAACCTCCGGCTGGCCACCGTGGTCGGCGGGCTGTCCATCACCAAGCAGGCCGGTGCCCTCCGGCGCGGTGCCGAGGTACTCGTGGCGACGCCCGGCAGGCTCAACGACCTCGTGGAACGCGGGGACTGCGTGCTCGACCACGTACGCATCACGGTGCTGGACGAAGCCGACCAGATGACCGACATGGGCTTCCTGCCGCAGATCACCAAACTGATCCAGCAAGTGCGGCCCGATGGCCAGCGCATGCTGTTCTCGGCCACCCTGGACCGCAACATCGACCGCCTGGTCCAACGGTTCCTGACCGACCCCGTGGTGCATTCCGTGGACCCGTCCGCGGGAGCGGTGACCACCATGGAGCACCACGTGCTCCACGTCCAGGACGAGACCGACAAGAAGGCCGTCACCACACGTATCGCGGCCCGTGACGGCCGGGTCATCCTCTTCCTCGACACCAAGAGGTCCGCCGACCGGCTCGCCAAGCGGCTCCTGGCCGTCGGTGTCCGCGCGGCGGCACTGCACGGAGGCCGCTCCCAGCCGCAGCGCAACCGCACCCTGGAACAGTTCAAGAACGGCCAGGTCACCGCCCTGGTGGCGACGAACGTCGCGGCCCGAGGCATACACGTCGACGACCTCGACCTCGTCGTGAACGTCGATCCCCCCACCGACCACAAGGACTACCTCCACCGGGGCGGCCGCACGGCCCGCGCCGGCGGTTCCGGAAGCGTGGTCACGCTGGTCCTGCCCGACCAGAAGCGGGACGTCACCCGGCTCATGTCGGACGCGGGCATCCGCCCCCGGACGGCCCGCATCACGTCGAGCGACGTGGCACTGGCCACCATCACCGGCGCCCGTGAGCCGTCCGGTGTGGCCGTCACCATCGAGGTCCCCCAGCCGGCGACACCGACGGCGTCCCGCCCGGACCGCAAGACCGACACCGAGCCCGGCAGGCGATCCGGCCGCCGGCGCCGAAACGGCGGCGGGGCCACGGCGCCGACAGGAGCTGCCACCGGGACGGGGGGCCGTAGCTCCGACCGCCGGGCGGGATCGGGCGGTGCTGTCAGCGCGGGCGGCCGCGGCTCCGACCGCCGGTCCGCGGCCGGTGCGGCGACCGGCGCCGCCTCCGGCAAGTCCGTCCGCGGATCCGGCCGACGTGCGGCGGCCGGCGGAGCCACGGGGGGCGCGGGCGGGACCGGAGGCCGCAGCTCCGACCGCCGAGGCGGCCGCCGCACCTCTGCCACCCGTGCCGCATCAGGCAACGCCGGCTCTGGTGACGACTTTTCGTAGGCGTTCGTCGTGGGTGCGCTTGTTCCGCCACAGGATGCAGCGGCGGAACAAGCTGCCCTGCTTCATGCGGCCGGCGTGGCCGGCGTGGTCGGTGCCGTCGAGGACGAGGCTGCCCACGACCTGAGGCCGCATGATTCAGACCAGTTCGGGTTGTGGGTCCGGTTGTAGCGCTGGTGCGGCCTTCGGTTCCCACAGTTTGGTGGTTCGTACGTAGCCGTAGATCACTGAGCTCATCGCAAGAATGAGAAGTGGTCCGAACAGGTACGGATGCACGGCCATTTCCGTCGGCAGGTAGCGATATGACATCAGGAGCGCAGCGAAGACCGTTGTACCGTACGCGACCAGCTGGAATCCCGACCGGTCCCAGCCGTGGTCGAGCGCGCGCAGAGCTGTCTCGATCGTGAGCGTGAACACCACGCCGGCGATGAGGTCCGCGCCGTAGTGGTAGCCGAAGCCCAGCGTCGCGGTGAGCGTGGCAATCAGCCAGAACGCGCCTGCGAATCGCAGGATGCGCGGACCCTTGCGGGAATGAATGAAGATCGCGGTGGCCCACGCCGTGTGCAGGCTGGGCATGCAGTTGCGAGGGGTGATCGAGTCGTACGGCACCGGGTGTGGGCTGCTGATCGGCGGTGGCGTGTCCGGCCACAGGTTGGCCACCGCCCATTGCACGCCGCCGGTGCCGGAAGCGCCCGGACCGTAGGCGAAGACCGGTCCGACCACCGGAAAGAGCATGTAGATGCCGGGACCGAGGAGGCCGATCACCAGAAAGGTGCGCAGCAGATGATGACGCGGGAAACGGCGCTCGGCCGCGACGTTGCGCAGCTGGTAGAGCGCGACGACGACCGCGGCCACCGCAAGCTGGGCGTAGACCCATTCGAGTAGATGGGTACCGATCGGGTCGGTGGCCCTGACCATCCGGCCCACCAGCCACGACGGGTTGCCCAGCGCGTGATCGGCGGTTGCCACGTACGGGTCGAGCACCAGGGGGCGGGTCTTCGCCGTGATGAGCAGCCAGGTGTCGCCGGTCTTGCGGGCGGCCACCAGCAACAGGCCAAGCCCGACACCCTTCAGCAGCAGGACACGTTCCCGGCCGGTGCGGCGCGTGACAGCGATGAACGCGCAGCCCAACATCACCCACAACGCGCCGCTGCCAAAGGAAAGGCCGTCGGTCGTCCTGGCGCCGACCGCCCACCGGACCAGTACGAAGACGACGTCGATGCCGATCGCGACACCTGCCGCGATGAACCGTTGCCGCCAGGTGAGCACCACCATCATCAAAGCCATACCGGCGTACAGCGGCCCCGCCTTGGGGGCGATTATCACCCCTTTCACCTGGTTGGTGATCGGTCCCGGCAGGCCGTAGCGACGTGCGGCGATCTCCAGCGTGATGAGGAGTCCGAGAGCCGCCACACCCGCCGTGGCCCACAGCATCGCCCGCGGTTGACGCCATGCGGCGAACATGGTTCTGCCGTTCATTCGCGAGAGCACCCGCGAGACTTTAGGTATCAATTGTTCGGCCGATTGTTAGATGTTGGTCATAGAGGTCGAGAGCCGATCATGCCATCGGAGCGGTGCCGGTGGCTGCGCCGGTCTCGGACGGGACGAAGGTCAGCCGAAACGGTGCCCTCGGTGCCCGGCGGGCATCATCAGCCGGCCAGGACCTGAGGCTGCCCGAGGGCTGCGTCCGGGGCCGGCGGGGGCCACACGCCGGTGGCACGGAACCTGCTGTCGGTCCGGGCGGCAGCGCTGCGTCGAGATACGGCCAAGAACGCCGAACTGCTGGTGCTGCGCCACGGGCACGTGAGGTACCGGCAAGCGGCCGGCGCCACGGCCTGACATCTGGCATCTTTCGGACTCGCCACAACCATCCGCAGCAAGCGCCTCGCCCACCCCACCACAGCGAGTAACTCCAGCCGCTCTGTCCGCGGTCGTCGGCCGGGGGCAGTGGCACGCCATCGCGGAGGCAAAGCCGGTTCCACCGATCATTTACAGGCAGAAGGTCGCCCACGGCTGGGATTTCATCAACTGGTGGTGTAAATAAGTCAGTTGTTGCGTCCCCTAGATCGCAACAGGCGGTGATCGCGGTGACTTCAGTCGCTCTTCCTGCGATCGCCGACCCCCCTCATGCACAGCGAAAGGCACATGTATGGCGAACAACCGCAGGATGCGCTACGGCGGACGCGTGCTGGCGCTCTCGGCGGCTGCCCTGGGCATGGTCGCGGCGATGGCCGCCCCGGCCTCGGCCGATGACCAGCCCACCCGGGCACAGCTCATAGCGGACTGCGACTCGGGGGCAGGGAAGTGCACCTTCAACGAGCCGCAGTTGGGCGAGGCGTACCTCGGAGACTTCCACCGGGTCTCCGACTCGCTCTACAACTGCAGCACCTCGTCTGCCACCCAGTCGATGACCTGGTCCGACACGGTCGGTTCCACGGATTCGGCGGGCGTGTCCGTGACCGTCGGCGGCAAGATCGCGGACATCATCGACCTCAGCGTGACGGCGACCTACAGCCACACCTGGTCGAGCACGCACTCGGAGACCAGCTCCGTCAACATGACGGTGAAGCCCGGTGAAGTCGGCTGGATCTCCCGTGCACAGGTGATGCAGACCGTCTCCGGCACATGGCAGACCCACTACGACGACCGGAAGTGGGGCCACTACTTCTGGTTCGTCCCCGACGTCGTCACCGGGCCTGCCCCGAACGGAACGGACGGCCAGAGCAACGCGGTGGTCGTCAAGTCCCGGAAGATGACCGCGAAGGAGAAGCAGTCCTGCTCCAGCCGCTCGGGTAAGGCCAAGACGTTCGTCGTCCAAGGCTGATCCGCCGATCGCGCGGGTGGCTGTCTCGCGGTCCCGGTACCCGCGAGGCGGCCGAGGCGGCTCAGCAGGGCGGTCGGTGCCTGCTGTGCCGCCGAAGCCGCAGGGTCGGGTGCGTTGAGCCGGCAGTTTTCGAAGCGGGCCCGGCCCGGACGACCGTGCATGCCGGGCAGCATGCATCAGGTGCTTCGTCGTCCGGGCCGGCTCCCGCGGATCAGGTGGTGCGTCGGTGCGTCAGTTGACGTTGACCGCGCTCCAGGCGGCGGCCACGGTGGCGTACTCGGAACTGGTGGCCCCGTAGAGGTCCTTCGCCGCGTTCAGAGTCGCGGTGCGGGCGCCCTTGTAGTCCGTGGTGGAGGTCATGTAGACGGTCAGCGCCCGGTACCAGATGGCGGAGGCCTTCTTGTTGCCGATGCCCGTGACCGTGGAGCCGTTGCAGGTGGGGCTGTTGTAGGAGACGCCGTTGATGGTCTTGGCGCCGCTGCCCTCGCTCGCGAGGTAGAACCAGTGGTTGCCGACGCCCGAGGAGTAGTGCACGTCGAGCCGGCCGACGGACTTCGACCAGCAGTCGGCGGACCCGCCGTCCAGGGACGGCTTGTCGAAGCGGCGCAGCCACGGCGGGGTGGACTGGTCGCTGAAGAGGTAGTCGGGGGTGTCGACCGGGTTGTTGGCGTACCACTCGACCATGGTGCCGAGGATGTCGCTGGTGGCCTCGTTCAGGCCGCCGGACTCACCGCTGTAGCGCAGGTTGGCGGTGGCCGAGGTGACGCCGTGGGTCATCTCGTGGCCCATGGTGTCGAGGTCGACCTGCTCGGGGTCGGTGGTGCCGTTGCCGTCTCCGGTCATCATGCAGAAGCAGGCGTCCGACCACTGGGCGTTGTCCCAGTTGGTGCCGACGTGGACGAAGACGGTGGCGCCGCGGCCGTCGTTCTTGATGCCGTTGCGACCGAAGGTCGCCTTGTAGTAGTCGAACGTCTTCGCGGTGTTGACGTGCGCGTCGACGGCGGCGGTGGCGCGGTCGGAGGAGAACTTCTTGCCGTCGCCCCAGACGTTGTCGGCGTCGGTGAACAGGGTGCCGGAGGTGCTCTTCACGGACGAGGACGAGATGTTGTGCGCGTCCTTGGTGACGTGGCCGCGCACCGGGTCGATCAGGGCGAAGGTGCCGTCGGCCTGCTGGGTGGTGTCGATGCCGACGTCGCCGGTGTACTCGGAGTGGCCGGTGCCGGTCGCCTCGCGCTCGGCGTCGTAGTTCTCGATCGCCGCGCCGGTGGTGGCGTCGGTGACGAAGACCTCGCCGTGCGGCTGGCCCTTGTCGCCCACGCCCTGCACGGTGGTGCGCCAGGCCAGACGGGGGGTGCCGTCGGCGGCCCACACGATCAGCTCGGGGGTGGTCTTGGCATTGCGCACCAACCCGTGCGAGCGCTTCAGGGCGCCGGCCGCGGTGCCCCTGGCGTCGACGGCGGGGGTGAGGGACTTGAGCGCCACCTTGTGGGCCTTGGCGCGGGTGTATCCCTTGAGCGAGCCGTCGGCCTTCTGGTGGACGACGAAGTCGCCGCCGACGACGGGGAGGCCGTGGTAGGTCCGCTCGAAGCGGACGTGCTGCGTGCCGTCGGCGTCGATCACGACGTCCTTGACGTGGAGTCTTTGGCCCGCGCCGAAGCCGAAGGTGCCGGCGTGCCGGGTCACGTTCGCCTTGGCCTGGGCTATCGCCGTGTCACGGACGGAAATTCCGCCCCGCACCGCGTTGGTCTGCGAGTGCGCGGGTACAGCCATCGCACCCGTGGTGATGACGCCGGCTGCGACCATCGCGGAAAGGGCAAGAAGAGGACGGGGCATGACGGGGTGATTCCTTCGCTCGTCGTGGGGTGACGACGCCTTCGGACGTTCGCTCGTCGTGGGGTGACGACGTCCTTGGACGTTGACGCGAAGTGTTCACCAAATGACATGTTCCTGACGTGACTCCATCTGAGATATAGCAGCGGTGCTATAGGACACGGGAAACCGCGACCCGTCCGGTCACGCACCCTCGCCGAGGGCGAACTCCTCTCCCCCGTCCTGCCACCAGGCCAGGTACTGCGGCCGCTGTCGCACCAGCGACAGATAGGCGGCCAGAACACGCTCGCCGGCCGCGTCGGCCAGCTCGGGCGGAACCGATTCCGTGTTCCAGGCCAGCAGCAGCCGCCGGTGGAACGGGACGTCCACGAGCGGCCGTTGCACGGTGCCCTGGGCGGGGACGTCAGCGGTCGGCCACACCCCGCAGACGGCACGTCGGCCGGCGACCAGGATCTGCGCCACGGACAGATCCGGCGTCACATGGGCGATGCGCGGAGTGAATCCCGCTGACCGACAAGTGAGATGAAGGTACGCGTGCACACCGCTCTCGTCGGCCTCCGGCATGACCCACTCCTCGCCCGCCAGCTCATGGAGACTCACCTTCTCCTGACGCGCCAGCGGGTGGTCCTCGGCCAGCAGGACGAAGACCGGCTCGCGCAGCAGTGTGCGCGTCGCCACCGACTCGCCGACCGGCAAGGGGAAGCCCGGGAACTCGCCGAACACCGCGATGTCGCACTTCGACTGGCCCAGCGACTTCACCAGGGTGTGCACGGAACGGCGGGCATCTATGGTGAGCCGGCGTTCCGGGACGAGTTCGAAGAGGGCGGAGACCAGCAGGGACACCAGGGGGCCGGCGGTTCCGCCCGCCCTCAGCGGTGCGGCGGCCTTCCTGTCCGCCTCGGCCGCCGATCGCGCGTACTCGCGCAGCCGGTCGAAGCCGACGACGAGGTCACGGGCGCAGCGAAGGACGTACTGTCCGTTCTCGGTCGGCTTCACCCCGTCGGCGCTGCGGATGAAGAGCGGGCCGCCCAGCTCGTGTTCGATCCGTTTCAGCTGCGCGCTCGTGGCCGGCTGGGAGAGCTGCAGCCGTGCGGCGGCCCTGCGGATGCTGCCGGCCTCGGCGACAGTGAGCAGGATACGGAGGTGCCGGAACTCGAGATGCATGAACATTCCCCGCTCAGCGCGGGGACCCCTGCACCCCCGTGACCAGCAGAACCAGCTGCCCGACGGCATGGTGACCAAGAGTCCGACGGACCGGCGGGGGCGGCAACCATGGGTTGGTAAAACATCCGTGCGAACGCTGCGACGTCATGACGATCGCCCCTCGGCCACCACTCGCGAGGCGCGCCCTCGTTTCCCGCCCGGGTGCCCTCGAACGGCGGACCTGGCGGTGATGCTGCGCCGCATCGTGGAGTCGGCGGTCATCCAGGTCGACGCGCAGCACGGGGCGCTCGGCGTGCTGGGGGGAGGAACGATCAAGCAGTTCCTCACCGTCGGGATCGACGAGGAGGCCATCGCCCGCATCGGACGCCACCCGCGCGGCGAGGGCATCCTGGGCCTGCGGGGCGCGGAGTTCGACACCGACGACGAGGCGGTGCTGCGCACCCTTGCCGCGGCTGCCGGCGTGGCGATCGACGACGCCGGCGACCACCGAACGGGCCACCGAAGCACTCGGCTTCGCCCCGGCGCTGCGCATGACCGGGCTGCTGGACCCGGCCGTGTCCGCCGAACAGGCCGAGCAGCTGATGTCCGTGCTCGGCGAGGCGCTGTCCGACGCCGCCCGGAACGCGCATGCCCCCTCTGTCGACGGGAGCGTCGAGTCCACCGACACCGCCCTGAGGCTGCGCGTGGCGGACAGCGGCCGTGGAATCGATCCGGCGGTCACTCGACGAGCGGCCTGGCCGACCTCCGCAGGCGCGCGTTGGAGGTGGTGCGTTCGGCCTGTCCTCGGACCGACCGAGCGGCGCGGTCGTCGACTGGGTCGTCCCGCTCAGTCCAACACGCTGATGTCTGCCGCTGATGACTGAGGGCAGGTCAGGTGGAGCGCTGCGGCACGCAGGTGCCGACTCGGGCGCGTACCGCCTCGATGACCTCCCACTGTCCGGTGCTCAGGAGTGCCAGTGCGGCGGGGAAGACGCCGTCCTGCTCCTTGAGGATGTGGTCGCGCAGCAGATCAAGTGCCTCGATCAGCCGTGCGGGCCAGTCCGGGTCGGTCAGGAACGGTCCGTCCGCCTCGGCCAGCACTGCCTCGACGCGGCGGTGCTCGTCCTCCAGCGCGGCAATCTTCTCGGGGAAGTCGGCGGCCAACGCCGGGAACACGCCGTGCTCCTCCACCTGGGTGTGGGGCGCCAGTACAGCGGTGATCTCCCGGGCCAGCTCCGCCATGTACGCGATCTTGCCGTCGCGGTGGGCGTCGCGCACTCGGCTGATGAGGGTCACCACCGTCTCGTGCTCCATGGTCAGCTGGTCGATGGTCTCCAGCGCCTGGCAGCCGCAGTACTCGCACATCGAGTGCTCTCCTCCTGATCAGTGAGCCTGGACGGTGGGGACGCGCCGGGTGAGCGCGTGGCGCACGCCGGTCCCGGTGAACACCAGGGCCGTGGCGGCCACCGCCGCGAGCAGGACCAGGCCGAGGGCGTAGGAGCCGTAGGCGCCGTACAGCGAGCCCATCACCAGCGGCGGCAGGAATCCTCCGAGGCCGCCCGCCGCGCCGACGACGCCCGTCACGGAGCCGACCTTGTCCGCCGGGGCCAGCAGCACGACCAAGGCGAAGACGGCGCCGCTGCCCGCGCCGAGCGCGGCGGCCATCGCCAGGAACGCGATCGTGCCCATCGGCGCCAGATCCGGCGTGAACGCCTGGCCGAAAGCCCCGGCGAAGACCACGGTCAGGGCTGCGGCCAGTACCCGCACCGGACCGATCCTGTCCGAGAGCCAGCCGCCGACCGGCCGCATCGCGACGGCCAACAGCACGAAGCCGGCCATCCGGTTCGCGGCATCCGTCGCGGTCAGGCCGTATCCGGTCTTCAGGTAGGTCGGCAGGTAGACGGAGAAGGCGACGTAGCCGCCGAAGGCCACCGCGTAGAGGGCGGACGCCTGCCAGGTGATGCCGAGCTTCAGGGTCGCGGCCAGCCGGCGGGCCAGCGGTTCGGTGGGCACGCTTCGGCCGGGCGCGTCCCGCAGGACGAGGGCGGCCACCATGGCATAGATCGCGAGTACCGCAGCGGTGAGCAGGAACGGGTCGGCCATGCCGTGCGCCTTCACCAGCCTGACGGTGGTCAGGGCGCTGATCGCGGTGCCGCCCATACCGGCCCCGAAGACGCCGATGGCAAGGCCGCGTCGCTCCGGCGGGAACCAGGCATTGACGAAGGGCACTCCGACCGCGAAAGCGGTGCCGCCGATACCGAGGAAGAACCCGCCCACCAGCAGCGCCGCGAGCGAGGAGTGCCCGGCAAGACCGAGGTAGAGCACCGGCACGGTGGTGGCCGCCGAGACCAGCGGGAACATGACGCGCCCGCCGAACCGGTCGGTCAGCGCGCCCACCGGGACACGGCCCAGCGAGCCGACGACCACGGGGACCGCCACCAGCAGCGACTGCTGGAACGGCGACAGCCCCAGGTTGTCCTTGAACCGCGGGCCGAGCGGACTGAGCAGCGCCCAGGCCCAGAAGTTGACGGCGAAGCCCACCGTGGCCAGCGCCAGCATCAGCCAGGCCTGGCCGGACACGGGCGCAGCCGGTGCCGGCGACGGTGTCTCGTTGTGCTTCCTCGACGGCTGCGGCATGCTGCCCGTCCCTTCGTTCGCAGTGGTGCGGCCCCGGGTCGGAGCCGGGAGCGCAGGACCTCCGGCCGCGTGGTGCGGCTCGCGGCCCAGCGCCACTATTCGCGTCGGAGACTGTCCACGGGGTGGGCCGTACGTCCTCATCCCCGGGCCCGGCAGTCCCCGGTTCCCCGCCCGCCCGACCACGGGCCCTCGTACGAGGCTGCCGCCATGCCCCGGCTGTGACAGCGGACGACGGGACAAGGGCCGTACGGCCCTGACGTGCGAAGGCGCCGGTCGGTCATGTCGTCTACACCCGGCAGGCGCTGCCCGCCGTGCTCCCGGTCAATTTCTCCGTGGACCACGACTCTTCCGTACTCCTGCGCACCTCGGCGAGCTCGGACCTCGTCCGCGCCATCGACGGCGTCGTGGTGGCCTTCGAGACCGACGACTTCGACGCCGCAACCGGCGGAGGCCGTGAGTTCCCGGAAGTCGGCCCTGTAGGCGTCATGGACGCGTTGCGTCGGGTTCGCCCAAGAGCCCTGCCAGTGCCTGCCCGCGGGCGCGGGGTGTGCGGCCGCCGTCCGGGCCGTAGCCGAAGCGGATCAGCACCTGCGGGTGGCACCGCTTGCGGAAGGGGCCGGTGGCCTGGCGCAGGTCCGGCCATTCCATCGCCTGGTGAAGGAGCGAGGTGCGCACCCCGTGCACCGTTGCCGTCAGCAGCACGTGTTGCAGGGCCTGGCCCGCGCGCAACCAGTCCTGCGGCCGGTCGAGGGAGGTCCACAACAGTGCGACCTGGGCGTGGCGTTCGAAGCGGAGGGCAGGCAGACGCGGCACCGGCAGCGGGCCGGTGAAGTCCCGCATCGGCATCCGCCCGCCCGCGTCCGACGGGCCGAGGGCGGTGAGGGGAATGCCGTAAGGGGCGCCCGTCCCCGGGACGGTGATCCAGTTACGGGTCTCCGCGGTCCGCGCCGCGCTGGCATGGTTGCGGGCCTCGGCCACGGCGGTCAGACGCAGGAGCCGTCGGGTGCCGACGATATCCGGCAGATGGAGTCGCGCGCCCTGGGTGTGCGCAGCCGCGGTCATTTCCACCACGACCGGGTCGGGTACCGGACGCCCGGTGAACGGCATCCGGCTGGTGTGCCGCCGGGCTATGGCCTCGTACAGATCGCTGTCCCGCCCGTGGTGGGCGTGCGGACCCGTCGGGTCGGCGAGCAACAGGGTGGCGAGCAGCTCGGGCTCGCCCGGATCGGGCAGCAGCCACACCTCGGGGCGCCGGCCCAGATGCTCGGCGGCAAGTCGGAGGTTGAACACGGCCGCGCCCACGGACAGATACTGCGCGCGGCTGTCCGGGTCGGCCAGCGGCAGCATCCGCTCCGGCACGGCGCGGATCTCCAGGCTCTGGTCGTGCGGGTCGACGCGGAAGCGCCAGGGTTGGGTGTTGTGGATGGACGGGGCCGCCACCGCTGCCGCGAGCAGCGTTTCCAGGCTTGCCGCATCGAGGTGAGGGGTACGCACCATGCTTCCTCTCTTGTCCGAGACCGCCGACGCCCGCAGCGCACCGTCGGCGGTCATGTGACGGGCAGGGCGGTGGCGAGCAGGACGACGTCCGGCGAGCCGACGAGCGACCCGAGGGCCAGGGCTCGGGCCGGTTCGGCGCGGCCCTTGGCGTGCGCGATGCCGTGGCCGGCCGCGGCGAGCATCACCAGCACGAACAGCCCGAGTACGGTGGCCAGGGTGCGCCGTGGCCGGGCTCGGCGAGCGAGGCCCAGGTGACGCCCTCGTGCCGGGCCATGACCCGGCCGGTGCCCAGCTGAACCGGGAGGATCACCGTGCCGGTCAGCGGTCCGAACCGGCGGCCCGCCGCGGCCGCGAAGCGGTCCCTGGCCTCGGCGGACAGCATGCGCCGAGCGAGTCGCAGCACCACCGGGGTCAGGGCCGGCTGTCCGCCGACCCGCAGGACGGCGCCGGTGACCTGGACGAACCGCACCAGGGACCACGGCCGACGGTGCCCACTGCCCGCTCACCGTTCCTGCCGCTGTGCGTATGGCGGGGTGAACCGGCGGGCCGGGGGAACGCACCGTGGCGGCGGCGTCGGTCGACGGCGCGGCCATGAACGGCTTGACCGGCAGGTGCTGACGCTGTCGAGGGATCGCTCGGGTGCCGCTCACCGGGTCCTCCATGCCGGATTCGTCCGCATCGTGCGTCCGGCCGCCCGGGAGTCAGGGCAGACACGGCGGGCGGCCGGTGACCGATCCGGCACGTGCACGGCGCCCGTCGCGGGGGACGACGGTGGAGACACCCGCGTGGGCGTTCGGTCCGGTCGTACACGGGACACCTCCGGATCGGTCGGAAGTCAGCATCCGGCATCCGACGGCCTCGGCGCCGGGGCCGATGAGCCCGTCGACAGGGGCCGAGGGTCCCTGGTTCCGGCGAGCAGGGCAGGGCCGTGCGGGCCGGCGGAACGTGGAAGCGTTCGAGTTGGCGGGACGTGCGCCGCGGTTCCGGGCGGCGTCACCGATCACACGCCCGGCCAACTCGCCTGCCAGGCGCACATGATGCCTCTCTGCGGCTTCGAGCGCCTGGGCGTCCCAGGGGGCCGGGGCAAGGGTGAGAGCACTCGTGAAGGTGTCTCCAGCGATTCACGGCCGGACCGGTCGGCCGGTCCGGCAGAGGCGGCTCGTCCGCCACGTCCCCGAAGTGACCGACGCACCAGGCGGCCAGGCACAGAGACGCACGCCGGGACGGGGGCGTGGCGGACGGCTGTCCGGCCGTGGCCCTGGCAGAGACGGCGGGCCGGACGGTGACCGGACCGGGAGCGAGCCGCGCCTGCCCCGGCCTGTACACGAGGAGACGTGGCCGCGGGCAGCGGGACCCGATGGTCCGTGGCCGCTCCTGGCCGGTCACAGGTCAGCATCACCGTGCTGCAGCCGTCGACACCTGGGCCGAGCGGTCCTCCGATCACAGCCCACCGGCCCTTGATCACGGCTCCGGACAGGGCCGAACGGCCCCCCGAGGGGGGCAACTACAGCCCAGGTGCATGCCGTTCACCCGCCCCTGGCGTCCGGTGCCTCCACCGCACAGGGTCCGACCACTACTCGGCTCCGTCCGGCGCGCTCGTGATCGAGATACCGCCGCACCGAGGGCTACGGACGTTCCTAGCGAGCCCGGTATCTCCCTCAGGACCTGAGTCTCCACGGCGCAGCGGAGGTTGGGCCGGACGGGGGCCAGGACAGGGCCGTTCGGCCCCGGGACCGGGACAGCGCCGGCGCCTAGCGTTCGTGACCATGGAGAACGACAGGACAGCGCGCTCATCGCAGCGGCGTGGGGAGGGCTGGCCGCTGGCCGCCCGCAGGCTGCTGACCCGCCGCGAGGTCTCGGCCGACGGACGCGCCGTCTTCGGTGCGGGCGACCCGAAGTGGGAGGGCTTCTACCGGGACCGCTGGGCGCACGACAAGGTGGTGCGTTCCACACACGGCGTCAACTGCACGGGCTCCTGCTCGTGGATGGTGTACGTCAAGGACGGCATCATCACCTGGGAGCACCAGGCCACCGACTACCCGTCGATCGGCACCGACTGTCCCGAGTACGAGCCCCGCGGCTGCCCGCGCGGGGCGTCGTTCTCCTGGTACACCTACTCCCCCGGCCGCGTCCGTTACCCGTATGTGCGCGGCGCGCTGCTGAAGCTGTGGCGCGAGGCCCGGCGGCGGCTCGGGGACCCGGTGGCCGCATGGGCGGAGATCACCGGCGATCCGGCGAAGGCGCGCGCCTACAAGCGGGCCCGCGGCAAGGGCGGACTGGTGCGCGCCGAGTGGGACGAGGTCGCCGAACTGGTCGCCGCCGCCCACGTCCACACCATCAAGAGGTACGGCCCCGACCGCGTGGCCGGCTTCTCCCCCATCCCCGCGATGTCGATGGCCTCCTTCGCGGCCGGCGCCCGCTTCATGTCACTGATCGGCGGCACCCTGCTGTCCTTCTACGACTGGTACGCCGATCTGCCCGTCGCCTCCCCGCAGGTCTTCGGCGACCAGACAGACGTACCGGAGGCCGCGGACTGGTGGAACGCGGGCTACCTGATCATGTGGGGCTCCAACATCCCCGTCACCCGTACTCCCGACGCGCACTTCCTGACCGAGACCCGCTACAACGGCACCAAGGTCGTCGCGGTCAGCCCCGACTACGCCGACAACGTCAAGCACGCCGACGAGTGGCTGTCCCCGCACCCCGGCACGGACGGGGCCCTGGCGATGGCCATGGGGCACGTCGTCCTGCGCGAGTTCCTCGTCGACCGGGAGGTGCCCTACTTCCAGGACTACCTGCGCAAGTTCACCGACGCACCGTTCCTGGTGACCCTGCGCGAGCACGAACACGGTCTCGTCCCGGACGGTTTTCTGACCGCCGCCGGTCTCGGCCTCAGCACGGAACACGCCGAGTCCAAGACCGTGCTCCTCGACTCGGCCACCGGTGAACCCGTCGTGCCGAACGGCTCGCTCGGTTTCCGCTGGGGAGAAGCCGAGCCAGGCCGCTGGAACCTCGACCTGGGCGACACCGTGCCCGAGTTGAGCCTGTTCGACAGCGCGGAGGACACGGCGGCCGTGGCCTTGCCCCGCTTCGACCAGGGCGGCACGGAGGGCGGCTCGGTCATGGTGCGCGGGGTGCCCGTGCGGCGGATCGGCGGGCGCCTGGTGACGACGGTCTTCGATCTGATGCTGGCGCAGTACGGGGTGCGACGGCCGGGACTTCCGGGCCGTTGGCCGTCGTCCTACGACGACGCGTCCGAGCCCTACACCCCCGCCTGGCAGGAGACGGTGACGTCCGTCCCGGCCGAGCAGGCGGCCCGGATCGCCCGGGAGTTCGCCCGCAACGCGGAGCGGACGCAGGGGCGTTCGATGATTGCCCTCGGTGCCGGCACCAACCACTGGTTCCACTCCGACACCATCTACCGCGCCTTCCTGGCCCTGGTCACCATGACCGGCTGCCAGGGCGTCAACGGCGGCGGCTGGGCCCACTACGTCGGCCAGGAGAAGGTCCGCCCGCTCACCGGGCTGCAGCACCTGGCCTTCGCCTTCGACTGGCAGCGCCCCACGCGGCACATGGCAGGCACGTCGTACTGGTATCTGAACTCGGACCAGTGGCGGTACGAGGCGTTCGGTCCCGACGAGCTGGCCTCCCCGCTCGGGGAAGGCCGGTTCGAGGGCAAGGGGTTCGCCGACTGCCTGGCGCAGGCGGTGCGCCTGGGCTGGACACCCGGTCACCCCGGCTTCAACCGCAACCCCCTCGATCTGACGGACGAGGCGGCACGGGCCGGCCGGCCGGTCGCCGAGCACATCGTCGACGAGCTGCGCTCCGGCAGGCTGCGGTTCGCCGTCGAGGATCCCGACGACCCGGCCAACTTCCCCCGTGTGCTGACCGTGTGGCGGGCTAACCTGCTGGGCTCGTCGGGCAAGGGCAACGAGTACTTCCTGCGCCATCTGCTCGGCGCGGACGCGGCCGTGCGCTCCACGGAGACCCCGCCCGAGGGGCGCCCGAAGGAGGTGGTGTGGCGGGAGGAGGCGCCCGAGGGCAAGCTCGACCTGCTGGTCTGCATGGACTTCCGCATGACGTCCACCGGGCTGATGGCCGATGTGGTCCTGCCGGCCGCGACCTGGTACGAGAAGGACGACCTGTCCAGCACGGACATGCACCCCTTCGTGCACGCCTTCACCCCGGCCATCGCCCCGCCCTGGCAGGCCCGCACCGACTACGACACGTTCCTGACCATCGCCGACAGGTTCAGCGAGCTGGCCGCCGAGCACCTCGGCACCCGTACCGACGTCCTCGCGGTGCCGCTCACGCACGACACTCCCGACGAACTCGCCCAGCCGGGCGGGATGGTACGGGACTGGAAGACCGGCGAGTGCGAGCCGGTCCCCGGCCGGACCATGCCCAGGCTCGTCGTCGTCGAACGGGACTACGCCGCGACAGCGCAGAAGATGCGCGCCGTCGGCCCGCTGCTCGACACCCTGGGCACCACCACCAAGGGCATCACCGTCCACCCGAACCAGGAACTGGACGAGCTGCGGCGCCGCTGCGGGACCGTCCGGGACGGGGCCGCCGCCGGGCGACCCTCCCTGGCCACCGCCTCCGACATGTGCGAGGCGATCCTCGCCCTGTCCGGCACCACCAACGGCCGTCTGGCCACCGAGGGCTTTCGCGAGATGGAGCGGCAGACCGGCAGCGCGGGCCTGGTGGAACTGGCCTCCGAACGCGAGGCCGAGCGGATCACCTTCGCGGACACCCGCACCCAGCCGCGCGCCGTGATGACGTCCTACGAGTGGTCGGGCTCGGAGACCGGCGGCCGGCGCTACTCGCCCTTCGTCATCAACACCGAGCACAAGAAGCCCTGGCACACCCTCACCGGCCGCCAGCACTTCTTCGTCCAGCACGACTGGATGACCGAACTGGGCGAACAACTACCCGTGTACCGGCCCCCGTTGAACACCCCCCGACACTACGGCGACGAGCAACTCCACGACGGACGCGCCGAGGTGACGGTCCGCTATCTCACCCCGCACTCGAAGTGGTCCATCCACTCGAACTACCAGGACAACAAGCACATGCTCGCCCTGTCCCGCGGTGGTCCGGTGATCTGGATGTCCACCGCCGACGCCGAGAAGATCGGCGTCAAGGACAACGAGTGGATCGAGGCGTACAACCGCAACGGCGTCGTGGCCGCACGGGCCGTGGTCTCCCACCGCATGCCGGAGGGGACGGTCTACATGTACCACGCCCAGGACCGCACGGTGAACGTGCCGAAGACCGAGGTCAGCGGCAGGCGTGGCGGCATCCACAACTCCCTGACGCGGCTGCTGCTCAAGCCCACCCATCTCGCGGGCGGCTATGCGCAGTTCACGTACGCCTTCAACTACTACGGTCCGACCGGCAACCAGCGCGACGAGGTCACCGTCATCCGCCGTCGCAGCCAGCGAGTGGAGTACTGACATGACCCGTGGCGAAGCCACCATCGGACGCGTCATGGCCCAAGTGGCAATGGTGATGAACCTCGACAAGTGCATCGGGTGTCACACCTGTTCGGTCACCTGCAAGCAGACGTGGACCAACCGGACCGGCGTCGAGTACGCCTGGTTCAACAACGTCGAGACCAAGCCCGGTGTCGGCTATCCGCGCCGTTACGAGGACCAGGAGAAGTGGAAGGGCGGCTGGATGCTGGACAGGCGCGGGCGTCTCGTCCTGCGCTCCGGTGGCAGGGTCAAGCGCCTGCTGTCCCTCTTCTCCAACCCCGACCTGCCGGGCATCGAGGACTACTACGAGCCGGTCACCTACGACTACGACAACCTGGTCGGCGCCCCGGCCGGCCAGGACGTCCCGGTCGCCCGTCCCCGTTCGGTGCTCACCGGCAGGCCCACGGCGATCACCTGGGGCGCCAACTGGGAGGACGGCCTCGGCGGCGCGCCCGAGCACGCGGGTGGCGACCCCAACCTGACCGGGGCGTGGGCCGAGAAGGTGAGGTTCGAGTTCGAGCAGACCTTCCTCTTCCACCTGCCCCGCCTGTGCGAGCACTGCCTCAACCCGGCCTGCGTCTCCGCCTGCCCGTCCGGCGCCCTGTACAAGCGGGTCGAGGACGGCATCGTCCTGGTCGACCAGAATCGCTGCCGGGGCTGGCGCATGTGCGTGACGGCCTGCCCGTACAAGAAGGTGTACGTCAACCACGCCACCGGCAAGGCCGAGAAGTGCACCTTCTGCTTCCCGCGCATCGAGGCCGGCCAGCCCACGGTCTGCTCCGAGACCTGCGTCGGCCGCCTGCGCTACCTGGGCCTGCTGCTGTACGACGCCGACCGCGTCGGCGAGGCGGCGGCCACCCCGGACGAGACGGACCTGCTGGACGCGCAGAGGGGCGTCTTCCTCGACCCGGCCGACCCCGAAGTGATTGCGGCGGCACGGGAGTCCGGGATTCCGGAGGACTGGCTGGATGCGGCCCGGCACTCCCCGGTGTACGACCTGGTGATGCGCTACAAGGTGGCGCTGCCGCTGCACCCGGAGTACCGGACGATGCCCATGGTCTGGTACGTCCCGCCGCTCTCCCCCGTCCTCGACGCCGTCGACGCGGCGGGCGGCGACCAGGACGACCCGGACCACGTCTTCGCCGCCGTCACCCGGCTGCGCATCCCGCTGGAGTACCTGGCGGAGCTGTTCACCGCCGGGGACACCGACATGGTCGCCGGTGTGCTGATGAAGCTCACCGCGCTGCGCTCGTACATGCGGGAACGCGTCCTCGGCGAGGCCGGCGACGAGACCGCGCTGGAGGCCGTCGGGCTCTCCGCCCGGGAGGCGGAGGACCTGCACCGGCTGCTCGCGGTCGCCAAGTACGAGGATCGGTACGTCGTCCCCGCCGCCCACAAGGAGGACGCCGCCGCGCTGACCGCGACGGAGAACCGCTGTCCGGTCGAGACGTCCGGCGAACCGGCGGACGCCGGTGGCCGGCGCGTGCTGCTCGGCATCCCCACCCTGCGCCGCCGTACTCCCGAAGCTCCCGCCGGAGGCCGTCCGTGAGCCCGCTGCCCGCAACGATCCCCGCCATCGTCCGGACCCGGCTGCGCGCGGCCGTGCGCCGCCCGGTCCGCCTCACCGCGGAGGAGGCCGAGGCACGCGCCCTGCTGCTGCGGCTGTGCTCGCTGCTGCTGCAGTACCCGGACAGCGAACTCGTCGCCGCCCGACCGGTGTTGAAGGACGATGTCGCCGCGCTGCCGGCCTCTCCTGCAGCCGGGCACCTGGCCGCCTTCACCACGTGGATGGCCGGCCAGGAGCCCGACGGGCTGGAGCGGCACTACGTCGAGATGTTCGACCTGCGCCGCAGGAGCAGTCTCCACCTCACCTACTACCTGCACGGTGACACCCGTCGGCGGGGCATGGCCCTGCTCACCCTGAACCAGCGGTACCGGGCCATGGGCTGGGACATCGAGGGGGGTGAACTGCCGGACCATCTGCCGGTCGTCCTGGAGTTCGCGGCCCTGGCGGGTCCCCGGGGCGGCGAGGCACCCCTGCGCCAGCACCGGCGGGGACTGGAGTTGCTCCACCGCGCCCTGGTCGACGCCGACTCCCCCTACCGGCACGTCCTGGCCGCCCTGCTCACGCTGCTGCCGCCGCCCACCGAGGCGGACCGTGCAGCGGTGGCCCAACTCGTCGCCGAGGGACCGCCGAGCGAGGAGGTCGGCCTCGACCCCTACGGGGCCTACGGCGACGGGGAGTTCGCCCCGCCCGGCGCCTTCGTGCCGCCGACGCCCGCCCCGCCGACCCTGCTACCGCCCGCCCCGACCAGCCGCTTGGAAGGCCGCCGATGAACGCCCCGCTCTCCCTCTCGGCCGCCGCCTCGGCGGGCGGCGCCGATCTGCTCCTGTGGGTCGCATTCCCCTACATCTGTCTCGCCGTGTTCGTCGTCGGGCACGTCTGGCGCTACCGTCAGGATCAGTTCGGCTGGACCTCCCACACCACCCAGCTCCTCGAACACCGTTGGCTGCGCTGGGGCAGCCCCCTGTTCCACCTCGGCGCGTTCTCGGTGATCGCCGGACACGTGGTGGGCCTGGCCGTCCCGGCGTCCTGGACCGAGGCAGCGGGCATCGGTGAGCGCGCCTACCACACCACGGCCGTCGCGCTGGGCTCCGTCGCCGGGGTCGCCATGGTCACCGGCCTGGGCATGCTGTGCGCCCGCCGGCTGCTCGCCCGCCGGATCCGTCTCACCACCGACCGCAGCGACAAGGTACTGTTCCCGCTCCTGTCGGGCACGGTCCTGCTGGGCTTCGGCGCCACCGCCGTACACAACGTGTTCGGCGGAGGCTACGACTACCGGTCCACCGTCTCCGTCTGGTTCCGCGGCATCTTCGCCCTCCACCCTCGTCCGGAGGCGATCGCCGGAGCGCCGCTGCTCTTTCAGCTGCACGCCCTGAGTGCCTGCCTGCTCTTCGCCGCCTGGCCCTTCACCCGCCTCGTCCACGTCTGGAGCGCCCCGATCGGCTACCTCGCCCGGCCCTACCTGGTCTACCGGCGACGCACGCCCACACCGGCACCGGCGATGCGCGGCGTGCAGTCCCCCGAGCCGCGTACCCGGCGTGCCGCATGAGGCCGCCCCGCCCGGCGCGGCCGGGCCGGCGCATCGGCTGGCTGCTGACCCTGACCGGGCTCATCGGCTGGCTCGCGTCCTTCGAGCTCAGCGTGGACGACTGGCGACTGCTGAAGAACCCGGCGTACCAGCCGCCGTGCAACATCAGCCCGATCATCAGCTGCGGCAACGTCATGGCCAGTCCCGAGGGCAGCGTCTTCGGCTTCCCCAACATGCTGCTCGGCCTCGGCGCCTTCGCCGCCGTCGCGGTCCTCGGCCTGGCCGTGCTCACCGGGGCGCGCCTGCACCGGGCGCTGTGGCTCACGCTGAATGCCGGCGCGGTCGCCGGTGTCCTGTTCGTGCACTGGCTGATCTATCAGTCCCTCTTCGGGCTGGGCCGTATCTGCCCGTACTGCGCCGTGGTCTGGGCGGTCACCATCGCCCTGTTCTGGTACACCACGCTGCGCAACGTCAGGCACGGTCTCCTCCCCGTACCGGCATCCGGCCGGAGCTGTGTCGCCCTGGTACTGGAGACACACTGGATGCTCCTGGCCGCCTGGTACGGCGTGATCGCCGTCCTCGTCCTGACCCGGTTCTGGCCGTACTGGAGCAGCTTGCCGTGACCGGGCCAGGTGGAGAGCGAGGCTCACCCCATGGCGACGACAGACCGCGACCAGCCGCTCCCCAAGGGCATGCCGACACCCGGCGAAGGTCTCCGCTCCTCCCGCATGCCCGGCCACTGGCTCCTCGCCGGCCTGGGCAAGCGCGTCCTGCGCCCCGGCGGTCCGGAAACGACCCGCTCGATGCTCGACGTACTCGCGATCGGTCCCGACGACCACGTGGTGGAGCTCGCGGCAGGCCCGGGCGCGACCGCCCGGCTCACGGACCGGCCGAGGTCCACGCGGTGCGGGCGGGTGCGGCGGACACCGGCCTGCCGAGCGGAAGCGCCGGTGCCGTCCACAGCGAAGCAATGCCCACCCCGAACCCGCCGAGCGGCGCGTCGTACGAGAGGCACGCCGCCTCCTTGCCGACTCGTCCGGTCGCTACGCCCTCCACGAGATGTGTCTCCTGCCCGACGCCATCGATCCGACCCTCGCCCGGCAGATCACCGCCGACCTGCGCGCAGCCGTCCATGTCGGCGCACGCCCGCTCACCCCGACCGCCTGGAACGACCTGCTCGCCGCCGAGGGCTTCACCGTCACTGCCCGCAGCGCGGCATCGATGGCACTGCTCCAACCGCACCGTGCCATCGCCGACGAAGGATTGATCCGCGCTCCGGGCATCGCCGGCCGCGCCCTGCGGCACCTGCCGGCCCGACGGCGTGTGCTGCACATGCACAGCGACCTCCACCGTCACCGGGACCACCTGGGTGCGATCAGCCTGGTCGCCGTCCCAGGTCCTCCGGGGCCGCCTCGACCTCGTGCTCGGCGAGGACAAGGCCGAGGCGACCCCGGCACCTGGATTCACCTGGCCGCCCGGCTGCCGCAGACCGTCCGCGCCACCGAACCCACCATCATGCTGCTGACCATGCTGCCCGCCGCGTCCAGCAGCATCGAGGGGCGACTCAGTCTTCGGCGTGAGCCAGCCACAGGTCCGGGCCGAAGACCTCGTAGCGGATACTGCGGGCGGGAATGCCGGCCTGGAGCAGCTGGGCGCGCACGGCACGCATGAAGGGCAGCGAGCCGCACAGGTAGACGTCGGCGTCGGCGGGCAGCCCCAGGTCGTCGAGGTCCATCAGGCCCGTGCGGGACCCCGGTTCCTCGGCTGCATCCTCTTCGTACCAGAACTCGGCCCTGGCATCGGGCAGTTGCTCCACCAGGCATCGTGTTTCTGCCCGCAGGGCGTGGTCGGCCGGCGTGCGGTCGGCGTGCAGGACCCGGACCGGCCGGGACGAACCGGTGGCAACGAGGTGTTCGAGCATGCCGGTCATGGGGGTGCAGCCGATGCCGGCGGAAACCAGTACGAGCGGGGTGTCGGCGTCGTCGAGGACCACGTCTCCGAACGGGGCCGACAGGGTCAGCTCGTCGCCGGCCCGTACCGTGCGGTGCAGCTGGTTGGAGACCTCGCCCTCGGGGACGTCGGCGACGCCCGCCACCCGCTTGACGGTGATGCGCCGCAGGCGGTCGCCGGGTGCGTTGGAGAGGCTGTACTGGCGGGTCTGGTGGATGCCGTCGGGCATGAGCACACGGACGCTGACGTACTGGCCCGCGCAGGCCCGGGGCAGGGGGCCGTCGTCGGCCGGGCGCAGCAGGAAGGAGACCACGTCCGGGGTCTCCTCCCGCCGCTCCACGACGGTCCACCGCCGCCAGGGCTTGCGCGGGTCGACCTCCGCCTCTTGGTAGAGGCGGGCCTCCTGGGCTATGAGGGCGCCGGCCATCAGCCAGTACACCTCGTCCCAGGCGGCTGCGACCTCCGGGGTGACCGCTTCGCCCAGCACGTCGCCGATGGCGCGGAACAGGTACTTGTGGACGATCGTGTACTGGTCCTCGGTGACGCCGAGCGCGGCGTGCTTGTGGGCGATCCGGGCCAGGAGGGCGTCCGGCCGGGCGTCGGGATCGGCCAGCAGGGCCCGGGCGAAGCCCGCGATGGACCCGGCCAGTGCCCGGCGCTGCTCACCGCTGGCCTGGTTGCCGCGGTTGAACAAGCCGTCGAGCAGGTGGGGTTGCTCGGCGAACATGGTGCCGTAGAAACGTGTGGTGATCTCGTCCAGGGCGCCGCCGACGGCGGGCAGGGTGGCGCGAACGACAGCGGCCGACTCGGGCGAAAGCATGGAGCTCCTCCGGAATGCAGGCAGGGAGAGGGACGGCGTTCACCGTCACAGCCGGGATCCGTCGTACGGGTCCGACCGGCACATCGATCATCCGGTGACGCCGCCACCCGGAACAGGGCCGAACCGCCCTGAGGCCAGGGCCCGTCGGTCCGGTCACCGTGCAGGACACGATGCCGTCACAGGCATATGGACCGGCGCGCCCGACGGCGGAACTGCGGCCGTCGGCGTGGTGTCACCGCCGGCGACCGCTCCCGTCGACGCGAGGACGGCGAAGCACCCGCCCGGACACTGCCGCGACACCGAGAGACAGCGCGACGATCGTGGTCGGCACGGCGACGACCGCCCATCCGGCCATCCCGTGCTCGGGTCTTACGACCACCATGGCTGCCGCCGCGACCGCGGCGGCAGCCGGCCCGAAGCCGACGAGCACGGCGACGGCGGCCGTTCGGACAGGTTCGGTGTCGGGCGGTTGCGGATCCTCGCGCAACTCCGCCCACTGGCACGCGGCCTCGCGCGACTCGCGGCGGCGCCGCATCGACGCCCGAACCCGAAGGCCCAGCGTGACAGCAGCGCCGGTCACGGCCGCAGCGGAAGGTATCCACCATGCCTCCGAGACGAACAGCAGCGCAGCGACAACACCGACCGTGGTCCAGCCGCTGAGGCAGGCCGCGGCCGCCCTGCGACGGGACACCGGCCGGTCGGCTCCCGCCCGCAGGTCGGCAAACGCCGGCAGATACCAGACGCAGCCTGCTGCGGCCACCATGGCGGCCCCCAGAGCGAGTACGGCTCGGGCCATGATCTACTTCGCCGCCTCGAGCGCGGCGACCTCCGGGTGGTGCAGGTCGAACGCCGGAGACTCGCTGCGGATGGGAGGGAGGGAAACGAAGTTGTGGCGGGGCGGCGGGCAGGAGGTCGCCCATTCCAGCGAACGGCCGTAACCCCACGGGTCGTCGGCCTCCACCGGCTCACCGTACTTCGCCGTCTTCCAGACGTTGTAGAAGAACGGCAGGATCGACAGGCCGAGCAGGAACGATCCGATCGTCGAGACGGTGTTGAGAGCCGTGAAGCCGTCGGCGGCCAGGTAGTCGGCGTACCGGCGGGGCATGCCCTCGGCGCCCAGCCAGTGCTGCACCAGGAACGTGGTGTGGAAGCCGACCGTGAGTGTCCAGAACGTGATCTTCCCGAGGCGTTCGTCGAGCATCTTGCCGGTGAACTTGGGCCACCAGAAGTGGAATCCGGCGAACATCGCGTACACGACGGTGCCGAAGACCGTGTAGTGGAAGTGCGCCACGACGAAGTACGAGTCGGAGAGATGGAAGTCCATCGGCGGGGAGGCCAGGATCACTCCGGTCAGGCCGCCGAAGAGGAACGTGATCAGGAAGCCGGTGGTCCACAGCATCGGAGTCTCGAACGACAGCGAGCCCTTCCACATCGTGCCGATCCAGTTGAAGAACTTCACCCCGGTCGGCACTGCGATCAAGAACGTCATGAAGGAGAAGAAGGGCAGCAGCACGCCGCCGGTGACGTACATGTGGTGCGCCCAGACCGTCACCGACAGACCCGCGATGGAGATCGTCGCCGCGATCAGTCCCATGTATCCGAACATCGGCTTGCGGGCGAAGACCGGGACGACCTCGGAGACGATGCCGAAGAACGGCAGTGCCAGGATGTAGACCTCGGGATGGCCGAAGAACCAGAACAGGTGCTGCCACAACAGCGCCCCGCCGTTGGCCGCGTCGAAGACGTGGGAACCGAACTTGCGGTCCATCTCCAACGCGAACAGCGCAGCCGCCAGGACCGGGAACACGATCAGGACCAGCAGGGCGGTCAGCAGCACGTTCCAGGTGAAGATCGGCATCCGGAACATGGTCATGCCCGGCGCGCGCATGCAGGTGATCGTGGTGATGAAATTGACCGCTCCGAGGATCGAGCCGAAGCCCGACAGCGCCACGCCCATGATCCACAGATCGGCGCCGAGTCCCGGCGAGTGGACGGCGTCCGAGAGCGGAGCGTAGAGGAACCAGCCGAAGTCGGCGGCACCTCCAGGAGTCAGGAAGCCGAAGGCCGCGGTCGTCGAGCCGAACAGGAAGAGCCAGTAGGCGAGCATGTTCAGCCGTGGGAAGGCGACATCCGGGGCGCCGATCTGGAGCGGCATGATCCAGTTGGCGAACCCGGTGAACAGCGGCATCGCGAACATCAGCAGCATGATCGAGCCGTGCATGGTGAATGCCTGGTTGAACTGCTCGCTCGACATGATCTGCAGGCCGGGCCTGGCCAGCTCCGCGCGCATCAGCAGCGCCATCACGCCGCCCACGATGAAGAAGGCGAACGCAGTGACCAGGTACATCGTCCCGATCCTCTTGTGGTCGGTGGTCGTCAACCACTCCGCCCACGAGGGCCGTCCGGCCGAGGCCTGCTCCGCTCGCCCGGCGGTCCCTGCGGCTATGGAGACCACCGACGTGTCTCTCGGCCGCACGGCCTTCACCTGCTGTTCCTGCGTCTCGTCCACCGGACGGTGCCCTTCCCTTGTGCCATGGAGACAGCGAGCCGGGAAGTGCGTGGATGCGGGTGTGGACCTGGCTCCCCTCCCGGCCGCCGCATCATGATCGTCGGTGGGGTACCCGGACCGGATAGGGCCGAACAGTCCCTGATCGACCGTTCGGCGGGGTCCAACGGTCCCCGTCACGCGGCGGCGGGAGCGCCGTCTTCTCGGCCAGGCAGAGGCGCCGGCCGATCTGTGTCCAAGGCCAGGGCCGGTCGGCCCTCTCGCCATCCCGGTCTGCCGCAGCCGGAGACCGCCTCCGGTCGGACGGCCTGAAGGGGTCGCCGGCTCACGGACTGTCGTCCCCCACGAAGCCGATGCGATCGACCCCGACACACACGTCCGGGGGCGTCTGATCGCAGGCCGGATTCCCGCTCGGCGGGGTGCGGCCTTCGTTCGGGGCGTCGAGCGGCGAGAGCTGCGGCCCGACGTGCCCTGGTGAGCGGCTGGAGAGACGCGGGCCGTACAGCGTGCGGCCGCCGATGAGTTCACGTCCGGAGACCAGTTCGGACTCGATCCGTACGAAGACTTCCTCGGGCGAGGGAACCCAGGAACGTGGGCCGATCCGTTCCAGGCGGTCGATCTCGGCCCGGTCGGTGACGACTTCCGCGCGGCCCGTCACGACGACGCTCCAGCCGGAGTGCGTGTCCGCGTCGGCCGCGTCCGCCTCGAAGGCCACGACCGCACCGTCGACCGCGCGGGCCAGGTCCGAGGCCGCCGACGTACGCAGCAGCACCGCTCCGTCGTGGTCCAGGCTGAAGTTGACCGGAAGGACTGCGGGCAGTGCCTGCCTCGTGTGGACGATACGGCCGATCGGTGCGGTCGCCAGCAGACACAGGCACTCGTCACGACCAAGTTCACGGTAGCCATCGTTCGGGTGCATGGGTCAGCCCGTCCTTCGCCCGGTGGAGGGGATTTCCGCCCATGCTGAGCCCGGTGGCGGCCGGGCGGTGAGGGGCCACCGGTCCCGTCGTGACCGGAAAGAGGCCCGATGAGGTGCGACGGTGAGGCGGCACGCGCCGGGTTCGCCGGCGAAGGGGTAGCCGGCTGCACCACAGGTCCGGGAGCGCACTCCCTCGTGGCGCATCACGGCAAGCGGGATCGTCGACCTACGCAAGTTCAGCGACACCCCGCCGGGGAGTCCGCGTCCGTCCCCGAAAGGAAGCTCCCGTGAAGCAGCTGCTCTCCTCCCGCCCGGTCCTGTGGTTCCTGTTCCTGTTCCACCTCGCCGTCGCCGCGGTCGCACCCTTCGCCGTCGACGGCACCCAGGGGGTGACGGCCGGCGTCGGCATGGGTGTCGTCTCGCTCGGCGCGGGCACCGCTCTGCCGCGCGGCCGGACGCAGCGACAGCACGGCTGACTCTCCGCGTGCTCACGGACCGGGGCGCCGGAGCGGAGGCGCCCCGCCGCGCCGAACCCGTGGGGACGGGGGCGGCGCCGCGCAAGGCCCCGGCGGACCACCCACGTGCTCCGTCGACTCCCCTGCTGCCGCAGCGAAGTCGAAGGAGGCGGACCTCGACTTCATCGGTCCCGGACTCGGACGGCCACCGGCCCGAGTGACCGGGACCAACGGCGCCCCGCCGGCACTGCGCCCCTGGCAGCGCGGACGGTGATCAGCCCGTCCGGGTTCTCCTCCGCACGTCTTGTTCTGTGTACTCCGCGAGTCGTAGCAAGACCGCCCCGCAGATGGATTCGCCGGCCTCCGTAGACACGAAATGGTCGTACCTTCCCGTAAGTTGACAGAAAGGAACGGCCATCGTGCGGATAGGACGCATTGCGCCCTTGCTCGCAGTGGGGGTCACGGCAACGCTGCTCCCCGCCCTCGCCCCGGCTCAGGCATCCGCGGCGGAACCGCTGAAGAGGTTCGAGAGCCAGAGGCCCGCGTGGCACAGATGCGACACGTCGCTGCCCGCTGCGTACCAGTGCGCGACGATCAAGGTCCCACTCGACTACAGCCGCCCCGGCGGCAAGACGATCAAGCTGGCCATCTCCCGCTTGAAGACCAGTGTCCCGGGCAAGCGGCACGGCGCGCTCCTCCTCAACCCCGGTGGACCGGGCGGCGAGGGCCTGGACATGCCGGTGATGATGAAGGACGCGATGCCCAAGAAGGTCCGCGAGCAGTACGACCTCATCGGGTTCGACCCGCGCGGCGTGGGACACAGCAGCCCGGTCACCTGCGGCCTCACGGACAAGGAGCAGAACACCGAACACCCCTATCACCCGCAGACGTTCAGCCATGACGTCAAGTGGGCCCGGACCGTCGCCGACAAGTGCCGCGCCAAGAACGGCGACAGGCTTCCATACATCACCACCCGCAACACGGCCCGCGACATGGACGTCATCCGCGGCGTCCTGGGCGAGAAGAAGATCTCCTACCTGGGCTACTCCTACGGCACGTACCTGGGCGCCGTCTACGCGCAGATGTTCCCCGAGCGGACCGATCGCTTCGTGCTGGACAGCGCGGTCGACCCGGCACGGGTCTGGCGGGGCATGATCCAGGTCTGGGCGGAGGGCACGGAACCGGCGTTCGCCCGCTGGACGAAGTGGACCGCGCAACGCAACCGCACCTACCGACTCGGCGACACCCCGGCCAAGGTGAAGAAGACCTTCTGGGACCTGGTCGCCCGGGCCGACCGCACTCCCATCGACAACGGTGGTGAGAAGCTCACCGGGGACGACATCCGGGCCTCCCTGCGCCCCGCGTTCTTCAGCCCCAAGTACGCGGCCGAGGCGGTCGTCGAGCTCAAGAAGGCCGCCGACGGACACGCGGTCTCCCGCCGTTCCCACGCGCCGGACGATCAGCGGGGACCGCGCCGGTCCGCGGCTGCCGCCGCGCAGCCGCCGGCCGACAACGGCACCGCCGCCTTCTGGACCGTGGTCTGCGGTGACACCGCGGCCTGGCCGCGCGACCCCGAGCAGTACCGCCGCGACGCGATCCAGGACAAGGCCAAGTACCCGCTCTACGGCGACTTCGGCTCCAACATCACGCCCTGCGCGTTCTGGGACAAGCCGGCCGAGCCCGTCACCGCGGTGGACAACAACGTCGGCATACTCACCGTGCAGAACCAGTGGGACTCCCAGACGCCCCTGGTCAGCGGCCTCGGCATGCACCGCGCCCTGAAGGGCTCGCGCATGGTGTACGTCAAGGGTGGCGAGGGCCACGGCGTCTACGCCACCGACCCGGGCTCCTGCGCCGAACGCACCATCAACACCTACCTGAGCAACGGAAAGCTGCCGGCGCAGGACGTCACCTGCAAGCCGTCCGGTCGACGGAGCCCCGGCGTGAACCAGCGCATCGTCCCGGTGCCGCAGAACACACCGCAGGCACCCCGCTTCTGACGCGCCCTCACCGAGGCGCGCCGCCACCGTACGGTGCCTGGTGGACACCGGCACCGAGTGGCGCAATCTGACTGCCGGCTGCGCACCGGGATCTGCGAGAAGCAGGGCCTGGCGCGCAGCCGGTGGTGTGTGATGCGGTCCTCCATCACATCCAGCCGGAGCCGGCTCAGCGCGGTCGGCTCGGGCCAGCGGCAGTCCTCGGTGTCGAGGAACTGCCCCTCGGGACCCCATCGCTCCTACATTCTTTTCAACGGTTCGAGTCTCCTTACGGTCACACTGCGGGCACTTACGGCCCCCGCCATGGCCCCTCTTCCCTCGCCCAAGCTCTGCGTCCCGTCCGCACGGGTCACGTAGCAACATCCTATTGACATGACATTTGAAGGACGGCATCGTACTGGCCTCAGAGCCTGCGCTTAAAGCGCTTCAAGCACTCGTCTGCCCCCACCGCCTCCGGGGACGGTCGGAGCGAAGGGAAACCAGCCTGATGTCATTCGAAGTGCTGACCATGGGCCGTGTGGGAGTGGACGTGTACCCGCTCCAGACAGGTGTGGGGTTGGCGGAGGTCAGGTCGTTCGGGAAGTACCTGGGCGGCAGCCCGACCAACGTGGCGGTGGCCGCGGCGCGGTACGGGCGCAGCTCGGCCGTGATCACGAAGACGGGACGGGATCCGTTCGGTGCGTTCGTGCGGTCGGCGCTGGAGGGGTACGGCGTGGACGGCCGGTTCGTCGGCACGTCGGGCGTTGCGCCGACGCCGGTGACGTTCTGTGAGATCTTCCCGCCGGATGACTTCCCGTTGTACTTCTATCGGCTGCCCAAGGCGCCCGACCTGGACATCCGCGCGGACGAGCTGGACCTGGAGGCCATCGGCGACACCGGGATCTTCTGGATCACCGGTACCGGCCTGAGCGAGGAGCCGAGCCGCTCGGCCACGCTCGCGGCGCTCGCGCACCGGTCGAAGTCGGGGACGACGGTCTTCGACCTCGACTGGCGGCCGATGTTCTGGAAGGACCCGGCCGAGGCGCGTTCGTACTACACGGAGGCGCTGCGGCATACGACGGTCGCGGTCGGCAACCTCGACGAGTGCGAGGTGGCGACCGGTGAGCGTGAGCCGTACGCGGCCGCGGAGGCGCTGCTGGCCGCAGGCGTGGAGCTGGCGGTCGTGAAGCAGGGCCCCAAGGGTGTCCTTGCGATGGATCGGGACGGCTCGGCGGTCGAGATCGCGCCGGTACCGGTGGACGTGGTCAACGGCCTGGGTGCCGGTGACGCGTTCGGCGGTGCGCTGTGTCATGGGCTGCTGTCCGGCTGGGACACCCGCCGCACGGTCTCCTTCGCGAATGCCGCCGGCGCCGTCGTCGCCGGCCGGCTGTCCTGCTCCGACGCCATGCCCGCCGAGGCCGAGGTCGACGCCAAGCTCCGCGAGGCGTCCCTCGTCCCCAGCTCCACCGAACGAAAGGCGTGACGCGTGTCGTCCGACAACGTGAGCCGGATCGTGTCCGCCCGGGTCAGTGATCCCGGCGCCATAGCGGCAGCGGCCGCGCGCCGTGTGAAGGCGACCTCGCTGCTGGGTGAGCACGGCAAGGCGATGATCATCGCTGCGGACCATCCGGCACGGGGCGCCAACGGCGTGGGCGGTGACTCCACTGCCATGGCGGACCGTTTCGAGCTGCTGGAGCGGCTGTGCACCGCTCTGGAGCGGCCGGGTGTGACGGGGGTGCTGGCCACCGCCGACATCCTGGAGGACCTGCTGCTCCTCGGCGTCCTCGACGGCAAGAGCGTGTTCGGATCGATGAACCGGGCCGGTCTTGCGGGGTCGGTGTTCGAGATCGACGACCGGTTCACCGGCTACGACGCCGAGACCATCGCCGCCATGGGCTTCGACGGCGGCAAGATGCTCACCCGCATCTCCCTGGACGATCCGGCCACTCCGTCCGTCCTGATGGACACCGCCCGCGCCGCGAACGAGCTGAACGACCATCACCTCATGGCCATGATCGAGCCGTTCATCTCGACCTGGCAGGACGGGAAGATCCGCAACGACCTCTCCCCCGACGCCGTCATCAAGTCGATCACGATCGCGTCGGGGCTGGGCCGCCGTACCGCCTACACCTGGCTGAAGCTGCCGGTCGTCGCCGACATGGAGCGCGTGCTTGCTTCGTCCACGCTCCCCGCGCTGCTGCTGGGCGGCGAGGTCACCGACCCCGACACGGCCTTCGCCTCCTGGGGCCGTGCGCTGAAGCTGCCCACGGCGCAGGGCCTGGTCGTCGGACGCTCGCTGCTCTACCCCTCGGACGGCGATGTCGCCGGTGCGGTGGACCGGGCGGTGAGCCTGCTGTGACGTCCGTGAGCAAGTACCACCTTCCGGCCGGCACTTCGGCCGCCGGGCCTTACGACCTCCTGGTCACGCCCGAGCCGGCGAGCTGGGGATACTCCGGCCCCAGGATCCTCACCCTGAAGCCGGGCGAGGCGCACACCGTGTCCACCGGCGACTCGGAGTTCCTGGTGCTGCCGCTGACGGGCTCGTGCACCGTCACCACGGACGGCCGCGGCTTCGAACTCCAGGGCCGCAGGAGCATGTTCGCCTCGGCCTCCGACTTCGCGTATCTGCCCCGCGAGTCGCAGGCCCTGATCAGCAGTGCGTCCGGCGGGACGTTCGCGCTGTCCTCCGCCCGTACCGAGCGAGGTGGCCTCCCCGCTCGGTACGGGCGCAAGGAGGACGTCCCCGTCGAACTGCGCGGCGCGGGCGCCTGCTCCCGGCAGGTCGACAACTACTGCCTGCCCGGCACCTTCGACGCCGAGCAGTTGCTGGTGTGCGAGGTCCTCACCCCCGACGGCAACTGGTCCTCGTACCCACCGCACAAGCACGACGAGGCACGGCCCGGCCCGGAATCGGAGCTGGAAGAGATCTGCTACTCCCGGATCGCGGGCGAGAACGGCTTCGGCTACCAGCGCGTCCACGGCGCCCCGGACCGGCCGATCGCCGTGCTCGCCGAGGTGCGTTCCGGCGACACGGTGCTGATCCCGCACGGCTGGCACGGGCCCTCGATCGCCGCGCCCGGCCACGACCTCTACCACCTCGACGTCATGGCCGGCCCCGGGCCGGACCGGGCCTGGCTGATCTGCGACGACCCCGCCCACGGCCGGGTGAGCTCGGCCTGGGACGCCCAGGACATCGACGACCGGCTGCCCTTCGGAGAGAACCGATGAACACCGTACGACTGACCACAGCCCAGGCTCTCGTCCGCTTCCTGGCCAACCAGTACAGCGAGCGGGACGGCCAGGAGCAGCGGTTGATCCCCGGCGTCTGGGGGATCTTCGGGCACGGCAATGTCGCCGGGATCGGGCAGGCGCTGCTTCAGGCGGCCGTCACGCAAGAAGCGGATCTTCCCTACTACCTGGCCCGCAACGAGCAGGGCATGGTGCACGCCTCGGTGGCGTACGCCAAGATGCGCGACCGCCTGGCGACCTTCGCCTGCACGGCCTCCACCGGGCCTGGTTCGACGAACATGATCACGGGTGCGGCGCTCGCGACGACCAACCGCATCCCGGTGCTGCTGCTGCCGTCCGACATGTTCGCCACCCGCGCCGCAGACCCGGTCCTGCAGCAGCTGGAGGACACCCGGGGCGGCGACGTCACCGTCAACGACGCCTTCCGCGCCGTATCCAAGTACTTCGACCGCATCTCCCGCCCCGAGCAGCTCGTCCCGGCCGCACTGGCCGCGATGCGCGTGCTCACCGACCCGGCCGAGACCGGCGCGGTGACGTTGGCCCTGCCACAGGACGTGCAGGCCGAGGCCTACGACTGGCCCCTCTCCTTCTTCCGGCGCCGGGTCTGGCACGTGGGCCGCCCGGTGCCGGAACCCAGCGCCGTCGAGCGAGCCGCGCGGCTGCTGCGCAACGCCGAGAAACCGCTGATCGTCGCGGGTGGCGGCGCCGTGTACTCCGCTGCCGAGACCGCGCTGCGGGCGTTCGCCGAGGCCACGGGCATCCCCGTGGCGGACACGCATGCGGGCAAGGGTGCGGTGCCCTGGGACCACCCCTGCGCCGTCGGCGGCATCGGCTCCACCGGCTCGTACGCGGCGAACGAACTGGCGAAGGAAGCCGACGTCGTCCTCGGCATCGGCACCCGCTACAGCGACTTCACCACCGCCAGCCACACCGTCTTCGCCAACCCCGACGTCAGCTTCGTCAACCTCAACGTCACCCGCCTGGACGCCGTCAAGCACTCGGCAGAGCCGGTGGTGGCCGACGCCCGCCTCGGTGTCCAGGCCCTCGCGGGAGCGCTGGCGGACTGGGAGGTCTGCGCCGACTACCGGACTCACACCCGCCGACTCATCTCCCGCACGAGGGAGATGGAGGACGAGTGCTTCGCTCCGGACCGCAACACCGGTGAACTGCCTGCTCAGACTCAGATCCTGGGCGCTCTCAACGACGTCCTGGGTGACCGGGACGTGGTCATCAATGCGGCCGGCTCCATGCCCGGTGATCTGCAACAGCTCTGGCGGGCGCGGGATCCGAAGGCCTACCACGTCGAATACGCCTACTCCTGCATGGGCTACGAGGTCGCCGCCGGCGTCGGCGCGAAAATGGCCGACCCCTCCCGCGAGGTCGTCGTCCTGGTCGGCGACGGCTCCTACCTCATGATGGCCCAGGAGATCGTCACCATGGTCTCCGAAGGACTCAAGGTCATCATCGTCCTCGTCCAGAACCACGGTTTCGCCTCCATCGGCGCCCTGTCCGAGTCACTCGGCTCCCAGCGCTTCGGCACCAAATACCGCTACCGCGACGACGACTCAGGCCTCCTCGACGGCGGCGTCCTCCCCATCGACCTAGCCGCCAATGCCTCCAGCCTGGGCGCGGATGTCCTGCACGCCACCGGCGTCGAGGAGTTCCGCGCGGCGATGGAGAAGGCGAAGGCCGCCACCCGCACCACCGTCGTCCACGTCGAGACCGACCTCTACGGACCCAACCCGCCCGGCCACGGCTGGTGGGACGTCCCCGTCAGCGAAGTCTCCGCCCTCGACACCACCCGCGTCGCATACGAGACATACGCCGCCCACAAGCAGACCCAGCGCCACTACCTGTGACGACCGAGCCGCATCCGCCGGTCAGCAGCACGTCGTCGATGACCACGGCGATGGCGGGGTACACAGGACCGCCATAGTAGCCATGTACCGTATCCGCCATGAGCAAGACATCCGAAGGGGCCACCCCGGGTTTCCTGGTGTGGCGACTGTCGATGAAGTGGCGGGTCGCCGTCGACCGGGCAGTCGCTCCATTGGGCCTCACCCACGCCCAGTACTCGTTGGTGGCGTCGCTGTACGGCATGCAGCGCTCCGGTGAGCGACCCAGCCAGCGGCGCCTCGCCGACCACACCGGCCTGGAACCGCTGTACGTCTCCAAGCTCGCCCGCAGCCTGGAGTCCGCCGGGCTGCTGGAGCGCGCCAAGGACCCGCGGGACCCGCGAGCGGTACAGCTCGCACTCACCGAGGAGGGCCTCGAGACCACCCGGCGGGCGGTCGACGTCGTCCACGGCCTGCTGACCCAGCTGCTGGAGCCGCTCGGCGGACCGGACAGCGCCCGGGCCCGGGAGCTGACGCGCGACCTCACCACCCTGCTCGACGCACCTCTGGACCCGACCGGCACTGTCCCGCAGTAGTGGAATATTGAACTACCGCGTTCCGTTGTGGCCGTCGAAGGAGGTCACGAGTGGAGACGCAAGTGGAAACCACGTACTACGACCACGGCACCCCCGCCGAGCGCTGGGAGCGCGCGCAGCAGTTCTTCGCCGCCCAGGACTACGCGGGCGCCGCACGGGTGCTGGCCGGCCTGGTCGAGGAGGTGCCGGAGCAGACCGGACCCCGCCTGCTGCTGGCCCGCGCCTACTACCACTCGGCCCAACTGCACCGCGCGGAGGCCGAGTTGCGGCTCATCGTGGAGCGCGACCCGGTGGAGCACTACGCCCGCCTGATGCTGGGTCGCACGCTCCAGCGGCAGGCGCGGCATGACGAGGCGGACCAGCACCTGCGGATCGCCTCGGCGCTCGCGGGCGACTTCCCGGAGGACTGACACGACGTGAGCGGGGCCCGGTTCCCTCGAGGAACCGGGCCCTTCGTGCGTCCCGGGCCGGCCGCCGTACCGTGCACGTCATCGGTGCCCCCCGAGGTCACAGCGGGGCCGCCGCGTGCAGGATCAGGAACAGGGTGACGGCCGAGCTCGCCGAGGACATCGCCGACACCAGCGTGCCGGCAGCGGCGCCCCAGGCGGCGAGGCCGACCGAGGTGAACGCCGAGGGCCAGGAGCGGGCCACGGGGGCGGGGGCCAGCAGGGCGGCCACCCGGCGCGGGACGGGGCCGGTCGTCGCGAGCGCGGGGAGGGTGGGCGCCGGGGTGCCGTGGGACAACAGCGCCGCCTTGCCGATCGCGCGGGCGACCGTGCGCCGGTCGCCGACCGCGCGGGCCGCCTCCTCGTCGGCCCAGCGCTCGGCCGTGTAGACGACGGCGGTGCGCAGCGGGCGCAGGAAGGGGTTGGCCCGGGCGGCCAGACGGGCGGCGAGCAGATGGCGGTGGTGGCGGGCGGCGAGGTGGGCACGTTCGTGGGCGAACAGGGCGCGCCGTTCGGCGGGGGCGAGCCCGTCCAGCAGCGCGGTGGTGACGACGATCCGTCCCGGGCCGCCGGGCAGGGCATAGGCGTACGGCGCGCTGTCGGGCAGGACGGCCACCGTCGGTCCGGGCAGGGCGGCCAGGGCGCGGTGGGCCCGGCGGGCGACCCGGTGGTGGCGCCACAGCGTGCGGGCGCAGGCGGTGGCGACCACGGCGAGGGCGGGGATGGCGACGCGGCCCGCCACCTCGTCGTACGGGACGGCGGCCCGCACCTCCGGCTCGGACCATCCGTCCGGGAGGGGGTTGCCGGGCAGCTGGGCGGTACCCACGACCATCAGCAGGGCCAGACAGAGCGTGCTGCACACGGCCATCACGACGGCGACCGCGGTGAGCAGCCGGGTGGCGGTGCGCGGGTGCAGGTGTACCTCGGCGAGCCGGGCGACCGGCCAGGCGGACAGCGGCAGCACCAGCGGCAGGAAGACGAAGACCCCCATGGGCGGTCAGTCTTCCGCACCGCCGTCGCCGGTGTGCGGGGGGTTCCCGTTGTTCACCGAGCCCGGCTCGGCGGCCTCCAGCAGCGCCCGCAGCACCTGTTCGTCGCCGGGCGGCAGGGCGGTGACGAAGCTCGCCAGGACGGCCTCACGGTCCCGTTCCCCGTCCAGCAGACGGCGCATGCGCAGCGCGGCGAGCCGGGCCACGTCGGCGGTGGGCGTCCACAGGAAGGAGCGGCCCTGCCGTTCGCGGGCGACGACGTCCTTGGCGAGCAGCCGGGTGAGGATGGTGACGACGGTGGTGTAGGCGAGGTCGCCGCCGAGGCGCCCCTGCACCCAGGCGGCGCTGACCGGCCCGTCCGCCGCGCGCAGCGCGCCGAGGACCTGGCCCTCCAGTTCGCCCTGCCCGCGCCGCCGGGCCCGGCCGCCGTCCCGCACCATGTTTTACTGCCCCCCAATTCTTGTCGCTCGGTTCGCCTCCGGGGCGCCGGACGCGGTGTCGAGAGACCGATCGTGCTCACTCGCTGCGCCGGCATCGGCGTGTCGGACCACGCTACTTCACGTCGGCCGTGCCTCCGTAGGTGCGGCGACCGCGGCGGTGCGCCATCTCCCCGAGGACGATGTCGACGGCGATGAATCCGGCCAGCGGGATGCCGAGCAGCGGCACGGAGTAGCCGAGTACGGCGATCACCGCCAGGGCCGGTACCAGGAGATACGGGGGCACCTGCGCCCAGGCGCCGCGCGGGATGGGCCGGCCGAAGGCGGAGCCGCGGCCGCGCTGCCACCACATGCGGTAGCCCCACACGATCAGCAGGATCAGCGCGAGGGCGAGCAGGGCGAGGGCGATCTGGTTGACGATGCCGAAGAGGACGCCGGTGTGCAGGTCGATGCCCCAGCGGGTGAGCTTGGCGAGCACCGGGTAGTCGGCGAACCGCAGTTCGTCGGTCACCTTGCCGGTCGCCGGGTCGACGGCGACGGAGTCCTGCTTCTCCGGCCAGCTGCGCTGGACCTGCTTGACGACATAGGCGCTGTTCGCGTCGGCGGGCGGCACGATCTCCACGGGGTCGCCGAGCCCCTTGGCCCGGGCCGCCGCGAGCACCTTGTCGAGGCCGACCCCGTGCCCGGCGTCCCCGCCCGTGCCGGCCGCCGACCCGTGACCCGCGTGCTCGCCGCCGGCCGCGGCCGCTGAGACGGACGGGGTGGCCTGGCCGAGCGAGGTGCGCAGTTCGTCGATGTTGGCGCCGGCGTACGTCGACCAGGTCAGGCCGGTCGCCGACAGGAACAGGAATCCGGCGGCGGTCCAGACGCCGACCGTGCCGTGCAGGCCGAGGGTGCGGCGGCGCCCGCTGGTCCCGCGCACCTTGCGCAGGGCGCGGCGCCGGGAGAACCAGAGCACCAGGCCGCCGCCCGCGATCACCCACAGCCAGCTGGCCGCCAGCTCGCTGTAGAGCCGGCCGGTGTCGCCCAGGTGCAGGTCGCGGTGGAGTTCGTCGATCCAGGTGCGCAGGGGCAGCGCGCCGGTCGAGCCGTACTGTTCGAGGGCCCCGCGCACCTTCCCGGTGGCGGGGTCCACGAACACGGCGAGGGTGTGGTCGGTATCGACGCCCTCGACGCCGGAGAGCAGCACCCGGGTGGTCGTACCGGGCTCGGGTGCGGGTCGTACCGCCGAGACGGTGCCCTCGGGGTGGGCCTTGCGGGCGGCGGCGACCTGGGCGGAGAGGGGCAGGGCGCGGTCCCCGGCAGGAACGGTCAGTTCGTGGTCGTACACGAGCTTCTCGGCCTGGAACGAACCCGCGTACAGCAGGCCGGTGACGGCGGCGACCAGCAGGAACGGGGCGACGAGCAGGCCGGCGTAGAAGTGCAGGCGCAGCACGAGGGGGCGCAGCGGTGCCCAGCGGCTCGGGGAGGGGGCCGGGGCGGGCGGTCTGGGTGTCTCGTCGGTGGCGGGCGAGGGAGCGGTGGACATCGGCTGGCTTCTCCGGGGGACTCGGGGCGGAAGCGGGGCGGTCCAGTAGTCGGATCACGAAGGGCCCGAGTTCCCCGGAGTGTTGGTGACCCGTGCCACTGGGTGTGGCAGGCGGGCATGGCATCCTGACGCGATGGCACCTCCCAGTGATCGCGAACTTCTCGCCGAGCGGGTCGAGGAACTCCTCGCGGCCGGCGGCCCCTTGCCCATCGTCGCGGCCGGTCTGCCGGTCCTGCGCCAGGGCACCGAACCCTACGACGGTCAGCTCGGCCCCGCTCTGCTGGACCGCTTCGTGGAGGCCCTGCGCGTCACCATGCACGCGGCTCCGGGCGTGGGCCTGGCCGCACCGCAGGTCGGCGTACCGCTGCGGATCGCGGTGATCGAGGACCCGGCGCCGGTGCCGGAGGAGATGGCGCTGGCCCGGGGCCGGGTGCCGCAGCCGTTCCGGGTCCTGGTCAACCCGTCCTACGAGCCCGTCGGCACCGCCCGTGCCGCGTTCTTCGAAGGCTGCCTGAGCGTGCCGGGCTGGCAGGCCGTGGTGGCCCGGCACGCCGAGGTGCGGCTGCGCGGCCAGGACGAGCACGGCCGCGAGCTGGACGAGGTGTTCACGGGCTGGCCCGCGCGCATCGTCCAGCACGAGACGGACCACCTCGACGGTCTGCTCTATCTCGACCGTGCCGAGCTGCGTTCCCTGTCCACGAACGAGGCGGTGGCCGCCCGCTGGGGGCAGCCGACCCCGCACGCGGCGGCCGAGGCGCTGGGCTTCGAACTGCCCTGAGCCGGCCGTCAGTTGTCCCGGTAGGCCTCCAGCAGCCGCAGCCACACCTCGCTGAGCGTCGGATAGGACGCAACCGCGTGCCACAGGCGGCCGACCGGGACGCGGCCCGCGACCGCGACGGTCGCCGAGTGGATCAGTTCGCCGACGCCGGGCCCGACGAAGGTGACACCCCGCAGGATCTCCTCCTCCAGGTCGACCACCATGCGGGCGCGGCCCTTGTAGCCGTCGGCGTACAGTCCGGCGCCGGCGACGGAGGAGAACTCGACGTCGACTGCGCGGACGCGGTGGCCGGCCTGTTCCGCCTCGGCGAGGGAGAGGCCGACGGCTGCGGCCTCCGGGTCGGTGAAGACGACCTGGGGCACGGCGTGGTGGTCGGCGGTCGCGGCGTGCGCGCCCCAGGGCTCGTCCCGCAGGGGGTTGCCCGTGGCCCGGGCGGCGATGGCGGCGCCTGCGATGCGGGCCTGGTACTTGCCCTGGTGGGTGAGGAGGGCGCGGTGGTTGACGTCGCCGACCGCGTACAGCCAGTCGGTGCCGTCGACGCGGAGGCTGTCGTCGACGTCCAGCCAGGAGCCCGGCTCCAGGCCGACGGTGTCGAGGCCGATGTCGTCGGTGTGCGGGACGCGGCCGGTGGCGAAGAGGATCTCGTCGGCCTCGAGGCGGTCGCCGGCGTGGGTGACGGCCACGACGGTGCCGTTCTCGCGGGCGACGGACTCGACCGTGGTACCGGTGCGGACGTCGACGCCCGCCTCGGTGAGGGCCTCGGCGACCAGTTCCCCGGCGAACGGCTCCATGCGGCCCAGCAGGCCCTTGCCGCGGACCAGCAGGGTGACCCGCGAGCCGAGGGCCTGCCAGGCGGTGGCCATCTCGGTGGCGACGACACCGCCACCGACCACGATCAGCCGGCCGGGTGCGGCCTTGGCGCTGGTGGCCTCGCGGCTGGTCCAGGGCTTGACCTCGGCCAGCCCCGGCAGGTCGGGCAGCTGGGCGCGGGTGCCGGTGCTGACGGCCACGGCGTGCCGTGCGGTGAGGGTTGTCACGGTGCCGTCGGGGCCGGTCACGGAGACCGTGCGGGGGCCGGCGAGGCGCCCCTGGCCGCGGTACAGGTCGGCGCCGATGCCGTCCAGCCAGCGGACCTGGCCGTCGTCCTTCCAGTGCGAGGTGTACTCGTCCCGGCGGGCCAGGACGGCCGGCGCACCGAGGGGACCCCGGACTGCCTCGGCCAGGCCGGGCAGGCGGCGGGCGTCCGCCTGGGCGATGACCGGCCTGAGCAGCGCCTTGCTGGGCATGCAGGCCCAGTACGAGCACTCGCCCCCGACCAGCTCGCTCTCCACGACCGCGGTGGTGAGGCCGGCCGCACGGGTGCGGTCGGCGACGTTCTCCCCCACGGGCCCGGCCCCGAGCACCACGACGTCGTACGCGATGGATTCCGTTTCCGTCATGGAGCCAGTCTGGTGGGTGGTAGGCACGGGGGCCACACGGGTACGCGCACGGAACACGGCCGTGCACGCTCGGAACAGGCATGGAACACGCACGGAACAGGCATGGAATAGGCGACCGCATCGCCGTGTTTCCGCCGTCGGCACAAGCCCCCACACCAGGAAGAGGGAATCACGCCATGAGCAGCACTGTGGAGCTCACCAAGGAGAACTTCGACCAGACCGTCACCGAGAACGAGTTCGTCCTCATCGACTTCTGGGCCTCCTGGTGCGGGCCGTGCCGTCAGTTCGCGCCCGTCTACGAGAAGGCCGCCGAGGACAACCCCGACCTGGTGTTCGGCAAGGTGGACACCGAGGCCCAGCCGGAGCTGGCCCAGGCCTTCGGCATCCAGTCGATCCCGACACTGATGATCGTCCGGGACCAGGTCGCGATCTTCGCCCAGCCGGGTGCCCTGCCCGAGGCCGCCCTCACGGACGTCATCGGACAGGCTCGGAAGGTGGACATGGAAGAGGTCCGCAAGAGCATCGCCGCCCAGGAGGCGAAGGGCGAGTGACGCCGGGGCAGCAGCCCTGGGCAGCTCTGGAAGGGGTACGGCGCCACGTCGCCGCGTACGGTCGTCCAACGCAGTTCGGTGAAGGCGCCCAGGTTGGCCCCGCTGCCGAAGCGGGCGCCGGTGCCGGACGCGGCGACGCCGCCGAACGGGGCCACCGCCTCGTCGTTCACCGTCTGGTCGTTGATGTGGACGATCCCGGTCGGGATGCGCTCGGCGAGGTCCAGGCCGCGTGCGGGGTCGCGGCTGACGATGCCGAGGGAGAGGCCGTAGGCGCTGTCCGCCGCTAGCGCGGCCGCCTCGTCGGCGGTGGCGAAGGAGCGGACCGGGGCGACCGGGCCGAAGACCTCCTCGGTGTAGGCGGGGGTGTGGTCGTCGACGCCGGCCGGCGCGGTCGGCCGGTGGAAGAGCCGGTCGTGGGTGCCGCCCGCGGCGAGTTTCGCACCTCGGGCCGCGCTCTTCTCCACCAGGCCGTGGATCTTGGTGAGTCGGCCCGCGTCGTGACCGGGCCCCGAGGTGCACCTGGTCGCGGTACGGGGCGCCGACGGCGAGCGAGTCGGCCTTGGCGGCCAGCCGTTCGACGTACTCCTCGTAGAGCGAGGCGTGGACGAGGTGGCGGCCGGTCGTCATGCAGATCTGGCCCTGGCGGAAGAAGGAGCCCCAGGCCGCAGGGGAGATCACCGCGTCCAGGTCGGCGTCCGCCAGCACGATCAGGGCCGAGTTTCCGCCGAGTTCGAGGTGGGCGCGCTTGAGGTGGCGGCCGGTCGGCTCGCCGACGGCACGGCCCGCCGCCGTGGAGCCGGTGAAGGAGACGACGGGGACGAGCGGGTCCTCGACCAGCGCCTGCCCGACGTCGGTGCCGCCGGGCAGCACATGCAGCAGGTCCTCCGGCAGGCCCGCCTCGGCGAGAACGGCGTCGAGCGCCAGTCCGCCGCAGACCGCGGTGCGCGGATCGGGCTTCGGGACCACCGCGTTGCCCAGTGCGAGGGCGGGGGCGGGGGCGACGGAGCGGACGGAGAGGATCAGCGGGGTGTTGAACGGCGCGATCACGCCGACCACCCCGGCAGGGACCCGGCGGGTGTACGACAGCCGGGGCGCCTCGCTGGGCAGCACCTGTCCGGCGGGGCGGGAGGCGAGGGCGGCGGCCTCGTAGCACTCCTGGGCGGCGACGTGCAGTTCGAAGTCCGCCCTGCCGGGGACGGACCCGGACTCGCGGACCAGCCAGGTGCGCAGTTCGTCGGCGTGTTCGGTGAACAAGTCCCCTGCCCTGCACAGCACTTGGGTCCGTACGAAGTGCGGTGTGCGGGCCCACTCCCGCTGGGCGGCGCGGGCGGTCCGGGCCGCTGGGGCGACGTCCTGGGGCGCGGCGAGGGTGAGGGCGGCGAGCGCGTCGCCGGTGGCAGGCTCGGTGACGGTGGCGGGCTCGGTGACGGTGTACTCGGGTCCCGCCGGGGTGCGGGTCTGCCAGGACTTCGGGTCGAGCAGCGGCATGTCGGCTCTCCGATCGGTCGCCGGGCGGTACGGCTCGGGGTGCGGGCCGGGTCCGGGGACGCGCCTGTCGGGCTGAGCTCGATCCATTCTGTTGATCGCGAAACTACATCGGGGCGCACCTCTCCGGAACCCCGACCGTCACCGGAAACCGGCTCAGCTGGAGGCGCGCTGGACGAGCGAAGCGCCCAGCACCCTGCGCACCTCGGGCTCGCCGCCGGGGTCGCGCACCGCGCGGTCGACCAGTTCCGCGAGTTCGCGGCCGGAGGGCAACTCGATGTGGACGGTGCTGAGCCGGGGCCGCAGCAGCCGGCCCAGCATCAGGTCGTCGGCGCCGACGACAGCGATGTCTTCGGGGATGCGCACGCCCTGGTCCTGCAGGGCGCACATCAGCAGCATGGCGTACTCGTCGTTGTAGGCGAACACCGCGTCCAGACCCAACTCGGGCCAGCGGGCAGCGAGTTCGGCGGCGGCCCGCTCGGTGTACGCGAGCGGCAGCGCGGTCACGGTCGCGTCCGTGCCGCGCAGGGCCTGATGCACACCGGCGAGCCGGGGCCGGGAGAAGGACTCCAGGCCCGGCTCCTCGGGGACGATCACACCGATACTGCGCCGGCCGCGGGCGTACAGATGCGTACCGGCACAGTGGCCGACGGCGTCGTGGTCCATGAGCAGGGCGTGTGCGCCGTCGACGCGTTCGGGGCCGAGGGTCACCACGGCGCGGGCGCCGGACCGCTTGAGGACCGCGACGCCCTGCGGGCCGAGCCCCGCGCCCGGCACCAGGACGGCGACGGGACGCAACTCGGCCCAGGCGCGGGCTGCCTCGTCGCCCTGGAGGCCGACCGTGCCGTACTGCACGACCGTGTAGTCGAGGCGGCCGAGGGCCGACTGGAGATCGCCGAGGAAGTGGCTGTAGAGCGGGCCCACCGGGATTGTCGGGGCGGGCATCAGAACCATACGGCTGTGTCCGGCGCGCAGACTGCGGGCGGCGGCGTGGGGCACGTACCCCAGCTCCCGCGCGGCCTCGCGGACGCGGCGGCGCGTCGGCTCGCTGATCCGTACGGCGCTGGTGTTGTTGAGGACGTAGGAGACGGTCGCGCGCGAGACGCCGGCCAGCCGGGCCACATCGGCACTCGTGGGGACGGAGTGCGGTGCGGGCGCAGCGGACGGGGACGTGTTCGGTATCTGCACCATGACAGACCGCATCTTGGCAGAGGGGCGGCGGGCGGGGGTGGGCGGGGGAAGGTGGTTGACCGCTGAACGAAAGCCCCGTCCAGCAACCGCAGGTGGAACTGCACGAACACGTTCGCCACGAACTTGTTCGGAACGAACATGTTCGTTACCGTGAAGGCATGACAGCTTCCCCCCGCTCCCGTCGCGAGCGTCCCGCCAAGCCCGCCCTCACCCGGGAGGGCATCGTCGCCGCCGCGGTGGCGATCCTGCGTGCCGAGGGACTGCGGAAGGTGACCATGCGGCGGCTGGCACAGGAGCTCGACACAGGTCCCGCCTCGCTGTACGTCTACGTCCGCAACACCGACGAGCTGCACGCGGCCGTCCTGGACGAGCTGCTCGGCACGGTCGGCCCCGCTCCGGCCGAGGGCACCTGGCGCGAGCGGCTGGAGCGCGTGCTCACCGACTGCACGCGGATGCTGCTGGAGCATCCGAGTCTGGCGCGCTCGGCACTGACCGCCCGGCCGAGCGGCCCGCACTACCTGAACCTGATCGAGACGCTGCTCGCCCTGCTCGACGAGGGCGGGGTACCGCGCGAGCGGGCGGCCTGGGGCGTCGACCTGCTGCTGCAGCACGCCACCGCGACCGCCGCCGAGCACGCCGGGGAGGAGTCCCCGGGCGACTGGCAGGCGCTGGACAGCGCCCTGCGCGGGGCGTCCACGGACACCCACCCGCACATCGCCGCGACCGGCGAAGCCCTGCTGTCAGGTACCCCCGAGGCCCGGCTGTCCTGGGCCCTCCGCGCGCTGATCAACGGCATCGAACGCACCGCCGTACCCGACTGACCCCCTCACCTCCCAGGAGGCCACCATGACCACCCCTGCCCACACCCTCCCCCACCACCCCATCGCCATAGTCGGCGCAGGACTCGGCGGACTCGCGCTCACCCGGGTGCTGCACGTGCACGGCATCGAGGCCGCCGTGTTCGACCTGGACCCCTCGCCGGCCGCGCGGACGCAGGGCGGCATGCTCGACATCCATGACGACTCCGGCCAGGAGGCGCTGCGCGCGGCCCGGCTGCACGAGGCGTTCCTGGCCCGCGTCCACGTCGGCGGCGAGGCCACGCGGGTGCTCGACCAGGACGCGACCGTCCGCCTGGAGGAGCCCGACGACGGCACCCGCGGACGCCCCGAGATCGACCGCGGTGACCTGCGCGACCTGCTCCTGGACTCCCTGCCGCAGGGCACGGTCCGCTGGGGCGTGAAGGTGACCGGCGCGCGCCCGCTCGGCGCCGGCCGGCACGAGGTGACCCTCGCGGACGGCAACGCCTTCACCACGGACGTACTGGTCGGCGCGGACGGCGCCTGGTCCCGCATCCGCCCGTTGCTCTCGTCCGCACAGCCCGCCTACACCGGCGTGTCGTTCGTCGAGGCGGACCTGCTGGAGGCCGACGCGCGCCACCCCGGGAGCGCGCGGGTGGTCGGCGGCGGCATGCTGTTCGCGCTCGGCGCGGGCCGGGGCTTCCTCGCGCACCGCGAGTCCGACGGCAGCCTGCACGTCTACGCCGCCGTCGAGGCACCGGAGGACTGGCTGGACGGCATCGACTTCACCGACACCGAGGCGGCCGAGGCGGCCGTGCTCAAGGAGTTCGACGGCTGGGACGACAGCCTGAAGGCACTGGTCACGGACGCGGACGGCGCGCTGGTGCCACGGCGGATCCACGCCCTGCCGGTCGGTCACCGCTGGGACCGGGTCCCCGGGGTCACCCTGCTCGGCGACGCCGCGCACCTGATGTCGCCGTTCGCGGGCGAGGGCGCCAACCTCGCGCTGCTCGACGGCGCCGAACTGGGCCTCGCACTCGCCGCGCACCCCGGGGACACCGAGGCAGCGCTGGCGGCCTACGAGGAGAGGATGTTCCCGCGCGCCGAGTTCTCCGCGTCCGAGTCCGCGCGCAGCGCCGCGATGCTGTTCCGCGCCGACGCGCCGCAGGGGCTGCTCGACATGTTCGCCGCCGACCACGGCTGAACACGGCTCAGCCGGAGCGCTCCGTGCACGTCACCCGGGCCACGAGGTCGTGCCAGCCGGACTCAAGCCGTTGCATCGGCATCCCGCACTGCCGGGTCAGATGGTGGATCAGCGCGGGGTCGAGATAGGCCATCAGCGTCTGGGAGAGGAGTTCGCAGTCGGCGGTGGGCACGATCTGCCGCAGCAGCATCGCGACGTGCGTGCGCAGGGCCTGCAACGAGGGGTGCGAGAACCGGCGGGCCGGTTCCGGCTGGGCGGCCAGCTGCAGGTCCAGCTGTTCGGCCGACCGGTAGAGCACGGCCACGCCGAAGGCACGCAGCCGCTCCAGGGGCGGAGCCCCGGGACCCAGCGGCGTCGGCCCGCCGAGGAAGTCGGCCTGCAACTGCCGCGCCGAGTGGTCGAGCAGCGCCATCAGCAGCCCGTTGCGGTCGCCGAAGCGGCGGAAGACCGTCCCCTTGCCCACCTGGGCCGCGGCGGCCACCGCTTCCATCGTCACTCCGGCCACCCCGTGCTCCGCGATCAGCCGGGCGGCGGCCTCCAGCAGCCGGGCGCGGTTGCGGGCCGCGTCGGCACGCAGGCACGGCTCCTCGGGGGCCGGCTCGACCTCCAGCAGCTGAGGGGTTTCGAGGGGCTCCTGAGGCTTCGGGAAGGGCGGCAGGGGGCTGGACATGAAGCCAGCGTAAAGCATCGGGAATGAAACTGGACCGCGGTCCGGTTAGCCTGATAGAAACTTAAACGGACCCCGGTCCGGATCGTGACAGCGATGTTTCACCCCCCTTGGAGTACAGCCATGTCTGTTCGTATCCTCGCGCTCGTCGGCAGCCTTCGCGCCGGTTCGCACAACCGCCAGCTCGCCGAGGCGGCCGTCAAGCTCGCTCCTGAGGGTGCCGAGGTCGACCTGTTCGAGGGCCTGGCCGAGATCCCCTTCTACAACGAGGACATCGACGTCGAGGGCAGCGTCCCGGCCGCCGCCGCCAAGCTGCGTGAGGCCGCCCGGGCCGCCGACGCCTTCCTGCTCTTCTCCCCCGAGTACAACGGCACCATCCCGGCCGTCCTGAAGAACGCCATCGACTGGCTGTCCCGCCCCTACGGCGCCGGCGCCTTCGGCGGCAAGCCCGTCGCCGTCATCGGCACCGCCTTCGGCCAGTACGGCGGCGTGTGGGCGCAGGACGAGGCCCGCAAGGCCGTGGGCATCGCCGGCGGCAAGGTGATCGAGGACATCAAGCTGTCCATCCCGGGCTCCGTGACCCGCTTCGCCGAGACCCACCCGGTCGACGACGCCGAGGTCGCCGCCCAGCTGACCGAGGTGGTCGCCCGCCTGCACGGGAACGTGGGCGCGGCTGCCTGAGCCGTAGCCACCAGCGAGGGGCCGGAGCCGTGCTTCGGCCCCTTTCGCGTGCCGCCGGGGTCACACCGAGGCCAGCCGCTCCCCCAGCGGGCTGCGCCGGTACAGCACCCGGCGGCCCTCCCGGGCGCGGGTGACCAGGCCCGTGGCGTGCAGCACCCGCAGGTGCTGGGAGACGGCGCTCGGTGTCACGCCGAGGCGGCGGGCGAGTTCCACGGTCGGGAGGGGTTCGACGAGCAGGCGCAGCAGGGTGGTCCTGGGCGCGCCGAGCAGCGAGCCGAGCGCCGAGGTGTCGGGTGCGGGCTCCGGCTCCCACAGGGTGGCGGCGCCCCGGCCCGGATAGTCCAGCATCGGGGGCTCCTCGGCGCTGATCGGCGGTGCCGGCTTGTGCGCGAACAGGGACGGGACCAGCCGCAGACCGCGCCCCGATCCGTCCACCTGGTGGTGGCCGATCATCTGGTCGATGGTCAGGACGCCGTCCCGCCAGCGCAGGTTCGGATGCAACTCGGCGAAGAGCAGCCGCGCACCGCCCGTGGCCAGCTGCCGGGCGCGGTGGGTGATGTCGGCCTCCAGCACGAGCCGTATCCGCGGCCAGTGCGGCAGCAGGGCCGACTCCCAGTAGCGCCGCAGCGACGAGCAGATCCTGTCGACCAGTTCGAGGACGTCCGGGTCGCCGGGGGCCGCGGCCTGCCGCAGAGCCTCGGGGAGGGGCCTCGGTGCGTGGGCGGCGTACAGGTCGCGGCGTACGACCTCCACGGGTGTGGCCCGTACGACGGCCAGCTCCTCCTCGATCGTGGGCGCGAACGACGTGGGCCTCGGTGTCAGGAAGTCGGGCAGCGTCAGGGTGTCGCCCACCAGGGTGGACAGCAGCCGCAGGTCGGCCGGGTCGAGCGTGCGCAGGACGGACGTGCGCCACCGCACGTGGAGCGGATAGAGGGCGGGGGCGCGCAGAGCCCGCAGGCTGCCCATGACCTCGGACAGCGGGGAGACCGCGAACCGGGTGTCGGCGAGGTCGTCGACACCGAGCAGGAAGCTGATCATGTAGCCCCGGCCTACATCCTTTGGCAACCGCCCGTGCGTGCCGTGGACTTCGGCACATGTCGGATCACAATGCAGCGCAGCGTACCGCGCCCGTACCCCGCTCCTCCCGGCTGATTCCGCTGCTGGCCATGGCCTGCGGGGTCGGGGTCGGCAATGTCTACTTCCCGCAGGCGATCGCCCCGCTCACCGCGGCGGGCCTCGGCGTCTCACCCGACACGGCGGCCGGCGTGGTCACCGCGACCCAGTTCGGCTACGCGGCGGGCATCTTCCTGTTCGTCCCGCTGGGCGACCGGCTTCCGCCCCGCCCACTGCTGGTCACCCTGCTCACGCTGACCGGCCTCGGCCTGTGCGCCGCGGCCGCGGCGCCCGCGCCGGCGCCGCTGCTCGCGGCGAGCATCCTGGTCGGGGCGACGACGGTGATCGCCCCGCTCGCCGGGGCGCTGGCGGCCGGACTGGTGCCCGAGGAGCGCCGGGGCGTGGTCGGGGGCACGCTGCTGAGCGGTTCCCTCGCGGGCATGCTGCTCTCCCGCACGGCCGGCGGCACCCTGGGCGAGCGACTGGGCTGGCGGGTGCCGTACGTCCTCGCGGCCCTGCTCACCCTCGCGGTCGCGCTGCTCCTGGCCCGCGCGCTCCCCGACTCGGCCCCGCCCTCCCGGCAGCGGTATCCGCGGCTGCTGACCGAGCCGCTGCGCCTGCTGCGCACACAACCGGCCCTGCGCCGCTCCTGCCTCTACCAGGCGACGGTGTTCGCCGGCTTCTCCGCCGCGTGGACGGGCGTCGCGCTGCTGCTCACGGGCCCGGTGTACGGCCTGGGTGCGGACGCGGTCGGGCTGCTGGCGCTGGTCAACGCGGCGACCATGGTCGTCACGCCGTTCGCGGGACGCCTGGTGGACCGGCGGGGGCCGGACGGGGTGAACCTGGTGTGCTTCGTGATCGTCGCCGGCTCGGCGGGAGTGCTTGCCCTGGGCGCGCTCGGCGGCACGTCCGGCCTGGCCGCCCTGGTGGCGGGCACGCTCCTCCTGGACGTCGGCATGCAGTCCGGGATGGTCGCCAACCAGGTCCGGATCTACGCCCTCGGCGGGGAGATCCGCAGCCGCCTCAACACCGCGTACATGACGTGCGCCTACCTGGGTGGCAGCCTGGGGTCGTGGCTGGGCACGGGGGCCTACGGGCGGTTCGGCTGGGCCGGGGTGTGCGCCCTGGTCGCCCTGCTCACCGCGCTGGGGCTGATACGGCACTCGGGCCAGTTCCGGGCACCCGCCGTCCGGCGGACAGGTTCCGCCGGACGGCGGCCTCCGGGCTCCTCGGGGTACGCGGATCATGGCCGCAGGAGCCACTGCGGGTCGTACGAGTCGCCCGACGGGTGGCCCGAGCCGCATGAGTCCAGGTGAGGAGAAGCCATGCCCCAGGTCCCGCCCCCGCCCCCGTTCGACCCGGAACTCGCCGCCGCACTGGAGCTGATCAAGGACCAGATCTCGCCCGGCCTCACCCTGGAGGAGATCCCCGCCGTCCGGCAGAGCGCGGGCATCGAGCTGCTGGGACAGCTCGACCTCACGATGGGCGGGGCCTTCGAGGCGGAGGACCGCACGGTGCCCGGCCCGGAGGGAGCCCCGGAGATCTCGCTCCTCGTCTGCCGCCCCACGTCCGCCGACCCGGCCACCCCGCTGCCGGTGATCTACCACGTGCACGGCGGAGGCATGGTCCTCGGCGACAACCGGGCCGGCGTGGACGGCCCGCTGGCCTGGGCGCGCGAGCTGGGCGCGGTGGTCGTGTCGGTCGAGTACCGCCTCGCGCCCGAGCACCCGCACCCGGCGCCGATCGACGACGTGCACGCGGGCCTGCTGTGGACGGCCGCGCACGCGAAGGAGATCGGGGGCGACCCGGACCGGATCGTCATCGCGGGCGCGAGCGCCGGCGGCGGCCTGACCGCCGCGCTCGCCCTCCTGCTGCGCGACCGCCAGGGCCCGCCGGTCATCGGCCAGTTGTTGATGTGCCCGATGCTCGACGACCGCAACGAGTCCGTCTCCAGCCATCAGATGGCGGGCCTCGGTGCCTGGGACCGCACTGCCAACGAGACCGGCTGGACGGCACTGCTGGGCGAGCGCCGGGGCGGCCCCGACGTCCCGTCCCACGCAGCCCCCGCCCGCGCGACCGACCTGTCCGGCCTGCCGCCGGCCTTCCTCGACGTCGGCTCAGCGGAGACCTTCCGGGACGAGGTCGTCGACTACGCCTCCCGCATCTGGCAGTCCGGCGGCACGGCCGAACTCCACGTCTGGCCGGGCGGCTTCCACGGCTTCGACGGGTTCGCCCCGCAGGCGGCCCTGTCCCAGGCGGCCCGGGCGGCCCAACTGGACTGGCTGCGACGTCTGTTGGCCGGCTGAGGGTCAGCCACCGCTCTCCGCTGCCTTCTTGATCGCCTCCCGGATGCGGGCGTACGTGCCGCAGCGGCAGATGTTCTCGATGGCGTCGATGTCGGCGTCCGTCGGGTGGGGCGTCCGCTTCAGCAGGGCGGTGGCGGCCATGATCTGACCCGGCTGGCAGAAGCCGCACTGGGCCACGTCGCAGTCCAGCCAGGCCTGTTGGACCGGGTGCAGGGTGTCGCCGTCGGCCAGGCCCTCGATGGTCGTCACGGTGCGGTTCGCGCAGTCGGCGACCGGGACCACGCAGGGCTGGATCTCGGCGCCGTCGAGGTGGCTGGTGCAGGCGCGGCAGACGCCCACACCGCAGCCGTACTTGGGGCCGGTGACGCCGAGCAGGTCGCGCAGGACCCACAGCAGGGGCATGTCGGCGGGGGCCTGAACGGTCACCTGTCTGCCGTTGAGGGTGAAGGAGTACGAACGCATGGATGCCTCGGAAGATGGGTCGGCGGTCAGAAGGTGAGCGGGAAGCTGCGCGGTGCGGTGCCGGTCGCGCGGGCGTAGGCGTTGGCGACCGCGCCGGACGCCGCCGGGACGCCGAGTTCGCCGGCACCGCCCGGCTCCCCGGTCGAGGGCAGGACGTGGGCCTCGAAGACGAGCGGGGCGTGGCGCTGGCGGGCGTAGCGGAAGTCGGCGAAGCTGCCTTCGCGTACGGCGCCCCGGTCGATGTGCAGGCCCGCCTGCAGGACCACGGAGATGCCGTCGATCGCGGAACCCATCAACTGGGCTTCCAGCCCACGGGGGTTGACTGCGGTGCCCACGTCGGCCGCCATCACCACCTTGGTCACCCGGGGGTTCTTCGGGTCGGTCGCGTCGATCTCGGCGAGGCAGGCCACGCAGGAGCCGTACTCCTCGTGCACGGCGATGCCCTGGGCGCATCCCGCGGGCATGGTGCGGCCCCAGTGCCCGGCGGCCGCCGCCCTCTCGAGGACCGCCCTGACCGCCTTGTTCCGCAAGGTGGTCCGGCGGAAGGCCACCGGATCCTCGCCGAGCTTGCGGGCGATCTCGTCCACGACGATCTCCTCGGCGGTCCGGACGGTCCCGGAGTCCACCGACCGCCAGGCGCCGAGCGGCACGGCCAGCTCGATGCTGCCCGAATCGCCGGACACGCGGCCGAAGTTGTACAGGCCCGTCTGGCTGGGCAGAGGGCCGGACGCGGCCCGCACACCGCCCTGGGCGGACAGGCCGGCGCCGTCGTACGACTCCGACACCGACGCCATCACCTGTTCGAAGGCCACCACCCGGCCCCCGGCCACACTGGCCCGGATCCGGTGGTGGCTCGCGGGACGCATACGGCCGTGCCGGATGTCGTCGCCGCGACTCCACATCAGCTTCACCGGGCGGCGGGTCGCCTTGGAGACCAGCGCCGCCTCGATCGCGGCGTCGTAGTTCAGCCGGCGGCCGAACGAGCCACCGGCGCGCACCACATGGACCTTGACCTTCGACGGGCGCAGACCGATCGCCTGGGCGATCGCGTCCCGCGCGTCCATCGGGGTCTGGGAGGAGAACCACAGCTCCGCGCGATCGGCGCGGACGTCCGCCACCGCCGTGAGCACCTCCATCGGGGCGTGACCGACGAAGGCGAACGCGAACTCGGCCTCCACGGGTGTCGATCCGTGCGGCGGGGTGCCGAGCCGGGGCACGGCGGCCTTGAGCCGGGAGCGTATCTGCGCGTCGGACAGGGCGTGCAGCGGGCCGGGCGCCCAGGTGAGTCGGAGGGCGTCCCGGGCGCGGAAGGCGTGGTGGAAGGTGTCCGCGACGACGGCGACACCGCCGGGCAGCCGGACGACCGCGTGGACGCCCGGCAGGGCGCGGGCGGCCCGGTCGTCGACCGAGACGAGCTTGCCCCGGATCGTCGGCGGCCGGGCCACCACCGTGGGCTTCGCCCCGGCCACCGCCACGTCGCCGGCGTACTTCGCCCGGCCGGTGACGATGTCCCGCGCATCGATCCTGGTCGTCGGCCGGCCGATCACCCGGTGCCGGGACGCGGGCTTGGGCTTGCTCGGGACGGCGGGCCGGTGGACACGGGCCGCGCTCGCGGTCAGCGAGCCGAAGGTGGCCGTGCGCCCGTCCGGGGCGACGACCATGGTGTCGCGGGTACGCAGGGTCCGGGCGGGCAGGTGCCAGCGGCGGGCCGCAGCGGTCACCAGTTTGGCCCGGGCGGTGGCGGCGAGCCGGCGCGCCGGGTCGTACAGCGAACTCACCGAACTGGAGCCGCCGGTGTACTGGTTGCCCTTGGTGCGGGCGTCGGCGAGCGGGATGCGCACATCGGTGAGACGGGCGTCCAGCTCCTCGGCGATCATCATGGCGACCGCGGTGGTGATGCCCTGTCCGACCTCGGCCCGGGGCAGCCGCACGACGACGTGGTTGTTCTCCGTGACCTCGAGGACCAGCATCTCCTCGTCGGTGCCGGTCACCAGGACGTGGGTGCCGCTGTCGGCCCGGTCGGGCTCGGCGCCCTGCGCGCGCGAAGGGGTACAGGCGAGCGGAGCGGCAACCGTCAGGGTGGCCGCGGCCACCGTGTAGACCATGAATCCACGGCGGGACGGGCCTGCGGGGGGCAGGGGCTCGGTGCGGTCCAAACGAGGGCTCCTGTCGGCGCGTGGGGCGGTCGGGACACGGCACGCAGTGCGGCACCTGTCCTGGGGTCGGCTCACTCGACAGGTAGGAGGGCCCTGACCGCGCACCGGTTGCCTGACGGATCCCGATCCGGTCCGCCAACCCGCAGATGACCGAAGAGGCACACCTCAGGCCTGGCTGAGGGCGTGCACCTTCCGGAAGGCCCCCGCACGGGCCGCGACCTCCTCCTTCGTCGCGTACCACGTGCCGGCGTCGGCCGCCCCGTGCGTGCCGTCCGCGCCCCTGCCGGTCCGCCACCGGCCGCCGGACGAGGGCTCCCGCGTCGGTCGGGCCGTTCCGCCGCACAGTTCGAGTGCGCCGCTCGTCCGTGCCGCTGTGGTCGCCGGGTCCGACAACCCTCCGATCCGGCCGACTCGCCGGGAGCGAACCGGTGTCGGCCCCGCCATGGCGTCCTCACCCCGAAGCGACGACCCCGGTAGCCGGCGCGCTCGCCCACGCGGCCTCCCGCACACCGCCGGCGATCACCGCGCACGTGAACAGGATCGCAGGGGCACTCCACTCCCAGGAGGCGAGCCCGATCACCGGCAGGACGAAGATCGAATGGACGGCGGAGACGGCGAACGCGCCCCGAGCCCAGCCCCCGCCGGTCATCGGCCGACGTACGGTCACCCAGTGGCGCCACCACAGTCCGGCGGCCATCGCCGCGATGCCGGCCATCACGGCAGCGCCCAGCCGGGCCAGATCGGCATCGGTCACGCCGCCGGGTTCCGGTGCGCTCGAGCCGGTCGTGTGCACGCTCAGTGCGACCGCAGTCCATCCGAGGGCCGCCGCACTCAGCAAGGAAGCCAGAACCGCTGCGCGCCTGCGGCCCCAATTCATTTCAGAATGCATGGAGTTCGGTTTCATGACTCATCCTAGCCAGCGCTCGTCCGTGCGTTCGGGGGCGCGGCGCCAGGCCCGGGCAGTCACCGGTACGAAGCGCGCAGCAGGGTGCGGCGGGACGAGGTGGGGGCAGTACTCACGGGCGGCTCTCCTGAACTCACATGTACGATATTTCGTACGTAGTTTGATAAATCGCCCAGAAACCAAGGTGCAGGCAGGTTCACGTCAATGGTTTGAACTTGACTCGATGTCAGCTGTGCGAAACCTGTACGGCACCGGCCGCTCTGCGGTTACCGTTCAGTAGACATCATGTCAGGAGGCTCCCGGAGGTGCTCCCGCAATGACGCCCGACCGTGCCGCAGGCCTTGCGGAGTCCGCCCGTGCGCTCGCCGCAGGGGAGGTGAGCTCCCGCACGCTGGTGGAGCGGGCCCTGGCCCGGATCGAGGCCACCCAGCCGACCCTGAACGCCTTCCGGATCGTACGCACCGAGGCCGCGCTCGCCGAAGCTGACGCCGCCGACCGGGAGTTGGCCACCGGAGCACGGCGCCCGCTGCTCGGGGTTCCGGTCGCGGTGAAGGACGACATGGACGTGGCCGGCGAGCCGACCGCGTTCGGCTGCCCCGGCGACTTCCCGCCGGTCGCCCGGGACGGGGAGGCGGTACGCCGGCTGCGGGCGGCCGGGGCGGTGATCGTCGGCAAGACGAACACCTGCGAGCTGGGGCAGTGGCCGTTCACGGAGGGCCCGGCATTCGGGGAGACCCGCAATCCCTGGCACACGGGCCACACCCCGGGCGGTTCGTCGGGCGGTTCGGCGGCCGCGGTCGCCGCCGGGCTGGTACCGGCCGCGCTCGGCTCGGACGGCGCCGGTTCGGTGCGGATCCCGGCCTCCTGGACCCATCTGATCGGCATCAAGCCGCAGCGCGGGCGCATCTCGACCTGGCCGCGCGGCGAGGCCTTCCACGGCATCACCGTCAACGGCACCCTGGCCCGCACGGTCGCCGACGCGGCCCTGCTGCTGGACGCCGCGAGCGGCAACCACGACCGGGACCCGCACCGGCCGCCCGCGCTCACGGTGTCGGACGCGGTCGGCCGCGACCCCGGCCGGCTGCGCATCGCCCTGTCACTGAAGCCGCCGTTCACGGCGGTACCCGCGCGGCTGCGCCCGGAGGTCCGGGCCCGGATCCTCGAACTCACCGAGAAACTGGCCGCGTTGGGGCACACCGTCGAGGAGGCCGACCCGCCCTACGGCCAGATCGGGCTGACCTTCGTGCCCCGCGCCACCGCCGGCATCGCCGACCACGTCCGCGAGACCCCCGACCCCGCCCTGCTCGACCCGCGCACCCGGGACGCGGCCCGGCTGGGCCGGCTGCTCGGCGGGGCCCCGCTGCGGGCGGCCCGGCGCGCCGAGGCGGTCCTGCACCGGCGGATCGGCGCGTTCTTCGAGTCGTACGACGTCGTCCTGGCGCCGACGACGGCCGCTCCCCCGCCCGCGATCGGCGCCCTGTACCGGCTCGGGGGGCTCGCCACGGACCGCGCGATGATCGCCGCCTGCCCCTATGCCTGGCCCTGGAACGTCCTCGGCTGGCCCGGCGTGAACGTACCCGCCGGGTTCGTCGGCGCACTGCCGGTGGGCGCCCAACTGCTCGGCCCGGCCAACAGCGAACTCCTGCTGGTCTCCCTGGCCGCCCAGCTGGAGGCGGAGCTGCGCTGGCACGAACAGTGGCCGCCGCAGAAGGCGGACGCCGACAGCACGGCGGCATGAACGCGTTCCGCCCGTACCCTGTGACCATGGACGATGCGTCGATGGTCGGGCTCGTGGGACGGGTGACGGGGACGATCGGGCCGGGACTGGTCGGCGAGGTGATCGTCCGGGTGCGTGGCGGCGCGGAGCACTTCCTCGCCTACGCGGCCGACGGCACCGGCCGGATCGAGCGCGGCACGGTGGTGATGGTGGTGGAGTACCTGCCGCCGAGGACGGTCTACGTCACCGCCGCGTACGACAGTTGAGCGCGTTCAGCCCCAGGTGAGGGGCGTGTGCGTCAAGATTGCAACAAGGATTCATCAGCGTCTTCTCGGCGTGTCCGCGCAGGCGCACACTCCCTTCGTTCGGTGCCGAAAGGGCACCATGCAAAGGGGGCGAATGCCGATGGTTGTCGGCGTCGTTGCGGGGGCGGTCGTCGTTGCCGTCCTCGTTCTGATCGGTCTGTTCAAGATGATGTGGCGGGTCGCCGAACCGAACGAGGCGCTCATCATCTCCGGGTCCAAGCACCGCACCGAGGGCCTCGAGGAGGGCATGGGCTTCCGCATCGTCACCGGGCGCGGCACGCTGGTGCTGCCCGGGGTGCAGGCGGTGCGCAAACTCTCCCTGGACCTGAACGAGACCGAGCTGCACGTGGACTGCGTGACGCACCAGGGCATCCCGCTGAAGGTGCGGGGCGTGGTCATCTTCAAGGTGGGCGACGACTTCGTGTCGATCGCCAACGCGGCCCGCCGCTTCCTGGACCAGCAGCGGATGATGTCGGAGCGGGTGCACAACGTCTTCGCCGGTCATCTCCGCTCCATCGTGGGCGGGTTGACGGTCGAGGACATGATCCGCGACCGGGAGAAGCTGACCGGGCAGACCCGGGCGGCCTGCGGCACGGAGATGGAGAAGCTCGGTCTGATCGTCGACTCGCTGCAGATCCACGAGATCGAGGACCCGACGGGGTACATCCAGAACCTGGCCGCCCCGCATGCCGCCGCCGTCCAGCGGGACGCGCGCATCGCGCAGGCGGAGTCGAACCGTCTCGCCACCGAGGCCGAGCAGCAGTCGTTCGCCCGGATGGCCGAGGCCACCCGGGACAGCGAGATCCTGCAGGCCGGCTACCAGGCCGAGCGGGACAAGGCGGCGGCACGCGCCCGCCAGGCCGGTCCGCTCGCCGACGCGGGCGCCCGGCAGGAGGTCGTGGTCCAGGAGACGCGGGTCGCCGAGCTGGAGGCGCACCGGCGGGAGCAGCAGCTCCAGGCGGACGTTCGCAAGCCGGCCGACGCCAAGGCCTACGAGAAGCGCACGCTGGCCGAGGCCGAGCGTGACGCGCGGATCTCGGCGGCGCAGGCCAAGGCGAAGGAGACGGAACTGGCGGCCGCGGCCGAGGCGACCCGGGTCAAGACGGCCGCGGGCGCCGAGGCGGAGGCCACCCAGACCCGGGGTGCGGCCACGGCCGCGGCGACCCGGGCAACCGGTGAGGCGGAGGCCGCGGCCGCGCAGGCCAGGGGTCTGGCCGACGCCGAGGCGACCCGGGCCAAGGGTCTCGCGGAGGCGGAGGCCATCAAGGCCCGCGCCACCGCCCTCGCCGAGAACCAGGAGGCGGTCGTCGCCCAGCAACTCGCCGAGAACTGGCCGGAGATCGTCCAGGCCGGTGCGTCCGCCTTCGGCAACGTGGACAACATGGTGCTGCTCAACGGCGCCGACGGCATGGCCGAGTTGTTCGCCAAGGCGCTCACGATGGGCGGCACGGGCCTCGGGCTCGCCCGTCAGCTCCTCTCCTCGATGAACCAGAACGGGCAGGCGCAGAACAGCACCGCGCCGTCCCTCAACGGGCATGCGGCACCGCCGGTGCAGAAGGTGCAGGTGGAGCAGGACGAGGACTGAACACCGACCCGTCGGTCCGTTCCGGGGTCCTCGGTTTCGAGGGCCCCGGTGGGCTGGACTGAGGCACTTCGGCCGCGGAAGGCGACGCCTGGGGCAATCCCGACCGAACCCTTACCGCCCCCTTTCCGGTTGCGGCATCGCCACCACGTACGGTTTCCGTGGCGGGCGTCGGCCGCCCCGATTGAGGAACTTCGACCAGGTGGGGGCGTGGATGACTGCCAGTCGCCGTGCTGTGCTGGCCGGTTTGACGGGCGGCGTGCTCGCCGGCTGCGCGGGCCCGAAGAGCTCGACGAACATCCGGGTGCCCGCGTCGCCCACACCCTCGGTGACCGCCTCCGGCACTCCCGCCACCAGGGCTCCCGCCACCGTCGCTCCCTCGGCCACTGCACCCGCCACCGTGCCCGAGGTCACCCGCGCCGAGATCGTCGCCCGCTACGGACACTCCGTGCCGCACACCTGGGGGTTCGACGCGCCCGGAGTGGCGCACGCGTTGCCGGCCACGAAACGCGCGATCGCGCTGACCTTCGACGCCTGCGGCGGCCCGGGCGGCAGTGGCTACGACCGCGCGCTGATCGACTTCCTCCGCCGGCGGGAGATACCGGCGACCCTCTTCATCAACTCCCGCTGGATCGACGCCAACCCGGCCGTCTTCCGCCGACTGGCCGCCGAGCCGCTGTTCGAGATAGCCAACCACGGCACCCGGCACCGCCCGCTGTCCGTCACCGGACGCTCCGCCTACGGCATCCCGGGCACCCGCGGCGCCGGCCAGGTGTACGACGAGATCGCCGGCAACCGCGCGAAGCTCACCCGCCTGCTGGGCACCCCACCGCGCTTCTTCCGCTCCGGCACGGCGTACTGCGACGACGTCGCGGCACGGATCGTCGGCGATCTCGGGGAGCGCTTCGTCAGCTTCTCCGTGAACGGCGACGGCGGCGCGACCTTCACGCCCGGACAGGTCCGCGCCACCGTCTCCTCCGCCCAGCCCGGTTCGATCGTCATCTGCCACATGAACCACCCCGAGGGCGGCACCGCCCGGGGCATCACCGCTGCCGTCCCCCATCTCCTGGCGGCGGGCCACGACTTCGTCCGCCTCTCGGACGGACTGCGCTGACCGGACGGCGCACCGGGATGGCATGCTTCTGGCGAAAGACCGTCGGACCAAAGGGAGTTCAGGTGCCGGAGTCAGCTCGGACGCAGGCCGTCGTCGTTCTCGACCCGGCGGAGCTGCCCGCCGTGCATGAGCTGGCGGCCGCCCACGGCGTCGAACTGCAGGAGGTGCCGCGGCGCGGCATCGAACCCGTCACCACCGTCACTCTGGTCCTGATGGGCGCGGCGATCGCCGTCGGCGCTCTGCAGCACACGCTGGAACAGCACAAGGGTGGCCAGGTGATCGACCTCAGACCGGGCGCGCCACGGGTGATCTACCGCACCCCGGACGTGGTCTACGGAACGGTGGTCGTCCTCGCGGCCGACGGCACGGTGACCGTGGAGGTCAAGGAGCCGGACGGCATGTTCGGCAAGGTGATCTCCGTGCTGCCGAACCTCCTCTCCGCCGGCGGGAGCGGCACCGAGCAGGTCACCGCGACTGTCACGGCGAGGTTCGGCGCCGACGTGGAGGTCCGGCCCGCGGCCGGACGGCCGACTCCGGGTGGTGACGCGTGAGCGGGGACATGGAGCGGGGGCGGCAGCAGGAGGCGCAGGACTTCCTGAATCTGCTCAGGGCACAGGTTCAGGCCGAACAGGGCACGTCCGGGCGGCTGCCGGGAACCGGGGCCGCCGTGCGGGACCTGACCGAACGGCTCCTGCGCGACAGCTTCAACGCCGAGCAGGGCAACGACCCTCGGGTACGGGCGCGGGTGGAGCAGGAAGCCGCCCGCAACCTGCGGAACCAGGACGACGTCTTCGCCGAGATGTTCGCGGGGATGCAGGACCACATCGAGCGGACGGCCAAGGCCCGGATACAGGGCGACGGCCTGGACCTCGCGGCGATGCGCCCGCTCATCAGCCATCTGCGAACCGGACAGCTCAACGCGGTGAGCATGCGCGTGCCGGGCCGCCACGGTGCCCACCTGGTGCTCGTCGAGGACCAGATGCCGCTCTTCGCCTCCAAACTCAGCAAGGCGGTCGCCTGGTCCTTCCCCTACGGACCGGCCGCCGCCGAGGGACTGATCGACGTCCGGTGGAACCTGGCCGCCGCGGTCGAGCGGATCGAGACCGTGCCCGAGGTCGCCGAGCGGTTCACGGACATCGTCGTGGCCTACGCCGTCTCGGGCCGGGTCGGTGACGCCGGCCACCACCTGCTGCCACCGGGCCCGTTCAACCTCGCCGGGATGCTGCGCGACGCCCTCGAGTACTTCGTCATCGGCCACGAGTACGCCCACATCATCAGCGGCCACCTGAACTCCGCGGTCCGGCGCAAGGGGGTGCTGCCGGTCGAGGAGGCCGAGGTACTGGCGTACTCGTGGGGGCAGGAGTTCGACGCCGACCTGATCGGCATGGTCCTGTCCCTCAACGCGGGGATCGAGCACGACAACCGCGACCTGTGGGTGGGGTTCCTGGGTGTCAGTCTGTTCTTCGACGCCCTGGACGTGATGGACCGCGCCGTCGCCCTGCTGCAGACGGGCGACGAGCACGCCCGTCAACTGGGCTCCCATCCACCGTCCGACCTGCGCAAGCAGCGCCTCCGCGCGGTCCTGCCGCAGATGGCCGATGCCGACAGAGTGCGGATGACCCTCGAACTGGCCGACATCCAGGGGCAGATCATCGGCGAACTGTGGGCGCGCACCCGCCCGGCCCTGCTGAGTCTGCACCGGCGCGGCGTGCCGACGGCCCGGTCCTGGCGGACCATCCCGAAGGAGACCGGCGACCCGGGGACCGCGCCGACCGCGTCGCACTGAGAGCTCCGGCCGGTCACGGTCACGGTCCACAACCGGAGGGCGGTTGCCCAACTCCTCGGCGTACGCCCTAAGGTGCCCCCGTGACTGCCTTTACCGACGAAGACATCCCCGGCCGCCACGGCCCCTCCGCCACCGTCGAGGCCGACCCGCGCGAGGTCGGCAAGGTGCGGACCGAGTACTCCCCCGCCCACGACGGCGACCCCGACCCGGGCGAGATCGTGTGGACCTGGGTGCCGTTCGAGGAGAACGACGGCCGGGGCAAGGACCGCCCGGTGCTGGTCGTGGCCCGGGAGGCGGCGGGCACCTTCCTCGCCGTCCAGCTGTCCAGCAAGCGGCACGACGGCGACCGGGAGTGGGTGGCCATCGGCAGCGGGCCGTGGGACCGGTCCGGACGCGACTCGTGGGTGGACGTGGACCGTGTACTGCGGCTGCACGAGGAGGGCATGCGCCGGGAGGCGTGCGCGATCGACCGGATGCGGTTCGATCTGGTCCGCCGGCGGCTCCACGAGCGGTACGGCTGGACCTGACACTCTCTAGGGCTGCGGCAGGCGCTGCGGAAAGGCCCGTACGAAGGCCTCCCGGACCGTCGCTCCCGGCGTACGGTCCAGGACGCCGAACACCACATGTTCGAATGCCCGAGCGAACCGGCCGCCGGGCCCGAGCAGTGCCCGGAAGGCGCCCGCGACCTGCGCCGGGTCGTTCCGGAAGACACCGCACCCCCAGGCCCCCAGCACCAGCCGCCGGTAACCGTGGGCGGCGGCGGTCTCCAGGACCCGCTCGGCCCGCCGGGTCAGGACGGCCGGGAGTTCACCGACGCGCTCCGGTGCCGTACGCCGTACGACGCCCGCGTTGGGGGCGGCGGCGGTCAGGAAGCCCGCGAGGTACGGCTCCGGCAGCAGGCGGCCCCGGTCGTCGCGGAACACCGGCACGGCCGGGGTGTGGATCACCCGGTCCGTGTAGAGCGGGTCGCGGTGGGCGCGGTGATGGTCGTAGTACTCCCGGGCTCCGAGCAAGCAGGTGTACAGCGCGGAGGCGCGGCACAGGGCCTCCTCCTGGGCCTGGGCGCCGTTCAGATAGCCGCCGCCGGGATTGCGGGCCGAGGCGAAGTTCAGCACCGCGACCGGAGCGTCCGCGAGCCGACGGGCGGCTTCCAGACTGCTCTCGCCCGTGACCTGGAACAACGTCTCCGCAACCGCCGTCGCGGACACCGGTACCGGCCCGGGGCCGTACATCCGCGTGCCCGCCCGGGCGGCCTCGATCTCCGCCGCGACGGAGACCTCTCGGCCGTCCGGCAGGCGGTACCCCCCTGACGCCACGATCCGCTCGGTCTCCGTGGCGATGCCGCGCAGGCGCGCGCTCACGGCGCCACCCCCGTGGGCGCCATGACCGCGGGCCGCGCAGCCTCCCCCGTCGTGCTCATGCAGGCATCCTGGGTGATGCTGGTGATGCGGTGCAACGGAGTTTCCGGGTCCCGGAACGGCCTGGAAACGCCCAAGAAAACGGAGATTACCGATCCGGAACGTCCCGATGGGCACCCTTGTGCGAATCGTTTCGAGGGTCTTGGGTGGGACGAGTGCCTGCCCGGCTCACCGAACGCCGGGCCGGTGACATGGTGGAATCTCAGGAGGATCCCGACATGTCCGACTCAATAACCGATGGTGGCGACTGTACGGAGCACCGCACAGCCGTCACCGAGGCCGAGGTCGAGGCCCTCGTCCGAGGCATCTGTTTCAAGACGGGCCCGCCCCGCACGCTCGGGGTCGAAGTGGAATGGCTCGTCCACGAGCTGCGGCAGCCGCAGCTCCCGGTGTCACCCGAACGACTCGAAGCGGCCTACGCCACCCTGCGGACCGTGCCCCTGAAGTCGCCGCTGACGATCGAACCCGGCGGCCAGCTGGAGCTGAGCTCACCGCCCGCCACCTCCCTGATGGAGTGCATAGACACCGTCTCGGCCGACCTGGACACGGTCCGCGCGGTCCTCGCCGAGGACGATCTGGGACTCGTCGGCGTCGGCCACGACCCCTGGCACCCACCCCGCCGGTTCCTGCACGAACCGCGCTACGACGCCATGGAGGCCTGCCTCGACCGCACCGGCACGGCCGGCCGGCACATGATGTGCACCTCGGCCTCCGTCCAGGTGTGTGTGGACGCCGGCCACGAGGAGCCCGGGCCGCTCGGGCACGAGTGGCGCTGGCAGCTGGCGCACCTACTGGGCGCGGTGCTGGTGGCCGCGTTCGCGAACTCCCCGCTGATCGGCCGGCAGCCCACGGGCTGGCGGTCCACCCGGCAGCTGCTGTGGATGGAGATCGGCGTCGCCGGCCGGGCGGGCGGGCCCCCGCCGGACGGCGAGCCGCGGGACGTCTGGACCCGGCATGTGCTGGACGCCCCGGTGATGTGCGTCCGCAGCGACAGCGGTTCGTGGGAGCTGCCCGAGAACCTGACCTTCCGCGAGTGGACCCGCTCGCGCTCACCCCGGCCGCCCACCCGGGCGGATCTCGACTACCACCTCACCACCCTGTTCCCGCCGGTCCGGCCTCGCGGCCACCTGGAGCTGCGCATGATCGACGCGCAGCCCGGCGAGGACGGCTGGGTCGTGCCGCTCGCGGTGACGGCGGCGCTGTTCGACGACCCGGAGGCCGCCGAGTCCGCGCACCGGGCGGTGAAACCCCTGGCGGAGCGGACGCTGAACCTGCCCGCCCCGCACAATCCGCTGTGGACCGACGCGGCCCGGTACGGGCTCGCCGACCCCGAGCTGCGCGAGGTCGCCGTCGCCTGTTTCGCGGCGGCGCTCGAGGCCCTGCCCCGGCTCGGCGCCACACCCGCGGTCATGGACGCAGTGGCGGCCCATCTCCACCGCTACGTCGTCCAGGGCCGCTGCCCGGCCGACGACCTGCTGGACCGCCTGCGCGACACGGACCGTCGTGCCCACAGGAGGAAGGACATGCGCACATGACCGCCCCGGAGACCGAGGTCACGGACAGCGAGCCGGACAGCGAGGCGCTGCGCGAGCGTGCGCTCGCCTCGCTCACCACCGCCCGCGCCCGCACCACGCTGCTGACCAGCTGCGTCGAGGACCCCGACCTCACCGCGCAGCACTCCCCGCTGATGTCACCGCTGGTGTGGGACCTCGCCCACATCGGCAACCAGGAGGAGCTCTGGCTGCTGCGGGCGGTCGGTGGCCGGGAGGCGATGCGGCCCGAGATCGACGGCCTGTACGACGCCTTCGAGCACCCGCGCTCCGAGCGGCCCTCGCTGCCGCTGCTGCCGCCCGCCGAGGCCCGCAGCTACGCGGCCGAGGTGCGCGGCCGGGCCCTGGACCTGCTGGGGGCCGCGGACTTCCACGGCAGCCGGCTGACCGAGGCCGGGTTCGCCTTCGGGATGATCGCGCAGCACGAACAGCAGCACGACGAGACGATGCTGATCACCCATCAGCTCCGCAGGGGCCCGCAGGCTCTGACCGCCCCCGACCCCGAACCGGCGCCGCTGTTCACGGGCCCGGCCGAAGTCCTCGTCCCCGGCGGCCCGTTCACCATGGGCACCTCCACCGAGCCGTGGGCGCTGGACAACGAACGCCCGGCGCACCCGGTGGACCTGGCGCCGTACTGGATCGACACGACCCCGGTGACGAACGCGGCGTACCAGGCGTTCATCGAGGACGGCGGCTACGACACCGAGCGCTGGTGGACGCCCGAGGGCTGGGCACACATCCGACAGCACTCCCTCACCGCCCCGCTGTTCTGGCGCCGCGACGGCGGCCAGTGGCTCAGGCGTCGCTTCGGGATCACCGAGGTGGTGCCGGCGGACGAGCCGGTGCTGCACGTGTGCTGGTACGAGGCGGACGCCTACGCCCGCTGGGCCGGGCGCCGGCTGCCGACCGAGGCCGAGTGGGAGAAGGCCGCCCGGTACGATCCGGCCACCGGCCGCTCCACGCGCTACCCGTGGGGCGACGCCGACCCCGCGCCCGAGCACGCCAACCTGGGCCAGCGACACCTCAGGCCCGCCCCCGCCGGCAGCTACCCGGCCGGTGAGTCCCCGCTCGGCGTACGGCAGTTGATCGGGGACGTGTGGGAGTGGACGGCCAGCGACTTCCTGCCGTACCCGGGCTTCCAGGCATTCCCGTACAAGGAGTACTCGGAGGTGTTCTTCGGCTCCGACCACAAGGTGCTGCGCGGCGGCTCGTTCGCCGTGGACCCGGTGGCCTGCCGGGGCACGTTCCGCAACTGGGACTACCCGATCCGGCGGCAGATCTTCTCCGGGTTCCGCACCGCCCGCTCGGAGGCTGTCTGATGTGCCGTCATCTGGCTTACCTGGGACCCGAGGAGCCGCTCGGCCGACTCCTCGTGGGCCCCCCGTACAGCCTGTTCCGGCAGTCGTGGGCGCCCCGGCGGCAGCGATACGGGACGGTCAACGCCGATGGTTTCGGGGTGGGTTGGTACGCCCCCGGCGATCCGGTCCCGGCCCGCTACCGGCGGTCCGGGCCGATCTGGGCGGACCCTTCCTTCACCGACCTGTCCCGGGTCGTGCGCACCGGTGCCGTGCTCGCTGCCGTACGCGACGCGACCCGCGCGGGCGCGGACGGCGAGGCCGCGGCGGCACCCTTCGCCGCCGACCGGTGGCTGTTCAGCCACAACGGCGCGATCGCCGGCTGGCCGGACTCGGCCGCACCGCTGGTGTCCGCCCTGCCTCCGGTCGAACTGCTGTCGCTGGAGGCACGCACCGACTCGGCGTTCGTCTGGGCGCTGGTGCTGCACCGGCTGCGGCTCGGTGACGACCCCGCCGACGCCCTCGGCGGGGTGGTTCGCGAGCTGGCCGAGGCGGCCCCCGCCTCCCGACTGAACCTGCTGCTCACCGACGGCACCGGCATCAGCGCGACCGCCTGGGGCGACAGCCTCTGGTACCGCACGGAGCCCGGCACCGGCACGGTCGTCGCCTCCGAACCGTATGACGACGACCCGCTCTGGCAGGAGGTCCCCGACCGCACCGTGCTCACGGCGAGCCGCACCGACGTGCTGCTCACCCCGCTCGAGGACCCGGCGTCCTCCCCCACTCTCGACTCCGCTCGAGCGGGGGCACCCCCATCACCGAAGGAGCCCTGTACGTGAGTCCCCTGCACGTCACCCGCACTCTCCCCGAGGACGCGACGGACGCCGCGCTGCGCGCGGACGTCCTTGCCGGCCTCACGGTCGACCCCAAGACGCTGCCGCCCAAGTGGTTCTACGACGCCCGGGGCAGCGAGCTGTTCGAGCAGATCACGGAGCTGCCCGAGTACTACCCCACGCGGGCCGAGCGCGAGATCCTCGTCGCCCGGTCCGGCGAGATAGCCGCCGCGAGCGGCGCGCGCACCCTGGTCGAGCTGGGCTCCGGTTCCTCGGAGAAGACCCGCTATCTGATCGACGCGCTCACCTCGCTGGCGGCGTACGTCCCCGTCGACGTCAGCGAGAGCGCCCTCACCCAGGCCGGGCAGGCACTCATCGAGGAGCGTCCCGGACTCGACGTGCACGCGCTGATCGCCGACTTCACCGCCCCGCTGGCGTTGCCCGAGACGCCCGGACCGCGGCTGCTGGCGTTCCTCGGCGGCACGATCGGCAACCTGCTGCCCGCCGAACGGGCGAAGTTCCTGGCCTCGGTGCGCGCCCTGCTCGCACCGGGCGACGGACTGCTGCTCGGCACGGACCTGGTCAAGGACGAACAGGTGCTGGTCCGGGCGTACGACGACGCGGCCGGGGTGACGGCCGCGTTCAACAAGAACGTCCTGGCCGTCATGAACCGGGAGCTGGGCTCCGACTTCGACCCGGAGGCCTTCGACCATGTGGCGCTGTGGGACACCGAGCAGGAGTGGATCGAGATGCGGCTGCGCTCGCGCACCGCGCAGACCGTGAAGGTGCCCGCCCTGGACCTCGCCGTGGACTTCGCGGCGGGCGAGGAACTGCGCACCGAGGTGTCGGCGAAGTTCCGCAAGGAGGGAGTGACCGCAGAACTCGACGCGGCCGGGCTGGAGTTGACCCACTGGTGGACGGACGCCGAGGGCCGCTTCGCGCTGTCGCTCAGCGTGGCGCGGTGAGTCGGGTCAGCCCAGGTTCGGAGTGAGGGCTTCGGTGATCTTCCGGCCGGCCCGGCGCGCCTCGGTCGCCGGGTCGGCCCCGCCGAGGACCTTGGTCATGTAGCCCTTGATCGGGTTGTCGGCCTCGACCGCGGCCCACTGCGGGCTGTTGGGGGTCGCCCTGCCGTGCGCGGCGCCCGCCGCCATGGCGGCGACCCCCTCCTCCCCCGCGACCGCGCCCGCCAGGGTGGTCTTGTTGGGCACGTAGTTCATGGTGCGGGCGAGTTCGGTGTCCCACTTGGCTCCGGTGAGCGCCCCGACGACCGCGGTCGCGGCGAACTGGTCGTCGGTGTTCTGCGGGACGACGAGGTCGGAGCCGCCGGTGAAGACCGTGCCGGGCCGGGCGGCGGTCCTGCCGGGCACCGGGAAGAAGCCGAGCTTGTCCTTGAGGTCCGGGTTCTGCTGCACGATCGACTGGGCGAGCCCCGGTACCGCGATGATCTGCGCGACCTTGCCGCCTGCGAACACCCCAGCCTGGGGCGGGTGTTCCTCGTCCGCGTCCACGGGCCCCTCGCCGAGCGCCTGGAGCCGCCGGTAGAAGTCCATGCCGCGCAGGGCCGCCGGGGTGTCCAGGGTGCCGCGCCACTCGTAGTCCTTCTGCTCGGCCAGCTCGCCGCCCTCGTCCCAGATGAAGCCGGAGAGGGTGTACCAGTCCTGTCCGGCCAGGTAGATGCCCTGGTCGCCGCCGGAGTTGAGCTTCTGAGTGTCGGTGAGCCACTCGTCGCGGGTCTTCGGCGGGGCGGTGATGTCGGCCTGTGCGAAGAGGTCCTTGCGGTAGATGACGACCCGGTTGGCCGCGTACCAGGGCACGCCGTACTGCTTGTTGCCGTCCTTGCCGGGTTCGGCGAGGCCCGGCAGCCAGCGCTCCTTGCCCCAGTCGCGCATCGACTCCAGCGTCAGGTCGGCGAGCCGGCCGCCGTCGACGTACTGCGGGACCTGGGTGTTGCCCACCTCGATCACGTCGGGGCCGTCCTTCGCGTCGCTCCTGAGCGCCTTCTGGACCTTCTCGACGATGCCGGTCCACTCCTGGATGCGGATGTCGAGCCGCAGGTCCTTGTGGGTGCGCTCGAAGTCCTCCGTGAAGCGCCGCAGGAAATCCTTCGAGGCACTGTCCTTCATCAGCCACACGGTGACGGTGTGCCGGTCCTGGCCGCCCGGGAGGAGGCCGCAGCCGCTGACGAGGGAGCCGGTGACGCAGAGAAGGGCGAGCAGACGACGTCTCACGAGGGGTCCTGTTCTGTCTGACGGACAGGGGAAGGGGCCCGACGTGGGGGGACGAGCCGGTGCTCGCACGGGTGTCTGGATTTTGGTATGGACCAATGCGACGGTCAAGGGCTACCGGGGGTACGGCCGCGACGCCTCGCGCTCCGCCTCCGCATACGGCACCGTGGAGTGACGCGTGACACACCCGTCACGGCGGCACAGCGAGGAGCACCGCATGACCAACCACACCTACCGGGTCTCGGAGATCGTCGGCACCTCCCCCGACGGCGTCGACAAGGCCATCCGCAACGGCATCGCCCGGGCGGCCCAGACCGTGCGCAACCTGGACTGGTTCGAGGTGACGCAGGTCAGGGGGCAGATCGAGGACGGGCAGATCGCGCACTGGCAGGTCGGTCTGAAGGTGGGCTTCCGCATCGAGGACGGGGAGTAGGCCCTCAGGACGGCAACCACCGGCCCTCAGGTCCGGCCCTCACGCTCCTGGGCGTCCTCCAGCGCGGCGGACTTCGCGGCCCAGCGGGCCCGTACGACGGCGAATCCGGCGCGCTCGGCGTCGTCGCAGACGAGTTCGTCGTCATCGACGAGGAACCGTATCTCGCGGTCGCGGGCGAGCCGGCGCAGGATCTCCAGCTTGGTGAACCGGGCGGGCCTGCGGTCGGCGTTGCTCCGCATGTGGAGGCGCCCCTCCGGCAGCCCCTGCTCGGCGAGCCAGTCGAGCGTGTCGCGCCGGCATCGCTCGGGCCGCCCCGTGAGGTACACGATCTCGCACTCGCGGGCCTGCTCCAAGGCGAGCGTCACGCCCTCGGCGAGCGGCGGATCCTGGGGCGCGGCCGCGAAGAACCCGGCCCAGTTCCGCGGCAGGTCCTGCAGGAAGTGCTGCCGATGGGCGGTGTCGGCAAGGGTGTTGTCCAGGTCGAACACGGCAACCGGGCGCGCACTGCTGTCTGTCACGGGGCCACCATAGCCACCCCCTGCGTCAACTCCCCAGGGGCGCGGGCCTCATGCTTCTCCCATGTCTTCTGTTCCCACCCTCGTCGTCTGCCGGGGCTGCTGCTGCGGCAACCCGGCCAAGCACCCCGGTACCGATCACGACGGCCAGCTGGACCGTTTGCGGGCCGCTGCGGCCGAGGGCGGCTTCGCGGTGCGCACGACCGACTGCCTGGGGCCGTGCGACCAGGCGAACGTCGTGGTCGTACGCCCCTCCGCCGAGGGGCGGCGGGCGGGCGGCAGGCCCGTGTGGATCGGGTTCGCCCTGGACGACGACTGCACGGCCGAGGTCGGCGAGTGGGCGCGTACGGGCGGGCCCGGGCTGGCCGAGCCGCCACTCGCGCTGGAGCTGCAGATGATCGAGGCCCCGCGAGGCGCACGGACACGGTCGGGCCGGTGACCGCCGCGCCCAGCCGAAGGCGAGCTGATCTGCTGCGCCCCGAGGGCTGAGCCGGACCGGCGTACGAGGGGGCGGTCCTACTCGCGAGGAGCGAGAAGGGAGCCACGCGTGAGTGGGCGGACGGCCGGCGCGACGGCGAAGCCGGACGCGCTACGGCGGGCACGGGACGCCGCGGCCCGGGAGGCGTGGGCCGACGCATACCGGCTCCTGCACGGCCTGGACGCCGCTGATCCCACTCCCCGACGACCGTGCCGCGCTCGCCGACGCCGCCCGGTGGACGAGCCGGGTCGAGGAGTCCGTCGCCCAGCGGATGCGGGCCCACGCCGGGTACGTGGCGGCCGGCGCCGACCGGCGGGCCGGATTCATGGCGTGGCCGCTCTTCTACGAGCACCACCTGGCGGACCGCACCGCCATGGCCGTCGGCCGGCCGCGCCGGGCCCGAGTGCGTCGAGCGGTGCTTCCTCGTCTGGATGGACGCGGAGGAGGGCGCAGGAGCGCGGCGCGTTCGACGAGGCGATGGCCTCGGCCACAGCGGGCCCGGCTACGGGACCTGCGACAACTACCGCGGCAACCGCGCCCGTCTGGTGGAGCTGGAGCGGAGCCACGGCCCGGGCAACCGGTTCCGTCCGAACCACGACATCGCGCCGTGCGGAATCCTGCGGGCTCCAGGGTGTTGAACCTCGTATGAGTTCCGTGACCGGCGCGACCCGCTTCTCCGTCCTCGACCGTTCCCGCACCCGCGCGGGCCGGCCGCCCGGCGAGGCGCTGCGGGACACGGTCACGCTGGCGCGGGAGGCGGAGGCGCTCGGCTATCACCGGTTCTGGGTGTCCGAGCACCACGGCGTGCCCGGGGTCGCCGGGTCGGCGCCGACCGTGCTCGCCGCCGCCGTGGCCGCGGCGACCCGCACGATCCGGGTCGGCACCGGCGGGGTCATGCTGCCCAACCACCAACCCCTCGTCGTGGCCGAGCAGTTCGGCGTGCTGGAGTCGCTCTTCCCGGGCCGGATCGACATGGGGCTCGGCCGTTCCGTGGGCTTCACGGACGGAGTGCGCAAGGCGCTCGGGCGGGACAAGGACGACGCCGAGGACTTCGCTGCGCAACTCGGCGACCTGCTGGGCTGGTTCGAGGGAACCTCGCCGACCGGGGTGCACGCCCGCCCGGCGGAGGGCCTGCGGGTGCCGCCGTTCGTGCTGGCCATGGGCGAGGGCGCGCGGATCGCGGCCCGCGCCGGCCTGCCGATGGTCATCGGTGACCTGCGGGGCCGCGAAAAGATGCTACGCGGCATCGACGCGTACCGCGCCCGGTTCCGCCCCTCCCCGTGGGCGTCCGAGCCGTACGTGGTGATCTCCGGCACGATCGCCGTCGCGGGCACCCCGCAGGCCGCGCGGCGGCTGCTGGTCCCGGAGGCCTGGGCCATGGCGCACGCGCGGACCCACGGCACCTTCCCGCCCCTGGCCCCGGCCGAGGAGATCGAGGCCCGCGCGATGACCGCGAAGGAGCGGGACTTCTACGAGTCCGGTCTCACCGGTCACCTCGCCGGCACCGAGGACCAGGTCGCGCCCGAGCTGGAGACGGTGCTGAAGGAGACGGGCGCGGACGAGGTCCTGGTCACGACCAGCTCGTACGACCGTACGGCGCTGCTGGACTCCTACCGGCGCCTCGCCGCCCTCTTCGCACCCCGCGGCTGAGCGGCTCAGCCCTGCAGGTCGGCAGGCCTGTCCGCGCGCATCATGACGGAGCCGTCCGCCGCGTCCACCACGGCGCGGTCACCCGGTACGAGTTGCCCGGACAGCAGCATGTCGGCGAGGCGGTCGTCCACCTCGCGCTGGATGGTGCGGCGCAGCGGGCGGGCGCCGAAGTCGGGCTGGTAGCCGATGTTCGAGAGGAGTTCGGCGGCCGCGTCGGTGACCTCCATGGTGACGTCCTGGGCGTGCAGCCGGCGCCGGGTGTGCTCCAGCAGCAGGTCGACGATCTGACGCAACTGGGTGCGGTCCAGGCCGCGGAAGACGATGATCTCGTCGATGCGGTTGAGGAACTCGGGCCGGAAGTGCTGCTGGAGGGCGGGCATGACGGCGTCGCGGACCTTGGCGTAGTCCTCGGTGCCGGCGGCCAGGATGCGGTCGGCGCCGATGTTCGACGTCATGATGACCACGGTGTTCTTGAAGTCGACCGTGCGGCCCTGGGAGTCGGTGAGCCGGCCGTCGTCCAGGAGCTGCAGCAGGGTGTTGAAGACGTCCGGGTGGGCCTTCTCCACCTCGTCCAGCAGCAGCACGGTGTACGGCTGCCTGCGCACCGCCTCGGTGAGCTGGCCGGCCTCCTCGTGGCCGACGTATCCGGGAGGCGCCCCGACCAGGCGGGAGACGGTGTGCCGCTCCTGGAACTCGCTCATGTCGAGGCGGATCATGCGGCTCTCGTCGCCGAAGAGGGCGGCGGCGAGGGCGCGGGCCAGTTCGGTCTTGCCGACGCCGGTCGGGCCGAGGAACAGGAAGCTGCCGATGGGCCGGTTGGGGTCGCTCATACCGGCGCGGGCGCGGCGCACCGCGCGGGCGACGGCGGTGATCGCCTCGTCCTGGCCGACGACCCGCTCGTGCAGGTGCTCCTCCAGCTTCAGCAGCCGTTCCCGCTCCTCCTCGGTGAGCTGGGAGACGGGGATGCCGGTGGTGCGGGAGACGACCTGGGCGATGTCCTCGGCGGTGACCTTCGGGACGTGCTCCTCCGCCTTGCCCGCGGCGGCCAGTTCGCCCTCGGCCTCCCTGATCCGGTCGCGCAGGTCCTTGGCGCGTTCGTACTCCTCGTCGGCGACCGCCTGGTCCTTCTCCCGGTTCAGGGCGGCGATGCGGTCCTCGATCTCCCGGGTGTCGGCCAGGGGGGTCTTGGCACGCAGCCGGACCCGGGCTGCGGCCTGGTCCATCAGGTCGATGGCCTTGTCGGGCAGGAAGCGGGAGGTGATGTACCGGTCGGACAGCTCGGCCGCGGCGACGACCGCCTCGTCGGTGATGCGGACCTGGTGGTGGGCCTCGTACCGGTCGCGCAGGCCGCGCAGGATCTCGATGGTGTCGTCCACGCTGGGCTCGCCGACCAGGATGGGCGCGAAGCGGCGCTCCAGGGCGGCGTCCTTCTCGATGTGCCGGCGGTACTCGTCCACGGTCGTCGCGCCGATCAGGTGCAACTCGCCGCGGGCCAGGGCGGGTTTGAGCATGTTGCCCGCGTCCATGGCGCCCTCGCCGCCGCCTCCGGCACCGACGACGGTGTGCAGTTCGTCCAGGAAGAGGATCAGTTCGTCGCTGTGCTCGGACACCTCGTCGAGGAGCTTCTTCAGCCGTTCCTCGAACTCGCCGCGGTACTTGGTGCCGGCCACCATGCCGGCCAGGTCCAGGGAGACCAGCCGCTTGTCGGCCAGCGTCTTGGGGACGTCCCCGGCGACGATGCGCTGGGCGATGCCCTCGACCACGGCCGTCTTGCCGACGCCGGGGTCGCCGATCAGGACGGGGTTGTTCTTGCTGCGCCGGGAGAGGACCTCGATGGTCTGTTCGACCTCCTCCTCGCGTCCGATCACCGGGTCGAGGCGGCCCTGGCGGGCGTCCTCGGTGAGGTCGCGGCCGTACTCGTCGACGGTCGGCGTGTTGCTGGGCTTCTTCCGCTCGGCGGTGCCCTCGGTGGGCAGCCTGGCCGGCTCCCAGCCGCCCTCGCCGAGTGCCTGCCCGGCCGCCGACTCCGGGTTCGCGGCGAGCGCGCGCAGGATGTGACCGGGGCCGATGTAGGAGTCGCCCTCGGCGCGGGAGATCTGGTAGGCGTCGAGCAGGGCGCGCTTGGCGGACGGGGTGAGGGTGTTCGGCTCGGTCTTCTCGCCGCCGTTCGCGCCGGTGCCGAGCTGCTCCCGGATGCGGTCGGGGTCGGCGCCGGCCTCGGCGAGCAGACGCCGGGTGGACTCGTTGCGGGTGGCGGCTGCCAGCAGGTGCCGGGCGTCGAGTTCCTCGCTGCCCTCGGTCGCGGCGATGTCCCTGGCCTCGGCCACCAGGTCCCGGGCCCGTTCGGACAGCAGGCTGCCGATGTCGACGCGCTGCGGCCGGCGGGCGGACGCGGCCGGGCCGCCGCTGCCGAAGAACCGGGACATCAGCTCGTCGAACTCCTCGAACGGGCTGCGTCCGAAACCGAAACCGGGAGTGCTCATGGGGGCAGGCCTTTCTGCGGCGACAGGCGTCCGCCCCCCAAACTCGCACATAAGGGACACCTGTGCACTTGCGCCCCCCGGCGGGCTCATGCGCCGTGCTCTCGCTCCGCGCGCCCCCGCCCGTCGAGATGCGAGCCGCGCCCCGGCCGGTGACCCTGGAAGGCGGAGCGTCTATCCCTCAGGAGGGATGCCATGTCCATGCTGGACAAGATCAAGGGCATGCTCAAGGGCCACGAGGACGTGGCGAACAAGGGCATCGACAAGGGCGGCGACTACGTCGACGAGAAGACCCAGGACAAGTACAGGTCCCAGGTCGACACCGCCCAGCAGAAGCTGAAGGACGAGCTCGGAAGCCAGGAGCGGGACACCCCTCCGCATCCGTAGCCGGGACCCGGCGGGCTAGAATGGCGGGGTTTGCCCCCGCCCCGGCAGGCCCGTACGGAGTGTCCCCCCGATGCACAGCCCTCATGATCCGTACGACCCCTACGTCCGTGTCCGCGGTGCCCGCGAGCACAACCTCAAGGGTGTCGACGTAGACATCCCACGGGACGTACTGGCCGTGTTCACCGGCGTGTCCGGCTCGGGGAAGTCGTCCCTGGCGTTCGGCACCGTGTACGCCGAGGCGCAGCGACGCTACTTCGAGTCGGTAGCGCCGTACGCACGCCGGCTGATCCACCAGGTCGGGGCGCCCAAGGTCGGCGAGATCACCGGGCTGCCGCCGGCGGTCTCCCTCCAGCAGCGGCGCTCGGCCCCCACCTCCCGCTCCTCCGTGGGCACGGTCACCAACCTCTCCAACTCCCTGCGGATGCTGTTCTCGCGCGCCGGTGACTACCCGCCCGGCGCCGAGCGGCTCGACTCGGACGCGTTCTCCCCGAACACGGCGGCCGGTGCCTGCCCGGAGTGCCACGGTCTCGGCCGAGCGCACCGCACCACCGAGGAGTTGCTGGTCCCCGACCCCTCGCTGTCGATCCGCGAGGGAGCGATCGCCGCGTGGCCCGGGGCCTGGCAGGGCAAGAACCTGCGCGACATCCTCGACACGCTCGGGTACGACGTGGACCGGCCCTGGGGCGAACTCCCCGCCGAGCAGCGGGACTGGATCCTCTTCACGGACGAGCAGCCGGTCGTCACCGTCCACCCGGTCCGGGACGCCGACCGGATCCAACGGCCGTACCAGGGCACGTACATGAGCGCCCGTCGGTACGTCATGAAGACGTTCTCCGACACCAAGTCCCCGACCCTGCGGGCGAAGGCGGAACGCTTCCTGACCAGTGCGCCCTGCCCGGTGTGCGGGGGCAGCAGGCTGCGGCCCGAGGCGCTGGCGGTGACCTTCGGCGGCCGGAGCATCGCCGAGCTGGCCGCGCTGCCCCTGACCGACCTGGCCGGGCTGCTCGACGGTGGCACCGAGACGGCCCGGGTCCTCACCGACGACCTGAAGTCCCGGATCGCGCCGGTGGTCGAACTGGGCCTCGGCTATCTCAGCCTGGACCGGGCCACCCCCACCCTGTCCGCGGGCGAGCTGCAACGGCTGCGGCTCGCCACCCAGTTGCGCTCCGGGCTGTTCGGCGTGGTGTACGTGCTGGACGAGCCGTCGGCCGGACTGCACCCGGCGGACACCGAGGCCCTGCTCACGGTGCTGGACCGGCTCAAGACGGCCGGGAACTCGGTGTTCGTGGTCGAACACCACCTGGAGGTGGTGCGCGGCGCGGACTGGCTGGTGGACGTGGGTCCCGGCGCGGGCGAGCACGGCGGACGGGTGCTGTACAGCGGCCCGGTGGCCGAGCTGGCCTCGGTCGAGGAGTCGGCCACGGCCCGCTACCTCTTCGACGAGGCCCCGGGCCCGGCGCGTGAGGTCCGCGAGGCGCGCGGCTGGCTGAAGGTGGGGCCCGTGACCCGGCACAACCTGCGCGGGGTGACGGCCGAGTTCCCGCTGAGCGCGTTCACCGCCGTCACCGGTGTCTCCGGCTCCGGGAAGTCCACGCTCATCGGCGAGCTGACGGAGGACCTGGCCGGGGTCGGCCGTCTGGTCCGGGTGGACCAGCGGCCGATCGGGCGCACTCCGCGCTCCAATCTGGCCACCTACACCGGCCTGTTCGACGTCGTACGGAAGGTGTTCGCCGCCACCGACGCGGCGCGGGAGCACGGCTACGGCGTCGGGCGGTTCTCCTTCAACGTGGCTGGGGGTGCCCCCTCCGGGGGAGGGCGCTGCGAGACCTGCCAGGGCGAGGGGTTCGTCAGCGTGGAGCTGCTGTTCCTGCCCAGCACGTACGCGCCCTGCCCGGACTGCGCGGGCGCCCGCTACAACCCCGAGACCCTGCGGGTGACGTACCGGGGACGGAACATCGCCGAGGTCCTGGACCTCACCGTCGAGGACGCGGCCGAGTTCTTCGCGGACACCCCGGGTGCGGCCCGCAGCCTGGGCACGCTGCTCGACGTGGGCCTCGGCTATCTGCGTCTGGGCCAGCCCGCCACCGAGCTGTCCGGCGGGGAGGCCCAGCGGATCAAGCTGGCGAGCGAGCTGCAGCGCGGCCGTCGCGCCCACACCCTCTACCTGCTGGACGAGCCGACGGCCGGTCTGCACCCGGCCGACGTCGAGGTGCTCATGGACCGGCTGCACGGGCTGGTCGACGCCGGGCACACGGTGGTCGTGGTCGAGCACGACATGACCGTGGTCGCCGAGGCGGACTGGGTGATCGACCTCGGGCCGGGCGGCGGCGACCGGGGCGGGCACATCGTGGCAGCCGGGCCACCGCAGCGGGTGGCACGGGCGGCGGGCAGCGCCACGGCGCCCTATCTGGCCCGGGTCATGCCTTGACTCGGGGCGCCCTTCGGCTCCAGCAGGACGGCATGGGTCCAGGCGGCCTCGGAGGGGACCGACTGGGCGGCACGGGCGAGGGACCGGCGGTCGGGCTGGGCGCCGGGCGGTATCACCGGCCGGATGTCCACCTCGGCCACCAGGCCCCGTGCGCGGGCGACCCGCCACAGGGAGGCGAGCAGGGTGTCCTCGCCGACGAACGCGGCCGCGGTGCTCGCGGCCCCGTCCTGGCGGTAGCGCAGCCGGACCGGCTGCACGGGCACGCCCGCGTTCAGCGCGGCCTGGAAGACGGCCCGGTGGAAGCGGCCGTGCGCCCGCCCGCACCAGGTGCTGCCCTCGGGAAAGGCGACCACGGCCGCGCCCTCCCGCATGGCGTGCGCGATCCGGGCGACCGTGTCGGGCAGCGCGCGAAGCCGGTCGCGCTCGATGAAGACCGCCCCGCCGCGCGCGACCAGCGCCCCCGCCACGGGCCAGTCACGGATCTCGGTCTTGGCGAGCATCCGGGCGGGGCGCACGGCGGCCAGCAACGGAATGTCCAGCCACGAGACGTGGTTGGCGACCAGCAGCAGACCGCCGGCCGGTGCGGCGGTGCCGGTGAAGCGGACCCGGACCCCGATGGCCCGCACGATCGACCGGCACCACCGCCTGACCCACTCGGCGGGGATCCTCCCACCGAGCGGGGACAGCACGATCCCGGCCAGCACCAGGAGCGTGACCGCGGTGAGCCGCAGCACGGCACGGGGTACGGCCGCGGCGGGTGCGGCCGGCTCCACGCAGGCGCCCGGGGTGCAGGGCGCGGTGGGCAGCCAGACGCTCATCAGGCCGGCACGAGGGAGAGGAAGTGCTTCAGATAGCGCGGGTTGACCCGGCGCATCGACAGCAGCACGTACAGGTCGGCGACCCCGAAGTCCGGGTCGTGCGCGGGCTCCCCGCACACCCAGGCGCCGAGACGGACGTAGCCGCGCAGCAGGGCGGGCAGTTCCATCCGGTCGGCCGGAACATCGGTGTTCGGGATCCACGGCAGCAGGGGCCGTACCCGGAACTCCTCGGGGGCCAGGTGCTTGGCGCGCACCCGCTCCCAGGTGGCCGTGGCAAGCGCGCCGCCGTCGCCGAGCGGCACGGAGCAGCAGCCCGCCAGCCACTCGTGGCCCCGGTCGACCATGTACCGGGCTATCCCGGCCCAGATCAGGCCGATGACCGTGCCGTCCCGGTGGTCGGGGTGCACGCAGGAGCGGCCGACCTCGACCAGTCCGGGCCGGATCCCGTCGAGCGGGGCGAGGTCGAACTCGCTCTCCGAGTACAGCCGGCCGGCGACCGCGGCGCGCTCCGGCGGCAGCAGCCGGTAGGTGCCGACGACCTGCCCGGTCACGGTGTCGCGCACGAGCAGGTGGTCGCAGTACGCGTCGAACGGGTCGACGTCGAGGCCCGGCTGCGAGGTGGTCAACAGGGCGCCCATCTCGCCGGCGAAGACGTCGTGCCGCAGCCGCTGCGCGGCACGGACGTCGGCCTCGTCACGGGCGAGGGTGACGGTGTAGCGGGTGGGTGCCGCGGGCTGCGGAGGACGGTCGAGCGTGGTGACGCCGGTCATGGCTCTCTCCATGGTCACGGGCCGGGGTCGGCAGGAGCGGCGGAGCGGCGGTCCGCTCTGCCGGTCCTGTTCTTCCGACGCCGGTTGGCGTACGCGTGACAGGTGGCCGGAGAGTGGGTGTGGGCTTGCTGAACGGCATGGGTGAGGGAGCCGGTGAAAACCAGACGGGGCCGGAAGGAGCACCTCTCCCGACCCCGCCCGTCCGCCTACTGGTCGGCGAACGTCTTCTCGTACGGCTAGCGCCCGGCCACCTTCCGGGTGGCCCGCAGCCACTCCTTGTTCATGCTCGTGATGGACACCAGCGGGATCCCCTTGGGACAGGCGGTCGCGCACTCACCCGTCAGCGTGCAGCCCCCGAACCCCTCCGCGTCCATCTGCGCCACCATGTCCAGCACCCGCGTCTCCCGCTCGGGCGCCCCCTGGGGCAGCACGTTGAGATGGTTGACCTTGGCGGAGGTGAACAGCATCGCCGCACCGTTCGGGCAGGCCGCCACGCACGCGCCGCAGCCGATGCACTCGGCGTGCTCGAACGCGAAGTCGGCGTCCGCCTTGGGGACGGGGGTGGCATGGGCCTCGGGCGCGGAGCCGGTGGGCGCGGTGACGTAGCCGCCGGCCTGGATGATCCGGTCGAACGCCGACCGGTCCACGACCAGGTCCTTGATCACCGGGAAGGCCGAGGCGCGCCACGGCTCGATGTCGATCGTGTCGCCGTCCTTGAAGGACCGCATGTGCAGCTGGCAGGTGGTGGTGCGCTCGGGGCCGTGCGCGTCGCCGTTGATGACGAGCGAGCAGGCGCCGCAGATGCCCTCGCGGCAGTCGTGGTCGAAGGCGACCGGGTCCTCGCCCTTGAGGATGAGTTCCTCGTTGAGGGTGTCGAGCATCTCCAGGAAGGACATGTCGGAGGAGATGCCGTCCACCTCGTACGTGGACATGGTGCCTTCGGCGTCGGCGTTCTTCTGCCGCCAGACGCGCAGGGTGAGCTTCATGCGTAGCTCCGCTGGGTGGGGTGTACGTACTCGAAGACCAGGTCTTCCTTGTGCAGGGTGGGTGCCTCGCCGGTGCCGGTGAACTCCCAGGCGGCCGCGTAGGAGAACTCCTCGTCCCTGCGCGCCGCCTCGCCGTCGGGAGTCTGCGACTCCTCGCGGAAGTGGCCGCCGCAGGACTCGGCGCGGTGCAGCGCGTCGAGGCACATCAGCTCGGCGAGCTCCAGGTAGTCGACGATGCGGTTGGCCTTCTCCAGCGACTGGTTGAACTCCTCGCCGGTGCCGGGCACCTTGATGCGCCGCCAGAACTCCGCACGGATCTGCGGGATCCGCTCCAGGGCCTTGCGCAGGCCCGCGTCGGTGCGGGCCATGCCGCAGAACTCCCACATGAGTTCGCCGACCTCGCGGTGGAAGGAGTCGGGGGTGCGGTCGCCGTCGACGGACAGGAGCAGGTTGAGCCGGTCCTCCGTCTCGGCCAACACCTCCTGGACGACGGGGTGTTCGGCCGTCACGGCCTCCTGGTGCGGGTTGCGGGCGAGGTAGTCGTTGATCGTCGACGGCAGGACGAAGTAGCCGTCGGCGAGGCCCTGCATCAGGGCGGAGGCGCCGAGGCGGTTCGCGCCGTGGTCGGAGAAGTTGGCCTCGCCGATCGCGAACAGGCCCGGGACGGTCGTCTGCAGGTCGTAGTCGACCCACAGGCCGCCCATCGTGTAGTGCACGGCGGGGTAGATCCGCATCGGCACCTCGTACGGATCCTCGTCGGTGATCCGCTGGTACATGTCGAAGAGGTTGCCGTACTTCGCCTCGACCGCCTTGCGGCCCATCCGCTTGATCGCGTCCGCGAAGTCGAGGTAGACGCCCTGGCCGCCGGGGCCGACTCCCCTGCCCTCGTCGCAGACGTTCTTCGCGGCGCGGGAGGCGATGTCACGCGGGACCAGGTTGCCGAAGGAGGGGTAGATGCGCTCCAGGTAGTAGTCGCGCTCGTCCTCGGGGATCCGGTTCGCCGGCCGGTCGTCGCCCTTGGCCTTGGGCACCCAGATCCGGCCGTCGTTGCGCAGCGACTCGCTCATCAGGGTGAGCTTGGACTGGTGGTCGCCGGTGCGCGGGATGCAGGTGGGGTGGATCTGCGTGAAGCAGGGGTTGGCGAAGTAGGCGCCGCGCCGGTGCGCCCGCCAGACCGCGGTCGCGTTGGAGTTCATGGCGTTCGTCGACAGGTAGAAGACGTTGCCGTAGCCGCCGCTCGCGAGTACGACGGCGTCGGCGAAGTATGTGTCGATCTTCCCGGTGACGAGGTCCCGCGCCACGATGCCGCGCGCCCGCCCGTCCACGACGATCAGGTCCAGCATCTCGGTGCGCGGGTGCATCTCCACGTTCCCCGCGGCGATCTGCCGGGACAGCGCCTGGTAGGCGCCCAGCAGCAGCTGCTGACCCGTCTGGCCGCGGGCGTAGAAGGTACGGGACACCTGGACGCCGCCGAAGGAGCGGGTGTCGAGCAGGCCGCCGTACTCGCGGGCGAAGGGCACGCCCTGCGCCACGCACTGGTCGATGATCTCCACGGAGATCTGCGCGAGCCGGTGCACGTTGGACTCGCGGGCCCGGAAGTCGCCGCCCTTGACGGTGTCGTAGAACAGCCGGTGGATCGAGTCGCCGTCGTTGCGGTAGTTCTTCGCCGCGTTGATACCGCCCTGCGCGGCGATCGAGTGGGCGCGGCGCGGCGAGTCCTGGTAGCAGAACTGGACGACGTGGTAGCCCTGTTCGGCGAGCGTGGCGCCCGCGGAGCCGCCGGCCAGGCCGGTGCCGACCACGATGACGGTGTGCTTGCGGCGGTTGGCGGCGTTGACCAGCTTGGCCTCGAAGCGGCGCTTGTCCCAGCGCTCGTGGATCGGGCCGGAGGGGGTCGTGCCGTCGGCTACGGGCTCACCGGTGGCGTATTCGGTGTAGGTCATGTCAGCTCACCACTCCGGTCATGACGCCCACGGGTACGGCGATGAAGCCGGCCGTGAGCAGCAGCGCGAGGACGTCGGCGACGGTCTTCAGGGCGCGGTCGCGGGCCCGGCTGCCGACGCCGAGGGTCTGGGCGGCGCTCCAGAAGCCGTGCCGGATGTGCAGGCCGAGCGCGAGCATCGCGACGATGTAGATGACGTTGCCGTACCAGGTGGAGAAGGTGTCCACCACGTTCTGGTACGGGTGGCCCTCCTGGAAGCCGCCGGAATGCACGGTGCCGGTGGTGAGGTCCAGGAGGTGCCAGACGATGAACAGGCCGAGGATGATCCCGCCCCAGCGCATGGTCCGCGTGGCGTAACTGGCCCGCGGCTTCCTGTGCACGTACTTGCTGGGCCGTGCCTTGATGTCACGGCGGCTGAGCTGGTAGGCGGACGTGGCGTGGGCGACCACGGCGACGACGAGGACGATCCGGATGAGCCAGAGCGTCCACTCGTAGTGCATGAAGGGTTCGCCGACGGTGCGCAGCCAGTGGGCGTAGTGGTTGAACTCGCCCGCCCCGAAGTAGATCTTCAGGTTCCCGATCATGTGCGCGACCAGGTACAGCAGCATGATCACACCGCTGACGGCCATCACCGTCTTCTTGCCGACGGTGCTGTCCCACACGGTGCGCGCCATGGACGGCCGTCGGTCCGTCCGCGTTGCCAGAGCCATGGGTCAGAACGCTAGGGCCGAAGGTCCCGATCGGTCCAAGACATGGTCCGGTTTGTTTCCATAGGCTGAGGCTATCCTTCCATCATGCAGTTCCAGCAGCTCCAGTACTTCGTGGCCGTGGCCGAGACCCGGCACTTCACCCGGGCCGCCGAGCTGGTCCATGTCGCCCAGCCGTCCCTGTCGCAGCAGATCAAGGCACTGGAGCGGGAGCTGGGCGCGGACCTGTTCCTGCGCGCCCGGGGCAACATCACGCTCACCGACGCGGGCGAGGCACTGCTGCCGCTGGCCCGGCGGATCCTCGCGGACGCCGACACGGCCCGGTACGAGGTGCAGGAGCTGGTGCAGCTGCGGCGGGGCCGGGTGCGCCTCGGCGCGACGCCGAGCCTGTGCACCGGCCTGCTGCCGGACGTCCTGCGCGCCTTCCACGACCGCTACCCCGGCATCCAGCTGCTGATCGAGGAGGGCGGCTCGCACGATCTCGTGCGGGAGCTCGCCCGCGGCGCCCTCGACCTCGCCCTGGTCGTCCTGCCGCTGCCGACGCCCGCGCCCGCGCTGACCACGGTGGAGCTGCTGCGGGAGGATCTGGTGGTGGTGTCCTCACCGGAGGCAAGGGCGCCGGGCACCTCCGGTGCGGGCGGCCGGGTCGTGCGCATCGCGGACCTGGAGAGCGAGCGTCTGGTGATGTTCCGGCACGGCTACGACCTGCGCGAGCTGACCGTGGCCGCCTGCCGCGCCGAGGGCTTCGAGCCGGACTTCGCGGTCGAGGGCGGGGAGATGGACGCGGTGCTGGGCTTCGTAAGGGCGGGGCTGGGGGTGGCCGTCGTACCGCGCATGGTCGCGACGCGGTCGGGACGGGGACTGCGGGTGACTCCGCTCGCGCGGCCGGGCTTGCATCGGACGATCGCGCTGGCCCATCGCAGTGATGTGGCTCCGCCTCGGGCGGCGCGGGAGTTGCAGCGGATGCTGGTGGAGCGGTGACCTCGAGCGCGACGACGTCGACGACCCGTCGGAGACTCACTCCACGTCGGCGATGACCGAACCGACGCGTCCGGCCAGGTCCGGGTCGCGGCGGACCAGGTGGGTGGCGTAGCCGACGGCGGCGAGCAGAGCGGCCAGGGCCGCGAAGGGGAACCAGTTGTACGGTGCGGGCTGGCCCGGCTTGGCGAGGTAGTAGAGCGGGACCAGGATCGCCAGGGCGCCGATCGACGGGAGCACCAGGTGCCGTACGGTCCGGAACTCCTGTGGCCGGTAGCGGCGGTAGTACAGCGGCAGGGCGATGTTGGAGGCCAGGTAGACGAGCAGGATCAGGATGGTGCCCAAGGTCGAGGACTCGGTGAAGAAGACCACGGGGTCCATCGGGCCGCCGTCGGCTCCCACCAGGTGCCCGAGGCCCCAGCCGCCGATGATCAGCAGGGCGGTGACGGCGAAGGTGACGATCGCGTTGTTGGGCGTACGACGGAGGGGGTGGACGTAGCCGAAGAAGGACGGCAGCAGTCCCTCCCGTCCGGCGTTGAACACCAGCCGGGCCTGGGAGTTGATGCCCGCGATCAGCACACCGAGGGTGGAGGTCAGGCCGCCGACGTAGGCGAGGAAGGACAGTGCCCCGAGGGTGTCGTCGGCGACGTCGATGAAAGGGATGGGCGAGTCGCCGAGCCGCTGGACGTCGTAGCCGAAGCCGGTCACGGTGGCGTAGGAGAAGAGGATGTAGCTCACCGTCATGATCGCCACGGAGGAGAACACCGCACGGCCGACGTTGCGCCGCGGGTTCTCCGTCTCCTCGGCGAGCGCCGCCGAGTTCTCCCAGCCGACGAACAGGTAGACGGCGAGCGGAAAGCCCGCCGCCAGCCCCTTGAGACCGTGCGTGATGTGGCCGGGGACGAAGGGGGCGGCGGAGAGGCTGCCGCGGTGCTCGACGAGCGCCGCCACCGAGACCACGACGAGGACCAACATCTCCACGGCGAAGAAGTAGCCGGCCCACTTGGTGGAGACGACGATCCCGCGCAGCATCAGCACGACCGACAGCCCGGTCAGCAGCAGCGTCCAGATGATCCACGGGACGTCGAGGCCGGTGTAGTGGTGCAGGGTGATCTGCACGAACCCGCCGGAGATCGCGATGACGGAGGCCATCGCGATGATGTAGCCCAGCCCGGCCAGCAGGGCGGTGGTCACGGCGCTGACCGGCCCGAAGGTCTTGCCGACGAAGGTGATGAAGCTGCCCGCCGAGGGATGTGCCCGGGAGAACTCGGCGAGCGTGTTGCCGAGCAGCGCGACGGCGACCCCCGCGGCAGCGATGGTCAGCGGGGACGCGACGCCCGCGGTGGTGGCCAGGAACGCGAAACCGAAGAAGAAGCTCATGGCCGGGCCGACGTTGGCCATGGTGGCGGCGGCGATGTCCGCCATGCCGAGGACGCCGCCGCGCAGACGCTGCGGCGTGCCGCCGGCAGGGCCCGGTGTCGGCAGCGGGCCGACGGCTCCGGGGTCGGGCATGGCGCCTGCTCCTTCTGCGGGGGTGGTGTCGGTGCGATGGCTCTCGGGTACGTCGCCACGGACCGGGCGGTGTGGCCCGGTGTCAGGCCGGTGCGGTGTCCCGGTGCGCCTTGACCGCGGCCACCGCCGGGGCCATCGCGCCGCGGGCCAGTTCGTCGAGCAGGTCGGCGTGGTGGCGGTTGCGCGCCCGGACGACCTCGGGTGCCGGAGCGGGCACCAGCAAGCACTGGCGGCCCAGCAGATCGGCGGCGAACTCGCGGATCCCGGGGCCGCCGAGCGCCTCCGCGAGGTCGAGGTGGAAGCGGGTCTCCAGTTCGAGCAGCCGTGCCGGTGCGTCGGTTCGGTCCATCTCGTCGACCAGCGCCCGCAGCCCGTCGAGCCGGCCGTCCGGAACCTCGCCCACGGCGTGGGAGACCAGACCGCACTCCAGGAGGACGTGGACGGCGTCCAGTGAAGCCGCCTCGTCGGGGTCGTGCAGCACGGCGACGACCGTGTCCCATTCCTGGGCGACGAACGTGCCGCCCGCTCTGCCCCGCCGACGGTCGAGCAGGCCGTCCTGGCACATGCCCTCCAGCGCGCGGCGCACGGTGATCTCACTGATCCCCAGTTCCTCGGCGAGCACGCCGGCGTCGGGCAGCCGGTCCCCCGGCGCCGCCGACCTCAGGCGGACCCGCAGGGCGATCCGTGAACGGACGAGTTCCGATCCCGTCAGGCCCCTGCCGGGCAGGACACGGGTGTCCAGTGCCCCGGCACCCGGCGCGGGCCGCGCGGGACCTGGCTGGCTGTAGGGACCGAACTTGCCCGCTGTGTTCACCACGACGACACCCTAACGGCGACCACGCTGCTGGTTCGTGCATGAGCTCCCCTGAGAGCCGGTATGCGAGGGACGGGGCGGTGGCGGCACCCGAGGATGCGGCTCAGCGCTGAACGGAAAATAGAGCACAGTGAACATTTAAACAAGACTGTTTTTTTAGATCGTACTGAACTAATTTTCGTGCCGCCCTGGTCCGCACCCCCTCCATGGATGGCGAGATGACCACAACCCTCCCTAAGAGCCCGCCCAGCGAGTCCGGTCTGAAGCCCGGCCTCAAGAGCCGCCACCTGTCGATGATCGCGATCGGCGGGGTCATCGGCGCCGGCCTGTTCGTCGGCTCCGGCTCCGGCATCGCCGCCGCGGGCCCCGGCATCCTCATCTCCTACGCGCTCGTCGGCGCCCTCGTCGTGCTCGTGATGCGCATGCTGGGCGAGATGGCCGCGGCGAACCCCACGTCCGGCTCGTTCTCGGCGTACGCCGACCGCGCCCTCGGCCGCTGGGCCGGCTTCACGATCGGCTGGCTGTACTGGTTCTTCTGGGTCGTGGTGCTCGCCGTCGAGGCGACCGCCGGGGCGAAGATCCTCGCGGGTTGGATCCCGGCCGTCCCGCAGTGGGGCTGGGCCCTGATCGTCATGGTCGTCCTCACCGCCACCAACCTGGCCTCGGTCAGCTCCTACGGCGAGTTCGAGTTCTGGTTCGCCGGCATCAAGGTCGTCGCCATCGCCGCGTTCATCGTGATCGGTGGCCTCGCCCTCTTCGGTCTGCTGCCCGGCTCGGACCACCCGGCATCCGGCTTCTCCAACCTCACCGCGCACGGCGGTTTCCTCCCCAACGGCCCCGGCGCGATCCTCACCGGCGTCCTGATGGTGGTCTTCTCGTTCATGGGCAGCGAGATCGTCACGCTGGCGGCGGGTGAGACCGCAGACCCCCGGGCCGCGGTCACCAAGGCGACCAACAGCGTGATCTGGCGGATCGCCGTCTTCTACCTGGGCTCGATCCTGATCGTCGTGTCTCTGCTGCGCTGGAACGACCCGGCGATCCTCAAGGACGGCTCGTACGTGGCCGCCCTCAGCTCCATCGGCATCCCGCACGCGGCACAGATCATGAACGCCATCGTGCTGACCTCCGTGCTCTCCTGCCTCAACTCCGGCCTGTACACGGCGTCACGGATGGCGTTCTCGCTCGGTGGGCGCAATGACGCCCCGGCAGCCTTCGCGCGGACCACGGATCGCGGTGTTCCCCAGTCGGCCATCCTGGCCTCGGTGGTCTTCGGCTTCGTCGCGGTCGCCTTCAACTACCTGTGGCCGGACACGGTCTTCCAGTTCCTCCTCAACTCCTCCGGCGCGATCGCCCTGTTCGTCTGGCTGGTGATCTGCTTCTCCCAGCTGCGCATGCGCAGGATCATCCAGCGGGAGGCCCCGGAGAAGCTGATCGTCAAGATGTGGCTCTACCCGTACCTGACCTGGGCCACCATCGCCCTGATCACCTTCGTGCTGGGCTACATGCTCACCGACACGAGCGAGGGCGGCGGCCGCGACCAGGTGATCCTGTCCACTCTGGTGGCCGTGGGCGTGGTGGTCTTCGCACTGCTGCGGCAGCGGTTGGCCGGCAGGAACGAGGCACTGGACACGGTGTAGTCGATATCGCGCGGTTTGGACAGTCCGATCCGGTGACGGGTCGGACTGTCCTGTCCGGTGCGCCCCGGTCATGGAGCGCCGTCCCAAGCGCCCGCTCCCGCGGGCTCGTGGGGCCGCAGCCGCCCGGCCCCGGGCGAGCGGTGACGTCACCCCGGGGCGTCCCCGCAACCGGCCGCGCACTCCGGGCCCTGTCCACGGACGGGGGACGGCGAACACCTCGCCCTCGTGGTGCCGGGCGGCGACGCGCGGCACATTGTCGCCGAGGACCGGACACACCACTGCCTGTGCTCGCTTCCGTCCCGCTGAGGCCCCGGCCGGGACGGGCTCACCCCGTCGCGTCCACCAGCGCCAGTTCGTGCAGTCTCTCCGGTGGGCCCGGCCTCGCGTAGTACCAGCCCTGAGCCGTGTCGCAGCCCAGTATGCGGAGTTGTTCGGCCTGGGCGCCGGTTTCCACGCCTTCCACGGTGACCGCGAGGTCGAGGCTGTGGGCCAGGGAGACGATGCCCTCGACGATCTTGAGGTCGACGGGGTCGGCCGGGAACTGCTGCATGCCCTGGGTGAAGGAGCGGTCCAGTTTGAGGATGCTCACCGGGAGGCGACGCAGGTTGGCGAGGTTGGAGTAGCCGGTGCCGAAGTCGTCGAGGGCGATGTCGACGCCCATCTCGGCGAGTCGGCGCAGGGGTTTGAGGAGGTCGTCGTCGGCGCCGATCAGCGCCGACTCCGTGACCTCCAGGCAGAGGGCGTCCGGAGCGACGCCCGCGCGTTCGAGGATCTCCACCGTGTCCTGGACCAGGCCGGGGTGGCTCAGCTGACACGGGGAGAGGTTGACGTTGATGCGCAGCGGGCCGGCGGCCGTCTGCGCGCCGTATCGTTCTCGCCATTCGCGGGCCTGGCGGATGGACTCCTCCAGGACCCAGCGGCCGAGCGGGACGATCAGGCCCGTGTGCTCGGCGAGCGGGATGAAGCGGTCGGGGCCGAGGACGCCGTGCTGCGGGTGCAGCCAGCGGACCAGCGCCTCGGCGCCGCGGACGCTGCCGTCGCCGAGGTGGACCAGGGGCTGGTACTCGATGAAGAACTCGCCGCGTTCCAGGGCCGTGGGCAGAGCCGTGGTCAGACCGTGGCGGGTGATCGCGCGGGCGTCGGCCTCCGGGTCGGCCAGCTCGGAGCGGTTGCCGCCCGCCGACTTCGCCCGGTACATGGTGATGTCCGCGCTGCGCAGGACCTCCGCCGCGGTGCGCTCGCCCGCCGGGCCCTCCACGATGCCGAGGCTGCCGCGTACCAGCAGGTCACGGCCGTCGATGCTGATGGGCGTGATGAGCGCGTTCATGATGCGTTCGGCGAGTTCGTCGACGCCCCGCTCGGTGCCGGGGCCGGTGGTCAGGGCCACGAACTCGTCGCCGCCGAGCCGGGCGACCATCTCGCCGGGCGCGGTCGCGCAGGACTGCAGCCGGTCGGCGACCTCCACCAGCAGCCGGTCGCCGGCCGCATGGCCGAGGCTGTCGTTGACGGTCTTGAAGCCGTCCAGGTCGAGGTAGCACAGGCCGAAGCGCTGGCCCTGGCCGGCGCCCAGGGCCTTCTCCAGGCGCTCGAAGAACAGGGTGCGGTTGGGCAGGCCGGTGAGCGCGTCGTGCGTGGCCTCGTAGCGCAGCCGGAGGTTGAGCAGGCGGCGCTCGGTGGTGTCCTCCATGAGGGCCAGCTGGTACTGCGGGTCGCCGTCGGCGTCGCGCAGCAGGGAGACCGTGAGGTTGGTCCACAGGACCGTGCCGTCGGGGCGGTTGAACGCCTTCTCGACGTGGTAGTGCTCGCGCTCGCCGCGGACGAGTTCGTCGTACAGCTTCCAGGTCTGGGGCGCGTCCTCGGGGTGCGTCCACTCCATGACGTTGCGGCCGCGCACGGTCGTCTCGGAGCCGCCGAACATGCGCAGCAGTGCCTCGTTGACCTGGAGCACGTTGCCCTCCAGGTCGGCGATGCCGATACCTATGGCCGCGCCCTCGAAGACCGCCCGGAAGCGGGCCTCGCTGGCGTGCAGGGCCTGTGCCACGACGCCCTGGGCCTGCAACGCGGCCTGGGCGATGGCCTCCTGCTCGGCGAGGGTGCGCTCGCGCAGGGCCTGCGCGTACCCGGCGGCCATCGCGTGCTGCAACCGCGAGGAACGCATGCGCAGTTCGTCCTGGGGGCCGTCCTCGCCGCAGTAGAGGACCAGGTAGGCGTCGACGCAGTCCAGGGTGCGGGTGAGCGCCTCGGGGTCGGTGCAGTGTGCCTCGACCAGCGCGGCACCGACCGCCTTGGCCTCCTCCGAGTCGAAGCTGCGGGCCCGCAGCAGACCGCTCAACCGGCGTGCGAGCGGAAGGAGTTGTTCCGCGAACTCCGCGCGGGTCAGCGATGTGGAGGTGACCGGGAAGACCGCCCGGCTCCAGATCGTCGTCAGCCGGCGCAGTCTGTCCTCCGGCCCGTCCGGCTCCGCGCTCACGCCGTGCGCCCCACGCCGGCGAATCCGGAGAAGGCGTACGGATCCTCGTCCTCCGGCGCCGACTCCGGGCGCCAGTGCGGCATCGGCACCAGTCCGGGTTCCACCATGTCGTACCCCTCGAAGAACCGCGCGATCTCCTCGCGCGAGCGCATGATCAGCGGGTTGCGAATGTCCTTGTATACGTCCACCGCACCCTCGGCCCGCTCCGCCGGCAACGGGATTCCCTCGTACGAGGCATGGGTGAGGATCAGCAGGCTGCCGGGCGCGAGCACCTCGCGCAGCTCGGCCACCGCACCGTACGGGTCGTCCACGTCTTCCACGAAGTGCAGTATGGCAACGAGAAGGAGCGCCACTGGCCGATTCAGGTCGATGAGGCGCTCCAGTTGGGGGCTGGAGAGGATCTCCTGGGGCTTGCGCAGGTCGGCGGCGATCACGTCGGCGTCGGCGTTGCCCGCCAGCACCGCCTGGCTGTGCGCCACCGCCACCGGATCGTGGTCGACGTAGACGACACGGGCGCCCGGTGCGGCGGCCCGGGCCACCTCGTGGACGTTGCCGAAGGTCGGGATGCCGGAGCCGATGTCGAGGAACTGGGTGATGCCCTCGCCGGCCGCGAAGCGCACGGCCCGCCGCATGAAAGCCCGGTTGGCCTGCATGACCTTCGGCAGGCCCGGCATGAACTCCATCGCCTTGCGGGCCGCCTCCCGGTCGACCTCGAAGTTGTGCGAACCGCCCAGGTAGAAGTCGTAGATACGCGAAACGCTCGGCACCGAGATGTCGATGCTCCGTGGGGCCCAGGCGGGACGCTCCATGTATCTCTCCAAGGCGTAGGCGACAGGTCGAGGCGATCCGGTGTTCGAGCTGAGGCTACTGATCGCCCGCCAAAGGAGCGACCTGAACCGGAAATTGACCGTCCGTTCCCGGTCACTGCCTGCGGCAAGTGCGCAGGTGGCCCCGCTGTGTGACAGCCGTACGAAACAACGGTCCGCCCCCTCCGTGCGGTGCGGAGGGGGCGGACCTTCGATCGGGCGCCGGTGGGCGGGGCGATCGACCCTGGGGAGGTGATCTCTACTTGCCCGGCGCGCCGACCGGCTTGCCGTCGGGCGAGACGGCGTACCAAGTGCCGCCCACGCCCTGACCGTTGGTGTCACCGGGAGCCTTGTCACCGGAGAAGGTGTAGATGGGCCAGCAGTTGACGGTCATCTGCTTCTCGCCGTCGGGCCGGGTGAAGCCCATCAGGCCCTTCTTCTGGACGCCCTTGGTGTCCTCGGGCTTGACCGGGGCGACCGCGGGCCACTTCTCCAGGCAGGCGCCGGTGCAGTTCGAGATGACCTTCGGCCACGCCTTGTCCTTCAGGAAGCGGTAGACCGTCATGCCGTTCTTGTCCACGATGACGTCGCCCAGCTTGGGGTCCTTGCGGACGGACAGACCGGGCAGGGAGGCAAGCGAGGCCTTCTTGCCGTTGGGCGCGAGCGCGAACCACTTGCCGCCCACGCCCTGGCCGTTGACGTCGCCGGAGTTGACGTCCTTGGCGTAGCGGTAGGCGGGCCAGCCGCCGATGGTCAGCTGCTTGGTGCCGTCGGCGCGGGTGACCTCGCCGAGCAGCGCCTTGTCGATGCCGTCGCCGGCGGTGGCGTCGTCGGCGGGCACCGGCGGCCAGGTGGTGGCGCAGTCTCCGTCACAGTTCGACTTGGGCGGATTGGCGGTGTCCTTGTCGAACCGGTAGAGGGCCAGGCCGGAGCCGTCGGTCAGCACACTGCCCAGGTCGGGGTTGCGGGCCACGGTCAGCTTGCCCGCGGGGGCGGCCGGGCTCGGGGAGCTGGAGCTCTGGTTGCCGTCGGCGCCGTACCCGTTGCCCGCACCGGTGCCCGTGGGGGTTCCGCCGCCCGGGTTGCCGTAGTCCCCCGCCGCGGCCGTGGCCCCGACGTTCTGCGCCGCCGATGCAGGCGTGGTGCTGTTGTCCTGACCGCACGCCGTCGTCAGCACCAGCACCGAAGCGGCCGTGGCCACCAGTGAGGCGGTCCGCCAGGAGGTCTTCATTGCCAACTCCCCAAATTCGCCTGGATATTGCAGCGCCCTGCTGCGCCGCCGCACGGCCATGGGTACGCAGCGCAGGGGCCGGAGTGTTCAACGGGGACGCGAAATTCTTTCCGGATCCTGTGACGCGCCCTGTGCGCGGGGGGTCGTACAGGCGCGCATATCGGCCAGTTGGTCAGCTTCAGGTTTTCAAACCATTGATCGCCATTTGTCACCCCTTCGGATCGATCCGGACGCACTCCGGAGTACGACGGCGCTCCGCGCCTCATGATCTCCGTCGTGCATGGACCCGAAGTGACCCGATGTGCGCCCGCCCCACGGGTGTTGGCCCTTCTGGCACTGACCTGGACCCTGGTGGGCTGCCCGGTCGGGCCCGCGTCGGCCGACGCCTGCGCGTCCGCCTCGACGGGCCCGGACGGCACGGTGGCGGTGGCCGTGGCGGGAGGCGGCGACCACTGGCCGACGCCCCCGCCCTGCCCGAAGCCCACGCCGCCGCCGTGCCCGCCCACACCGACGCCCACGCCCACGCCGACCCCCACGCCTACGCCGAAGCCGAAGCCGACCCCGACGCCGAAGCCCACGCCGCGTCCGACGCCCATTCCGAAAGCCCCGCCGAAACCGAAGCCGCGGCCGCCCGCCCCGGCGCCACCCGCGCCCCGGCCGACGCCGACCCCGACGCCCCGGCCCGACCCGAAGCCGCGGCCCAAACCGTCGCCCAGGGCCCGCCCGCGGCCGTCCGTGACCCCTGTGAGCTACCCGGCGTACCACCCCCGGTCCAGCAGCCACCAGGCGCCCGACCACACGTCACCGGTCACCTACGTCCTGCTCATCACCGTTCCCGCGATCGTCGCCGTCGCGGCGCTGCGCCCGCGCTGACGCGCCGGCCGCTCACTTCTGGAGGCACCTGTTGTCGGATTGGCTTGTTCTCGTCCTCGCGATGCTGGGGGCCTGTGCCGTGGTGGTCGTCATCACCCTTGTACGGCACAAGAGGGCTCCCGACGACGAGGACCCCAGCGAGACCCCCGACGTCATCGAGTACATGACGATGTGGATCGGCGTCGTGTACGCCATCGTGCTCGGCCTCGCCATCGCGGGCGTGTGGGAGGCGCGCAGCGCCGCCCAGGACCATGTGCAGGCCGAGGCCCAGGCGCTGCACGAGATCTCGGAGCGGGTGCGGGTCTATCCGCCGGACGTCCGTGACCGCATCCGGGGCGATGCCGACACCTATGTCCAGTACGTGGTGACCACCGAGTGGAGGTCGATGACCGACCACGGGCGCGTCACCGAGCGCGGTACGGAACTGTTGGCGACGCTCCGCCACGACCTGACGGACTATCAGCCCAAGAACGACTTCGAGGCGCAGGCCTACCAGCCGCTGCTGGACCAGATGGCCGCGGCCGACCAGGCGCGCAACGCGCGCGCCGACTCGACCGGGGCGACGATGCCGGGCGTGGTGTGGTTCGGGCTGCTCGCCGGGGCGGTCATCACCGTCTGCATGGTCTTCGCGCTGCAGATCCGGCGCACCCGGCGCGAGTTGATCCTGGCCGGGTTCTTCTCCGCGACCATCGCCTTCATGCTGTTCCTCATCTGGGACTTCGACGCACCCTACAGCCGGGGCATCGCGGCGACCGCCGGGCCGTTCCTGAACCTGTTCCCGCACGTCAAGGGTTGATCGCGGACAGGTCTTCGCCCCGGTCCCCCTGCGGGAACCGGGGCGAAGGCCTGTCTTGCGTGTGGTGCGCTCCGCAGAACGGGATCCGGGGCTCCGGTCAGATCCGCCTCTCCGGGCGGCGGCGCATCAAGGACACACCGCCTCCGATGACCGCCGAGGCCACCAGCCCGCCGCCGATGGCCATGTCGGTCGGCGTGGCGCCGCTGGTGACGCTGCCACCGAGTCCGCCCTGGACGGCGCCCAGCACCGTGAAGGCGTTGGGGCGGGTCAGGGTGCGGCCGTTGCAGTCGACCGTGATGTCGTAGCGGCCGGGACGGGCGTCACGATCGATGGTGGCGATGCCGCGCGAGGTCTCGTCGCGGATCGCCGTCAGCTGGGTGGTGCGGAAGGCGCGGGAGGACGCCGTACCGCCGCGGCAGCCGTCCACGGTGATGGCGATCCGGCCGCCGCCGGCGATCGTGCTGGGCGTGGCGAGGATGTTGCGGGGGTTGCCGTCGCCCCGGCCCCCGTAGTCGTCCCCATGGCCGAAGTCGTCTCCGCGGCCGCCGAAGTCGTCGCCCCTTCCGTTGTTGTCACCCCGCCCGTTGTTCTCGCCCCTTCCGTTGTTGTTCCCCCGCCCGTTGTTGTTCCGATCGAAGTTGTCGCACCGGCCGTTGTCGCCCCGGCCGAAGTTGTCGCCCCGTCCGTTGTTGTTCCCCTGGCAGAAGTTGCCGTTGTTGTTCCCGAGGCCGTTCCCGATGTTGCCGTTGCCCGGGATGGTGATGACGGTGTTCGAGCCGCCTCCGCCGCCCATGCCGTCCGCTACGGCCACGGGGGCGGCCGGCCCGAGCACGGCGACCGCTGCGCACGCGGCCGCCAGGGCACGTTGGTTTCGCATGTGAACCTCCGCGGGAGGCACTCCGGGTCCCGTACCCGGACTATCGGCGAGAAGGCACCTCCCGACAGAACCCTCCGACGCCCGGAACACGCCCGCATGTCGAGAATGGTCCGTCCTGGTGAGCGGACACGCCACGGGAAAACCACACAATCGGATATTGCCGCAGGTCACGGACCGTCAGAAAAATCCTTTCGGCTGCAACTCGTATGGCGCACCAACAGGGTGACGGACCACCCGTTCGCCCGTCGCCCCGTCGCCCCGTCGCTCGTACGGGACTTAGGTTTTTCCCATGCGAATGTCTGCGTCCGTGCTGGCCGAGCTGGCCGAGGAGGAGGAGCGGAAGAGGCGCGCCCCTTGGGGCGTGATCGCGCTCGTTCTGCTGTCCGGCCTGGCGCTCATTCGGAATGGTTCCGGAGAATTCGACGTCGGGCCACCGCAGCCGGCGTCGGCAGCGGCGGCGACAGCGGACGGCGGTGCCACCCCGAGCCCCTTCGCGAGCGGCCCCGCCGCCCTGCCGTTCGCCGCCGCCGACCGGATCCGGATCCCCTCGATCCGGGTCGACGCGCCCGTCACGCCCGTCGGGCTGGACGCCCAGGGCTGGATCGGCGCTCCGCCGCCGGAGGATTCCAACCTGGCGGGCTGGTTCACCGGTTCGGTCTCGCCCGGCGAGAAGGGCACCTCGGTCGTCGTCGGGCACGTCGACAACAAGCAGGGCCCCGCCGTGTTCTACGGACTCGGGGCCCTGCAGAAGGGAAGCCGGGTCGACGTCGTGCGCAAGGACGGAAGGACCGCGGTGTTCGAGGTCTACGGAGTCGAGGTCTTCGCGAAGAACAGCTTCCCGAGCGACCGGGTGTACGGCTCCAAGGGCACGGCGGAACTGCGGGTGATCACCTGCGGCGGCGGTTTCTCGAAGCAGAACGGCTACGACGGGAACGTCGTCGTGTTCGCCCGCCTGGCCTCGGTCGCGTGAGCCGTCGCGACCGGGCCGGCGAGCGCCAGGTCACGACGGACGGCGACGCGGCACGGTGAGCTGATAGCCGGAGTCGAGCAGATAGGGCAGGTATTCGCGGATCGCGTGGACGCTCTGCGACCGGTCGCCCCCGGCGTCGTGGGAGAGCACCACGACACCGGGGGCGGCACCGCTCTCCACCCGGTCGACGATGGTGCCCGTGCCGGGCGTCTCCCAGTCGGTGGTGTCGACGCTCCAGGCCATCGGTTCCATGCCCATGTCGGCGCCCAGTTGGAAAGCCGCCCGGTTCCAGGCGCCGTAGGGTGCGCGGAACCACTGGGGGCGCTCCCCGTAGGCGTCCTCGATGACGTCGCTGGTCCGCTCCATCTCCGAGCGGATCGCCCGGCGGTCGAGGGTGGTCAGCAGCGGGTGCGTGTAGGTGTGGTTGCCGACGACGTGCCCCTCGTCGGCCATCCGGGCCAGCAGTTCCTTGTTGGTGACGACCATCTCCCCGCACACGAAGAACATCGCCCGCACGCCGTACTTGGCGAGGGTGTCGAGAATGTGCGGGGTGTAGCGGGCGTCGGGTCCGTCGTCGAAGGTCAGCATCATCTGCCGGCCGCGTCCGGAGATCTGCAGGATGGGCTCGTGGCGTTCCTTGAGCTTGCGTGGCGCGGTGCGCGGCGGGCCGTATCCGGTGAGCGGCTGGAGGCGGTAGGCGGAGGGCTTGAGCGCCTGCAGGGCCGGTGGGCCGGCGACCGGTGCGGCGATGCGGGCCACCTCGTCGTCGCCTTCCGTCATGACGATTCCGGCGGTGCCCGCGGCTCCCAGAGCGACGGCTGAGGAGAGAAGCATCCGGCGCCGTGTGAACAAATGATCCTTCTGCATGACTCATCACTCGCCCCGCAGGCCTCCGGCGCACCACAGCGACACCGTTGCGGCGGCGGGATTCCACTCGGTCGGCGCAGCACCGGGCGGACTTGTGAACCGCCGACCGGGTTTCTGATAATCGCTCAGTCCGTCTGAAGGTGACCGGTGTTGCAGATGGAGGTCGAGCCGGGTTGGTCGTGCACGGGGGAACGAGTGGAGTGGCCCGCAGGCGATTGGCGGTGGTGCTGCTGGGCGCCGCCCAGGTACTGGTCGTCTTCGACACGACGGCCTTCGCGATGGCGCTGCCGTGGATTTCGGCCCGCGCGCGGATGTCCGTCGACGGGCTGACGTGGCTGATCACCACGTACAGCGTGTGTTTCGCCGCGCTGCCGGTGCTCGCGGTGGCTCTCGGCGAGGCCTTCGGGCAGCGGCGGGTGCTGATGGGCGGGCTCGTGCTGTCGAGTGCCGCCGCCGCGGCGTCCGGGGTGACGCAGGACGCCGGGGTGCTGCTGACCTCGCGGGCGGTACAGGGGGTGGCCGCGGCGGCGATCACGGCCGGTGCGGTGGCGCTGATCGAATCCACGCATCCGGAGGGCCGCAGCCGTGACCGGGCGCTGAGCGTGCACTTCGTGGTGGTCGCGGCGGCCGGACCGGCGGTGGTGCTGCCGTCCACCATGCTGCTGTCCACGATGGACTCGGGTGCGGCGGTCTTCTGGGCCCAGGCCGTCGTCGGTGCACTGCTCCTGCTGCTGGTTCCGGTGGCGCTCACGGAGTCCGCACCCGGCCCCGAGGCCCGGTCCCGGGTGGGCCGCGCCGCGGCGGCCGTCCTCCCGCTGGGCTTCCTCGCCTGGCTCGCCGACTGGCTCGGGGACCACAGCGTGTCCCCGACCACGATCACCGCCGTCGCGGTGGCCGGTGCGCTGACGCCGTCCTCGCTGAGCTGGCTCGGCCGGCGCGGGGATGAGCCGTCCCTGTTCACCCGGCTGTACCGGGAGCGGGCCGCGCTCGGCGCGTACACCGTGATGGCGCTGCTGGCGGCTTGTCTGGCCGGTGCCTCGCTGGTCCTCACGATCGCCCTGCAGATCCTGGGCGGCCTCTCCCCCGAGTCCGTGGGATGGGCCCTGTTGCCCGCCGTCGCCGGTCTGGTGCTGGGCTGGCTGACCCTGCCCGTGCTCGCCGCACGCGTCGGCCTCGCCGCCACGGTCGCGGTGGCCTGCGGTATGGCGGCGGCAGGGTTCGTCCTGTTGAGCCTCGGGGGTCGCTCGTACCACTTGGCCGACGTGCTGCCGCCGCTGCTGCTGCTCGCCTACGGCTGCGGTGTGCTCGCCCTGCCGGTGAGCTTCACGCGGTCCGGGAGCGGCGCGCTGCCCCGGGGGCTGAACTCCTCCCGGCAGCTGGGCGCCGGCCTCGGCGCGTCACTGTTCGTCGGCGTCCTCACGGTCGTCGAGCAGGGGACGTCCATGTCGTACAACGATCACAAGACCTACCAGGCAGTCCTCTCCGGCGCATTCCGGGACTGCTTCGAACTCGGCGTGGCTCTCGCCCTGGCCGCCGCTGCGGTCGCGCTGCTGACCCTGCCCTGGCAGGGCCTGCGGACCACCGCCCCGGATCCGGGCGTCAGCGACGGCGCACCAGCGGGAACGGCAGGGTCTCCCGGATCGTCAGGCCGGTGAGGAACATGACGAGCCGGTCGACGCCGATGCCGAGCCCGCCGGTCGGTGGCATCGCGTACTCGAGGGCGTCGAGGAACTCCTCGTCCAGTTCCATGGCCTCGGGGTCGCCGCCCGCGGCCAGCAGGGACTGTGCGGTGAGCCGGCGGCGCTGTTCGACGGGGTCCGTCAGCTCGGAGTAGGCGGTGCCGAGTTCGGTACCGAAGGCGACGAGGTCCCAGCGTTCGGCGAGCCGCGGGTCGGCGCGGTGCTGCCGGGTGAGCGGTGAGACCTCGGTCGGGAAGTCCTTGTAGAAGGTGGGAAGCTGGGTGCGTTCCTCGAGCAGCCGCTCGTACATCTCCAGGACCACGTCACCGGGGCCGTCGTCGGCGGTGTACGGCACACCGGTCCGGTCGCACAGCCGGTGCAGTCTGAGCAGTTCGGTGCCGGGGCCGATCTCCTCGTCCAGCACCTCGGACAGCGCCCCGTACACGGTCTTCACCGGCCACGGTCCCGAGATGTCGTACTCCCGGCCGTCCTTCCGGGCGACCGGGGAGCCGAAGGCGGCAGTGGCGGCGCCCTGGATCAGCTCGCGGGTCAGGTGGAGCATCACGTCGTAGTCGGCGTGCGCCTGGTAGGCCTCCAGCATCGTGAACTCGGGGTTGTGCTTGTAGGAGACGCCCTCGTTGCGGAAGGTGCGGCCCAGCTCGAAGACCTTCTCCAGACCGCCGACGCACAGTCGCTTCAGGTACAGCTCGGGGGCGATGCGCAGGTACAGGTCGAGGTCGTAGGCGTTGATGTGGGTGGTGAAGGGGCGGGCGTTGGCGCCGCCGTGGATCTGCTGCAGCATCGGGGTCTCGACCTCGAGGAAGCCGCGGTCCAGCAGGCCCTGGCGCAGGGCCTGTACGGCGGTGGAGCGGGCACGGATCACCTGGCGGGCGTCGGGGCTGGTGACCAGGTCGAGGTAGCGCCGGCGGACCTTGGCCTCGGGGTCGGCGAGCCCGCGGCGCTTGTCGGGCAGCGGGCGCAGGCACTTGCCGGTCAGCTGCCAGGAGGTGACGAAGACGGTGGGCTCGCCCTTGTCGCTGCGGCCCGCGCGGCCGGTGGCGGTGATGTGGTCGCCGATGTCGGTGTCGGTCCGGAAACGGTCCAGGGCGGCTCCGGAGCGGTCGCGGGTGAGGGCGAGTTGGTGGTCCCCCGACCAGTCGCGCAGGACGACGAAGACGATGCCGCCGAAGTCGCGGACCAGCATGACGCGTCCGGCCACGGTGACGTCCTCGCCCTGCCGGACCTCGGCGAGGGAGTGGGTGGGGGCGGGCACGCCGACCGGGTACGGGTCGGTGCCGGTGGCGCGCAGGCGGTCGAGCGTGCGGTGCCGGACGCGGACCTGGTCGGGCAGGCCCGCGTCCGGGGCGGCGGGCCCGGCCTCGTCCCCTCCTTCGAGGCCGAGCATCGCCAGGGGCGGCAGGCCCTCGGTGGTGGCGGGTCGCTGCCCCGTCTTCGGGTGCCCCTTTCCCCAGAGTTTGCGCAGGGACGGTACGGAGACGAAACCCTCGGCGATGCCGGAGGCGAGACCGATCCGGGCGAGGGAGGCGGTCTCGCCGTAGCAGATGAAGCGCGGGTACCACTCCGGCTGGAACTTGGCGTTGGAGCGGTAGAGGGCCTCCAGCTGCCACCAGCGGGAGAAGAACAGCAGCAGCCGGCGCCAGAGTCTGAGGACGGGGCCGGCGCCGATGCGGGCGCCCTCCTCGAAGACGGACCGGAAGACGGCGAAGTTCAGCGAGATCCGGTGCACGCCGAGTTTCGGGGCGGCCGCGCACAGTTCGGCGACCATGAACTCCATGACCCCGTTGGGGGCGGCGCGGTCACGGCGCATCAGGTCCAGGGAGACGCCTTCGCGGCCCCAGGGCACGAAGGAGAGCAGCGCGAGGAGCCTGCCGTCGTCGCTGAGGGCCTCCGCGAGGAGGCAGTCGCCGTCGGCGGGGTCGCCCAGCCGGTCCAGGGCCATGGAGAAGCCGCGTTCGGTCTCGGTGTCCCGCCAGGCGTCGGCCTTGTCGACGATCTCCACCATCTCGTGGTCGGTGAGGGTGGCGTGGCGGCGGATGCGGCAGGAGGCGCCGGTGCGGCGGACGCGGTGCACGGCCTGGCGGGTGACGCGCATGTCCCGGCCGTCCAGATCGAATCCGGGCACGTGCAGGATGGCCTCGTCGCCGAGCTGGAGGGCGCCGAGTCCGGCCCGGGCGTAGGCGCGGGCGCCGTCCTCGGATGCGCCCATCACGGCGGGTGCCCAGGCGTGCCGGCGGGCCACGTCCAGCCACGCCTCGATGGCGTGCGGCCAGGCCTCCGGGTCGCCGACGGGGTCGCCGCTGGCGAGACACACGCCGGCTTCGACGCGGTAGGTGACGGCGGCCTTGCCACTGGAGGAGAAGACGACGGCCTTGTCACGGCGGGTGGCGAAGTAGCCGAGCGAGTCCTGGTCGCCGTAGGCCCCGAGCAGGGCGCGGATGCGGGCCTCCTCGTCGCCGTGCAGGGCCGCCTCCAGGCGCTGTGAACGGAACAGCGCGGCGGCCGCGTTCAGCAGGGCGAGCGCGCCGAACAGGCCGAGCAGGAAGGTGACCTTGCGGGGCGGGCGGCCGTCGAAGGCGCTGTTGGACACCAGTCCGCCGCACACCCGGTCGGCGGCCCAGGCCAGGTGCTGGCTCTGCGGGAGGGTGCCCGGGAAGAGCGCGACCAGGCCCCAGCCGGCCAGGATCGCCACGGCGAGGCCGGCCAGCAGTACGCCGAGGGCCCGCCACACGGCACCGCGGCGGGAGGCGGCGTAGAACTCCTTGCGTGCCGTCACCAGCAGGAGCAGCAGCAGGCCGCACAGCACGAGGGACGGCACCGACTCGGTGTACTGGCCGAGGGCCACGCCGAGGATGTCGCCGACCACGACCAGGCCCAGATAGACGACGACCAGCCACCAGGCGACCTTCTTGCGGGCGCCGGTGGCGGCGGCCAGCAGGAACAGGAAGACGGCGTAGGCGAGGTTGGCGCTGATCGGGACCAGGAACAGGTCGAGGGTGCGGACGACCGGGCGCAGCAGGCGGCGCAGCGGGGCGAAGATCGCGAGCAGGGCGCACAGCAGGCCGAGCGCGGCGAAGAGGGCGGCGAAGGCCTCGGGCACCCGGCCGAGGCGTCCGGCGGCGGGCGGGCGTACCGGGCCCTTGGCATCCCTCCGTGCGGCCGGCCCGGCGGTGGCAGTCATGGTTCCGACTGTAGGAAGGGGCGGCGCGGCGCGCCCGTCGAGCAGGGCCCGGCCTCGGCGGGAAGCACTGGTTCCGATAGCCTCGGGATGTGACGGAGCAGCACGAACAGCACGCGCACCAGTTCGAGCGGGGCACGGACGGGCCCAAGGTCATCGTGGTCGGGGTGGACGGCTCCGACTCCTCGATGCGGGCCGCGGCCTACGCGGGCGGTCTGGCCCGGCGGCAGCACGCGCTGCTGGCGGTGGTGTACGTGCAGCCGGTGCTCGCGGCGGGGGCGGCGCTCGGGGCTCCGGTGGCGGAGACGACCGACGAGATCGCCGAGGACCTGATCGCCCAGATCCGGGAGGCGACGGAGCGCGTCAAGGGGATATTCGACGTGCGCTGGGAGTTCCACACCTTCCGTGGCGACGCCTACAACGGCCTGGTGAAGGCGGCGGACGAGCTGAAGGCCGACGCGGTCGTGGTGGGCGCCTCCGAGCAGGCGGGGCACCGGATCATCGGCTCGGTGGCGGTCCGGCTGGTGAAGGCGGGACGGTGGCCGGTGACGGTCGTACCGTAGTCGTCTCCTTCCGGAGCAGCGGCAGGGTCGCGAGGAGCAGGACTCCCGCCAGGGCGATGGCGGTGCGCGGGCCGGTGAGGCTCGCCAGCAGGCCCCACAGGGCGGTCAGCGCGGCCGTGGTGGCCTTGCCGGTGATGGACCAGGCGGACAGGGTGCGGGCGACCCGGTCGTTCGGGGTGCATTCCAGGCGGCGGGTGGCGTACACGGGGTTGTAGACGCCCGAGCTGGTGATCACCCCGAACTCCACGGCCATCACCAGCAGCAGGCCGGGCAGGCCGGGCCCGACGAAGGCCAGCCCGAGGGGCCAGACGGCACGCAGGGTGCCCGCGGTGCGCAGTACCCGCCGCCGGCCGTAGCGGGCGACCAGCGGGCGGGCCAGCCGGGAGCCGAGGAGTCCGCCGAGGCAGGGCACGGCGAAGGCGAGGCCGTACTGCCAGGGGGCGAAGCCGAGCGGGCCGAGCATGAGGACGGCCAGCGGTGGTACGGCGACCATGATCAGGGCGTTGACCGCGAGGTTGTTGAAGAACAGCGGCCGCAGGGCCGCACTGGTGAGGATGTACCGCCAGCCGTCGAGCAGGTCGGCGGCCCGCAGGCGCTCCACGCCGGTGCGCTCGGGGCGGGGCTCGCCGCCGCCCACGGCCCGGATGCCCAGCGCCGACAGCAGAAAGCTGACCGCGTTCGCCACGACCGTCGCGACCGGGCCGAACAGGCCGATCGCGGCGCCGCCGAGGGGCGGTCCGAGGATCAGGGCGGTCCAGTTCGTGGACTCGAACCGGGAGTTCGCCGTGAGCAGCCGGCCGGCCGGGACGAGCGTCTTCAGAAAGGCGCCGGAGGCCGCGTTGAAGGTGATGTCGGCCGCCGCGACGATGATCGACACCAGCAGCAGCTGCCCCAGGCCCAGGCCGCCGAGCGCGTAGGCGGCGGGGACGGTGAGCAGTGCGGCGAACCTGGCCAGGTCCATCGCCATCATCACCGGCCGCTTGCGCCGGAACTCCACCCACGGCCCGAGCGGCACCGCCGCCACGGCGCCCACGGCGGGCCCGGTCGCGGCGAGCAGTGCCACCTCGGCCGGTCCGGCGTGCAGCGCGAGGACCGCGATCACCGAGAACGCGTCGAAGGCGAGATACGTGCCGATCGCACTCGCCGAGTACGCGGCCCACAGCCACCCGAACCGCCGTCCCATGAACAACCTCCCCGTTGACCCGGGACATGAAATCGGGCAGGTGGCCGCCGAAGCAAACAACCTCCGGATCAGGCATCACAACCATCGGTTGTACGGTGGTGAAGTGGACCTCAAGGCAGTGCGCACCTTCGTCACCGTGGCCGACTCGGGACAGTTCCAGGAGGCCGCCGCCGTGCTGGCGGTCACCCAGCAGGCCGTCTCCAAGCGGATCGCCGCGCTGGAGAAGGAGCTCGGCGTCCGGCTGTTCACCCGTACCGCCCGGGGTGCCGCCCTGACCGTCGACGGTCGGGCCTTCCTGCCGCACGCCCACGAGCTGCTGCTGGCCGAGGAGCGGGCCACCGCCGCCGTACGGCCCGGGCGGCGCGCTCTGCGGGTCGATGTGATCGGCCCGCGGCTCGCCCCCGCGGCGCTGCTGCGCGACTTCCACGAGGCGCACCCGGAGGTGGCCCTGGACGTCGTCACGCTCTTCGACGTGGACTCGGCGCTCACCGCCCTGCGCTCCGGGACGGTCGACGCGTCCTTCCGTGCCGTCGCCATGCCCGGACGGCCGCTGCCCAGGGGCGTCGAGGCCGCACGTGTCCACGACGAACCGATCCAGCTGCTCACCGGCCCGCGGCACGCCCTGGCCGGACTCCGCTCGGTCTCGCCCGGGGACCTGGCCGGGCACCGGATCTGGATGCCGGGCATCGTGGACGGCACCGAGTGGGCCGCCTACTACGCCTCCCTCGCGGCCGAGTTCGGGCTCACCATCGACTCCTCGGGCCCCAACTTCACCGGGGCGGTGCAGGACGCGGTCGCCGAAGACAGCACCCTGGCGACCCTCGTCAGTGAGCAGACCCGGCTGGTGTGGCCGGCCGGCCACGATCTGCGCCGGATCCCGCTGCTCGACCCGACACCCGTCTACCCGCACTCCCTGTTGTGGGTCACCGCCAACCCGCACCCGGCGCTCGCCGCCCTGCGCGCCCACCTCGCCGGCCGCCGCCCCGCCCGGCCGCAGGGCCGCACCTGGACACCGGACTGGACCGAGCCCTCCGCGCCCGTGCGTGGCGTCTTCCGTACGCGTCTGCCCTGAGCCATCATGATCCGCCGTCAGCCGTTTGCCATCGGTGAAGAGGTGAGGCACATGGCCAAGCTCCGTATGGGTGAGGGAATTCTCCGCCGCAAACCCATCGAGCACATCGAGGACACCGAGATCAGCGAGGGGCCCCAGCTGGAGCGGTCGCTCGGGCTGTGGCAGCTCACGGCGATCGGTGTCGGCGGCATCATCGGGGCGGGCATCTTCACGCTGGCCGGCACGGTGGCCCACGAGACGGCCGGGCCCGCGGTGCTGGTGTCGTTCCTCATCGCGGGCGCGGCGAGCGCCTGCGCAGCGCTGTCGTACGCCGAGTTCGCCGGGCTGATCCCGAAGGCGGGGTCGGCGTACACGTACGGCTACGCGGTGCTCGGCGAGTTCGCGGGCTGGTTCATCGGCTGGGACCTGCTGCTGGAGTACACGGCGATCGTGGCCGTCGTCGCCATCGGCATCTCCGGATACTTCGGCTTCCTGGTCGAGGAGATGGGCGCGAACCTGCCCGCCTGGATGCTGGGCGCGCCCGGCACCGGGCACGGGCACCGGGTCGACCTGTTCGCGGCCGCGCTGTGTCTGCTGATCGCCTGGCTGCTCAACCTGGGCATCCGTACCGCGGCCCGCTTCGAGACGTTCGTGGTCGCTCTGAAGGTGCTGGTGGTGCTGGTGGTGATCGCGGTGGGCGTGTTCCACATCAACAGCGCGAACTACCACCCGTTCTTCCCGTTCGGCATCAGCGGGGCGTTCACCGGTGCAGCGACCGTGTTCTTCGCGGTGTTCGGCTACGACGCCATGTCGACCGCGGCGGAGGAGTCGAAGGACGCGCAGCGGCACATGCCGAAGGCGATCATCTACTCGCTGGCGATCTCGATGGTGCTGTACGTGGCGGCATGCCTGGTGCTGACGGGCATGCAGAACTACACGGAGATCGACCCGGAGAGCGGCTTCTCGTCGGCGTTCAAGTCCGTGGGGCTGAACAAGCTCGCCGACGTGATCGCGGTGGGCGCGATCATCGGCATCCTCACGGTGATGTTCACGTTCATGCTGGGCGTGACCCGGGTGTGGTTCAGCATGAGCCGGGACGGGCTGCTGCCGATCTGGTTCGCCAAGACGCACCCGACGCGGCACGTGCCGACCCGTGTGACGTGGATCGTCGGGGCGGCCTCGGCCGTCATCGCCGGGTTCCTGCCGATCGGCGAGGCGGCCGAGCTGACCAACATCGGCATCCTGCTGGCGTTCGTGGTGGTGTGCGCAGCGGTGATCGTGCTGCGCTACCGGCAGCCGGAGCTGCCGCGCACCTTCCGGACCCCGTGGATGCCGTTCCTGCCCGCGCTGGGTGTCGTCTTCTCGATCTGGCTGATCACCTTCCTGCAGTGGCAGACCTGGGTGCGGTTCGCGGTGTGGTTCGTGATCGGCTGCGTGGTCTACTTCGGCTACTCCTACCGCCGTTCCGCGCTGGCCCGGCCGCAGTCCGCCGAGTGATCACTCCCCCATGACCAGCCCGTCGTCGGCGGCCCCGCGGCTGAGGACGACCTCCCTGATCCGGTCGCGCACCCCTTCCAGCTCGGCGCCGTCGGAGATCGCCTGGTTGAGGTCGCGGACCCGGCCGGAGTCGAGGTCGTACATCTGCGGGATGAACTCGGCCCTGGTGACCTGCCAGCGCTCGCCGGGACGGGCGGGCGGCGCGAAGGTGAAGCGGCCGAGGGTGGAGTCGTTGCCGCGCGAGTCCTGCACGCCCGTGTCGTTGTACATCTCGCCGGCGATCTGGTCGCCCAGGCCGTAGATCACCCAGGTGCCGTTGACCTTCTCGTACGCCTGCGGGACATGGGCGTGGGTGCCGAGGATCAGGTCGATGTCCGGGCGGCCGTTCGTCCTCGAGGCCGTCAGCTGCCGGGCGAGGGTGAGCTGCAGCCGGTCGGGGTCGTCCTGCCACTCGGTGCCCCAGTGCACGGAGACGACGACCACGTCGGCGCCCGCCCTCCGGGCGGCCCGGGCGTCGGCGATCATCCGGTTCCGGTCGATCAGGTCGACGGCCCAGGGCTGTCCGGACGGCAGCGGCCGGTCGTCGGTGCCGTAGGTGTACGACAGGTGCGCGACCCGGGCCCCGCCCGCCCGGAGCATCGTGACCGAGCGGGCCTCGCCCTGGGTACGGGCGGTTCCGGCGTGCCGGAGGCCGGCCCGGTCCATGGCGTCCAGGGTGCGCCGCATGCCGGGGGCGCCGTCGTCCAGGGCGTGCTCGGAGGCGGTGGAGCAGCCGTCGTAGCCGGTCGCGGCGAGACCCTGGGCGATCTGCGGCGGGGACTTGAAGACGGGGTAGCCGCTGTAGTCGCCGTCCGCGCCGTACACGGTCCCCATGTGACACAGCGCCAGATCGGCGCCGCTGACCACGGGCTCGACGCCGGACAGCATCGGGCGGAAGTCGTAGCCGTCGCCGCCGGCGTCGTAGCGCGCCCGCTCGATGACGGAGGTGTGCGGCAGCACGTCGCCGGAGGCGACGAGGGTGAAGCCGCGGTCGGCGGACGGCGCCGGGCGGCCCGTGACCGCGGACTCCTGCCGCTCGTGGTTCTGACAGGCGGCAGCGGCGGCGAGGAGGGCGGTCAGGGCCAGCGCCACCTGCTTTCTGCGTCCGATCATCAGCTCACCCCGGGATCGTTGTATCCACAGACGTCGTATTTACAGACAAGGCATTTACGGGCATATGGGTATGAATCCGACCCATCACGCAAACAGTCCGGGCGCCTGAATTAGCCCATCCGGCGCCGCCCCGCGCGCTCACGGACCACCTCTCGCCCTACCGTTCATCGACACGATCGACCGTCCGTCGCAGAGCCGTGTGCGCCCGCTGTCCCCCGGCGGCACCTTGCGCTGCCATACGGCCATGACGGCCGGAACCTCACTCACCCACGGGACGACGACCGCCGAGCACGAGCTCGCCGCACTCCAGCGCGAGCACGGCGGTCCCCTGTTCGCGCTGCTGCTCAGGCTGAGCGACGGGGACCGGCAGCGTGCCGAGGACCTCGTGCAGGAGACCCTGCTGCGCGCCTGGCAGCACCCCGAGGCCCTGCACGCCGAGGACTTCGACTCGGTGCGGCCCTGGCTGCTGACCGTCGCCCGGCGGCTGGCGATCGACGCGCGGCGGGCCCGGCAGGCGCGGCCGCCCGAGGTCGGCGACGAGGTGCCCGAGAACGCGCGGGTGACCGCCGACCACGCCGAGCGGGCCGCCACGATGCTCGACGTCCGGGAGGCTGTGAAGACACTCACGCCGGAGCACCGTGACGTCCTGATACTCGTGTACTTCCGCGGGGCCAGTGTGGCGGAAGCGGCGCAAACCCTGGGAATTCCACCCGGTACCGTGAAGTCTCGCGCGTATTACGCGCTGCGCGCCCTGCGCCGGGTCCTTCCGGGTTATGCGGCCGACCTGCGGTGAAACCGAAGGCTGGGTCAAACCTCGGTAAAGCGCCTTGCTGCGACCCCCGTTCGGGCAATCAGCTGTCCTCATCCGTGTTCCGGACGGGGACCGCCCGCACTGGGTCCAGGGTCTCGGGCGACACGCACGCACCGGAGGAAGGCAGGAAGGGATGCTGCACAGAGGGCACGAGAGCACGGACGGCACCGACGGCGGTGAACTGGCCGTTCCCATGGCCTGGTTGTACGCCGAGTACATCGCCGACGAGCTGCTGCGCACCGGCGACCTGATGCCGCCGACGTCCTTCGAGTTCCGGGCCGGCCGGGACGCGCTGGCGCTGACCGTCTTCCTCTCCGACACCGACGGCGAGCTGTCCGGGATCCGGGTGATCTCGCAGCTGGAGACCTGGCTGTCACTGACGGCGTACGACCAGCCGTGGCAGGAATGGGTGCGCGAGCGGATGGCCCAGCTGGCCGGCGAGGAGGCCGGGGCCGCCGCGCCGTCGCCGGACCTGGCGCTGGCGGCCGAGGCCTGGCGCTGGCTGGAGGAGACCGAGCTGCTCGCGCCCGACCTGGACGCGGTGCCGGGCGGCGGCGCGGTGTTCGGCGAGGACGACGGGCCGAAGGTGTGGACCCCGGCCTGGCGGCTCGGACTGCCCCTCGGACACCTGGCGATCCATCTTTTCTGAGCCGTCTCGAATTCAGACCAATCCGCGGGCCGGGCGGCTCCGAATCTCTTGGTCACGATTCGGTGTGTGTCTTGAGTGATTCGGTTGTCCGCTGCGTACGGATGGGAGCAAGGAGTAACCCCACCCACACCCATAGGCACGAGGATTCGGCATGAGGTCCCTGGAAAGGCATCGCGACGTCGGCGCGTACGCGCTCGGCGTGCTGGACGAGGCGGAGGCCTTCCGCTTCGAGGACCACCTCATGGAGTGCCCTCAGTGCGCGGCACAGGTGACCGAATTCGGTCCCACGGCACGGCAGTTGATGCTGTACCGCCGCTCCACGCCGCGCTTCGTGCACCCCATGGCCCAGCCCGGTCCCCGACTGCTCGACCGGCTGATGGGCGAACTGGCACACCGGCACCGGGCACGGCGCCGCCACTTCCTGTACGGTCTGGCCGCCTCGGTGGTGCTGGCCGTGGCCGGGCCGGGCCTCATGGTCTACGCCGGGCACGAGGAGCCCGCCGCCCGGGTCACCGCGGCGACCGACCCGAAAACGGGCGTGTGGGCGCAGGTGACCACCGAGGACGGATACTCCGGCAGCCGGATGCGGCTGGAGGTGAAGGACGGCTCCGGACCGCACTCCTGCCGGCTGGTCGTCATCGGCAACGACGGCTCGGAGCAGGTCGTCAGCGGCTGGAAAGTGGACGCCCACGACACCGGGACGACCACGACCACGGCGGGCTCCACCATGCATCCCGACGAGATCGCCCGCTACGAGGTGCGCACTGCGGACGGGCAGCCGCTGGTGTCGCTCGACGCCGGCTGAGTACCTCATTGAAGCGTCAATCACGTTGTCCGGCAACGGATTTGCCACCTCACGGGCATGGGCGGAGACTGAAAACGAAGACGCGGAGCCACCGACGGTCCGCTCTGCGCCGCCCCTAGGAGTTCGCACGAAGGGGCTGAGCCGGTGGAGAACCAAGTGCTGATCTGCCTCTCCGAAGAGGGGGCGGAAGCCGAGCGTGTGGAGCAGCTGACCGGCTATCTGCGTCAGGAACTGCTCTCGGCCGGCGCGGCGGACGATGTCCGTGCGGTCCCCGCGGAAGAGACACCCCCCGGCGCACGATGTGTGGACGTCGCCCTGGTCGGCTCCCTGCTGGTGGGCCTGGGTAATTCCCTCACCGGGCTGGGCCAGGTGATGAATGTGCTCCGTGACTGGCTGGGCCGGTTCGGGGACACCCGCCCGTCGCTGACCCTGACGCTGGACGGGGACACCCTGGAGATCTCGGCGGCGACGGACGAGCAGGTGGCCGATGCGGTGAAGATCTTCCTTGAGAAGCACTCCGCAGTGGGGACCTAGACATGGGCGAGTCCCGGCACGCGCTGATCATCGCCAACGACGCGTACGAGGATCAGGGCCTCAAGAAACTGAGAGCGCCCGGACACGATGCGGACGCCCTCTCCGGAGTGCTGCGCGATCCGGAGATCGGCGACTTCGAGGTGGATGTCCTGCGGAACGGGTCCGCGCAGGACATGCGCACGCGGATCGAGGACTTCTTCAAGAAGCGCCGCCGTGACGACACCCTGGTGGTGCACCTCTCCTGCCACGGGATCAAGGACGAGTCCGGCGAACTCTACTTCGCCGCCCGCGACACCCGGCTCGGGCTGCTGGAGGCCACGACGACCCCGGCCTACTTCGTCCACCGGTGTATGTCCCGCACGCTCGCGGGCTGCACCGTGCTGTTCCTCGACTGCTGTTACGCGGGGGCCTTCTCCCGCGGAGCGTCCATGAAGGCCTCCCGGGACATACACATCCTCGACGCCTTCCCGGGCGAGAGGCAGAGCGGTGGGCGGGGCTGGGCCGTCATCACGGCGTCGAACTCCATGGAGTACGCCTTCGAGGGCACGGAACTCACCGATGACAACGCCGCGGGCCCGTCGGTGTTCACGCACGCGGTGGTGGAGGGCCTGGAGACCGGTGACGCCGACATCGACGCCGATGGTGAGATCTCCCTCGACGACCTGTACAAGTACGTCCACCAGCACGTGACGGACCAGAACCCGAACCAGACCCCCAGCAAGACCGCCGAAATGCAGGGAAGCATGCAGGTGGCGCACAGTCGCCACCGGCGCATCAAGATCGAGGCCGAACCCATCCCGCGTCCCGTGCAGGAGGCCCTCCGCAGCAGGAACGACTTCACCCGCCGCGGGGCCGTCCGGGAGCTGCGTGCCCGCATGAAGAGCCAGAATCTCTGCATCGCCGAGGGGGCTCGCCAGACCCTGGAAACCGTGGCCCGCGACGACACCGTCCAGGTCGCCTACGAGGCGCAGCACGCCTTGGACGACGCCCGCCTCACGCCCTCTCCGGCCCGCCTGGACTTCGGCCGGGTGGAGCGGGGGGCCGCCGTGCCGCAGCAGTCCGTGACCCTGCAGGGTGTACCCCTGGCCCGCCGCTGTGTGGCTCACGCCACGGGCAAGTGGCTGCGGGTCGAGGAGTCCGCCGACGGTCTGGCCGTCGGTGTCGACACGTCCACCGAAGGGCGTCTGAGCGGCGACATCGCGCTGAAAGGGGTCGCCGACGATGCCGTGGTCCACGTCGAGGCCGAGGTGGTGCCGCCACCGCCCGAGAAGCCGCCCGACAAGAAGCCCACGGGCAGCGAGGTGAAGGAGCCGGGCCTCACTCACCGGCCCGAGTCCAGACTCCTGCTCGCACCCGCGTTGGCGGCGGCAGCCCTGGCCCTCGCCGTCACCTCGGTGATCACTTGGATCGTGGCAGTCGTGGCGACGGTGTACGCCGAGGAAGGCCTCAGGGTGGGACCGGAAGAGACGTTCGCACAGTCCGCCCGCCACCACGGAGTGATCCCGGCCCTCATCACCGCCCTGATCACCGCGACGGCGGCGCTCGTCCTCGGTGCGTTCGCCCGGCGCGATCTCAGCGCGCGGCGCAAGCGCTACACCCCAGGGGCGAAGAGTGCCACGCGTTCCATGGCCTCGGCGGCGAAGCACTGCGCGGTGCCGGTCTTGGTCCTGACCGTGCTCATGAGCATCGCCTACAACATCGTGACCAAACACCTGTGAACGCGCCGGCTACTTCAGCAGCCGCGACATCCTGCGGTCCGCCAATGACTTGCCCCCCGTCTGGCAGGTCGGGCAGTACTGCAGCGAGGAGTCGCTGAAGGAGACCTCGCGGACGGTGTCGCCGCAGACCGGGCAGGGCTCGCCGGTGCGGCCGTGCACACGCAGGCCGCTCTTCTTCTCCGCCTTCAGGCGTCCCGCGGCGAGGCCCCGTGAGCGTTCGACCGCCTCGGTCAGGGTGCTGCGCAGCGCCACGTAGAGCCGCTCGGTCTCCTCCGCGGTCAGGGACGCGGCAAGTTTGAACGGGGACATCTTCGCTGCATGGAGGATCTCGTCGCTGTAGGCGTTGCCCACCCCGGCGATCAGGCTCTGGTCGCGCAGGGCGCCCTTGATCTGGCGCCGCTCGTCCTTCAGCAGGGCGGCGAGGCGGTCCTCGTCGAAGTCGGCGGCGAGCGGGTCCGGGCCGAGTCGGGCCACACCGGGCACCTCCTGCGGGTCACGGACGATGTACACGGCGAGCTTCTTCTGGGTGCCGGCCTCGGTGAGGTCGAAGCCGGCACCGGTCTCCAGGGCGGCGCGCAGGGCGAGGGGGCCCTTCCCGGGGCGCGGCGGCCCGTCCGGGAGCCGGTCCTTCCACTGCAGCCAGCCCGCGCGGGCCAGATGGGTGACGAAGTGCAGACCGGCGCCGCCCTCGATGTCGAGGAACTTCCCGTGCCGGTGCACGGCGGTGACCTCGCTGCCCTCGAACGCGCCGACGGGAGGGTCGTACGTCTTCAGGACGCTGATCGCGACGGGCAGCACCCGTACGACCTCGTGGCCGACCAGGTTCTCGGTCAGGAAGTCCTTGAGGGCTTCCACCTCGGGGAGTTCCGGCATAGGTCCAGAGTGCCATCCGGGGCCCCTGTGGTCAGGTGCGCTCGTACACCAGGAACTCGCACCACACACACTTGCCGCCGCCGCGCGCCTCCACGCCCCACACGTCGGCGAGCCGGTCGACGAGGAGCAGTCCGCGCCCGGAGACCCCGTCCACCCCGGCGTCGCGGCGGCGCGGCAGGGCGCTGGAGGAGTCCTCGACCTCGACGCGCAGCCGACGGCCGCTGCCTTCGAGGGCCCGCAGGGTGACGATCGCGGAGCCCTCGGTGTGCATCAGGACGTTGGTGATGAGTTCGTCGGCGACCAGCTCGATCTCGTCGGCCCGGTCCCGGGCGCCCCAGGAGCGGACCGCGGCGCAGATCATGTGCCGGGCCTGGATGAGGGCCTCGGGGTCACCGGGTGCCACGTGCTGCTGGAGCCGGCCACCGGGCCGCGGGGCCTCCGGGACGCGGCGGCGCAGCAGGAGCAGGGCCACGTCGTCGTCGCCGCCCCGCTCCTCGGCCACCTCGATCAGCCGGGTGGCGAGGTCGCGTACCTCGTCCGGACCCTTGGCGATGAGGTTCGTGAGGGCCTCCAGCCCGTCGTCGAGGTCGGTGCCGGGCTGCTCGACCAGCCCGTCGGTGCACAGCAGCAGGGTGTGGCCGGGGTCGAGCTCGAGGGTGGAGACGGGGTACTCCAGGCGGCCGAACTCGGCGGAGAGGCCGAGCGGCAGCCCGCCCTCGACCGGGACCCGGTGGCAGCTGCCGTCGGCGTGCCGGACCAGCGGGTCGATGTGCCCGGCACGGACCACCTGGACGACCCCGGTGGACAGATCCGCTTCCGCGTACAGGCAGGTGGCGAAGCGGTCGGTGTCGAGTTCGTGCAGGAACACGGAGGCGCGGGCCATCACGGTGGCCGGGGTGTGCCCCTCGGCGGCGTAGGCGCGCAGCACGATCCTCAGCTGGCCCATCACGGCCGCCGCGTGCGTGTCGTGGCCCTGTACGTCGCCGATGACCGCGCCGACCCGGCCGCCGGGCAGCGGGATCAGGTCGTACCAGTCGCCGCCGATGTCCCGGCCCAGGGTGCCCCCGGCGGTGGCGGCGCGGTAGCGGACGGCTACGTCGGCGCCGCGGACGCTCGGGATGGTGCGGGGCAGCATCGCCTGCTGGAGGCCCTGGGCGAGGTCCTTCTCCTGTTCGTAGAGCATGGCCCGCTGCAGGCTCTGCGCGATGCTGCTGCCGAGGGCGACGAGGACGTTGCGCTCTTCGTCCGAGAAGCCGCTGCGGTCGTTGTAGAGCAGGCCCATCGCGCCGATCGGGCGGGCCTGGGCGATCAGCGGCAGATAGGCGGCGGAGGTGATGTGCATGTCCGTGATGTGCGGCCACAGGATGGGAAAGCGCTCGGAGAACTCCTCGGCCGACTCGATGAAGCACGGGCTGAGGGTCCGCACCGCCTCGCCCATCGGGTAGGGCTCGTCGATCCGGGTGATGCGGGTACCGGGCACGTAGGTGCCCACGGGGCCCTCGGCGACCAGCCGGATGCGGCCGGCCTCGACCAGGCCGAGGACCAGGCTGGTGGAGCCGAGCAGGGTCAGGCCCTGGGCGTCCGTGACGACGTCGATGACGTCCTGGACGGTGCGGGCGTGGGCGAGGGCCGCCGTGGCGATCTGGACAACGTTTGTCTGGTCGCGCCGGGCGGCCGCCTGCGCGACCGCGCCCTTGCGGAACACGCGTTCGCTCAGCTCGTCGGTGGCGTCCCGGACGATCCCGATGATCCGACGCGGGCGGCCCGTCTCGTCGCGCCGTATGTAGCCCTGGGTATGGGTCCAGCGCAGGGTGCCGTCGCGGCGCCGGACGCGGAAGTACGCGCCGTAGTTCTCCCGGCCGTCCTTGATGGCCTGGGCCACCAGGAGGTCGAGGCGGTGGCCCTCCGCGGCGGGTACCCGTACGGACAGGTGCTCGGGGTGGCCGTCGTACTCGTCGGGGCGCAGGTCGAAGATCTCGTGCGCCTGGGCGTCCATGCTGAACAGACCGGTGTCCAGGTCCCAGTCGAAGCTGCCCATACGGTTGAGCGCCAGAATCGGATCCGGGTGGGCGGGCCAGTCCTCCGGGAGTGACAGGGCACTCGCTGCCCGATCAGCCATGGGGCCACCTTGCCAGGATTTGTCCGATTCTTCGACCGCTGGGTGCCGCCTGCGGCGGTTACGCACACGAAGACGCGCGGTACCTGGAGTGACGAGCACCGCTGGGACACCGTCGTCGCGGCGGCCACAATGGAGGCAGGAGCACACCGCCGTGGACTGGTTCACCGCACCCGAGTACTGGCTGAGCCGGCTGGTCTTCCAGCGGGCCCTGGCCGGTCTGTACCTCGTCGCGTTCCTGGCGGCCGCCCTGCAGTTCCGGGCCCTGCTGGGCGAGCGCGGCATGCTGCCGATCCCGCACTACACGGCGCGGATCCCCTTCAGACGCGCCCCGAGCCTGTTCCACCTGCACTACTCGGACCGCTTCTTCGCGGCGTGTGCCTGGGCGGGCTGCGCGGTGTCGGCGGCCCTGCTGGCCGGCGCGGACTCGCTGCTGCCGCTGTGGAGCGGCATCCTGCTGTGGCTGGTGCCGTGGGCGCTCTATCTGTCGATCGTCAACGTGGGCCAGACGTGGTACGCGTTCGGCTGGGAGTCGCTGCTGCTCGAGGTCGGCTTCCTGGCCGCCTTCCTGGGCAACGACGAGGTCGCTCCGCCGATCGTCGTCCTGTTCCTGCTGCGCTGGATCCTGTTCCGGGTCGAGTTCGGCGCCGGGCTGATCAAGCTCCGGGGCGACGCGTGCTGGCGGAAGCTGACGTGCCTGTACTACCACCACGAGACGCAGCCGATGCCGGGTCCGCTGAGCTGGTTCTTCCACCACCTGCCGAAGCCGTTGCACCGGGTGGAGGTCGCCGCGAACCACTTCACCCAGCTGGTCGTGCCCGTTCTGCTGTTCACCCCCCAGCCGATCGCCTCGGCCGCCGCCGCCCTGATGATCGTCACCCAGCTGTGGCTGGTGCTGTCGGGCAACTTCTCCTGGCTGAACTGGATCACCATCGTCGTGGCCCTGTCCGCGCTGCGGCTGCCCGCCACGGCATCGTCCGTGCCCGCGGCACCGCTCTGGTACGAGGTCGTGGTGCTCGCGGTCGCCGCGCTGCTGGTCTTCCTGAGCTACCACCCGGTGACGAACATGATCTCCCGGCGCCAGGTCATGAATCGCTCCTTCGACCCGCTGCACCTGGTGAACACCTACGGCGCGTTCGGCAGCGTCAGCCGGATCCGTCACGAGGTGGTGGTCGAGGGCACGCTGGACGACATGCCGCGGGAGGACTCGGAGTGGCGGGAGTACGAGTTCAAGGGGAAGCCCGGCGATCCCCGGCACTGGCCACGCCAGTTCGCGCCCTACCATCTGCGCCTGGACTGGCTGATGTGGTTCGCCGCACTGTCCCCCGCCTACGCCGGCGAATGGTTCGGCGGGCTGGTGGAACGGCTGCTGGAGAACGACCGCGACACCCTGAAGCTCCTGCGCCGCTCCCCCTTCCCGCCGGACACCCCGCCCCGATTCGTCCGCGCCCGCCTCTTCCGCTACCGCTACACCACCTGGCAGGAGCTGCGGGAGACAGGAGCGTGCTGGGAGCGGGTCTACGTGCGGGACTGGCTGCCGCCCACACGGCTGGCCCGGATGGCTCAGAGGTCGTAGACCCGGCTGGCGGTGCCCTCGTACAGGGCGGTGCGCTCGGCCGCACTGAGACCTGCCGTCAACTCCCCTGCCGCGTCGTGGACTTGTGCATAGGTGGCCGCGAGCGTGCACACCGGCCAGTCGGAGCCGAACATGAGGCGCTCGGGGCCGAAGGCCTCCAGGGCGGTGTCCGCGTACGGGCGCAGGTCCTCGGTCGTCCAGGAGTCGGGGTCAGCCTCCGTGACCAGGCCGGAGAGTTTGGCGACGGTGTTGGGGAGGGCGGCCAGGACACGCAGCTCCGCGGCCCACGGTTCGCGTTCGCCCGAGGCGATGGGCGGCTTGCCCAGGTGGTCGAGGACGAAGGTGAGTCGAGGCAGGTCTGCGGCCGCCTTGGCACAGGCCGGGAGCTGGTGGGGCAGGACCACGAGGTCGTAGACCAGGCCCGCTTCGGCGACGGCGGCCAAGCCGCGCCGTACGTCGGGCCGCAGCAGCCACTGCGGGTCGGGCTCGCCCTGGACCTGATGGCGGATGCCCTTCAGATAGGAGCCGCCGGGGAGTTCGCGCAGGCGGGCCAGTTCGTCGGCGAGGTCGGCACGGGTGAGGTCGGTCCAGCCGACCACGCCCGCGACGAGGTCGTGTCCGGCCGCCAGGGCCAGGAACTCGGGGGTCTCCTCGGGGACGGTGATCGTCTGGACGAGGACGGTGCGGTCCACTCCGGCCGCCAGGGCCTCGGGTTCCAGGTCGGCGAGGGTGAAGTTCCTTCTCAGCGGCTGGAGTCCGGGGCCTTGGATCCAGTCCTGGTCGCGGACCGACAGGTCCCAGACGTGATGGTGGGCGTCGACGGTCACGGCAGCTCCCAGACGACCGGCAGCCGGGCGTCGGCGCCGCCCTGCGAGTAGTCGTGCACCACGTCGAGCAGCTCGGCCATCCGGGCCTGCCAGGCGACGTTGACCGGCAGCTCCTCGAGTGCGGCGAGGAGCCGGCCGTAGTCCTCGCACTCCAGGAGGTGGAAGAGGTCGGTGCCGCTGCGCCAGATGGTCCAGGAGGTGGTTCCGGCGGCGCGGATGGCCTCGGTGAGTTCCTTCGGGACCTCACGGTGGGCCGCTTCGTAGTCTGCGATGCGGTGGGCGCGGACCTTGGTGTGCAGGGCGACTCTCATGACGGCTCCTCGGACGGCAGCAGACCGGTGTCGCGCAGTTCCTGCCAGAAGGCGGGCGGGACGGGGATGGCGAACTGCTCGGCGCAGTCGTGCACTTCGGCTGCGGAGCGGGCTCCGGCCAGGACGCTGGCGACGGCCGGATGCGCGGCGCAGAAGGCCAGGGCGGCGGTGCGCAGGGTGATCCCGTGCCGGGCGGCGACCGCCTTCAGACGCAGGGCGCGGTCCAGCAACTCCTGTGGTGCGCGGGTGTAGTTGTACGTCGACTCGGGATTCGGATCCGCCAGTAGGCCCGAGTTGAAGGCGCCGCCGATGACGACCGACACCCCCCTCGACGCGGCCTCGGGCAGCAGCTCGGCCGCCGCGCTCTGGTCGAGCAGGGTGTACCGGCCCGCGCAGAGCACCACGTCCACGTCCGTGTCGCGGACGAACCGGGTGAGCATCTCCGCCTGGTTCATGCCCGCGCCGATCGCGCCCACGACACCCTCCGAGCGGAGCTTCTCCAGGGCGGGATAGCCCTCGCGGAAGGCCTGCTCGGCGTGGTCGTCGGGGTCGTGGAGGTAGACGACGTCCACCCGGTCGTGGCCGAGCCGGTCCAGGCTCGCCTCCAGGGTGCGGCGGATGCCGTCGGCGCTGAAGTCCCAGACGCGGCGGCGGTCGGCGGGGACGGCGAAGCCGTTCGCCAGGTCGTCTCCGGTGCCGTCGGCAGCGGGTTCCAGGCGGCGGCCGACCTTCGTGGAGAGCGTGTACGCGGCGCGGCCGTACGCCCGCAGGGCCGCGCCCAGGCGCCGTTCGGACCGGCCGAGGCCGTAGTGGGGTGCGGTGTCGAAGTAGCGGATGCCCCGCTCCCAGGCGGCCCGTACGGCCTCGTACGCCTGTTCGTCGTCCATCGGGGTGTACAGGTTGCCGATCCCGGCGGCGCCGAAGCCCAGCGGGCTGACCTCGACGCCACTGCGGCCCAGCCGGTTCACCGGCCCGCCGGGCGCAGCCTGAGGCCCTGCATACCGCCGTCGACGGCGAGGGCGGTGCCGGTGGTGGCACCGGAGAGGGGGCTGGCCAAGTAGGCGATGGCGCCCGCGACCTCGGCCGCCGAGACGAGCCGGCCGGTGGGCTGACGGGCCTCCAGAGCGGCCCGTTCGGCGGCGGGGTCGGTGGCCGCGTCCAGCAGCCGTCCGACCCACGGGGTGTCCGCCGTACCGGGGTTGACGCAGTTCACCCGGATGCCCTCACGGACGTGGTCGGCGGCCATGGCCAGGGTCAGGGAGTACACCGCGCCCTTGGTGGCGCTGTAGAGGGCGCGCTGCGGCAGCCCCGCGGTGGCGGCGATGGAGCAGGTGTTGACGATCGCCGCGTGCCGGGAGCGGCGCAGATGCGGGAGGACGGCGCGGGCGGCACGGACCATGCCGAGGACGTTGACGTCGAAGACGCGCCGCCACTCCTCGTCGTCGTTGTCCTCGACGGTGCCCTGGGCGCCGATGCCGGCGTTGTTGACCAGGACGTCGAGACCGCCGAGGGCCTCGGCGGCCTGCTCGACGGCGGTACGCACCGAGGTGGCGTCGCTGACGTCCGCCCGGTAGGCGAGGAGGGGCTTGTCCACCGGGGACGGGTCCAGGTCGAGCACGGCGACCTGGGCGCCGCGTTCGGCGAGGAGGTCGGCCGTGGCCCGGCCGATCCCGGAGGCGCCGCCGGTGACCAGGGCCCTGAGGCCCGCGAAGTCGCTCATGCCGCCTGTCCCTTCTGCGTGTCGGGGTCGGCGGCCCAGAAGGTGCCGCCGGGGTAGGTGTACCGCGCGATCGACTCGGGGCGCATGGCCGCCGAGAAGCCGGGCGTGGTGGGGGCCGTGTAGTGGCCGTCGCGGATCACCACGGGGGTGAGGAAGTGCTCGTGGAGGTGGTCGACGTACTCGATGACCCGGTCCTCGGTGGTGCCGGAGACCGCCAGGTAGTCGAACATCGACAGGTGCTGGACGAGTTCGCACAGGCCGACCCCGCCGGCGTGCGGACAGACGGGGACGCCGAACTTGGCGGCGAGCAGCAGGATGGCGAGGTTCTCGTTGACCCCGCCGACGCGGGCCGCGTCGATCTGCACGATGTCGAGGGCGCCGGCCTGGAGCATCTGCTTGAACACGATGCGGTTGTGGACGTGCTCGCCGGTGGCGACCTTGACAGGTGTCACCGCGCGGCGGATGGCCGCGTGGCCGAGGACGTCGTCGGGGCTGGTGGGTTCCTCGATCCAGTACGGGGCGAACTCGGCGAGCGCCTTGGTCCAGGCGATCGCCTCGTCCACGTTCCAGCGCTGGTTGGCGTCGACGGCGAGGCGGACGTCCGGTCCGACCACGGCGCGGGCGACCCGGCAGCGCCGTACGTCGTCCGCCAGGTCGGCGCCCACCTTGAGCTTGATCTGCCGGAAGCCGTCGGCGACGGCCTGGGCGGCGAGCCGGGTGAGTTTTTCGTCGTCGTAGCCGAGCCAGCCGGGAGAGGTCGTGTACGCGGGGAAGCCGCGCTCCAGCAGCCGGGCCCGGCGGTCCGCGGTGCCCTCGCTACCACGTCTGAGCAGGTCGAGGGCCTCCTCGGGGGTGAGGGCGTCGGTGATGTAGCGGAAGTCGATCTGGCTGACCAGCCACTCCGGTTCGGCGTCGGCGAGCAGCTGCCACAGCGGCTTGCCGGCCCGGCGGGCGGCGAGGTCCCAGACGGCGTTGACGACGGCCCCGATCGCCATGTGCATCACGCCCTTCTCGGGGCCGAGCCAGCGCAGCTGGCTGTCGGCGATCAGGTCCCGGAAGAGCGAGCCGGGGTCGGCGCAGACCTCTTCGACCGGGCGGCCGAGCACATGGCCCCGCAGCGCGACGATCGCTGCGACCTGGACGTCATTGCCCCGCCCGATGGTGAAGGTGAACCCGTGCCCCTCGTGCCCGTCGACGGCGTCCGTGCGCAGGACGACGTAGGCCGCCGAGTAGTCGGGGTCCGGGTTCATCGCGTCGGAGCCGTCCAGCTCGCGCGAGGTGGGGAAACGGATGTCGTGGGTGTCGACCGCGGTGATGCGGGCGGGGGCCTCGGACACTGAAGTCCTTTCGGTCAGGGGACAGTTGTGGCGGAGTCAGTCCTGGGCCCGGCCCGTCGTCACGCGGGCGATCATGAGGGCGACGAGGATGATCCCGCCGTAGATGGCCTGGATCCAGAACGACGGCACCTGCGCGAGGGTCAGCAGGTTCTGTACGACGCCCAGCAGGAGGACACCGGTGAGGGCGCCGACCATGGTGCCCTTGCCGCCGTCCAGGCTGATGCCGCCGATCACCGCCGCCGCGAACACGGTGAAGATCATGTTGTTGCCCTGGTTGGCGCTGATGGCGCCGACGTACCCGGTCTGCAGGAGGCCGCCGACGGAGGCGAGGACACCGGCGACGACGAACACCCCGAGCATCACGCGCTCGACCCGGATACCGGCCGCGCGGGCCGCGTCCGCGTTGCCGCCGATGGCGTAGAGGGCGCGGCCGACGCGGTGGTAGCGCAGGAGGAACCCGGTGACCGCGAAGGCGAACGCCGCCAGCCACACGGACATCGGGACGCGCAGGAAGGTCGTGGTGGCGAGGGTGAAGAACGCGTCGGGCATCCCGAACAGCGTCTTGCCCTTGGTGGCGCCGACCAGCAGCCCGCGCAGGATGATCAGCATCGCCAGGGTGACGATGAAGGCGTTGAGCCGGAACTTCACCACGAGGATGCCGTTGAGGGCGCCGATCGCCGCGCCGACGACGAGGATCGCGACCAGGGCGAGCGCGGTGGGCCACTCGGTGCCCCAGCCGGACTGGGCCGAGGGCAGGACGAGCAGGGCGCCCACGGCGGGGGCGATACCGACCACCGATTCGAGCGACAGGTCGAACTTGCCGGTGATCAGGACGAGCGACTCGGCGAGCACCACCATGGCGAGGGCCGCGGAGGCGCCGAGGATCGAGATGATGTTGCGCTCGGTCAGGAAGGAGCCGTTGACGAACGCGCCCAGCACCATCAGCAGCAACAGGGCGGGAACCAGGGCGAGTTCGCGGGCGCGGCGAAGCAGGACGGCCTTGGCCGAGCGGGGGCCCTGGACCTTGACGGGCGTGAGCGGCGGGGCCTTGGTGTCAGCCATGGTCCACTCCTTCAGCCATGGTCGATCCGTCAGCCATGGTCCACTCCTTCGATGGAGGCGATCAGCTCGTGGTCGTGCCAGCCCGCCGGGTGCTCGGCGACGATCCGGCCGTGGAAGAGGACGAGGACGCGGTCGCAGCGCCGCAGGTCGTCGAGTTCGTCGGAGACGACGAGCACGGCGGTGCCGTCCTCGCGGGCGCTGTCCATCCGGGCCAGCAGGGACTCCTTGGACTTCACGTCGACACCCGCGGTGGGGTTGATGAGGACGAGCAGCCGCGGGTCGGACGCCAGGGCGCGGGCCATGACGACCTTCTGTGCGTTGCCGCCGGACAGGTCCGAGACGGGCTGGTCGGGGCCCTCGGCGTGGATGTCGAGGCGTTCGATCAGATCGGTGGCGACACCGCGTCTGCGCCGGGTGCCGACGAAGCCGTACCGGCCCAGGCGGCCGAGGACGCTCAGGGTGGCGTTGTCGCCGATGCTCATCCCGGTCACGAGTCCCTGTTCGTGCCGGTCCCGGGGTACGCAGCCGACACCGGCCCCGAGCGCGGCCTGGACGTCGCCGAACGGGAGTCGTCTGCCGTCGAGCCGAGCCGTACCGCCGGTCGGGGTGTGCAGTCCGGCGAGGGACTCGGCCAGCTCGATCTTCCCGCTGCCGCTGGAGCCGGCGAGTCCGACGACCTCGCCGTGCCGGACGGTGAGGTCGATGTCCCGGTACGCCTCCGACGACAGCCCGTGTGCTTCCAGGGCGACCGGCGCGTCGTCGGCCACCGTGTCCCGCACGGTCACCGCCCGCTCGACGACGGCCTCCCCGGCCATGGCCTCCACCAGCGCCGCGCGCGGCAGTTCGGCGACCGGGGCGGTGGTGATCCAGCGGGCGTCGCGCAGGACGGTCACCGTCCGGCAGACCTCGTACACCTCCTGGAGGTGGTGCGAGATGAACAGGAAGGTGACCCCGGAGTCCTGCAGGGCCCGCATCCGGCTGAACAGCCGCTCGATCTCCCGGCTGTCGAGCTGGGCGGTCGGCTCGTCCAGGACGATGAACCGCGCGCCGAAGCTCAACGCCCGGGCGATCTCCACCATTTGACGGTCCTCGACCCTGAGGTCGGCGGTGCGGGCCTCGGGGTCCACGCGCACGTCCCAGGTGGCGAGCAGATCGGCGGCCTCACGCCTGAGCCGACGCCAGCTGATGAAGCCCCGCTGGAGCGGCTGCCGGTTGATGAACAGGTTCTCGGCGACCGTCAACTCCGTTACGACCGTGGGCTTCTGGTACACGCAGGCGACCTTGCGGCGCCAGGCGTCCCGGTCGGCGAGCGCGGGTGCGGGCTCGCCGTCGAAGCGTACGGTGCCCTCGTCCGGCGCCTGGAGCCCGGTGAGGACGTTGACCAGCGTGGACTTGCCGGCGCCGTTGCGGCCGACCAGTGCGTGGGACTCGCCGGGGTGGACGGTGAGCCGGCCGTCGGCGAGGGCGACCGTGGGGCCGTACCGCTTGACGATGCCCTCGGCTTCAACGAGAGGTGCGCTCATTTGACCGTGTTGCCCCAGAGCTTGGGGTCGTCGACGTTCTCCTTGGTGACCAGGGGCGCGGGCAGTTGGTCCTCGAGGATGCCACTGGGCAGCTTCACGATGGTCGAGCCGTGGTCGGTGGGACCGGGCTCGAACGTCTTCCCCGCCATCGCCGCCTTGATGTAGTACATGCCGTACCGGGCGTAGGCGTCGGCGGGCTGGGAGACGGTGGCGTCGATCTGGCCCTTGCGGATGGCGTCGAACTCCTGCGGGATGCCGTCGTTGGAGACGATGACGATGTGGCCCTTCCGGCCGGCCGTCTTCAGCATGCTCTTCGACTTCAGGGTCTGCAGGGTCGGCGCGAGGTACACGCCACCGGCCTGCAGGTAGATGCCCTTGATGTCGGGGTTGGCGTTGAGCAGCGTGTCCAGCTTGGCGGCCGCGGTGTCGGACTCCCACTTGGCCGGTATCTCCAGCACCTTGAGCTTCGGGTACTTCTTCTTCACGCAGGCCCGGAAGGCCTCGGAGCGGTCGCGGCCGTTGACCGAGGCGAGGTCGCCCATGATCTGCACGACCTTGCCGCTGGTGACGTGCTGTCCGAGGTAGTCGCAGGCCTTGTTGCCGTAGGCGACGTTGTCGGCGCGCACCACCATGGCGACCTTGCCCTTGTCGGGCGCGACGTCCACGGCGACGACCGGCACGCCCTTGCGTTCGGCCTGGTCGAGTCCGGCCTGGATGGCGGCGCTGTCCAGGGGCGCGACCACCAGGCCCTTCACATCCTGGTTCAGCTCGTTGTTGATGTCGGTGATCTGCTGCGAGGGATCGCTGTTGGAGTTGACCGTCTTCAGCGCGTCGACACCCTCGGACTTGGCCATCTTCGGTACGTAGTCGTTGTACGACTGCCAGAACGGCGAGGTCAGCAGGGGCAGGATCACCCCGACCTTCCCGGAGCCGCCTCCGCCTCCCGCGCTGGACGCGCCGGTGTCCTTGGTGCTGCCGCACGCGGTGAGCAGCAGCGAGGCGCAGGCGGCCAGGGCCGCCACGCCGGTGATCCGTGACCTGTTCTGCTTCCTCGCTGTTCTGACGGGCATCTCGCGGCTCCTCGTCGAGGGTGTTCGAGCAGATGCCTGGATACTTATCAGACCACTCAGGCGCCGGAACACCCTCTGACGCCAATTTTTCCGCTCCTCGATGCGTAGTGGTCGGACCACTCTGCTGGTTAGACTGCGACGCACCCAGCGACGGGAGGAGCGGCGTGGACGGCGTGGACGAGGCAGCCCCGCAGAAGGGCACGGTGACCCAGCGCGCCATCGAGCAGATCAAGGCGATGATCGCCGAGGGCCGCCTGGAGCCGGGCCAGCGCCTGCCCACCGAGCGCGACCTGGCGGCCCGACTGGGCATCTCCCGCAGCTCGATGCGCGAGGCGATCCGCGCGCTGACGGTCATGGGCGTCCTGGAGGCCCGGCACGGTTCCGGCATCTACGTCACCGCGCTGGAGGCCGGCGACCTGCTGGAGACCTTCGGCGTGGTCGCGGACCTGTCTCGGGGCCCACGGCTGGTGGAACTCCTGGAGGTGCGCCGCATCCTCGAATCCACGGCGACCGCACTCGCCGCGGCCCGCATCACCGACGACCAGCTCGCCGAGGTGGAGAAACACCTGGCGGCGATGAACGCCACCGACGACCCCGAGGAGATCCTCGCCCACGACCTCGCCTTCCACCGCGAGATCGCGGCCGCCGCAGGCAACGACACGATGGCCGCCATCCTGGAGGGCCTGTCCTCCCGCACCTTCCGCGCCCGCGTCTGGCGCGGCTATCAGGAGGAGGGCGCCTTCACCCGGACCCGCCGCGAACACGCCGCCATCCACCGCGCCCTGGCGGCCCGCGACCCGGAGGCGGCGCGCGCGGCGGCGGCCGCGCACGTCGGTGAGGTGGAGGAGTGGTTGCGGGCGCAGATCAGTATGTGACCGGGTCCCGGACGAGCCGCCGGACGTGGCCTGCCACCGCGGCGGTCCGCTCGGCCGCCTCCTCCACGGCACGCACCTGCCAGGGCCCGGCGATCGAGCCGTCCGGTTCCCCGCCGAACCGGCGCAGCCGCAGGCTCTCGTCCACCCGGCCGGAGGTGTGCAGCAACTGGACCGTCCGGGGCCGGGCGAGCGGGTAGCCGCAGTCGGCGGCCTGTCGGTACCAGGTCACGGCCTCGTCGACGCGGTCGAGGTCCGGGAGCATTCCAGCGCCCTTCCAGAGTCGTCGGCCGCGATGTCCTCGACGATCTCGTCCAGGGTCGGAGCACCCGCCGCCGGGTACACCCGGTGGAGCAGGTCCTTCAGGTCCCTCAGCGGGCCCGGCCCCACCTGTGCGCGTTCCAGCCGCCGAGGCCGCCTCCTGGGCGCGCCCTCCCCGTCGCCGCTCATCGCACCAAGCTCTCGCACCGGGTCGGCCGCGCGTGGCCGACCGGCGCGAATGCCGCGTCCCGTCGGCGCCCGTCGCAACTCGGAGTCCGAGCAAGGGTCGGCCTCAGGCTCGTTCACGACCGGTCGTTCCGAGCCGGCCCGCGAACGCCCCTCATGGAGGAACCATGTCCCGTAGCCGCATGTCAGACAGCGACAGGTCCCGTGACCGCGTGTCCGACGACCACGCGCCCCGCGAACGGGCCGCGCGTGCACAACGGCGTACATGGGCACGGGCCCTGCTCGTGGCGGCGGTCACCGGACTGACCCGGGCGGTCACCAGCTGGCTGCTCGATCTGATCCGCTCGTGACCGGGGCGGATCCACCGGGAGGGGCCCGGACCGGCGCCCCAGCCCGAACGGCGGCCGCGGCTCAGGCCCTGCGCAGCCGCAGCGTCATCAGCTGGAACGGCCGCAGCCGTACGGCGATTCGCTCGCCGTCCCGCACCGGCGGCTCCCCCTCCCCGCCCGGCCGTTCCAGCAGGTCCGTCACGGTGAGGCCGGTGAACGGGAAGGCGGCGGTCAGGGTTGCCCGGGCCCGGGCTCCGTGAGCCTCGTGGAAGCGGATCACCACGTCGCCGGTACCGTCGTCGGCCAGCTTCACGGCAGTGACGACGACCGCCTCGTTGTCCACGGTGACCAGCGGGGCGACCTCACCGGCACCGGTCGTGCGCCGCCCGGGCAGGTTGATCCGCCAGCCCTCGCGGACCGCGTCGGCGATCCGGGCTCCGGGGATCAGGGCGTGCCGGAAGCGGTGGACGCCCTGGTCGGTCTCGGGGTCGGGGAAGCGCGGGGCGCGCAGGAGGGACACCCGAAGCGTGGTGACCGTGGTGGTCGTACCGCGGTCGGCGTCGGTGCGCACCGTGCGGGTCACGTCGTGGCCGTACGTGGAATCGTTGACGACGGCGACGCCCCAGTCCGGCTCCGTCAGATGGACGAAGCGGTGGTTGCAGGCCTCGAACTTGGCCGCTTCCCAGGAGGTGTTGGTGTGGGTCGGTCGATGGAAGTGCCCGAACTGTGTTTCCGACGCGTACCGTTCTGCGTGCAGGTCGAACGGGAAGGCCAGTTTCAGGAACTTCTCCGTCTCGTGCCAGTCGACCTCGGTGTCCAGCACCAGGCGCCGCTCCCCCGGCGACAGCGTGAGCACCTGGGTGACGCGGGAGGTTCCGAAGGAGCGGACGATCCGCACCGATTCGCCGTCCTCGCCCGCCGTGACCGAGTCGGCGTCCGTGAGGTCGGTGACGGTGTTGCGGTAGAACTCGTCCACGTCCCAGGCGTCCCACATGTTCGGGAAGTCGGGGTGGAGCTGGAGGAGGTTCGCGGCGGTGCCGGGGGCGACGGTCTCGCGGTCGGCCTCGATGTCGTACGCGGAGACGACGAGGCCCTGGCCGTCGATCCCGATCCGCAGCAGGCCGTTGTCCAGGACGTGGCCGCCCTCCGGGCGCGGCGTGAGCGTCGTCGCGCCGTCCGTCCGTGGCGTCGCCGCGCCTCCCGCCGGGATGCCGGCGCGAGGGTGCGGAGCGGCGTTGAACTCCAGGGGCGTCTCCCCCTCGCCCGCGAGTACGCGCTGGGCGGCGTCGATGATGCCGTTCAGCTCCGTGGCGACCCGCTCGTACGTCGCCCGGGCCTCGCGGTGCACCCAGGCGATGGACGAGCCGGGCAGGATGTCGTGGAACTGGTGCAGCAGGACCGTCTTCCAGATCCGGTCCAACTCCTCGTAGGGGTAGGGGAACCCGGTGCGTACGGCTGCTGTGGCGGCCCAGAGTTCGGCCTCGCGCAGGAGGTGCTCGCTGCGGCGGTTGCCCTGCTTGGTCCTGGCCTGGCTGGTGAGGGTGGCGCGGTGCAGTTCGAGGTACAGCTCGCCGACCCAGACGGGGGGTTCGGGGTATTCGGCCTCGGCCTTCTCGAAGAACGCCCGGGGTGTCTCCCAGACGACGGTAGCGGAGCCTTCCAGGTCGCGGAGCCGGGCCGCCTTGGCGACCATCTCGCGGGTCGTGCCGCCGCCTCCGTCGCCCCAGCCGCTGGGCGCGAGCGAGTGCCGGGCCCTGCCCTTGTCCTTGAAGTTCCGTGCCGCGTGGGCGATCTCGCTGCCCCTCATCGAGCAGTTGTAGGTGTCGACGGGCGGGAAGTGGGTGAAGATCCGGGTGCCGTCGATGCCCTCCCACTGGAAGGTGTGGTGGGGGAACTTGTTCGTCTGCGACCAGGAGATCTTCTGGGTGAGCAGCCACTTGGAGCCGGCCGCCCTGATGATCTGCGGGAGCCCGGCTGCGAAGCCGAAGGTGTCGGGCAACCAGGCCTCCTCGTTCTCGATGCCGAACTCGTCGAGGAAGAACCGCTTGCCGTGCACGAACTGACGGGCCATCGCCTCCGAGCCGGGCATGTTGGTGTCCGACTCCACCCACATCCCGCCGGCCGGCACGAACCTCCCCTCCGCCACGGCCTTCTTCACCCGCGCCCACACCTCGGGCCGGTGCTCCTTCACCCACGCCCACTGCTGCGCCTGCGACATGGCGAAGACGAACTCCGGCTCGTCCTCGATGAGCGCGGTCATGTTGGACGTCGTGCGGGCCACCTTGCGCACGGTCTCGCGCAGCGGCCACAGCCAGGCCGAGTCGATGTGCGCGTGCCCGACCGCGCTGATCCGGTGCGCGGACGGCACGGCGGGGGCGGCCAGCACCTCGGCGAGCCGGGCACGGGCCTCGGCCGCCGTGCCGCCCACGTCCTGCAGGTCGACGGCGTCGAGGGCCCGGTCGACGGCGCGCAGGACGTCCCAGCGGCGCGCCGAGTCCACCGGCAGCTCGGCCATCAGCTCGCCCAGCACCTCGAGGTCCAGCACCAGCTGCCATACGGTCTCGTCGAGGACGGCGAGGTCCATGCGGGTGAGCGTGTACTGCGGCTCGTGCCCGGCGGTGTCCTTGTCGCCGAGCAGGGTGGGCCGGAAGGGGTGGTAGTCGAGGATGACCGGGTTGGAGGCGGCCTCGATGTGCAGGCGCACCTCCTCCCCGCCCTCGACGGGCGCGCCGATGCGCACCCACTGGTTGCGCGGGTTGAGGCCCTTCACCGGGGTGCCGTCGGGCCGGTAGACCAGGCCCTCGCACTGGAAGCCGGGCATGTTCTCGTCGAAGCCCAGGTCGAGCAGGGCCTCGACGGTCCGGCCTGCCCAGGCCTCGGGCACGGTCCCGGTCACCCGGAACCAGCTGGTCCCCCACGGAGCACCCCACCGGGCGCCCACCTCGATCGGCACGGGCTCGGCCGCCAGTCCCTCCGCGACCGGCACGGGCTCGCCCGGCGCGTGCCAGACCGCGACCTGCAGCGGCACGGACTCGGGGTACACGGCGGGACGGATGCGTTCGTCGAGGACGCGCCGGAGGCGGGCTTCGACCAGGTTGCGGTCGTCATGCATGCGGGGTGCTCCCTGCTGGGTTCCGGGTGATTACCAGGTGTGGGTGACGGTCACGGGAGTCGAGGCGTTGTACAGCTCCCCCACCGAGCGCAGTTCGAATCGTGCGGCCGTCTCTCCCGGTGCGGGTTGCAGGCCGGCGACGAAGTAGGCGCGCTGGCAGGTACCGCCGAGGAAGCGGCGGGTGCCGTCGGGCAGGACGCGGTGGAGTTCGTAGTGGCGTACGGGGGCGGGGGCGGGGGCGGGCGCGGCGCTCCAGGCGAAGCGCAGGTCGCCTCCGGAGGCCGCGGTGATCCGCAGGTCGGCGGGGGCGGCCGGGGTCGGGGCGGTGTCGCGTACGGCCACGCCGCCCAGCCGCCAGCGCACGGTGCCGCCGTCGGGTGCGGTGAGGCGGACGCCGAGGGAGTGGATCGTGCCGGACAGGCCGGTGAGCCGTACGGTCGAGGTCTGCCAGGTGTTGACCGAGTTCACAGCCCGGCTTCCCTCGGTGTCGACCGAGTTCACGGGCAGATAGGTGTACGGCGGTGTCGCACCGGCGCCGCTCGGTTCGGCGGTGGCGACGGCCAGTTCGACGTTCACACTGCCGGCGTCGGTCCGATACGTCAGCTCGACAGCCGTGTCCACACCGATCGCCAGCCGGGTCGCGTACAGATCCACCACCACTGGTTGATCCGGTTCGCCGGCGACCAGCACGCTGCTCCCGCCCCGCCACGCGTCCGCGAAGTCGAAGGACACCGCCGGCCGCCGCCCCGCCGTCCGCACGACCCACCGCCGCGACGGCAGCCGGTCCTGCAGCCCGAGGTGGTTCCAGGGCGCGTCCGAGGTGACGGCCCCCTCCTCGTACCACCGCAGCCCGTGCCCGGTGTTGAACACGCTCGCGAACGGCATCGCCGACACCGTCGACCGGTCCGCCACCGACACCGCGGGCGCCCGCCACGGATCCGTCCCGTCCGGCCGCGCCGGATCGAGCGAGCGCCCGGTCCAGAACCGGTCGTCCGCCGCGTGGAAGTCCTCCGGGGCGCGCTGTCCTGAAGGCAGGTGGTTGCGGGTCCACTCGGGCCGGTAGAAGCCGATCGAGGTGACGTGCGCCTTCCCGGTCGGCACGATGGCGTCCCAGTTCACCGACGAGTCGGACCCGTTCGACTCGACGTCGACGCCCGCCCACAACTCGTAGCGACTGCGCCCCAGCTGCACCGCCTTGGTCCCCGAGGAGGCCAAGGTCGCCGCGCTCCACCGGAAGTCGACGAACATGTCGTCGGCGGCCTGGAAGAAGGCCTGGTTCTGGCTGTTCAGCGCGCCCTGCCAGCTGACCGTCCCGTTCACAGTCATCGCGTCGTACCAGGTCACCCGCTGTCCCTTGGCCGCCGCCAGCGCCTTCAGCTGCTTCACGAACCCGAGCATGGCGGTGCCGAGCGCGGTGTTCCCGCCGCCTGTCTCGGCGTTCACGAACCAGCCGTCGAAGCCGTAGGCGGCCGCCACCGCGACGAGTTGCGCGGCGAGCGGGTAGTGCCCCGAGGAGTCCTTCTGGACCAGGTCGCGGGTCCACTGGAGCTGACCGCCGTAGGCGGTGGGCGGCAGGAAGATGTTGCCGAGGACGGGCACACCGTGCCGGTGGGCCGCGTCCACGATCGGCGCGTTCGGCGCCAGGATCAGCCCCTCGCCCGCCGAGCCGCCCCAGAACACCAGCTCGTCGAGGTAGGCCCAGTGGGTGAGGGCGTAGTAGTCGGCGGTGGCCGAACCCTGCGAAGGGTTGCTGGAGGTCGGTCCGAAGGAGACCAGGGACTGGATGCGGGCCTGGCCCGAGCGGGCGGTGGTGTTGGCCGGGGTCGGGGTGAAGCGGGCGGCGAGCGGCACGGACGCGGCGTTGAAGGCGAGGTCGGGATCGTCGGCCGCGCGCCAGGCCTTCAGGCTGCGCCAGGTGATACCGGCGCCGGGGCTGCCGGAGGGCAGGGAGTCCGGGTACCAGTACGAGGCGTACGGCGGGGTGGCGGCCGCCTTGGGACGCGGGACCGCAAGGGCGGGCGTGGGCGACAGAGCCGCGGCGGCCCCGGCGATCAGGACGGTGCGTCTGGTGGGGTTCACGAGCAAGTTCCTCCTTGTGGGGTGGGGAGTACCTGGTCGGGAGTGACGACTTCGGTGATGCCCCGGGCGGCGAGGTGTTCCTTGTCGTCCGCGCGGGTGTCCAGGACGGTGGTGGGGCGGGCGCCGTCGGCGACGAGCCGGAAGAAGGCGTCGAAGACGGGTCCGCCGGGGGCGCAGCGGGAGCGGTGGGCCGGGTCGGCGGGCACGACGAGGGCGGTACCGCGCACGGCGGGGGGCTCATGGTGGGCACGTGCCGCGTCGGCCAGTACGCGCGCGGTGTCCTTGGGTCGCCGGTCGTCGGTGAACAGCCCCAGCCCGTACTCGAGTTCGGGGAAGTCGGCCAGTTCGCGGGAGACGTCGTACGAGCACCACCAGGTGACGCCCCACAGGTCGGGGCAGTCCAGAACGTTCTCCACGGTCGCCTCGGTGAAGGCGGCCGCGTGCTCGGCGGGGACGAGGGGCGCCGGTGCGCCGACCTCCTGGAGCCACACGGGCCGGTGCGGCTCCTCGGCCCAGGCCTTGCTCAGCTCGACCAGGTAGGCCGCGTGGTGCTCGGCCGGTACGGAGGTACGGCCGTGGCGCTGGGCGGTGCCGTTGAACACCCAGGAGTGCACGGCGGTGACGGCGCCGAGGCGGGCCGAGTGGCCGGGGGTGAAGGGCTGGTCGTCCTGGTACCAGGCGGCGTCGTACGAGGCGTGCAGGTGCGGCCGGTCCGGGGCGCCCTCGGCGCAGGCGGCGAGCAGCCGGGTCAGCCAGCGCTCGGCGTCCTCGGCCGTGATCCGGTCGGGGTCGGGGTGGGGTCCGGCGGCGAACTGGTTGACCTCGTTGCCGATGGTCATGCCGATGAAGTGGGGCCGGTCGGCGAGGGCGGCGGCGAGGGTGCGCAGGTAGGCGGCCTGGCCGTCGACGACGTCCGGGTCGGTGAAGAGGTTGCGCCGGTGCCAGGTGCGGGTCCAGGCGGGCAGGAAGTCGAAGCTGCTCAAGTGCCCTTGCAGCCCGTCCACGTTGACGTCCAGCCCGCGTTCGCCGGCCGCGTCGACCAGTCGTACCAGGTCCTCCACGGCACGCGGGCGGATCAGGGTGCGGTTCGGCTGGAAGTAGGGCCACAGCGGGAAGACGCGGATGTGGTCGAGGCCGAGGGCGGCGATCGCGTCGAGGTCGGCACGTACGGAGTCGAGGTCGAAGTCGAGCCAGTGATGGAACCACCCTTCGCTGGGCGTGTAGTTGACGCCGAAGCGCACGGCAGGAGGCATGCGGTGTGTCCTTGGGGGGGGTACGGGACTCGGCAGGGATACGGGACTCGGCCGCGTACGGCGCTCAGCCCTTGACGGCGCCCTCGCCGACCCCGCGGAAGAAGTACCGCTGAAGGCAGGCGAAGAGGGCGATGAGCGGGGCCACGGCGATGACGGTGCCGGCGGCGACCAGGCGCTCGTCGTTGGCGAAGGTGCCGTGCAGATAGTTGAGGCCGATGGTCAGGGTGAACTTGTCGGGGTCGCTGAGCACGATCAGCGGCCACAGGAAGTCGTCCCAGGCGCCCATGAAGGCGAAGATCGCGACAACGGCGAGCGTGCCCTTCACCGACGGCAGCGCGATGCGCCAGAACCGCTGCCAGACATCTGCGCCGTCGACGTAGGCGGCCTCCTCGATCTCGTACGGCAGGTTCCGGAAGGCGTTGCGCATCAGCAGCACGTTCATCGCGCCGATCGAGCCGGGCAGCACGACCCCGATGAGCGTGTTGTTCAGGCCGAGCTCCCGCATGGTCGTGAACTGGGCGATGATGATGCCCTCCACGGGCACGAGCATCGCCAGCACGAAGACCAGGGTGGCCACGCCCCGGCCGCGGTAGCGCAGCCGGGCCAGGGCGTAACCGGCGAGTGCCGAGCCCACGCAGTTGGTCACCACGCTCGCGCTCGCGACCTTCAGCGAGTTCAGGGCGTAGTCCCACACGGGGATGGTGCGGGAGACCCGCTCGTAGTTGTGCAGGGTGGGACGGCCGGGCAGGAACTTCGGCGGCGAGCTGAAGATGTCCTCGGTGGGGCCCTTGAGGGACGTGGACAGCTGCCACAGGAACGGGCCGACGGTGAGCGCCAGCACGGCGAGCAGCAGCGCGTAGCGCAGGACCAGTTCCCACACCCGGATGCGGCGGCCGTGCTCGTCGGTGACGCGCGGCTCGCGGACGGCGGGCTCCTGGCGGGGCCGTACCTTCTCCAGGACGCTCATGTCTCCTCCTTCCGGTCGGCGCGCAGGACGAGCAGCATCAGGGCGACCGTGACGACGAACACGACGACGGAGAGGGCGGAGGCGTAGCCGACGCGACCGGTCAGGCCGGTGCCGGTGCGCTGGACGAGCATGACGAGGGTGGTGTCCTCGCCGGCCGGGCCACCGCTCGGGCCGGCCATCAGGTACACCTCGGAGAACACCTTGAACGCGGCGACCGAGGAGAGTGCGGCGACCAGCACCATGGTGGAGCGCACGGCGGGCACGGTGACCGTGAGGAAGCGGCGGACCGGTCCGGCGCCGTCCACGGCGGCGGCCTCGTGCAGCTCCCGCGGTACGTTCGCCAGCGCGGCCAGATAGATGATCATGTAGTAGCCGAGGCCCTTCCACACCGTCACGGCCATGGCGCTCAGCAGGAGCAGCCACTGGTCGCTGAGGAAGCCGACCCGCCCGATCCCCACCGTCTCCAGCAGGGAGTTGACCAGGCCGCGTTCGTCCAGCAGCCACACCCAGATCAGCCCGACGACCACGATGGAGGCGACGACCGGCGTGTAGAAGGCGGACCGGAAGAAGGTGATGCCGGGGATGTTCTTCTGCACCAGGAGCGCGAGCAGCAGCGGCAGGATCACCAGGGCCGGTACGACCCCGACGACGTACAGCGTGCTGTTGCGCAGGCCGGTCCAGAACATGTCGTCGTGGAGGAGCTCGCGGAAGTTGGCGAGTCCGACGAAGCGGCCCGGGATCAGGGTGCGGCGGTCGGTGAAGGAGTTCACCACGGTGGACACGAACGGGTACAGCACGAAGGCACCCGTGACGAGCAGTCCCGGAGCGGCGAACAGCCAGGGGCTGATGGGCAGTTGCCGCCGCACCCGGGACGACACGGTGGGAGTGGCCATGCCGGTTCAGCCCTGCTGCTTCAGGAGCTGGTCACAGTCCTTGACAGCGTTGTCAAGAGCCGTCTTGGGGCTCTCCTTGCCCTGCAGGGCCTTGGCGACCTCGTTGCGCAGCGCGGTCTTCATCTGCTCGCTGAACAGCACGGGCGTGTAATTGACCGCGCTCTTCAGGGACTTGGCGGCGGCGATGCGGACACGCGTCTCGTCGGTGCCGTCCTCCTTGGTGAAGTACGGGTCGTCGAGGGAGCCCGCGGTGCTCGGGAAGATGGCGACCTTCTTGGCGAAGGACATCTGGTTCTGCGCGTCGGTGACGAAGTGCGCGAAGGCGACCGCGGCCGGGGTGTGCTTGGTGCGGGAGTTGACCATCACACCCATCACGTACATGTTGACGTGCCCGGTGCTGGTGATCTGGTCGGTGATGCCTATGTTCTTGTACAGGTTCGGCGCCTGCTTCTTGAAGTTGCCGAGGTCGAGCGCGCTGCCGGGGTTCATGGCGACGGCCTCGGTGAGGAACTTCTTGCCGGAGGACTCCGGAGTGGCGGTCAGGGCCTGCGGGTCGAGGGCCTTGGCGTCGTACAGCTCCTTGTACTTGGTGAGGAGTGCGACTCCCTTGGCGTCGTTGAAGGCGAACCCGGTCCCCTCCTTGTTCATCAACTGCACGCCGTACCGGCCGAAGTCCTCGACGGTGGGCACGTTGGCGAGCGTGGCGACCTTGCCGTCGCTCTTCTTCGCCATCTGCAGCGCGTCGGCGAAGAGCTCGTCGTACGTCTTGGGCGGGGTGCTGGGGTCGAGTCCCGCCTTCTTGAACAGGGACTTGTTGTAGAAGAGCGGGCCGGTGTTCAGGTACCACGGGAAGGCGTACGTGCCGTTCAGGCCCGGGACCTGGTGGCTGGCCCAGGCCCCGTCCAGGTATTCGGACCTGTACTTGCCCGCGGCCTTGTCGAGGTCGAGGGCGAGGCCTGCCTGGGCGAGCGGGGCGACCAGGTCCGGGGAGACGTTGACGACGTCGGGCAGGGTGCCGCCGGCCGCGTCGGCGCTGATCTTGTCGGCGTAGCCCTCGGCGGGCTGGTCGATCCACTTCACGTGGGTGCCGGGGTACTTCTTCTCGAAGTCCGCGATCAGGCCCTCGAAGTACGGCTTGAAGTTGGCGCGCAGGTTCCAGGTCTGGAAGGTGATGTCGCCCTCGACCTTGCCCGAGGCGTCGGTCGAGCCGCCGCCGTCCCCGCCCGAGCCGCAGGCGCTCAGCGGCAGGACGAGGGCGACGGCAGCGGCGGCGAAGGTTCTGCGGGAGATGCGCACAGCGGCTGGGCTCCTTTGCGGTGGGATGCAGCGGGATGCGGGGGATGCACGGGGGGTGGGGGCCGAAGGTGCCGGGCCAGACTGTGCCCAGCGATTCCGCGACGAGTCAATGGATTCGACCCAGCTAAAGACATTAGTGACTCAAAACCCCTGCTCACAGCGGTGCGTTGAACCTATTGCCGCCGATCGCTAATGCGCTTTAGGGTAAGTGGGCTCAAGCGCATTAGCAGTTGGCCGGAGTGGACCGCACGGAATGGAGGGCCCAGCGTTGCCGGAGAAGCGATCACCCGCGCGCCGACCGACGATGAAGGACATCGCGCGCCGCGCCGGGGTCTCCGAGAGCGCGGTCTCCTTCGCCCTCAACGGCCGCCCCGGTGTCTCCGAGGTCACCCGCGCCCGGGTCCACCGGGTCGCCGAGCAGCTCGGCTGGCGCCCGAGCACGGCGGCCCGCGCCCTCTCCGGCGAGGGAGCGGCCACGGTCGGCTTCGTCCTGGCCCGCCCGGCGGACACGCTGGGCGTCGACTCCTTCTTCCTCCAACTCGTCTCCGGCATCCAGGAAGTGCTCGCCGAGCGCCATCTGGGCCTGCTCTTCCAGGTGGCTCAGGACGTGGCCGACGAGTGCGCGGTCTACCGGCGCTGGTGGGCGGAGCACCGGGTGGACGGCGTCCTGGTGGTCGATCCGCGCGCCGAGGACCCGCGCCCCGACCTGCTGGACGAACTGGGCCTGCCCGCCGTGGTCATCGGCGGCGCACCCGACGTGCGTCACCCCGGCCTGTCCACCGTGTGGGCGGACGACGCCGGCGCGATGGCGTCCGTGGTCGACGAGCTGACGGCGCTCGGCCACCGGCGGATCGTCCACATCGCGGGCCTCCCCACCCTGGCGCACACCCAGCGCCGTATCGCCACGCTGCGCGCGGAGGCGGGGCGCCGCGGCCTCACCGAGGTCCGCTCGGTGACCACCGACTACTCCGACACGGAGGGCGCCGCCGTGACCCGCCGGGTGCTCGGCGGCTCCCCTCCCCCGACCGCGCTGATCTACGACAACGACGTGATGGCCGTGGCCGGTCTCGCGGCGGCCGCCGACCTCGGTTTCCGCGTCCCGCAGGACGTGTCGGTCGTGTCCTGGGAGGACTCGGCACTGTGCCGCATGGTCACACCCCGGTTGTCCGCCCTGTCCCGGGACAGCGCCGAGTTCGGGCGCACGGCGGCACGCGAGCTGGTGGGGCTGCTGGACGGGGAGGTGGCACGGGCGGTGGGAGTGCCGGTGCCGCGGCTCACGGGGCGGGGCAGTACGGGGCGTGCGCGGACGGCATGAGAGGTCGGTGCTTCATTGTTCAACCGCCCGGTTTCCTACGGTATCTAACTATTCGACACTTGCGGAACTCCGCGTTCGGAAAGATGCTGGAGATATCCAGGCCGGGCATTCCCCCAGGAACCGTAGCACCGTGGTGACGATCGGAGTCTTGCCGCCGACCTCCTTCTCCGCCCGGCCGCCGGCCGACGGCTGGGTGCGCGTTCGCCCTCGCGGTGACAGACACCCGCATGAAGGGGAGCCGTCATGAACGCGCCGTCCGCGAGCGGGACGATCACGCCCCGCTACTGCACCCAACCGCCCCAGACCCAGCCCGTGTTGCGCCCGGACCTCAGCCCGGGCCGGTCGAGGGCGATACTGCTGGTCCGCGCCAAGTGGGTCAACGGCACGGTCCTGCACTACGCCTTCCTCGACCAGGGCGGTGACATCGGAGGCCCGGAGCAACTGGAGGAGGTCCGGCACGCCTTCCGGGCCTGGAAGAACCTCGGGATCGGGCTGGAGTTCAAGGAAGTGACCGATCCCACCGAGTCCGAGATCCGCATCGCGTTCCGGGAGCGCGACGGCTCCGCGTCGTACGTCGGCCGGGACAATCTGCTCATCGGCACGAACGAAGCCACCATGACCTTCGGCTGGGACCTGACCACCCCGTACGGCAAGGCCACCGCGCTGCACGAGACCGGGCACGCGATCGGCTTCGCCCACGAGCACCAGAACCCGTTCGCGGGCATCGAGTGGAACGAGGCGAAGGTCTACGAGGACCTCGGCGGACCGCCCAACAACTGGCCCCACGAGGTCACGTTCGAGAACATCCTGCGCAAGCTGTCGAAGGACGAGGTCACGGGCTCCGAATGGGATGTCCACTCCATCATGGAGTACAGCTTCGGGCCCGGACTGATCGTGCGCCCGGAGGCCTACCGCAACGGCATCCCCGAGACACTGGGCCTGTCCGCGTCGGACAAGGAGCGCGTCCTGCAGTGGTACCCGCCGCTCGTCGCCCAGCCGGCCCGGCTCGAGGCGTTCCGGTCGACCCCGCTGCAGCTCGCCACCGGGGAGCAGGCCGACTTCGAGATCGCTCCACCGGAGACCCGGAGCTACGAGATCGGCACGTTCGGCAACAGCGACGTCGTCCTGGCCCTGTTCGAGCGCGTCGACGGCGAACTTCGGTTCGTCACCGCCGACGACGACAGCGGACAGGACCGCAACGGACGCCTCACGGTCAAACTCGTCAAGGACCACAGCTATGTGACCCGAGCCCGTCTGTACTCCACCTGGGGCAGCGGCTCGATCGCACTCATGTACTGGTGAGCGGCGACTCCCTCAGGGAGCGGCAGCCGGCGCTTGCGCTCTGTGTGGCGGTAGCGGATTGTCGACCAGCGCCGGCTGCGCGTGGAGTCCACAGCGCCGCTGATGCCCAGCACCAGCGCGCGGGCCCGTGGCGGTCAGCTGTCCGGCGAAGAAGGCCACCCGCCGCTCGATCTCGTGCCGTGCCTCGCAGGACGGGCTGACCTGGAGGTCCCGGGCGATCTCCTGCTGCACGGACGGGGACATGGGTGCCGGGCAGGGGGCGGCAGGTCAGGGCGTGTGGATCGCGGTCGGCAGCGGTGGCGTGCCGGTGACCGACATGACGAGGGAGTAGAGGGCGGTGTCGGCGGCGATGAACATGCGGTTCCGCTTGGCGCCGCCGAAGCGGATGTTGGCGACGACGTCGGGGACCAGCAGGCGGCCGAGCAGCGTGCCGTCCGGGTCGTAGCAGTGCACACCGCCGTCCATGGCGGCGGCCCAGAGCCGGCCCGCGTCGTCGAAGCGGATGTTGTCGAAGGTGCCGATCCTGCACTCGGCGAAGACCTCGCCCCCGGTGAGGGTGCCGTCGTCCTGGACGTCGAGGACGCGGATGTGGTTGGCCCTGCTGTCCGAGACGTACAGTCGGCGCTCGTCCGGCGAGAAGACGAGGCCGTTGGGGCCGCGGAAGCCGTCGGCGACCAGCCGTACCTCACCGCTGCCCGGGTCCACGCGGTAGACGTTGCAGGCGCCGATCTCGCTCTCGGCGCGGTGGCCCTCGTAGTCGCTGGTGATCCCGAAGTCGGGGTCGGAGAACCAGATCGAGCCGTCGGACCGCACGGCGGCGTCGTTCGGGCTGTTCAGCCTCCTGCCCTGGAAGCGGTCGGCGATCACGGTGACCGATCCGTCGTGCTCAGTGCGGGTGACGCGGCGGTTGCCCTGCTCACAGGTGATCAGGCGACCCTCGTTGTCCAAGGTGTTGCCGTTGGGGTGGCCGGCGGGTGAGCGGAAGACGCCGACCTTGCCGGTGGTCTCGTCCCAGCGCAGCAGGCGGTCGTTGGGGATGTCGCTCCACACCAGGTACCGCCCGGCCGGGACGTAGACGGGACCCTCGGCCCAGCGGCAGCCCTCGAAGAGGGTCTCCAGCTTCGAGTCGCCCGCCTGGCACCTGCCCGTGCGGAACCGGTCATCGAGGGTCTCGTACAACTGCGGTCGCTCGCCGGGCATGCCGTCATCCTCACCATCGGTCCGAATGTTGATCTGCAGAATCAGAACTATGCAGAATAAGATTCGGCAGATCAAGTTCTTCACCGAAGGAGATACCGTGGACGACGTCGATCGGCAGTTGCTCGTCCTCCTCCAGGAGGACGCCTCCAGGCCCTATGCGGCGCTGGGCGAGGCCGTCGGACTGTCCGCGGGGGCCACCCATGAACGCGTGCGCAAGCTCCGGGAGCGAGGGGTCATCCGCCGGACGGCTGCCGAGGTCGATCCCGCGGCGATCGGACGGAACGTGCTCGCCTTCGTCATGGTGGACTCGACCCGGTGGGTGGGCGACTCCGGCGACCGGTTCGCCGCCATTCCGGAGATAGAGGAAGCACATGTGATCGCCGGAAGCGCCTCGGTCCTGGTCAAGGTCAGGACCTCCACCACGCAGCAACTCCAGGACGTGCTGCGTCGTATCTACGAGATCGAGGGAGTCAGCGGCACACAGGCCACCGTGGTCCTCGAGACCTTCTTCGAGCGCCCGGTCACCCCGTGACGCGCCACTCCACCTTGAAGACCCACACGTACCGGCCCGCCTTCCGCGCCGCCTCCGGCACGTCGACGACCAGGGAGCCGCCCCTGACGGTCCAGGTCAGGGGGTGGTCGTGACCGAGCATGGTCACCTTGTCCCCGGCCCGCACGGGCACCGGCGCCGCCACGATCAGCTTGGCTCCCGGCTCTGCCAGGGAGTGGATGTAGAACGCCTCGTCCGGGCGGACCGTGAAGCGCAGGTCGTCCCCGAGCTGGGCCATCCGTGACCAGTACGTGGTGTCGTACACCGCCTCCCCGTTGACCCTCAGCCAGTCGCCCGTCTCGCGCAGCCGGGTCTGCATGATCTCCGGGATCGTGCCGTCGGCGCGCGGGCCGATGTCGAGCAGGAAGTTGCCGTTCTTCGAGACGATGTCGACGAGGCTGTGCACGACCTCCTCGGCGGTCATGTAGGCGGAGTCGGGCGTCGCCCGGTTGTAGCCGTAACTGAAGGGGTCGAGGCCCCGGCTGGACTCCCACTTGGCGACGACCGTGTTGTCGTACGTCGTGTACTCGGGGGTCGTGAAGTCGTGGACGTCGATGCCAGAGCGGTTGTTGACGGCGACGTCGATCGGGCGGGCGCGGTTCTTCGCATGGTTGAAGTACTCGGCGAGGACATGGAGGCTGTCGTTCGCGCCGCCGATGTCGCACCAGATGATCTCGGGGTCGTAGCCGTGGATCAGTTCGAGCATCTGCGGTGCCTGGTAGTCGTGGATGTAGTCCTTGCCGGCCGTGTAGCCGGTGTACGGGACCGGTTGGCCGGTGTACGGATTGCGCGGGGCGTGGCCCATCCACGGGTTGTCCGGGTTGAACCACTCGGGCATGGAGAAGTAGAGGCCGCGGTGGAGTTCGGGGGCGTGGCGTCGCGACGCCTCGAAGAGTTCCCCGACCAGGTCCCGCCTGGGCCCCATCTTCACCGCGTTGCGCTCCGAGACCTCGGTGTCCCACAGGGCGAAGCCCTCGTGGTGCTTGGAGGTCAGCACGTGGTACTGCGCGCCGGCGTCCCGGAACAGCTCCACCCAGGCCCGCGGGTCGAACTTCTCGGCGGTGAAGCGGGGGATGAAGTCGTCGTAGGCGAAGTCCTCGCCGTAGGTGTCCCGGTGGTAGGCGTACACCGCGTTGGCCGGGTCCTGCATGTGGTTCCAGTACCACTCCGCGTACTGCTTGCCGACCGGCGACCAGGCGGGCACCGAGTAGACGCCCCAGTGGATGAAGATGCCGAACTTGGCCGCCTGGAACCAGTACGGCGCCTGGTGGGCGGAGAGGGAGGTGCCGGTGGGTGCGTAGTCGGCGGTGCCGAGGGTCAGCGCCGCCTCGCCCTCGGCCGCCCGGGCGCCCCGGCCGGTGACCGTCACCGTGCCGTCCCGGCGGGTGCCCGGCGGTGTGCCCGGGCGGTTGCGGATGCCGATGCGGACGCGGGCCTGCTCACCGGGGTCGAGACGGCGGACGCGGGCGGGCTGGACCGTGCGGGCGCCCGGGACGTCGACCGCCACCGACACACCGTCCGCGGCCAGGACGGCCACGGTGCCGGCGTTGACGACGGTGGCCTCCACACTCTGCGCGCCGGACGGGTCGAGCAGGGAGGGCGTGGAGTGCGGGGCACGCAGGGCCAGTGCCCGTCCGGCGGCCACCGGCTGGAGGGTGAGGGCGAAGACGTGCAGGGAGGCCTTGTTCGCCTCGGCCGGGTTGGTGACGGGGAGGGTGACGGCCACCGCCTCCCGGCGCGGGTCGAGCCACACCTCCGCGACGCCGATGCCGACGCCGTGCTCGTCCCTGCCGCCGTCGGGCCGGTGGCGGTACGGCGCCGAGAGCGGACCGCCCGCCGCGTACCAGTCGGAACCTCCGAGGCCGGCGGTGGTGGTCGTGCCGTCGGCGTAGTGGACGGTGGCCCGGCCGGAGGCGTTGCCGTAGCTGGCGGCGGTGAGGAAGAAGGCCGACAGATAGCGCCCCTGGGGAAGGTCGAGGCGCTGACCGAGGGCGACGAGGTTGTTGCGGGCACCGGCGGTCGAGGCGGGGAAGAGGAAGGGCACGCCGTCGACCACGACGCGGCCGGCGGGCAGTTCCTCGCCGGGGAAGGTGTAGCCGGAGCCGTCGAAGTCGCCGCCGCGCGCGGAGGCGGTGTCTATGCCGTCGTTGTCGTAGAGGGCGTCCAGCGGGACGGGCACGGGGTCGGGGACGGCGGCCCACGGCTCCCGGCGTTCGGCGGCCCCTGCGGATGTGGCCATGGTGAGCGGAAGGGCGGCCGCGGCGGTCACGCCGGCCGCCGCGCCCAGGATTCGACGTCTGGGATACGTGCTCATGAGCGGCTCCCATACACTTCGATTCATCGGATGTCTGATGATTGTGCTGGGGTAGCGAACGTGTCAACGGGCCTGCGAACCCTATGACTTGACCCATTGATCGGATGACCACTCCGATGGCGGACTTCGCCCCCTCGACGCGCAGCCCCCGACCGTGCACAGTTCTCCGTACACACCCTGATCGATCCACGCACGCTGATCGATCCACGCACGCTGATTGATACCGACGAGTAGCCGAGGAGTGCCCGTGAGCAGCTGGGCCGGCCGGACCGCCGCCGAGATCGCCGCCGCCGTACGCGCGAAGGAGGTCACGCCACGGGAGGTGGTGGCGGAGCACCTCGCGCGAATCGAGCGACTGGACGGCCGGATCGGGGCGTTCCGGAAGGTACGGGCCGAGGCGGCGCTCGCGGAGGCGGACGCGCTGGCCTCCCGTGCCGATCTGGCCGAACTGCCGCTCGCCGGTGTGCCGGTGGCGGTGAAGGACAACCTGGCGGTGCGCGGCGAGTCCCACCGCGACGGCTCGGCCGCGACCCCGGACGACCCGGCCGCCGAGGACCATGTGACGGTGGCCCGGCTGCGGGCGGCCGGTGCGGTGGTCGTGGGTGTGACGAACGTGCCCGAGCTGTGCGTCTTCGCCACCACGGAGGGCGTGTTCGGCACCGCCCGCAATCCGTGGGACACCTCCCGCAACGCGGGCGGCTCGTCCGGCGGCAGCGCGGCCGCGGTGGCGGCGAGCCTGGTGCCGATCGCGCTCGGCAACGACGGGATGGGCTCGCTGCGCATCCCGGCGGCCAACTGCGGGCTGGTCACACTGAAGCCGGGGCACGGGGTGGTGCCGGCCGGGATCGGCAACGGCGACTGGTTCGGGATGTCGGAGAACGGTCCGCTGGCCACGACGGTCGAGGACGTGCGGCTGATGCTGTCGGTCCTCGCGGACGCCGAGTTCGTCAGGCGCGAGGAGCGGACGCCGCTCAGGATCGCCGTCGCCCTGCGCAGCCCGATCGCCGGCGTGAGCGTGAGCAAGCCGTATACGACCGCGGTCCGGCAGGCGGCCGGGGTGCTGGCCAAGGCCGGGCACCGGGTCCGGCGGGCCGAACCGCCCTACCCGCTCTCCCTCGGCATCACTTCGCTCCAGCACTGGACAGCGGGCACGGCGGTGGACGCGGAGGGCCTCGACCCGGCGCGGCTGGCCCGGCGCACCCGGGTGCACGCGGCCGTGGGCCGCCGTTTCCTCGCCTCGGTCCGCACCGGCGACCAGCGCGAACGCCTCCGCGCCCGGCTGACCCCGTTCTTCACCGAGCACGACGTCCTGCTCACCCCGGCCCTCGCCCGCCGCTCCCCCAAGGCCGCCCCCTGGCACAAGCGCGGCTGGCTGCGCAACATCGCGGCCGACTCCGCCTACTCCCCCTTCACCCCGCCCTGGAACCTGACGGGCTGGCCCGCGATGTCGATCCCCCTCGGCACCCTCCCCTCCGGCGCCCCCTGCGCCGTCCAACTGGTGGGCCGCCCGGGCACGGAGGCGGACCTCCTGGCTCTGGCGGAGCAGCTGGAGAGCCTGCATCCGTGGCAGCGGACGGCACACCTGGCGGATCAGGCGTAGCGAACCTCACGTCCGTCGCGCCGGTCCCGGAGGGTGACACCACCCGGCCCGGGCGGCTCGTCGCAGTAGGGGCCGTGCAGGTCGAGGCCGCCCGCATCGGTGGTGATCACCGCTCCGGGAGCGAAGTACGCGGGGTCGAGCGTGAAGGAGACTCTCGTACCCGCCCCTGCGGGCGGCTCGAAACTCCCGGGTTCCTCGGCCGGACGGATCCCCTCGAGTTCCTGACGGAGGCCGTGGCCGTCCCGCCACACCTCGACGACGGTCCGCGTGCTGAGCGCGGCTGCGGCGGCGCTGAACCAGCGGTCCGGACCGAGCAGCGCTCCGTAGTACCCGAGGCGGGGCCGGTCCGTGCCGCCGTCCAGGGCGTCGGGCACGTCGTCCGTGACGGCGAAGGCCAGGTCTCCATGGATCTCGGCCGTGATCCGCAGGGTGTGGTCCGGGGCGAGGCGGGCCGCCGGATGCAGCCCTGCCGCCAGGACACGGCACAGTACCCGGGTGGCCAGGCCGGGGTGATCACGGGAGACTTCGAAGGACATGGCGGGGTTGCGCCGTACGTGCTCGTCGAACTCGACGATCTTGATGTCGGCCGCGGTGTACTGCTCCGTCGTCACGATCGCCTACCCCGGCCGGTCGAGCGCCTTGTACATGATGTGCAGCCCCACCCTGCCCCGGCGGGGATGGTCGAAGGCCTGCGGGACCGTGGCGAGGACGGTGAAGCCGAGGGACTGCCACAACCCGACCGCGGGGTTCGTCTCGACCACGGCGTTGAAGACCATCGCGTGGTAGCCGTGGGCCGTCGCCTCGGTCAGGATGTGTTCGGCGAGGGCTCGGCCGATGCCCTGCCCGGTGTGGTCGGGGTCGACCATGAAGCCCGCGTTGGCGACGCCCGCTGCGGGGCCGCCGTAGTTCGGGGCGAGGTAGGCCGAGCCGACCACGGTGCCGGTGGGGTCCTCGGCCACGTAGACGCGCTTGGCCGGGCTCATCCACAGGGCGCGGGCCGCCTGCTCGGAGGTGTCGGGGTCCCAGGCGTAGGTCTCGGCGGCGGCGACGATCCGGTGCCAGAAAGGCCAGATGTGCGGCCAGTCCTCGGCCGCGGCTTCTCTGATCAGCATGGGCGTGAGTCTGCCACGCCCATGCGTGCGGCGATCGCGACGAACCGGCCCGGAGGGTCAGTCGACGCTGGGCAGGATGTGCGGCTCGGCGAGGTCGTCCTCGTAACCCGCGAGGCGGATCGGGGCGGAGCGGGCCCACACGTCGAGGCTGCCCAGTTCTCCGGGCCGCCGGCGGCCGCGCTCCGTGCGTTCCTTGGGGCGTTCGTCGCGATTCGTCTTCTCCGGTGTCACCGCGCACTCCTTATGTGTCGGGTCACCCTCGGGGCATACCGGACAGCTTGCGCTCCGGTGCTCGTCGCCCGCTCGGGTCTGGATGGAAGGCCAGTCGGACGCGGTGGCGCCGGTTCGGACGAGGGGTGTGGGTGGGACCCCGTACTGCTGTCCATGCCCTCCAGATTAACCAAATGAGCGGAGGTCCGCTCGATAGGGAGTGCAAACAAGGTGTAACTATCGGAAGTCGATTGCCCTCCAATGCCCCTCAATATGCCGCTATTTGTCACATCGCGCATCACCCGCCCGCCAGGGGGATTCACCCACTCGGCGTACATGCGGCGCAGTTCAGGTGCCGTTGGCCGGGTCGCAAGCTCGCCATGATCTGCTGGCGGAGGGCAACAGCCGTCTCCCGGAAGGACTGACGCATGGAGCTGCGCAGCGTCGAGGAGCTGATGGATCTGCTGTACGCCGGCCGGCACCAGCACGCGCTGCGAACCGCCGCGCTGCTGCGCCGCAGCCGCCCCGCCGACAAGGAGCTCCAGGTGGCGGGACTGGTCCACGGCATCGGACCGGCGCCGGGCCCGGGCGACGAGGCCGGGCGGGCCCGCAGCGCGGCCGCCGCGGTGCGCCCACTGCTCGGCGAGCGGGTGTTCCGGCTGGTGCGCGGGTACTCCCACCCCACCGGTCCCGCCGACGACGATCTGCTGCGGCTGCGCCAGGCCGCCGAGGAGGGCCGCACCGCGGGCTTCGACGCCGGGGTACTGGAGGACTGGCGCACCGTACTGGAGCTGGTCGCGGCCCGGCACTCGCGGCTCGGCGCGTAACCGCTCCGCCACAGGGGCCACGATGGGCCGTCGGCCGTCCGCCGCGTCGTCGTGACCGGTCGCGCCCACGCGGCGGGGCCGCACATCGACACAGCCCCGCCCCTTCGGGCGCGCACCCCTGGTTTTCTGACGGTGCGTCATGAGACGGTACGGTGATGACCACATCGTCCGGGCTCAGGGGCAGGGCGGCAGTCGTCACCGGTGGGACGCGTGGGATCGGGCGGGCCGTCGCCGAGGCGCTCGCCGCGGCCGGTGCGCTGGTCTGCGTGACCGCGCGGGACGCGGGCGAGGTGCGGCGCACGGCCGCCGAGCTGGGCGGGATCGGGCTGGCCGGGAGCGTGGCCGATGCCGGACATCCCGAGGAGCTGACGGATCTCGTGCTGCGCGAGTTCGGGCGGCTGGACGTCCTCGTCAACAACGCGGCGACCAACCGGCCGTACGGGCCGCTGATGGAGGCCGGCGCCGAGGCCTGGCGGGAGGCGTTCGCGGTCAACGTCGAGGCGCCGCTGCGGCTGGTGCAGTGCGCCTGGCGGGGGTGGATGCGGGACCACGGCGGAGCCGTCGTCAACGTGTGCACGGAGGGTGCCGGGCATGCGGGGCCGCACGTCGGCGCCTACGGCACCACCAAGGCCGCCCTGCTGCATCTCACCCGGCAGCTCGCGGGCGAACTCGCGCCGCGGGTACGGGTCAACTCGGTCTCCCCCGGGCTCGTCCGCACCGAGATGGCGCGGTTCGTGTGGGAGCCGGGCGAGGCGGAGGTGGCCGCGGGGCTGCCGCTCGGGCGGATCGGGGAGCCGCAGGACGTGGCACGGGCCGTGATGTGGCTGGTCTCGGACGCGGCCGAGTGGATCACCGGCGCCGATCTGCTGGTGGACGGCGGGACGCGGGTGCGGGCCGCTTCCGGGGCCGGGGCGTACGCCGTGCACGAGCGTCTGCGCCAGGTGCCCGAGGTCTAGGCGGCGGCGCGAGCCGGCCCCCGAAGGGCCGCAGTCCCACTGGGGTCTGCAAGAGGAGTTCAACCACGAAGAACGCGTCGCCTGCGCACCGGGCACCCCGGCACGACCCTTGGAGGGTAGATCACCGGCGGCCCGTCGGGCCACCGGTTTTCCGCCCCCGGTTCACCACTTGCCGGGCACGTAGTCCTTCAGGAAGACGCCGTACACGTCCTCGCCCTGCTCGCCGCGCACGACAGGGTCGTAGACGCGGGCCGCGCCGTCCACCAGGTCGAGCGGCGCGTGGAAACCGGCCTCCGCCAGGCGCAGCTTGTCGTAGTGGGGACGCTCGTCGGTGATCCAGCCGGTGTCGACGGAGGTCATGAGGATGCCGTCGGTGTCGAACATCTCCTGGGCGCTGGTCCGCGTGACCATGTTCATGGCGGCCTTCGCCGCGTTGGTGTTCGGGTGTCCGGCGCCCTTGTAGCCGCGGCCGAAGACGCCCTCCATCGCGGAGACGTTGACGACGTAGGAACGGCCACTGGCGGCCTTCTTCGCGGCGTCCGCCATCACCGGGCGCAGGGCGCTGATCAGGATGAACGGCGACGTGTAGTTGCACAGCTGGGTCTCCAGCAGTTCGACCGGCGAGATCTGGTCGATGGTCTGCACCCAGGTGTTGGTGTCGACGACGTCGGGCACGAGACCGCCCGCGTCGATGGCGGTGCCGTCGAGGTGCCGGGCGACACTGGCGTTGCCCGCGACGAGCGCGAGGTCGGCGACCTTCTGCGCGTCCAGACCGCTGGTGCCGACGGGCAGCGCGGCGATGCCGTCCACGGCGCCGGAGTTGAAGGCGCCGATGACGTGGTGGGCGGGGAGTTCACCGGCGGGCAGCGGGGCGCTCTCGCCCTCGACCAGGGCGGCGTACGCGGTGGGCAGGCGGCGTACGGTCTGCGTCGCGTTGTTGATCAGGATGTCGAGCGGACCCGCCTCGGCGACCCGCTCGGCCAGGGCCACGGCCTGCGCCGGGTCGCGCAGGTCGATGCCGACGACCTCCAGCCGGTGCATCCAGTCCGCCGAGTCCTCCATCGCCTTGAACCGGCGGATGGCGTCCTTGGGGAAGCGCGTGGTGACGGTCGTGTGCGCGCCGTCGCGCAGCAGGCGCAGCGCGATGTACATGCCGATCTTGGCGCGGCCGCCGGTGAGCAGGGCGCGCTTGCCGGTCAGGTCGGCGCGGGCGTCGCGCTTGGCCCGGTTCAGACCCGCGCAGTCCGGACAGAGCTGGTGGTAGAAGTAGTCGACTTCCACGTACCGCGTCTTGCAGGTGTAGCAGGAGCGCGGGCGCTGGAGTATCCCGGCGATCTTCCCGGCCTCGGTGACCGACGACGGCAGGATGCCCTCGGTCTCGTCGTCGATGCGCTGGGCGGAGCCGGTCGCGGTGGCCTCGGTGACCGCCTTGTCGTGGGCGGTCTTGGCGGCGCGGCGCTCCTGGCGGCGGCGCTGCTTGACCGTGCGGTAGATGCCGGCCGTGGCCCGGCGCACCGTGATGGCGTCGGGGTGGTCGACCTCCAGCTCGTCGAGCTCCTCGAGCACGCTGAGGCAGACGGCCAGGCGCTCGGGGTCGATGCCGGGGCCGTACACGACCTCGTCCGTGGCCGCAAAACCGTCCTCTGTCACCGTCATCGCGCTGCCGCTTCCCTGATCACCCGCGCAGCGCTCCGACTCGCGCCCGCTTTCGAACGGGGGATTTTACGGAGCACGGGGCCCACCCGCCAAACCGCTTCCGCACACTGGGCTCCACCGAGGCCGACGCCAGCACCACAGCGGCCCCATCCGCCACATCCGCCACAGCGGCTCCGGACCTGCCGGCCGCCCCGCCACGGACCTGCCGGCCGCGGACCGCGCATCCGCCCCACCGGGGGCACCCGCCACCCGGCGACCAAGGCCGCACGGGTGGTGCGGGTCGGAATCCGGACCCGGCCGAAGGCCGGGTCCGGTGGTCAGGTCTCGCAGACCGACAGCAGCATCTCCACCTCGTCCGACACCGCCCGCGCGAACACATCGAGGTCCGGCACGGCCCGCGCATCGGCGACAAGCCCGTAGTGCACGTGCCCGCGATACGTGGAGATCGCGACCGCCAGGGACTGACCGGGGGCGAGCGGGGCGAAGGGGAAGACCTCGACGAGCTGGTTCCCGCCGAGCTTCAGCCCGAGTCCGGGCAGCGGCACGCTGGTGACGAGGATGTCGAACCAGAGCCGCGCGGCCTGGCCGACCAGCGGCCCGCCGAGCCGGTGGCCGAGCGCCGGCACGTGGTCGGCGAGCAGGGCGACGGCCCCGGCGCCCCGGTTGGGGCCCGCGTCCTTGTTGCGGACCATCGCCGTACGCACGGTGTCGAGCCGGCGGAGCGGATCGGGGTCGTCCACCGGAAGCCGTATCAGGTACCCGGAGAGCCGGTTGCCCTGTGGGTGGGCGGCGCGCGGGCGGCGCCGGGAGACGGGGATGAGGGCGCGGGGCGCGACGCCCTCGCTGCCGTCGCCGCGCTCGTCCAGCCAGCGGCGCAGCGCGCCGGCGACGACGGCGATGAGGACGTCGTTGACGGTGCCGCCGACGCTCTTGCGGACCCGGTGGACGTCGTCGATGTCCAGGACGACCCCGGCCGTGCGGCGGGTACCGCTGGGCGCGGAGGTCAGCGCGGACGAGGGGCGCATCCCGAGGGTGGAGCGGGCCAGGGAAGCGCCGATGTCGAGGGCCCGGCCCATGTCGGAGAGAGTGCCCTTGACCAGCTCGGGGACGCGTCCGGGCAGCCGGCGCACGTCGGAGAGCAGGCTGCGCGGCGGCTCGATGGCGCGGGGGCCCCGCTCGGGCAGGTCGAGCGGGTCCAGGACGCCGGCGGCGAGCTTGAGCGCGCGCAGTCCGTCGGCGAGGGCGTGGTGGAACTTGAACAGCACGGCGAAGGACACGCCGTCCTCACCGGGCAGGACGTGCGCCTCCCACGGCGGCCGGCCGCGCTCCAGCGGGCGTTCCATCAGTCGCCCCGCGACCTCCTGGAAGTCGGTGGTCGGGGCGTGCAGCCGCACGTGGTTGAGCGGGTCGAAGTCCGGATCTGTCTCGCGGGCGGCGCCGCCGAAGGCGAGGGGCTGCCAGATGTCCCGGATTCGCATGCGCAGACCGGGCACGGCGGCGGCGCGCGCGGCGAGCAGGTCGGCGGCGTGGGCCCCGGCGGTGGGCGAGTGCGCGGTGAACACGCCGAGTGCGCCGAGGTGCATCGGGTGCCGTTCGGACTCCATGTTCCAGAAGGCCAGGTCGAGGGGAGCGAGCAGGTCGGAATTCAAGGGGTTGCCTCGCGTCGACGACGGGTGGAGGTGCAGGGAAACAGTCAAAGCGCGTCAGCCGATTACGGTCAAGTACGATCAGGCTACGCTCAGTTAACAGCAGATTAAGTCCCGCCCCGGTGAGAGGGGCGGGACTCAGGAGACTCCTGAGGTCACCTCAGCACCGGTGGTACCGCCTGGGGTGACGTACCCCACTCGGACGGGCGCGGGCCGACCGTGAACGCGAGGGAGCGCGTGGAGCGCAGCGCGTCCGTCGTCAGATAGGTCCGCGTGTGCGGTGTCCCGTCGGTGCGGACGGCCTGGACGTAGCGGTCGCTCGCCGAGGTGCCGGGCGCGGTGACCGTCAGTCGGCCGCCGGGCCAGAAGCGGCGGTCCAGGGTGAGGTCGACACGGTCGAAGACCGGGGTGGACAGGCCCCAGGTGTCGTAGCCGGGCTGGATCGGGAAGAGCCCGATCGAGGACAGCACGTTCCAGGCGGACATGGTGCCGAGGTCGTCGTTGCCGGTCATGCCGGTGGGTCCGTCGGTGAAGAGGGTCAGCGCGGCGTGGACGACGTCCGTGGTCTTCCAGGGCTGGCCGGTGGCCAGGTAGGTGTAGGGCGCGATGAGGTCGGGCTCGTTCATCGGGTTGTACTTGTCGGCGTTGTAGTAGTTGTACGCGTCCCCGTGCACCCACACCTCGCGGGCGGTCTTCCCGGGGTCGGCCAGCAGCCGGTCGTAGGCGAAGAAGGAGTCCAGGCGGTCGTTGGCCGCGCGCTCGCCGCCGATCAGGCCGATCATGCCGGGCAGGTCCTGCGGGACGAGCCACTGGTACTGCCAGGCGGTGCCCTCGTGGAAGCCGATCCCGCGGGCCGGGTCGGCCGAGCCGGTGAAGGCGCCGGAGGCGTCCCGGGCGCGGAAGAAGCCGATGGAGGGGTCGAAGACGGCCCGGTAGTTCTGCGCCCGGGCGGCGTAGCGGGCCGCGTCGTCGGTGTGGCCGAGGCCGCGGGCCATCTGGGCGAGCACGGCGTCGGCGAGGGCGTACTCCAGGGTGACGGAGGCGCCGTGGTGGTAGTCGGAGTCGCCCATCTTGGCGAGCGGGCGGCTCTTGTCGTAGGGCGCGAAGCCGTGCGCGATGTACTCGGCATTGGCCTCCCGGCCGACGCCCGGGTAGCCGGCGGGTGGCACCCCGTCCGCGTTCTTCCGCAGCGCCCGGTAGGCGCGTTCCTCGAACCCCTTGAGCAGGCCCATCTGGTAGGCGGTGGTCAGGAACGGGGTGACGGGGTCACCGCTCATGGTGTTCGTCTCGACCGGGCCGTAGCCCCACTTGGGCAGCCAGCCGCCGTCCTCGTCGACCTTCACCACCGACAGGGCCATGTCGCGCGCCTCGCGGGGCGCGAGCAGGGCGAGGAGCTGGGCCTGGGTGCGATAGGTGTCCCACAGGGACCAGTTCTGGTAGTACGTGAACCGTTCCGTTCGGTGGACTCGACGGTCCCAGCCGGTGTAGCGGCCGTCCGCGTCGCTGCCGATGTTGGGCGCGAGGAACGAGCGGTACAGCGACGAGTAGAAGGTGCGGCGCAGGGTCGGGTCGCCGCCGTCGACACGGACCGTGGCCAGCCGCCGCTCCCACTGCTCGCGGGCCCGGTCCCGTACGGCGTCGAAGGACCGGCCGCCCTCGGCGCGCAGGTTGACGGCGGCGCCGCGCGCGTCGACGTACGACAGGGCGGTGGTCGCCTCGACGGTACGGTCCTTCGTCGCGTCGAAGCGGACGTAGGCGCCGCCGCCTCCGGTGCGGGCGCCCGGGGTGATCGTGGCGCCGTCCCAGGTGCCGTACGCGGTGAAGGGACGGCTGAAACGGGTGATCGTGTAGACGGTGTAGGGGCCGGTGTCACGGCAGAAGCCGTGGCCGGTGATCTCGGTGCGCACGGTGTGGTCGTCGAGGATCTCGACCGCGCTGCCGACCGGCTTGTGCAGCGACTGCGCCGCGTTCAGCAGGACGTTGGCCTTGTCGGTGGCCGGGAAGGTGAAGCGCTGCACTCCGGTGCGCCGGCTCGCGGTCAGCTCGGCGCGGATGCCGGAGTCGAGGCCGACGCGGTAGTAGCCGGGGCTCGCCTCCTCGTCGGCGTGCGAGAAGCCCGCCGCGTACTTGGCGTAGTCCGTCTGTGTGACCTCGCCCGTGGTGGGCAGCACGGGCAGGTCGCCGCCGATCCGGCAGCCGACGCCCGAGAGATGGACCAGCGAGAAGCCGCGGACGGTGTTCTGCGTGTAGTCGTAGCCGGTGCTGTGCCCGGTGTCCGGGGAGAGCTGCACCATGCCGAAGGGCACGGCCGCGCCGGGGAAGGTGTTGCCCTCGTCCTGGCTCCCGATGAAGGGGTTGACCAGGTCGGTGAGGTGGCCGTCGGTCCGCTCGGCGGCCCGTGCGGCGGGGGTGGCGATCAGCGTGGACGCTGCCAGCACCCCGGCCAGGCACAGCCGCGTGCGCCGGGTCCCTCTCATGTCGGATGACCTCCGAAGGTTCGACATCGTTGCCTGCATCGTGAAGGCCGAACGAGGCGAACCCCGGCATTCCGGGAGGGTGATGACAAACGCGTCGCGATCGGAGGCGGTCTGACGGCGCGTCCGCCTGGGGTCAGGAGCTCAGGAGGTCAAGGGGTCAGGAGCTCAGGAGACCCGCTGTCCCTTCCCCAGGGCGATCACCCCGCCCTTGGAGACGGTGTACAGCTCGGCGTCCCGCTCCGGGTTGACGCCGATCGTCGCGCCGGGCGGCACCTCGACGTTCTTGTCCAGGACGGCACCGCGGACGACCGCGCCCCGGCCGATGTGCACGTTGTCGTGCAGCACCGAGCCCTGCACGACCGCGCCCGGGTCGACCCGCACCCCCGGCGACAGCACGGACCGGGTGACCTGACCGCGGATCAGGCAGCCCGCGCTGATGATGGACTCGCTCGCCATGCCGCCCGCGTTGAAGCGGGCCGGGGAGAGCTGGTTGGAGTGGGTGTAGACGGGCCACTGGCGGTTGTAGAGGTTGAAGGCGGGCCGCTCGGCGATGAGGTCCATGTGTGCCTCGTAGTAGGCGTCCAGGGTGCCTACGTCCCGCCAGTAGCCCTGGTCGCGGCTGGTCTCCCCGGGCACGTGGTTGGCGCTGAAGTCGTACAGCTGTGCCTCGCCGCGGCCGGTGAGCTGGGGCAGGATCGAGCCGCCCATGTCGTGCACGGACTGGCTGTCCTCGACATCGCGTTGCAGCGCCTCGATGAGGGCCTTGGTGGAGAAGACGTAGTTGCCCATCGAGGCGAACACGCACTCGGGGTCGTCCGCCAGCCCGGGCGGGTCGGCGGGCTTCTCCAGGAAGCGTTCGACACTGATGCCGTCCGAGCCCGGCGTGATCACCCCGAAGGAGGAGGACTCCGAGCGCGGCACCCGGATGCCGGCCACCGTCACGCCCGCGCCGCCCTCGATGTGCTGCTGCAGCATCTGCCGGGGGTCCATGCGGTAGACGTGGTCGGCGCCGAACACGGCCACGTACTCCGGCTGTTCGTCGTGGACGAGGTTCAGCGACTGCAGGATCGCGTCGGCGCTGCCGAGGTACCAGCGCGGGCCGAGGCGCTGCTGGGCCGGGACCGGGGTGACGTAGTTGCCGAGCAGACTGGACATCCGCCAGGTGGTGGTGATGTGCCGGTCCAGGGAGTGGGACTTGTACTGGGTCAGCACGCAGATGCGCAGGACGTCGGCGTTGACGAGGTTGGACAGGACGAAGTCGACGAGCCGGTAGGTGCCGCCGAAGGTGACGGCTGGTTTGGCGCGGTCCGCGGTGAGCGGCATCAGACGCTTGCCCTCGCCGCCCGCCAGAACGATTCCGAGAACCGAAGGTCCACCACGACGCATGGCCTCTCCCCTCACCCTGGTTGAACCATGCTTGCCCCGAGCAGGCCGGACTAGGCCTGCTTGAGGATCTCCTCGTACAGCCCGGTGGTGCGCCGGGCCACCGCGGCCCAGCCGAACTCGCCCACCGCACGCTCCCGTCCGGCCTCACCCATCCTTCGGGCCGTCTCCCGGTCGCCGAGGACGCTGTCCAGCGCCCGCGCGAGGCCCGCCTCGAAGTCGTCGTCCACGTCGACGAGGAGGCCCGTCCGACCGTCCTCGACGACCTCGGGGATGCCGCCGATCCGGGAGGCCACCACGGGCGTGCCGCACGCCATGGCCTCCAGGTTGACGATGCCGAGGGGCTCGTACACCGAAGGACAGACGAACACGGCGGCGTGCGTGAGGAGTTGGATCACATCCGTGCGCGGCAGCATCTGCGGGATCCAGAACACGCCCTCGCGGACCCGGCTCAGCTCCTCGTACAGCTCGCGGAACTCGCGGTCGATCTCCGGGGTGTCGGGGGCTCCTGCGCACAGCACGACCTGTGCGCGCGGGTCGATGTCCCGTACCGCGCGCAGCAGATGGGGCACCCCCTTCTGACGGGTGATCCGGCCGACGAACAGGACGTACGGGCGGGCGGGGTCGAGGCCGGTGCGGGTGAGCGCGTCGGTGCCCCGGTGCGGCCGGTAGAGCGTCGTGTCGATGCCGTTGTGCACGACGTGGACCTTCGCCGGGTCCAGCGCCGGATAGCAGGCGAGGATGTCCTCCCGCATGGCCCCCGAGACGGCGATCACCGCGTCCGCAGCCTCGACCGCGGTGCGCTCGGCCCAGCTCGACAGGGCGTATCCGCCGCCGAGTTGCTCGGCCTTCCAGGGGCGCAGGGGCTCCAGCGAGTGGGCGGTCATCACGTGCGGGATGCCGTGGAGGAGCTTGGCGAAGTGGCCGGCGAGATTGGCGTACCAGGTGTGGGAGTGGACGAGCTCGCGGCCTTCGAGGGCGGCGGCGATGGAGAGGTCCACGGAGAAGGTGCGCAGCGCGTCGTTGGAGCCGTCGAGGACGGCCCAGGGGCGGTGGCGTACGACACCGACGCCGCGCCCCTCGCCCCAGCAGTGCACCTCCAGGTCCACCAGGGAGGTCAACTCGCGGGCGAGGAACTCCACATGGACGCCGGCGCCGCCGTAGACGTCCGGGGGGAACTCCCGGGTCAGCAGTCCCACACGCACCCGACAACCCCCTTGCCACGGTGGCACGTTCCCCTCATGGTCACCCAGAAGCGGCGTCCGGGGAAGAGTGCGGCGGGCGGGTGAAGCAGCAGTCGCCGCAGACTCCGCCGCCGGGGACGCGGTAGTACAGGCAGCAGCTGCGGCGGCGGAAGGCCGTGCCGGCGCGGGTGCCGGTGGCGCGCAGGAGGGGGTGGGCGAAGAGTTCGCCGGTGAGGCCGCGGGCCCGGTCCGCCACCTCGGTACGACCCTCCGCGCGGGCCCAGCGGTCCAGTTCGCGGGCGGCTCCGGCGAGCGCCGAGGCGGCGTTGCCCCACAGCAGCCCGGCCGCGACACCGTAGCGGGACCTCAGGGTCTCCCCTAGGGGCTCGAGATGGCCGTGCAGCACGGTGTCCGCGAGCGTCGCAGCGTCCCCGGGCAGCGGGCGCACCTCGGTCAGCCACAGGTCGTCCGGGGCGGTGGCGGCGGCGTCCCAGCGCAGCAGGCGCGGGTCGAGGTCGGGCAGGAGGCCGTACAGGGACGCACAGGCCAGGGCCGGGGACCACAGGCGGGCGGCGAGTCCCTGCTGGCTGATGGAGGCGGCGACCCGCGGCTCGGTCGTGCGCAGGCGCTGCCCCACCGTCTCGACACGGAAAGTCAGCTGATTTCGACAAACATCCGACGTCCCCGCTTCATAGGTCTCCGCGAGCGTCGGCAGGGGCACGGAAGCCGGTCCCGCCCCCGCTCCGACGGTGCGCAGGACGAAGAAGCCGCCGAGCGGGCGGAGGGCGGCGAGTTCGCGGTCGAGGTCCACGAGGAGCACTAGTACCAGGCTTGTTCGTGGCGCGGACCCCGGGGTGTCCACCCGTGGTCACCCCTCTTGGGGATGATCGAGCGGCCGGCGTACTCCATCGGTAGTAGGACGCATTGCGTGCTCAGGTACGACGACGGGAAGAGACCCGAGCGGGCAGAGTGTTGACCATGGAAGCCGACCGTACGCCGTGCCGGACCCGGGGGTCCCGGCTCACGCAGAGGAGCTGCAGATGAGCGCCCTGGCGTTGTCCGTGCTCCTGTCGTTCGTCTCCGCCGTCGCCTACGCCGGCGGAGCGATCGTGCAGGAGCAGGTCGCGGTGTCCTCCCCCGACGGTTCGTACATGCCGCTGCGCCGGGCCGGCTGGTGGGCGGCGCTGACGCTCAACGGGCTCGGCGGCGTGCTGCACGTCGTGGCGCTGGCCTACGGCCCGCTCAGCCTGGTGCAGCCGCTGGGCGCGCTGACCATCGTCTTCGCCCTGCCCATGGCGGCACTCTTCGTCTCCCGCAAGGCCGGGGCGACCGCCTGGCGCGGCGCCGTCATGGCCACGGTGGGCCTCGCGGGCCTGCTGTCCCTGGTCGGCACGTCCGACGCGCACTCCCTCGACGCCGCCCAGCGGACGGCCGTCGCGCTGGTCACCGGCGCAGCGGTCGTGGCGCTGATGATCGCGGGCCGGGCCGTGCACCGGCACCCAGCCGTGCGCAGCGTGCTGCTGGCCACCGGCTCCGGCATAGCCTTCGGCATGTCGTCCGTGTTCACCAAGACCGTGGCGGTCGACTGGGACAGCGGGATCAGCCTTGGTGACCTGTCCTCCCTCGCAGTGATCGGTGTGTTCGCGACCGCCGGCATCCTGCTCTCCCAGGCCTCCTACCGGGGCGGCGGCCTCGCCGCCCCGCTGGCCACGCTGACGGTGGTCAACCCGGTGCTGGCCGCCGCGGTCGGCATCATGATGTTCGGCGAGACGTTCCGCTACGCCTCCACGGGCACCGTGCTCGCCCTGGGCTGCGGCGTGGTGGCCGCGGGCGGTCTCATCCTGCTGACGACGGAGCGGCTCGAGCCCGCCCCGGCGGCGGAGCCGGTCACGGAGACGGGGGCCGGCGCTGCGGAGGTGCTCGGCAGCGTGCCCCGGCAGCGGTCGGCGGCGGAGCAGCCGGCGGCCGGGGAGGCCGTGCGCGATCCCGCCGCGCAGGACCTGTGCGTGCCCGACAGCTCCCTCCACCCGGACGTGCCCGCCCTCCCCGACGTACGCGCCCTCCCGGACGTGCCCGCCCTCGAGGACGTGCTCGTGGCTGCGGCTCCGGACGGCGGTCGCGAAGGGCGCGGTGGCGGCATGCCGGCCGTCTACGCCCTCCCCGCCTCGTACCTCCCGCTGTCCGCCAGCTTCCATATGCCGGTGCCCGTCGTGGAACGGCACCGCACGCGGGTCAAATCCTGACGCCGCCTGCCCGGAGATAGGCGACCGGGTCGATGTCCGAGCCGAAGCCGGGCCCCGTCCGCACCTCGAAGTGCAGATGCGGGCCCGTGACGTTTCCGGTGGACCCGGAGCGGCCGATGCGCTGGCCCGCGGACACGCTCTGTCCGGCCCGCACGGAGATGGCGGACAGGTGGCCGTACTGGGTGTAACGCCCGTCGGCGTGCCGGATCACCACCTGGTAGCCGTAGGAGCCGCCCCAGCCCGCGGCGACCACGTGTCCGGCCGCCGCCGCGTGGACGGAGGTACCGGTCGGCACGAGGAAGTCGACGCCGGTGTGGTAGCCCTTCGACCAGTGCGACCCGGCCACGCGGTAGCCGGTGCCGATCGCGGCGTGCACCGGGGCGACGAGCGAGTGGCCACTGCCGTGGCCCGGGCGCTGGTGGGTCTTCTTCTCCGAAGGTGCTTTCCGCTTCGGAGACTTGGACCTGCCGTCGGTGTGCGTGTCGGGCGCCGGGGAGGCGGCGGCGCGCAGGCTGAGCCGCTGGCCCGGCAGGATCAGGTCGGGATCGGACCCTATGGCGGCGCGGTTGCCCGCGTACAGCCGGCGCCAGCCGCCCTGGACGTGGTGCTCGCCGGCGATGCCGGAGAGCGTGTCGCCGTGCACCACCGTGTACATCTCGGCCTTGCCGGCACGGGACTGCGGGGTCGTCTGCGGCTGCACGTCCGGCACGGAGCCGGTTCTGCCGGTCTTCGCCGGGCGGGTCGCGGCACTGTCCGTGTGGAGCTCGGGCGCATCACCGCCCCGGCTCAGTCCGGCCCGTACCGAGCACACCGGCCAGGCGCCGGGCCCCTGCCCGTCCAGGACCTTCTCGGCGACGGCGATCTGCTGGTCCCTGGTGGCGAGGTCGGCGCGCGGCGCGTACCGGGTGCCGCCGTACGCCTCCCAGGTGGACAGGGTGAACTGCAGCCCGCCGTAGTAGCCGTTGCCGGTGTTGATGCTCCAGTTGCCGCTGGACTCGCAGGCAGCGACCTTGTTCCAGGTGGACGCGTCGGCCGCGTCGGCGGTGCCGGCGGCGACCAGCGGGATGGCGAGACCGGCGCCGCCCGCCGTGACGGTGAGCGAGGCGCGGTTGATCCTGTTCGGCTGGTACCGGCGATGCCGGCCGCGTACGGCCATGTCCGAAATCCCCTCGGCATGCGTCAGGAGCGGCAAAAGTAAGCGCCGCGAACAGGCCATGACAAGACGGCAAATCAGCCGCATGCCGCTCCCAAGTGGCCGGGAACGGGCCTTCCTTGACGAGATCGGCCGCGAACGACGGCGACACTGAGGAGACGGACGCCTTCCGTGCGTAAACATGCGTGGCGGGTCGGATGTGCGCTCGCCGTAGCGGCACGTCAGGATGGGCGAGGGCCCGTACTGACGGAGCCGTAGTCACGAGGCAGTTAGGGAGCAGGCGGTATGAGCACTTCAGCGCAGATCGGCGTCACGGGCCTCGCGGTCATGGGCCGCAACCTCGCCCGGAACTTCGCGCGCAACGGCTACACGGTCGCCGTGCACAACCGTACGGTGTCGCGGACGCAGGAGCTGGTGGAGGAGTTCGGGCACGAGGGCGACTTCATCGCGGCCGAGACCGCCAAGGACTTCGTGGCGGCCCTGGAGCGCCCGCGCCGTCTGGTCATCATGGTCAAGGCAGGCGGTCCGACGGACGCGGTGATCGAGGAGTTCGCCCCGCTCCTGGAGCCCGGGGACATGATCATCGACGGGGGCAACGCGCACTTCGCGGACACCCGCCGCCGTGAGAAGGCGCTGCGCGAGCAGGGTATCCACTTCGTCGGCATGGGCGTCTCCGGCGGCGAGGAGGGCGCGCTGCACGGGCCGAGCATCATGCCGGGCGGCCCGAAGGAGTCCTACGACTCGCTCGGCCCGATGCTGGAGAAGATCTCCGCGAAGGCGGCCGACGGCGCGCCGTGCGTCACGCACGTGGGCCCCGACGGCGCCGGCCACTTCGTGAAGATGGTCCACAACGGCATCGAGTACGCCGACATGCAGCTGATCGGCGAGGCCTACCAGCTGCTGCGGGACGTCGCCGGTTACTCCCCCGCCCAGATCGCGGACATCTTCCGCACCTGGAACACGGGCCGCCTGGACTCGTACCTGATCGAGATCACCGCCGAGGTGCTGTCCCACGTGGACGCGGCGACCGGCAAGCCGTTCGTGGACGTGGTGGTCGACCAGGCCGAGCAGAAGGGCACCGGCCGCTGGACGGTGCAGATCGCGCTGGACCTGGGGGTGCCGGTGTCCGGCATCGCCGAGGCGGTGTTCGCCCGGTCGCTGTCGGGTCACGCGGCGCTGCGGGCCGCTTCGCAGGGCCTGGCCGGGCCGAAGCCCTCGCCGCTGAGCGAGTCGGAGGCGGCCGCGTTCGCCGACCAGGTGGAGCAGGCGCTGTACGCCTCGAAGATCGTGTCGTACACGCAGGGCTTCCACGAGATCGCCGCGGGCAGCGAGGAGTACGACTGGGACATCGACCTGGGCGCCGTCTCCTCGATCTGGCGCGGCGGATGCATCATCCGGGCGGCCTTCCTGGACCGCATCCGTGCCGCGTACGACGCCCGGGCCGATCTGCCGAGCCTGCTGTCGGACGACGCCTTCGCGCGCGAGATCGCCGCGGCGCAGGACGACTGGCGCGAGGTGCTGATCGCGGCGACCCGGCAGGGGGTGCCGACGCCCGGTTTCGCGGCGGCGCTGGCGTACTACGACGCGCTGCGTGCGGAGCGCCTGCCGGCGGCCTTGACGCAGGGGCAGCGGGACTTCTTCGGGGCACACACGTATCGGCGGGTGGACCGGGAGGGGTCGTTCCACACGCTGTGGGGTGGGGACCGTGGTGAGGTTTCCGCCTAGGGCCGGCCGGGCTTTGTGCGCCTAGTGGGGTGCGGGGTGCGGTCGGGTCGCGTGTGCGGGTGTGTCGTGGCTGGTCGCGCAGTTCCCCGCGCCCCCTTGGGGCGCGGACCCACCCGGGGTTTTCAGGTGAGGGGTGGGCCCGGTTCCGGGTTCGGTTCGGGTTCCGGGCCTGGGGGGATCGGGGACGGTGAGGGTTCCGGAGGGCCCGGGGCCGGTGGCGGGGTGGGCGCCGGCGGTGGTACGGGCTCCGGGGCCGGAGCAGGACCCGGTTCCGGGGGCGGGACCGGGGTCGGGAAGGGGTCCGGTGGGGTGGGGCCCGGGGCCGGTGGCGGTCCCGGGGATGCTGGGTCGGGGTACGGGCTCGTCATCGGAGCCTCCGAGCAGTCGTTGGCGTCGCCTGGACTACTCCCCGCGTACCCGGCGCCCGCTCGGCCACTCACCCCGACGGCGGCGGGCGGCGGGCCCGGGTGGCCGGGAGGCGTCGGTGTGCTCAGAAGCGTCCGGGGTGGGCCCGCAGCCAGTCCTTCGCGGCCTCCAGCAGCTCCGGGTCGGCGGTCGGGGCCACGTCGGGGTGGCGCTCGGCCCACTTCACGACGTACGGGCACAGCGGGGCGACCGGGATACCCTCGCGCTCGGACACCGCGTACAGCTCACGGGCCAGCGAGCCCGCGATGCCCTTGCCCTCGTGGGCGGGCTCCACGATGGTGTGGACCGGGACCAGGGCGCGCGCGGGCGACTCGAGGACGAAGTACTCGATGTGACCGACGACTTCGCCGTCACCGACGGCCTCCAGGCGGCCCGCCGCCCGGTCGTCACGGATCTCGATGTCACTCATGGGTACGCACGCTCCTGGTCCTCGTCCGCCGGTCAGGCCGAGACGGCCTGCGGGCTGCGCTCCTGGTCCGAGCCGGGCACCGGCTCGGACGGGTCGGCGCCGAGAGCCACGATCCGGTTGTCGGCGTCCACGTGCACGACCCGCGGCCGGAGCGCCCGCGCCTCGGCGTCGGTGACCTGAGCGTAGCTGATGATGATCACCAGGTCTCCGGGGTGGACGAGGTGGGCGGCCGCGCCGTTGATCCCGATGACTCCCGAGCCACGCTCGCCTTCGATGACGTACGTCTCCAGCCGGGCGCCGTTGGTGATGTCGACGATGTGGACCAGCTCGCCGGGGAGCAGGTCGGCGGCGTCGAGGAGGTCGGCGTCGATGGTCACCGATCCCACGTAGTGCAGGTCGGCCTGGGTGACGGTGGCGCGGTGGATCTTGGACTTGAACATGGTGCGAAGCATGGAGAAACTCCCGGTTTGTCTGCTCCCTGCCTGCTTTCTGCAGGTCAAGGGCGGTCTTCGGAGGCTACCTCGTTTCTCCTGTGCGGTCAGCTGTCGGCAGGTGTCTGAGGACTCACACTGACCCGTTGCTGACCTTGCTGACGCCGCGGCGGTCGCACGAGCACGCCCGTGACGTTCCCGGCAAGCCGGAGTACATGGTCAAGGGCATCGAGCACAAGGCCCAGGGCTACGAGAACGCGCAGCGCCGGACCCAGCCGCCGACTCACCACGAAGCCGAGACGTCCGCGTCGTCGCCCGCCCGAATCACCCCGCAGCCCTTGATCAACACCGTGGTGCGGGGGTGGCACCACAGGAGGCGAGGTCATCTACCGGCGGTTTTGCCCACCCTCGTCAGTATTTACGCGTCAGAGGAGGACACTCCCAGGTCGCGTCGATCACCTCCGGGCGGGGCCGGTACATGCGAAGGGCCACGAACCAGGTGCCTTCCTTCGCGGTGGGCAGCCAGTTGGCTTTCCTGCCCTGATCAGGCGGCTCACTCTGCAGGTGGATGGTCAGTCCGCCGTCGGCGTCCCACTGCAGGCCGGTGCTGCGGTCGCCCACCGCGTAGCGATCGGCCGGGTTGGGGATGAGATTCATGTCCTCCCCGTAGGCGGTCAGCGACCAGAAGGCGTCGACCGGTGGCAGTGCGTCGCTGGGAAAGTGCAGTTCGTACCGGCCTTCGGAGGCCAGCTTTTTGCCGTCTGCGTCGTCGAAGTTGAGCAAGTAGACCGCTTCGGCAGGGTCGTTGGCGGCAACGCCGAGCAACGACTGGTCGGCGGCGCGTTTGAGGAAGTCGTCGCCGAAGCGTCCCATCTGCGCGGGCGGGTAGCGCCAGCCGTGGACGAGGTGGGCCCAGTCGCCGCTGAGAATCTGCTGTTTGAGCAGGGGCGCGCCGACGGCGGCCGCCCGGATCAGGCTTCGTTTGACCGCGTCGGGCTGAGCCTCGACGTCGAGGCCGGGGCCTATCCCGATCTGGGCGAACTGCTGGAGCAGGACGTGGTGATGGGACGGAGGGGGGTTTTCGGCCAGCATCGCGTTCAGGGTCTTCCACGGTCCCAGGGGATCCTCCTCCGCCGGAATCGGCGTCAGGACGTCACGGCTTTCGGGGACCTTCGCGTCCGGCTTGCCGAACAGGCTGAGCGGGGTGAGCCGGTACTGCTCCTGGAGTTCCCGGACGCGTGGCACGTCGTCCGGGCCGCTGACAAGCGTGCGGCCGAGGACGAGAACCCAGGGACTGGGGGCCTTCTTCAGGCGTCGTACCTCGGTGGGAAGTTTTCCCTGCCATTGCGGGCCGACGAGGGCGAAGCTGCCCGCACCGGAGCCGGTGGTGCGCTGACCGACGTAGTCGAAGTTGTCGGATGTGATGCCCACCAGTTCGAAGGTGAAGTATCGATCGCCCATGTCCGGATGGGAGAGGATGACCGGCTCGCTGCCGAGGTTCACCCAGGCCGCCGAATACAGGGTGTCATTATTGGGGCACCCGCCGTCGCGGTAGGTCGCGTCCAGCAACCGCTCGGCGTGCCAGAAATGGTTGACGGGCGCGTACGGAACGGTCGAGGGGTTCCGCGGCTGCGTCACCCAGTCGTGCCTCAGCCGGGCGTTGTAGATGTACGGAAACCCGTAGACGAAGGCCTGCTCACCGAGCGTGTAGGCGTACTCACCACGCCAGTCGTCCATGCGTCCGGTCAGGATCGGCTTCACCGCCTGCCCCAGCGCCGGCATGATGTCCGGCAGATGGCGCGCGCGATCGATCGTGGACTTCGGGTGAAGGGCTGCACGCCCGGCGGCCCGTGCCACCGTGACGGCTGCGCCGGCCACGTTCTCGGGGATCCGCCGCCAGGCAGGGCTCTGTGATGGTGCGGACATATCGACACCTCTTCGCTCAACAGCATCGAGGGCAAGGTCTCCGGACCCCGGCCGCGTAGCCCCCCAGCGACCATCCTCCCCCGCGTTGCCGGTCGACGCAGCCGGAGAGGCGCCGACCGCCTCACCATGGCAGTCACGGGAAACGACGGCTGCCTCCCGCTGTGCGGGGCGAAAAAGGCACTCGTACGCCGAACGGCGAAGCCCGTGCAAGAGCGGGCGTTTGGAGTCAGTGACCAGGAAGTCGGAAAATCTCCTCGGCGTGCCTCACGCCGAGATCATCGTCTTCACCAAAGATGCCGACGGTCCTGGAGCGACGGGGGTTGTCTACAACACCCTCGGCCTGCCGGTCGACTTCACCGACGAGCAATTCCGCGCCCTGAATCCCGCCGCCCTGGCAGCGGAGTTCCACGGAGACGCCGTGTGGATGAACGGGCCGCGCCGCGCGCTCATGGACGCCGCTACCGCGGAGCTCCGCGACGCCGGACGAGTCACCTCCGTAGAGGGCATCGCCATGCACACCGTGGCCGACATCCATGTCCCCGACCTGCAGATGTTCCTCAGCGCCAAGCGGCCGCCCTACACACAGTTCACCGTGGGGCGCACCACTCAGTGGCTCTTCCGGAAGGGCAGCGAGATCCACGAACTCGTCTCCCCCGAGGGACACCAGTACGTCATGCAAAGCCTCTCCCGGCACGTCGACCCGGACCTGAACGTGGAGCAACTGCCCACGCTCGGGGAACGCCTGCAGCTTCCTGAAGGCTGGCAGTACCACGTCCGCACGTTTGAGGAGCCGCCCAGGCCGGCGCCCCACTCCTCCCACCACTGGACGCCGGCAGGAGCGTCTCGCTCCTGCCGTGCCAGGCCGACCACTGGCCGCCTGCGTCAATTCGGCGAGCCCGGGTAGGCCGATGTCCTGCCGGGCGGGGCGTTCACCGCGTCCGGACTTCGAAACGTCCGGACTTCGAAATGCAGTCACCCGCATCTGCTGGATACGCTCGCTGAGTGGCCGGGTGATGAGGGCCCAAGGCCGCGGTGCAGCAGCCACCCCACCCCACCCCGCCCGGCGGAAACGAAGACTTCCGCAGTCCAAACCTCTGCAGTGTTCATGCCTCCACGGGAGGAAGGTTGCGATGAGGTTCACCCGCATGCGTACAGCAAAGGCCACCGCGGCAGCTCTGGTCACCATCCCGTTCGTGCTCGGAGGTCCGGCATCGCAGAGCCACGCACAGGATGCGTCTCCCAGCCCGTCGGGGACGTTCGGTCCCGGCTGTTCGGCGCTCTCCCAGAAGGCCAGCACGGTCAAGGACAAGGTTGTAGAGGCTGCAGCCGCATATCCACAGCTCAGCCAGCTGGTCTCAGCCACGGTCAGAGCAAAGCTGAGCAGTGCCCTCGACGGGAAGCCCGACATCACCGTCTTCGCTCCCAACGACCAGGCCTTCAAGAGTGTCACCGTGTCGCAGCTCGCCTCACTCCTCACCAATCAGGGGCAGCTGAAGAAGGTGCTGACCTACCACGTCGTGGACCAGCAGATCACCCCGGACGAACTCTCCAACGGCTCCTTCACGACGATGGAAGGCAGCAAACTGACCACGTCGGGCTCGGGCACCGACTTCAAGGTCAACGGCAAGGCGAACATCGTCTGCGGCAACATCAAGGCCGCGAACGCCACCATCTACGTCATTGACACAGTTCTCCAGCCCCCATCCTGACTCATGGCTCTCGTTCCCGACGCGGGGCGCCCCGGGCGGACTCGGGAACGGGAGTGCCCTCGCGCAGCTTCCGGCCCGTGGCCGTGGTCTTCTCGTGCCAGCTGCCGTACCGGTCGGCGAGGGCGACGGCGGAGACACCGTGCAGCAACACGCTCAGGCCGACAGTGACCGCCACCACTCTCGCCAGCAACTCGACTCCCTGGACGTGCTCCTCCTCAAGGAGCAGCAGCCCGAGCACGACGGATGCCAGACCTCGGGGTCCGAACCACCCGATGTAGGCCACCGTGGGAAGACATAGCCCGCTGCCGGCGAGCGCGACAGCCACTGGCAGCATCCGGACGACCGTGAGACTGAGAACCGCGTAGCCGACGATGCCCCAGCTCAGGTTCTCCAGCGTCGGGCCGAGCAGTACGGCTCCGAAGACCAGCAGACTGAGGGAGGCCAGGAGTTCCCCGAGGTGCTCGGTGAAAGCGGCGGTAGGGTCAGGGACGTCCTGCAAAGGGTCGGGGCTCTCCTGCGGCTCGGCGGCCGGGAACCGGCGCAGTACGAAACCGAAGGCGAAGCCGCCGATCCAGGCGGCGATGAAGCCACTGCCGTCCACCACGACCGCCAGTGCGTACGCGGCCGTGGCGACGGCCGGGACGAGGAGCTGCGCCCACTCACGCGAGACCCACCCCCGTGCCTGCGCCGATCGCAACAGCCGGCCGCCGACCGCGCCGACCAGGAAGCCCAGGACCGAGCTGAGCACCAGGGCACGCCAGAAGATGCCCGATTCTCCCTCTTGCGCGGCGGACGTGCCCGGTATGGCGGCCAGGAAGAGCACGAAGAACGGCAGTACCATGCCGTCGTTCAGGCCGCTCTCCACGTTGAGGCCGTGCCGGACGAGTGCGGGGACCCGTGGACTGGACATGGCGGTCTTGCCGAGGGCTGCGTCCGTGGGAGCGAGGACGGCGCCGAGCAAGGCGAGTTCCCAGAGGGTCAGCCCGGGCAGCAGGGGCCATGCCAGCAGCCAGCCTGCCCCGATGCTCATCGGCAGACCGACGCACAGGAGCCGGCCCGGCAGGAAGCCGTCGGTTCGCAGGTCCCGTCTGCGGACGGTCATGGCGTCCGTGAACAGCACCAGGGTGAGGGCCGCTTCGAGCAGTGCGATGACCGGCTCGGCGCCGTGCTTCAGGTCGATGATGTCGAGGGCCACTGGACCGAGGAGAACTCCGCAGCCGACGAACACCATCGCCGACGACACCGGTGACGATGCCAGCCGCCGCGAGCCCAGGGCGTATGCGGCCGCGACGCTCGCCACTGCCAGCCGGCCCATGCTTCGCCGCTCATCGCCGGAGCCTTCCGTCGGCGTCCTTCGCTCAGTAGCGCAGAAGGCAGATCCCCGTATTCCGGGCCTGACAGTCCGCCCGACGCCATCCTCCTGCGGTTGTCCGGCCGGCGCAGCCGGAGAACCATCCGGCGAGGAGCAACTGCCCACACTCGGTCACGTTCCAACGGCTCCGTGCAGTAGCCGCTCGGATCGCTCAGGAGACAGCTTGCCGATTTTGCTGACGCCGCATCAGTGAACAACTGAAGGCCGTTCACGGGTCTGCGCCCTGCCCGACCAGCGAACGGAACCAGGGTATGGATCGGCCCCCATGGGCGCATCAGATCCCCGTCACGTGCCCTTCGGCGCCCTGGTACTGCGGTACCGGTTCCCGTCCGGATTCGGTCCCGCGGTGCCGGGGATGCGCCGAGCACCCCGCTCGTGTACCGGCCGAGGCCGTCCAGCTGGGCCAGGGGCGGGCGGCATCGGCCGGTCCACGCTCCTCGGCCACCGGGCCGGCCTGCTCGACCTCGCCGCACTGCCCGGCCTGCTCGACCTCGCCGCACTGGAGGCCGGAATGCCGCCTCGACCGTCGGCACCACCCCAGCTGGAGCGTACGTGCCGCATCGGCGCCGAGTCGCGGGCGGAGCCCGGTCCGCTCACCGGGGCGGACGTCGACCTCCTCGCGGCGGCTGGACCTGGCGCTGCACACAAGCGCTGTTCGGTGCCGAGGGCATCCATCGAACGGAGCCGGCTCCGTTCGGTGGGCGGGCTCCGATGTCCCGTCACGTGGACACGGACCCCGCCTTCATCGAACCGACCGGACACCGGCGCTCGTGCCGAACGACATCGCCGAGCGAGCTCGAACCGGACATCAGAGGTTGTGCCTGACCTGCGGGAATCCGGCAGGGCTCATGCGCTCGTCGCCGTCCCTGCGTGGACCGGTCCGTCTCGGTCGCTTGGTGGTCAAGCACCCACAAACGATAGAAAGATTACATGAGGGAAGTTTCGGATCAATCAGGACGCGATACGCCTGATGCGTCCATGAGGACTCATCGGCCCGGTCGGCCCCGCCAGGAGAGAGGGGCATGGCGGTCCGGCTCGCTGCTGAGCGTGCACAGCCTCGCAGGCCAGGTGTTCCTGCTCGAGCTGGCGATCGTGGTGCTGCTCGTCGCCGCCGCCCTGGTGGCCCTGGTGGTGCAGGCACGACGCGATGTCATGGCGGACGCCCGCCACCGGACGCTCACCGCGGCGCAGACGTTCGCGAACTCCGCGGGGATCGTACCGGCGCTGAACAGCGCGAACCCGACCGCGGTGCTGGAGCCGCGCGCGGAGGCGGCCCGGAAGGCCGCGGGCGTCGACGCCATCGTCGTGTACGGACTGAACGGGATCACTCTCACCCACAGCGACCCGAACCAGATCGGGAAACACATCATCGGCCCTTACGCGAAGGCGGCGACGGGCAAGCCCTTCACCAGTACCTTCCAGGGGTCCCTGGGACTCTCCGTGATCTCGGCGGTCCCCGTCAGGGGTCCTGACGGCTCGGTCGTCGCCATCGTCGCCGTGCCCGTCACGGTCGAGAAGGTGCAGCACAGGCTGAACACGCAGCTGCCGGTCCTCTTCGGCGGCGCCGCCATGGCCCTTGTCGTCGCCGCAGGCGGGTCGGGCCTGGTGAGCCGACGGTTGCGACGGCAGACCCACGGGCTGGGGCCGACCGAGATGACCCGGATGTACGAGCACCACGACGCGGTGCTGCACGCGGTGCGGGAAGGAGTACTGATCGTCGGCGGTGACGGCCGGCTGCTGCTGGCCAACGACGAGGCACGACGGCTCCTGGACCTGCCGGCGGACACGGAGCGGCGAGACATCACCGATCTGGGGCTGGACGAGGACCTCGCCGGGCTGCTGGCCTCCGATCGCCCCGCCACCGACGAGGTGTACCTGGCGGCCGACCGGCTGCTCGCGGTCAGCAAGCGGCTCACCGCACCTCACGGACCGGGCGGCAGCGTGGTGACGCTCCGGGACACCACCGAGCTGCGGGCCCTCTCCGGCCGGGCGGAGGTGGCGCGCGAACGGTTGAACTGGCTCTACGACGCCGGGCTGCGGATCGGCACCACGCTCGACGTGAAGCGCACAGCCGAGGAACTGGCCGAGGTGGCGGTGCCCCGGTTCGCCGATATCGTCACCGTCGAACTGCTGGACCCGGTCCTGCGCGGCGAGGAGTCCTCCGGTGCTACCGCCGGTATCACCGAGTTGCGCCGCAGCGCCGTCGTCGGTCTGGAGGAGGACGATCTCCTCCACCCCGTCGGCGAGCTGATCCGTTTCGTCCCGGGCCACCCCGTCTCCGCGGCGATGGCCGACGGCAGACCGGTCCTGATCGGGGAACTGAGTGCCTCCGACGGCTGGCGGGACCAGCACCCCGAACGTGCCCGGCGGATCCTCGACCACGGCATCCACTCGATGCTCGTGGTTCCGTTGCGAGCCCGCGGCGTGGTGCTGGGAGCGGTGGACTTCTGGCGCGCGAAGGGCTCCCCGTCGTTCGAGGACGACGACGTGTCCTTCGCCGAGGAGCTGGCCGCCCGGGCGGCTGTGTGCATCGACAACGCCCGCCGCTACACCCGCGAACACGCCATGGCCGTCACCCTGCAGCACAGCCTGCTGCCACGCGCGCTGCCCGAGCAGTCCGCCCTCGACGTGGCCTACCGCTACCTGCCGGCCCAGAGCGGGGTGGGCGGGGACTGGTTCGACGTCATCCCGCTGTCCGGTACCCGGGTGGCACTGGTCGTAGGCGATGTCGTCGGCCACGGTCTGCACGCCGCGGCGACCATGGGCCGGCTGCGCACCGCTGTGCGCAACTTCGCCGGCCTGGACATGCCCGTGGAGGAGTTGCTGGGCCGACTGGACGAGCTGGTGGCGCAGATCGACACCGAGGAGGTCGCCGCGGAGTACGGACAGGGGATGGTCACCGGGGCGACCTGCCAATACGCCGTCTACGACCCCACCTCCGGGCGGCTGGCCGTCGCCACCGCCGGCCATCCGGGACCGGCGGTGGTCCGGCCCGACGGGACCGTCGACTTCCCTCGGCTGCCCGTCTCCCCGCCACTGGGACTCGGAGCCGGCCTGCCCGTCGAGACCGCCGAGCTCACCGTGCCCGAGGGTTCCCGACTGGTGCTTTACACCGACGGACTGATCGAGGACCGCATCCGAGACCTGGACGTCGGTCTGGAGGCCCTGCGCGATGCTCTGACAGGGCCGAACCTCACGCCGGAGGCCACCTGCGCGGCGGTGATGGAGGCCATGCTGTCCGACCGGCCCAGGGATGACATCGCGCTGCTGGTGGCCCGCACGCACCGACTCGGACCAGAGCAGGTCGCCGAGTGGGACGTGCCCCGTGACCCGGCAGCGGTGGCCCCGGTGCGTACCGCCTGCGCCCGCCGACTGGCGGAGTGGGGGCTGGAGCAGGTCGGCTTCACCGCCGAACTCGTCCTCAGCGAGCTGATCACCAACGCCATCCGCTACGGCGCCGAGCCCATCGCCGTCCGGCTGCTGCGCACCGTGCCGATCAGCAGCCCCGGCGCGGGCACCCTGATCTTCGAGGTCTCCGACGGCAGCAGCACCTCGCCCCGGCTGCGCCGGGCGAAAGCCACTGACGAAGGCGGCCGCGGACTCTTCCTGGTCGCCCGGTTCGCCGAACGCTGGGGGACCCGCTACACGCCCACCGGCAAGGTCATCTGGGCCGAACAGTCCCTCCACGGCGGCGCCACGCCGGAGGCGGAAGGACTCGACGAGGTCCTGCTCGGCCAATGGGACGACACGGCACTGTGAGGTGAACGCGTACGTTCCGTCCCTCCACCGTCGCGCACGCCCGGGTGCCCGCACGGGTGCCGCTGCGGCTCGGGGCGTACGGAACCATCGTCCAGCCGGGTAAAGATGCTGATCCGCACGCTTCCGGTCGCCATTCCGCCGTCAAGGCGGCCGGGTACCCTGGCCTCTATGACCACTTCGTCGGCGCAGTGGCCCCATGGAAGCCGGGAGGCACAGCGGAAGGACCGCCGATCCGGGCCCAGTGGTGCTGCCGGCAACCGCCCGAGGTGACCACCTCACACCCCACGCCCGGGGAGCAGTCGTGACCACACCGTGTGCCCGAGCAGCGGCGGTCTTCGGCTGCTTCGCTCTCGTGGCACTGGGCCTGAGCGCCTGCGAGAACACACCGCCCGCCACACTCACGAAGCCGTCAGTGGCCACGTCCGCCGAGAACGTGGGCGGCATGCGCGCACTGATCTCCGCAGCGAAACAGGAGGGTACGCTCAGAGCGATCGCGCTGCCGCGTGACTGGGCCAACTATGGCGGCCTGATCGACGGCTTCGAGAAGAAGTACCGGATCAAGGTCATGGTCGAGGATCCGCTGGGCCACAGCGAGGACGAGATCGACGCCCTGAGGAAGAGCGGGAACCGGCCGACCGCACCCGACGTGATCGACGTGGGCGATACGTTCGCACGGAACGCCGCGGCGCGGAATCTGCTCGCGCCGTACAAGGTAGCCGCCTACGATGCGATTCCCGGCAATCAGAAGGACTCGAAGGCCCGCTGGTACAACAACTACGGGGGCTACATCTCCATCGGCTGCGACGCCAACCGGGTCAAGGTCTGCCCGGCAACCTTCGCCGATCTGCTGAAGCCCGATCACAAGGGCATGGTCGCACTCGAAGGCGACCCGCCCCGGTCTGCGACCGCCTTCGACAGCGTCTACGCTGCCGCGCTGGCGAACGGCGGGTCGTTCGACAACATCCAGCCGGGTCTCGACTTCTTCGCCGAACTCAAGAGGAACGGCAACTTCAACCCCCTCAATTCCAACTCGGCAACGGTCGAGGACGGCCGGACCCCCATCAGCATCAACTGGGACTACATCAACCTCCATTACGCCGACCAGCTCCGCGACAAGGGCGTGAACTGGCAGGTCGCGATCCCCTTCGACGGCAGCTTCGCCCAGTATCTCGCGCTGGCGATCAACAAGAACGCCCCGCACCCGGCGGCTGCCCGGCTGTGGCAGGAGTACCTCTTCAGCCCAGAGGGCCAGAACCTCCGGCTGCGCGCCTTTGCCCGCCCAGTGCTCATGGACGCCATGAGGCGGGACGGCACCCTCGACAAGGCCGCCGCTGCACGACTGCCGACGGTTGAGGGAACACCGCAGTTCCCGACTGACGCGCAACTCGAGAAGGCGAGGGAGACGGTCAACCAGGGCTGGGCGAAGGCCGTCTCCGGCTAGCCGGGACGGTCCCCGTCGCCCATCAGTTGTGCAGCGAACGGACACCGGCAGTGACACCGTCCGGCCTCATGCTGACCATTTGCTACGAAGCCTGGAGCAACTCCCGATCTGTGGAGCGGCTGCTGCCGGCCTGACCGACCACACACCGCCCTGCACGGCGCTCGCGGAGATGTGCGGCATCCGTCCGGCAGAGGCCGAGGAGACCATCGAGACGTCCCTGGCGACCCCGCACGAGGCGGCGCTGCTGCACACCGATGCGGGCCGGCCGATGCTGCTCCTGACGCGCCGCTCGCGCACCGCGGAGGGTGAGCCGGTGGACTGGGTCCGCTCCGTCTGTCGCGGCGCCCAGTGCAAGTTCGTGGCGGCCCTGACGCGGGCGGCCGACTGAGGAACGCACTACCCGAGGTCAGGCGTCACCTCGGACGGGGTGGACTCCGCTCCCGCCGTCCCGAGGATGCGGCGGCGGGTCCTCGCCAGCGCGGCCGGATCGGCGCGGTCCACGTACCAGGGGCGGTGCAGATGGTCGGCGTCCCGCCGGGGGACCAGGTGGACGTGCAGATGGAAGACGTCCTGCCAGCCCGCCGGGCGGTTCGCCTGGAAGAGCGTCATGCCGTCCGGCTCCAGGACGCCGTGGAGCACCCCGGCCATGCGGTGGACCGTACGCATCACCGCCGCCGCGTCGTCCTCGGAGACGGCCCAGATGTCCGCCGCGTGGTGCTTGGGGATGACAAGGGTGTGGCCCTCCATGACCGCGGTGTTGTCGAGGAAGGCGACCGTCCGCTCGTCCTCGAAGAGGATCTCCGAGTGGAGTCGGCCCGCCACGATGTCGCAGAACACGCACTCGGGCGCCGTCGCGGTCTCGGACGGCATGTCAGCCGGCATCCTTCCGGGCGGCGTCGACGAGGTGTCGCCAGCGGTGTACTGCGGCCCGGTCGACCGGGCTGTCCCAGCCCTGGTACCGGACCGCTGTGCCCACGTGGAAGGCATGGACGCCCCGGGCGCGCAGGAGAGGGACGTGCTCCGCCTCCAGCCCTCCGCCCGCCATGACGGCCATGGTGTAGCCCGGCTCCCCGTGGCGGTCCGCTTCCGCCAGCAGAGTGGGCAGGCCGGCCGCGACACCGGTGACGCTGCCCGCGGACAGGACGGTGTCCAGGCCGGGCAGCCCGTCGATGACGCGTCGGACCGCCGTCCGGTCGGCCGCGTGGTCCACGGCCCGGTGGAAGGTCCAACGGCAGCCCGGAATCGAGTCGAGCACGGCGCGGACCGCGGGCAGGTCCAGCGCGCCGTCCGGTGTGAGGAACCCGAGGACGAACTCCTGAGCACCCGCCGCCCGCAGCCCGTCGGCGGTGGCGCGGAGCTTGTCGAGGTCGGCGGCCTGGAAGCCGCCTTTGTCGCGCAGCATGACGCGCAGCGGAACGGTGACCGCCTCCCTCGTGCGGACGAACTCCGTCAGCGAGGGGGCCATTCCGTCGGCTTCCATGTGGGCCGCCAGCTCCAGCCGGTCGGCGCCGCCCTCGACCGCCGCGCGTGCCTCCTCGGCGGAGGTGACGACCACTTCCAGAATCGCCTCGCTCATGGCTCAGGCCTCCGCCCGCGCCGCCGCGGCCACGGAGGGGGTCGGGGGTGGCCAGGTCATTCCGGTGAGGTCGGGGACGATGAGGTCGGCCGCGGCAAGCGCCGCCGCCGACTGGGTGGAGGTGATCGCCACACAGTCGGCGCCGGCGCGCTTGGCCGCCATCACCCCGGCCGGAGCGTCCTCGAACACCACGACGGTGGACGGCTCCACCCCCAGCGCCGCGCAGCAGGCGAGACAACCCTGCGGATCCGGCTTGCCGCGGGTCACGTCGTCGGACGTGATCAGGACGTCGAACAGGTCCAGCGCTGCGATCGCACCGAGTTCGTGGCGGGCGTAGTCCCGGGTGCCCGAGGTGACCAGTCCGAGCGGTACTCCCGACTCGCGCAGTCGGTCCAGGAGTTCCAGGGCACCGGGCACTGCCCTGACGGGGGGCATGTCCGGGAGGGCCGTGTAACCGAGGGCCTCCGCGAAGAGTTCGTCCGCGGTGTGTCCGGGGAACCGGTCGAGGTGGTCGAGCAGCGCCTCTCTTCCGGGCCGTCCGGCGAAGCCCTTGATGGTGGCCTCGTCATGGGGCACACCGTGGTTGCGGAAGAGCCGCGACCACGCTTCGAAGCTGCGGGGCTCCGTGTCGATGAGAGTGCCGTCGAGATCGAACAGCGCGGCGGTGTACATGTCGTGTTCCTTCGGACGTAGGGAGCCGGAGCCGGTCTCACCGCACCTGGGAGGAGAGGGCGGCCAGTTCGCGTGCGGTCCTGGACAGCGGGAAGCCTGCCGCGTTCCGGAATCCGGAGCGACGGAGTTCGTCCAGGGCGCCCGGGTCGTCGCGCAGCCTGGCGAGCTCGGCCAGGGCCCGCTGCGGATCGGCGAGGAGGTCGAGGGGCAGGGCCGAGTCGCCGAGTGCGTCCCGCAGCCCGGGCACCGGCCTGTAGGCCACCGGAAGCCCGCACGCCTGGGCCTCCACGGCCACCAGGCCGAAGGCCTCGAGCTTCGCGGAGGGCACCACCAGCAGATCGTGCTCGGCGAAGGCCGCCCACAGCTCCTTGCGCGGCAGCCAGCCGAGATGGTGCACGGCCGACAGGTCCAGCTCGGCGGAGAGCCGGCGGAACTCGGCCACCGGAGAGGCCATGGAGAGCCGCAGCCCCGGTGCGCCGGAGAGGGCGACGACCAGTTCGGCGGCACCCTTCTCGGTGGTGAGACGGCCGGCGTAGAGCACGCGGAGCTCCGAGTCGTCCCGGCGCCTTCGCGCGGGCGGCTCGGCGAGCAGGGCGTCGGGCACTCCCCAGGGGATGTGGACGATACGGCCGCTCTCGACCGGTGTGAGGCGCCGCAGTTGGTCGGCCATCCCGGCGGTCGGCACCACCAGGGAGCGGGCGGCCGCCACCGCTTCGCGCAGCACCTCGCCCTGGGTCGGGTACTCCGCGGCGAAGAGCAGGTCCGTGCCATGCACCAGTCCGATGGCGGGCTGCTTCGGATAGCCCCGCAGCAGTGCCGGGGTGGCGCCGAAGGCGAGGTGCTGGAGGTGGACGACGTCCTGCTCGTGGTGGGGGAAGCGCGCGGTGACCGCGTCCGTCAGCCGGTCGACGTAGTCCCAGAAGCCCTCGCCGCTCAGCTGTTTGCCCGGTACGTCCAGCAGGGCGGGAGGCGCGGTGCCGGTCTCGGCGACCGGCTGCGGACCGTCCGGGACGAGCATGAACGCGTCGGCCGCCAACGGCCCGGAAGGGTCCAGATACAGGTCCTTGAGCAACTCGACGCTGCCACCCGGACTGCCCCACGGCAGGTCGAGCCCCGTCAGCACACGCACCGCGCTCACCGCAGCTCCTCGTACAGACGCGATATGTCGATGCCGCTGGTCCGCGTGTACTTGCGGCCCAGGTTCTGGTAGCTGGACACCTCGCCCGCGGCGACCAGGAAGACGATCTTCCCGAAGGGCATGAGCGGGTAGACCCGGACGGGACGGGCCACCCGGATCTCCAGGGTCCAGCGGATCGCGTGGCCCACGTGTCCGAGCGGGGCGGACACATGCACCCAGATGCCCAGCGCGCCGAGGCTGCGGTCGCCGTTGATCATCTGGGCGTAGCGCTCGGAGTGGGTGCGCTCGTGCGTGACGCCGAGGTAGAGCTGTCCCGGCCGCAGCACCATGCCCTCGGGCGGGATGACGTGCTCGGTGACGCGGGTCGCGGCCGCGGCGTCCAGCTCGTCGCCCTCGCAGACCCGGATGCGGTCCCCGAGGCGCCAGTCGTAGGCGTTCGGTGAGATCCGGTCGGCGTCGAAGGGCTCGATCACGATGTCACCGCGCTCGACGGCGGCGGCGATGGCTTCACGGGTGAGGATCATGTCGTGGGCACCGCCAGGTCCTTCCAGTAGCGGGACTCCTGCGGGCCCGCCGATGCCTGGTACTTGCCCTGGTAGAGGTCGACCTCGCCGAGCGACACGAAGAACATGATCTGGCCGATCTTCATCCCGGGATAGACCCTCAGCGGCCGGACCGGGGACAGCATCAGCGTCCACTGGCCGTGGAAGCCGATGTCGCCGATGGGCGCCGTGATCTCCACGAACAGCCCGAGGCGCCCGACCGAGGACCGCCCGAAGAGCAGCGGTACGTAGAGGTCGGAGCCGACCTGTTCCACGGTGTGTCCGAGGTAGAGCTGGTCGGGCTGGAGGACGTAACCGTCCTCCCCGATGGTGATCTCGCGGGTGGCGTTGGGGTGGTAGGGGTCGATGACGTCATCGGTGTACGTCAGCAGCCTGTCTCCCAGGCAGACGTTGTAGCTGTTGGGGTTCACCTGGTCCGGGTTGAACGGGGTGATGACGATGCGTCCGTCGTGCGCGGCCTCGGTGATCTCGGGACCGGTGAGGATCATGCGGTCCTCCCCGTGACGCCGGCCTCCGCGGGCCCCGCGAAATCGAAGTCCACCCGGTCCTCGACGCCGAGTTCCCGCAGCATGCGCAGGATTCCGGAGAAGTCGGTGACGAGCAGATCCGCGTGCGGACCGCCGCGGGAGTCCTCGATGATGTCCCGGGCCTTCGGGATGCCGACGAACTCGAGGACCTTCAGCCACCAGTCGAAGTCCTCGGCGCAGAACGCCGTGATGCCGGCGGGCAGGGACGCCACGAAGAAGTCCTGCTGCCGCTTGCTCAGGTTGACGAAGACATCCTTCATCACCTCGACCATGACCGGGCCGTGGGCCGACTCGTCGCGGGCGTGCAACCGGGCGATGGTCGCGTGCATCGGCTGCACGGTCGCGTCACGGGCCATCAGGTCGAGGAAGGCGTTGACGCTGACCTCGCCGACCGTGGTCCACAGCAGGTGGAGCAGGTCCGCTTCCCAGCGCTCGCCCGCCGCCTCCTGCGCCTCGTACAGCAGGCGGTTGGTCACCGGGGGGCCGCAGTCGGGTTCGGCGGTGATGCCTCTGGCCTCCCGGGTGCGCTGCATGCCCAGCATGTGCATGTACGTGTGCCACACCTCGTCGATGTGGGATTGCCGCACGATCTCCTTGACCTCGAAGCGGTCCACGCCGGGGTAGACGGCGTGACCGAGCTTCTCGAAGGTGGGGTTGACGACGAACTCCTCGGCTGCCACGACACGTTCGTTGTAGGCGATCCAGCCCAGGGTGTTCACCGTGCGCCGCTTGTCCTCCGGCGCGCCCTGGAAGTCGGGATGTTCACCGAAGGGCATCAGGGTGACCGGGTAGTCGAGCAGTTCGGGGGCGTACTCCTGCGCTCCGGTGACCTTCTCCATGTCGGTGCGGACCGTGGCCCGCCTGGGCCAGGCCGCCGCGAGCCGTCGCAGCGTACCGGGACCGATTTGGCCGGTGGCTTCCTCGATGGTTCCCAACTCTCGCGTTCCTCCGTGTTCTTGGCGCGTCACTGGGCCGGTCCGGCGGCGGTGCGGGCCTCGATGACCCGGTAGCCGCTGAAGCCGAGCGGTGCGCCGATGCCGGTCAGCTCCAGACCCGCGGCCCGGAGGAGTTCGGTGAACTCCTCATCGGTGCGCTCCCGGCCGTGGGTCAGCACCATCAGGTTCAGGTCACTGACGGTGAGGAAGGGGTCGGTCGTGGCGTCCACGACGGGTGGTGCGACGACCTCGACGATCAGCACCCTGGCCGTGTCCGACATGACCCGGCGGCAGTTGCCGAGAAGCGTCACGCACCGCTCGTCCTCCCAGTCGTGCAGGACACTCTTGATCACATAGCGGTCGCCGCCGTCGGGCACGGAGGCGAAGAAGTCCTCGGCCACGATGTCGCAGCGGTCCGCGACCCCGGCGGCGGTGAGCGTGTCCGGGGCGCCGGCCACGCCCACCGGGGTGTCGACCAGGATGCCGCGCAGGTGCGGATGGTGTCCGAGGATGCCGGCGAGCAATGCGCCGTTGCCACCACCGAGGTCCACGACCGTCCGGACGTCCCCGAAGTCGTACGACCGTGCCAGCGCCTGGGCTTCGGCGCCGCCGCTGACCGCCATCGCGGCGTGGAACTCCGCACCCAGCTCGGGATCGGCCGCGAAGAGGTCGAACACCGAGCCTCCGGTGACCGTCTCCACGGACGGCTGTCCGGTGCGCACGCAGTCCGTCAGCCTGCCCCAGGATGCCCACATGGTCTCGTGGAAGTACGGCATCAGCATCGGGCGGACGGAGCCTGGCACGTCCGAGCGGAGCGGTTCGCCCGCCGGAGCCAGCCGGAATCCGTCGTCGTGCTCCTCCAGCACACCGATCGAGGCCAGGCCGCGCAGCAGCCGGCGGAGCGCGGGGGCATGGGTCGCGGTCCGCTCCGCCAGCTCTCCGGCGGTCAGGGTCCGGCCCGCGATCAGGTCGGGGATCCGCAGCCGGACGGCGGCATGGATCATCTGCGCGGGGATGAAACCGAAGGCGAGGCGGTAGAGGTTGGCTGCCGCCATCGGGTCGATCATGGTCACGTGCCACTCGTTTCCGGACGAACGGGATCGAAGGAGATGGGGAGTGCGGCCAGCCCGCACAGGATGCTGATCTGGCGCCAGTGCAGCTCGTCGGGCCGGGCCGCGAGCGCCAGGCCGGAGAACCTGCGCAGCAGCGCTCCGAGCGCGGTCGCCGCGAGCATGCGCGCGAGCGGCGCCCCGAGGCAGTAGTGGATGCCGTGCCCGAAGGCCAGATGCGGATTGGGGTCGCGCCGGACGTCCAGGGTGTCGGAGTCCCGGAACGCCCCGGGGTCCCGATTGGCGAGCGACAGACCGATGTTGACGACGGAGCCCCGGGGGATCACGGCCCCGCCGATGACAAGGTCGTCGACCGCGACGCGCAGGGAGGACTGCCCCGCGGAGCCTTCGTACCGCAGCAGCTCCTCCACGGCGGACGGCAGCAGGGACGGCTCGTCACGCAGGAGTCGCTGCTGGTCCGGGTGCAGCAGCAGGGTCAGCAGGCCGTTGCCGATGAGGTTGGTCGTCGTCTCGTGCCCCGCGACCAGCAACAGCACGGCGAGTCCGATGAGTTCGTCGTCGGTGAGGCTGCTGTGCCGCTCCTGCGCCACGATCAGGGCGCTGAGCAGGTCGGGCTGCTCGTCCGGCGCCAGGTCGGCTCGGACGGCGGTCCGCTTGGCCGCGACGAGCCGGGTGAAGTACGCGCGCAGCCGGCGCGAGCGCTCCTCGCGGGTGCGGGGCCCCGCGGCGGTGGAGAGGGTGTGCGCCCCCCAGGTGCGGAACGCCTCCCGGTCCTGGGTGGGTACGCCGAGCAGCTCGCAGATGACCAGCACCGGCAGCGGGAAGGCGAGGTCGGCGATCACATCCGCGCGCCCCGCGGGTGCGACAGCGTCGAGGAGGTCGTCGGTGACAGCCGCGGCGCGTGGAGTGAGGGCTTCGATCCGGCGCCGGGTGAATCCGTGGGAGACGAGTCTGCGCAGCCATGTGTGGTGCGGCGGGTCGTTGTTCGCCATCGGCGAGTAGGCGTTGTCCGTGTCCACCGCATGGCCGAGGCGTCGCGGGTCGTTGGAGAGAGCGGGTTCGCGAAGCGCCTGGCGCGCCTCGGCGTACCGGGAGATCAGCCAGTACGTGAAGCCGCTCTCCTCCCGGACGAGACGGACCGGCGCCTCCTCGCGCATCCGCTGGTGGACCGCGTCGGGTTCCGTGAGCAGCCGGTACGGACTGAAGTCGAGCAACGGATCGAGATCCGGCTGAGTGTGCATCTGTTCCCCCTGAGCCGACCGACCGGATCACCTTCGCACCGTGGCCGGATGATGTCGTCCGCCCCTGGACCGGATTTGCTCCTCAGACTGAGGGCTGACCCTTCGGGCGGCTCTCCACCGCTCGTCACACGGGAGTTGGAGGACGGGCGCGGTTGTCACTGGATCTTTGCCGTGCAATGTCAGTACTCTGCAAAGCGGACGAGTGGTCCAGACCATAGACGGGGGCCACTCCGCGTATGCCCGTTTCGCGGACCATGCACTCACGGGGGTTATTTCACGGTATGACGAACAAAACTGGGGCTGACTGTATACGCGTCCTGATCTGTGACCCACGGCATCTGATGCGAGCGGGGATGGTCAGCGTCCTGGAGGGAGAACCGGACATCACGGTGGTCGGCGAAGCCCTGGACGGCCCGGGGATGATCACAGCGGTACAGAACCTGCGACCCCATGTCGTGCTCATCAACCACGACGCCCACGCAGTGGCCGGCATCGCCATGGCGAAGAGCCTGCGCAGGATCTCCCCGGACACCGCACCGGGCGTCCTCATGCTCAGCTCCCGGACGGAGCAGGCGGAGCTGCTGTCGGCTCTGAAGGGCGGGGTGCGGGGACTATTGCCGGGCAACTGCGATCCCCATACGCTTCCCACCGCCATCCGCGACATCGCCGGTGGCGCGATGGTGTTGAAATCGCCGGGCGCCGTGCAGTTGGTCAGCAGGCTGGTCAGCCGTTCTCCCGAGGCCGCCTCCGCCGACTCCGAGCAGCTCTCGCTGCTCACCAACCGAGAGCGTGACGTGCTGTCGCTCGTCGCGAACGGCCACTCCAACCTGACGATCGCCAAGATCCTGTCGCTCAGCGAGGCGACCGTCAAATCCCACCTCTACCACCTGTGTCAGAAGCTGGGCCTGCGGGACCGCACCCAGGCGGTGATCCTCGCGTACGAGACGGGGCTGGTCAGACCTTGCGCGGCCTGATCGCGTGACCAGGAGGGTGGTCCCGGCGCCGTTCCGTCGGGACCACCCTCACTCACCCCGCGGCCGGGAGCAGCCGGGCCGCGTCGACATGGCTCACCGCCACCGAGAGGAACGCGTCGGACGACACCGGATCACTCGCGATCCAACGGGTGAACGCCAGCCGCTCCTCGGTCACCTCCAGCCGCGCCGTGTCGAGTGCCGTCCGGTACCGCGGGCCCATCAGCTTCCGGTGCCCCGTGGCATAGCGGTCCAGCGCCGCGCCCAGCTCCCGGTCGTCGTGCAGGTCGTCGCCGACCGACTCGGCCAGCAGCGCGGCCTGTTCGAAGGCGTCGCTGATGCCGGTGCCGGTGATGGAGTCCTTGTGGCATCCGGCGTCCCCCACCAGCACCCAGCCCGGCCCCTTGACCGTGCGGAAGAAGTTGAGCTGGCTGCCGGTGCCCCGCAACCGCTCGACGCGCCGGGCCGACAGGGTGCGCTCGGCCAGCGCGGGGGCGGTGGTCCGAATGGCGTCCAGATACGCGCGGTCGGCGTCCCGTCGTACGTCATCGAACTCCGTCTGGGGGAAGTAGGCGGCCACCAGGGTCAGTTCGTCGTGCGTGCCGACCACGCCGATGAGCCGTCCCGTCCTCTCGTACACCTCGAACTGTGCGGGCAGCCCCTCCCAGTAGCCGTAGTACACACAGGTGCGCGGGGCGTCATTCTGCTCCACCACCGCCCCGCACGGACCCGCCAGCGTCGAGCGCATCCCGTCCGCGCCCACCACCAACCGGGCCCCCACCTCGACCGGGCCGCCCCGGCCCGTCCGGCAGCGCACTCCGGTCACCCGCCCGTCCTCGGTCAGTACGCCTGTGACGGTGCAGCCCTGACGGAACTCGGCCCCGGCTTCGACCGCCGCGTCGATCATCAGGCTGTCCAGCACGTACCGGCGGGGCGCGTACACCGCGTCGATCCCTTCCTCCACGGGTACCGGTCCGCCGAGCCGAACGTCCTGGAGCGTGTAGGAGATCCGGCGCACCGGCGGGCAGCCGGTCGCGGCAAGCCGCTCCAGCAGTTCCCACCTCCTCAGCAGACGCAGTCCGGGCCGGTGGATGTGCTGGGTGGAGAGCGTGTCGCTGGGGAAGGTCGCGCGGTCGAGCAGCAGGACCCGGTGACCGGCACGCGCGAACAGCATCGCGGTCGAGGCGCCGGCGCTGCGCGCGCCGACGACCACCACGTCATAGGTCTCCATCAGTCGGTGCACCCTTCCGCCCGTCGGGCGTTCCTCGGGGCGGTCATGCGCCCGCCCCCAGCGGCAGTTGCGGATCCGTGCGGTCCGGTGACCGCGGTCCCACGGTGACCAGCACCAGCGGCTGGAGCGGCCCTGCGGTCAGGCCGAGCGCGGACCGCACGCCCTCCGGGTCGAAGTCGCAGTGGACATGGCTCTCCAGCCCGGCGGCCGCCGCGGCCAGCGCGATCCGCTGGGCGACCGCGCCCGCCGCGATGTTCTGGGCGCGGTACCAGCGGTCACCGAAGCTCTCGATGCCGGTCCGCAGGTCACCGCAGGGCGCGAGGACCGCGGTGGCGGTGCGGCACTCGTCGGCCAGCATGGGGCTCTTGGCGGCGGCGATCACCGCCGCCACGGCGTCCGCCCGCAGGGTGGCGATCAGCGCGTGACCGGCCGGGTCGTACAGATACGCGCCGGTCTCCACCCCGGGGACCCGCTGGACGACTCCGGCCAACCGGACCGCCCGGCCGACGGGGCTGTCGCCGGCGACCGGTTCGGCGGCCGCGGCGAGCAGGGCGCCGAGCGTCCGCTGCGGCACCGGGCCGGGCCGGTACCCGTAGACGGTACGCCGGCCGCCGAAGCCGTCCCGCACGTCGAGCGCGGCGAAGGGCAGCGCGTGCCGGGGGGCGCCGGGAGGCGGCGACCAGACCGGGAGAGGGCCGGAGCCACCCGGGGCGGCACCGCGGATGGCGGCGTGCAGCGCGGCCGCCTCCGCCAGGGCGGGAACCTGGGTGACGGGCACCGGGTCGGGCCGGGCGGCGGGTACCTCGCCGCGCCACCGTCCGGCCGCCGCGGCGGCCGCCCGTGGGCCGTCCGGGTCCGGCCGGTGCAGCGTGATCACCGCGAACACGCTCTCCGCGAAGGGTGCGAGACCCAGCGTCTCATCCACCGCCGTGTCGTCGTAGCGCAGATGGACGGTCGCCGTCAGCCCGGTCGCCTCGGCCGCGGCAGTTGCCTGCGCGGTCAGCACACCGACGTCGAGGCTCTGCAGGCGGTAGCCGAACACACCGTACTTGGCCGCGTTGCGCCACAGCACGCTGCTGAGCAGTAGGACGAACTGCGGTAGCTCGGCGGGCGGTTCGGCGAGCAGCGCGGTCAGCAGGTCACGTCCGTCGCCCTCGCGCAGCCTCTCCAGCGTGTGATGCACGGGGTCGTAGTGGGACAGCCCGGCCGGCAGCCCGGCGTGGTCCGAGTGGGCGACATAGACCTCCACGGGATAGCGGGACCCGGAGGACGCTCCCGTGCGGCCGGGAGACAGCAGCATTCGGCGGTCGCGGCGCGCGGCGGGGCTGCCGAGACCGAGCGGCATGATGCCGCTCATCCAGCGCATCCTGGTCAGGCCGTTGGTCTGGTGCAGCAGCCACGAAAGGCTTCGGACCGGGTCGTCGTCCCGCGGGTCGGCGCAGGCCGGCAGCGCCTGGCGGGCCGCCGACGGATAGCGCTTGTGGACCGGCGGGAGCGTGAGCGGGTCGGCGGCGGGCAGCGCGTGCGGCGGCTGGTGGCCGGAGGCGAGATAGGCCAGTGCCGCCGAGCCGAGGGACGGGGCGTGGGTGGTCATGCGGCCGGTACCGCCTTCCGAGCCGGGGAGCCGCCGTGGGTCAGGGGAAGTTGGTCCGGGACGGGCATCAGGTAGCGTTCGTCGGCGCCCGGGGTGCCGAGGGCGATCTGGAAGACCGGCTCGTGTCCCGGCGACAGTCCCAGGGCGCGCGCGACCGTTCCGGCCGCGTAGCCGTTGTGGATCCGCGCGGCGAGTCCCGCCGTGGTGCTCAGGACGCACAGCCGCTGGGCGACGGCCCCCGCCTCGTGGTGCAGCACCCTGAACCCGCGGTCGCCGAAGGCTGCCTGAGCCTGCTCGCGGGGCACCGACAGGAACACCACGGCGTTCACCGTGCGGTAGTTGATGTTGGCCGCCTCCAGGCCGAGGTCCGCGATCCGGACCGGGCCCAGATGCCGCAGACCGTGCTCGGTCACCTCGTGCAGGCCGTCCTCGGCTCCGGTGACGTCGACCGCCCACACGTGCGCCGTGACGGGCGGAGCGGTGCCCTGCGGCACGGCGTCGGACACGAACGGCGCGAGGGCGGCCTTGACGGCCCCGAGTACCGCCTCCAGCGGGACGGGCCGCCGCTCCGGGTTGAACGCCGGGGCACCGGAGGTGCGCCTGCGCAGACAGTCGGCGAGTTCCCCGGCCACCGCGGTGCCACCGACCGCCGATTGGACGGGGGACGAGGCGTGGGGCAGCCGGACGAAGGCCGCCGTGTCGGTGAGGCGGGCGGCGGTGTCCACTTCGACGAGGTCCGAAAGGGAGCGGACGCCGGTGGCGGTCGATGCGGGGCGATCGGCGACCGTACCGACCGCGGTGGACAGCTCCGCCTCGGTGTGCCGCGCCGGGGAGCGCAGGATCGTCCGGCCGTCGTCTTCGCGCCCCGGGTACAGGGCGATCACGCAGGCGATGCTCTCGTCCGGACGCGCGACGCCCGTCAGCCGCTCCAGCACCCCGTCGAGGAACTGGTGGTGCAGGTGCCCCTGTGCGCCGAGGGCGCCCGCGACCATCAGCGCGTTGCCGGCCACCAGCCCGGTCTCCTGCGCGCACAGGCGGTAGGCGTAGGCGCCGTAGCGGAAGGCGGTCCGCCAGAAGACCGTGGACAGCAGCAGCACCCCGACGGCGTCGGCGATGTCCGCCCCGAGCGCCGCTCCGAGCAGGGCCCGGAAGTCTCCCGCCCGCAGCAGGACCAGGGTGTGGTGCGCGGGGTCGTAGGCGTAGACGCCTGCGGGGACTCCCTCGTGCCCGGGAGTCCATAGATAGGTCTCTACCGGCGCGAAACACCGGGCGGAGGGGACTGCCCGGTGGTAGGGCCAGCGGGCAGTCGGTCCGAACTCCGTCCGCAGCACACCACAGGAGTAGTGGAGCAGCGCCGAGTGGAAGGCGGCGCTCGGCGCGGACACCGGCGGCGGGTCGTCCGCCCCGAGCCCGGCGCGCCGCGGGCCGAGGCACCGGCTGAGCGCGCCGAGCGTCCGGGGCGGCGGGGGCAGCGGAAACCCGGGCAGGTCGCCGAAGCGCGCGAACCTCTCCGGGTCCCCCGGTCCGCCCTCCCGGCCCCCCGGTCCCTGCCGGATCATGGCGGCGTAGTCGTGCAGCGACCGGTGCCAATACCGTGCGCCGGGCGACTCGGTGGCCCGGGCGGGCCGTTCGATGGCGGTCATCCGCTCTGTCCTCGGTGTTCTCGGTGTCTCGGGCGACTCGGGTGTGCCAGGTTTCTCAGGGGAAGGGGTGCGGGTGGGGGTTGATGTCCTCGGACGTCAACACGCGGCCTCGGTAGCCCAGTTCGTACGGAACGTGCAGCAGCCGGGGCAGGCCGTCGACCCGCCGGTTCTGGTGCCCGAACGTCATGGGCAGGGTGCCGGGCACCATGACCTTGACGCAGGCGAAGCCGCCCGCCCGGTGTTCCGGCGTCGTCTGGTCCACGACGACGACGTCCAGGCCCCGGTCCAGGTAGCGACGGAGCATCTCCTCAAGATCCGCCCGCAGATCGGTGTGCTCGGGCCACCGCCACTGCTCCTCGAAGCTCGCGAACGACCGTGCCTCGCGCTCCGACAGCAGGAAGCCGAACCGGTCGAACGCGTCCGGGTGGCTGTAGAGCACGGAGTGGTCACCCATCACCTTCACCAGGGACGGGTCGCGCACCATGCGCGCGGCGCGTTCCCGCTCCTCGGCGTCGTAGATCTTGGCGTGCTCCAGCAGATGCGCCATTTCGTGCAGGACGTTGACCACGGCCTTCTCGGCCAGCAGCGCGGAGCCGCCCGCGCACAGCACGCGCGGCCGGTCCGGGTCACCGAGGGCGTCCAGGCCCACCGCCCAGAAGCACGGGACACCCTGCTCCAGGGTCGCCGAGTACAGCTGGATCTCGTACCCGGTCCGATGGCGCAGATGCTCGATCATCATGGGGATGGAGCGGTCCCGCGCGGAGCCCGGGTCGACGCGCGGGATCGGCATCCGCCCGTACCAGGTCATCAGGAAGGCGTCCCGCTCGGCGACCTCCAGCAGACCGCACAGGATGGCTTCCTCCAGGCAGCCGCCCATGGCGCAGCCGTTGGAGATCTCGTAGACGAAACGCGGGTCGTCGTGGCTGTGCGCGGCGTAGTAGGCGTACCGCTCGGGTACGAGCACGGGCTCGGCGCGGGCGAAGGAGTACCCCCATACCCACGGCACCACCAGGTCCTCGTGGTACCGGACGTACGGGAACCCGGGCAGGTCGTGGCGGTCGTCGGGGTAGAGGCCGAAGACGCGCGGGTCCAGGGCCCGCTCCCCCAGTTCCCGGCGGCTCGCCGTGACCGTGGTGCGCCGGCCTCGCGGCTGCTCCCCGCCGAACCGCTCCAGCGCCTCCAGCACGGCGGTGAGCCGGGAGGTGCGGTAGTCGGTCGTACGGCCCCAGCCGTGCTGGGAGCTGTTGCCCCGCAGGGAGCTGAGCGGCGCCACCGCGCGGGGCAGCGGTCCGCCGCGCTCGTCGTCCACGGAGGGCACGACACCGGCGGCGCCGTCCACATAGATGTCGTACAACTCCTGCTCGCGCGCCACCACGTTCTGCACCCGGAAGACGTCGGGTGCGGGCTTCGGGCGGGAGCGCGGGGTGATACGCGCTGCCTCGGGGCCGTCGGGCGGCAGACCGCCGCAGTCCTCGCAGAGCGAGTAGGGCAGGTAGCGGTGGGAACTGACGGCGAGTGAGGCAAGGTCGACACGGACGAAACGGTCACCTGGGCGGCGCCCCTCGACGGTCCCTGCGCGGTCGGGGGCGTCCCGCGGCAGGGGACTGCCGGACAGCGTCGTGTCGAGCAGGGCCACCGCGAGCTCGGCCGCCACGGCCGCCGCCACTCCGGTCCGCAGCGGCGATGCGGACGCGGCCATGGCGGCGCCGTGGCGTGCGCGCACGGTCTCGTGATGCTGCGCCTTGTCGCGGGCGAGGCGGCCGCGCCAGTCGGCGCACGTCGGGCAGGCGTCACCGGGGCCCGTGACGACAGGCCCGACGTGGATGGCGTCCGCTTCGGTGCGGATCGGGACGAAAGGAATGCCGGCCGCCTCCGTGGCCTTGCGCACCTCGGCGTAGTGGGCGGTGTCGGGGGTGTCCGAGGGCACCAGAACTGCGGCGCAGGTGCCGAGCGCGTCGGCGAGCTCGCCGGGTTCCGGGCGGACCACCCGGAAGGCGCGGGCGGCGACGGCTTCCGTGGCCCGGTCGAGCAGACCTCCGTCGCCGAGCACGGCGACCGGACGGGTCGGGGGGGCGGGTGTGTTCTCAGGCATCGAGGAGCACCACCCGGACGAGGTGGGGCAGTACGGCGTGGACGGCCGGATCCTGGTCGAGTGGCACCAGGACGGGTTCGAGGCCGTCGGAGCGCAGGGCCTCGACGAGCGGACCTTGCCGTTTCGAGTCGGCGAGGTTCGAGGTCCACAGGGAGACCGCGGCCGAGGGAGCGTACTCGCTCTGGCCGTGGGCCCGGGACTGCCGGGCCAGCAGGAGTCGCGCCAGGCCCGCTTCGGCGGCCTCCGCGGGAGTGAAGCCGACTCCGCACTCGACCAGGCCTTTCTCGCCACCGAGGCGGAAGGTGTAGGCGGTCACCCCGGTCGGAGCCCGGAGTGCGTACATCGCCAGGTCCTCGCCGGTGGCCAGGAGCAGATCGCGGTACCAGCCCGCCGCGGGGGTCGGTCCGAGGTCGTCGAGGGCGAGACGGTCACCGTCCGTGGGCCGGGCGGCCTGCAGCCGGTGCAGGCAGTGGTCGAGCAACGCCCCCTCCACGGCGGCGGCCCACGTCGGTCCGGCAGCGGTGCCGACGGGGAGTGCGGCGCCTGCCTGTCCGAACGCCTTGTCCGCCGGTACGTCCCTCGGCGTGCCGTCGGTGAGCGCGAGTCCGGTCACCGGACCGCCGTGCTCCGCCGTCAGGAGCACCGCGGCGCGGACCGCGTACGCGGCGAGTGCGTGCCGGAGGGCGGCGTCCTGCGTCTGTGCGAAGTCGGCTCCCGCACCCCACACGGGGAAGGACTCCCCGGGACGGCCGGGGTCGGTGACGGCGACCCGTACGACCCGCAACGGGAACTGCTCATAGTGCTCCTCGGACACCCGACCCAGCACACCGAGCCGCTCGTCGGTCAACGCGCCGACGCGCCCGGCCAGTTCCTCGACGGTCACGGCGGGCGCGTCGGCGAGTTCCCTTTCCCGGACCGCGCGGGTCGGCGCTGCCGACGGGTGCGGGACGAGCGTGTGGACGGATGTCTGAAGCGTCTCCAGGTCGATGCGTACGGCACCGGCCGACGGCATGTCCCCGTCGTCCTGCTCGGCGACGCCGGTGACGTGCTCGAAGGCGCGGAACACGAGGTGGTTGGCGACGATGCCGGGGACAGGCCCGGTGAGGAAGTCGCTCCGTGCTGCCGCGTCCCCCCGAGGGCGGCCCAGCCTCCGCCACAGGCTCTCCCAGCGCGTCGCGGGGTGGTCGGCCGGGCAGACGGGGCCGATCCACGCCTCGTCGCGGAGGAGGGTCGCGGGGATCAGGGTCCGGCCGAGTTCCGCGCAGGCCAGGTCGATCGCGCCCAAGCGGCCGGGATCGGTGCGGTCGGCCGCGTACAGCACCAGGTCGGCGGCCTCGACGGCGCGGTGCAGCGCCGCCGTGTCGGTCACGGCCAGCGAGCCGGTGTCCAGACTCTGTTCCACGTCACCCCGCCGGGCGGCGTCGGCGAGTTCGTCGAGACGCGCCCGCACGGCGGGGTCCTCCGTCGGCCCGTCGCCCGTGAACCGTGCCGAGATGCGGGCCACGCCGGAGTGCAGGGCGCCTTCCACGGTGGCGGAGAGCACCGGGCCCGATCCCAGGACCAGCAGCCGTGTACGGCGGTAGCGCTGGAATCGCAGGGCGGGCGAGGTGCGGAACGTCTCGACGAACGCGATCTCGGCGGCGTAGTGCACCAGTTCCGCCTCCGACAGGGAGTGGTCCGCGTCCTGGTTCACGTCGCGGACCAGACCGGCGTCGTGCAGTGCGCCGACGAGGCGCTCAACCCTCTGGCGCGTCGCGGGCGGCAGGCCCGAGGTGAGGTCGCCGACGCTGTGTCTGCCGTCGAGGTAGGGCGACAGCTTCTCCAGCCACGCGTAGGTCGAGGCGCCCTGGAAAGTGACGATGTCGCTGCCCTTGGTCAGCAGGACGCCGTCCCGTTCCGGGGTCGGGGTGAAGAAGACGCCGGTTCTCATCCGCGGACGCATGGCCGCGATGGTGCTCTGCATGGTGAAGGACTCCGCGTTCGGCTGGTCGGACGTTCCCGCCCGGGCGAGTCGTGAGGTCGATCGTGTCAGTGGGCCCCACACCTTTTCGTCCGTCGGGAGTCTGCATTCCTGCCTCCGCCGAGGGGACGCGGGAGGGTCCCGTCTCCCACTGGTGTGGGTATCCGCTTCTCAGCTCCGCTGGTGATGTCTGGTCAGTCTCTCCAGCATCGGAACGAGGTCCGCGGGTCCAGGAAGCCGGGCGAGTTCCTCGCGCCACGCGGTGGCCGTCTCCTGGAAGCAGGGGTTCTGGAGCAGCGCCGACAGTGCCGCGTGCAGCGACCGCGGGCTGAACTTTCGGCGGGCCACTGCGACTCCGGCGCCCTTGCGCACGAGATGTGCGGCTGCCGCGTCCTCGTCCCAGGACGGCACCGGCACGATCAGCTGGGGAACGCCCGCCGCGGCGGCCGACGCGAACGTCTCGGCGCCGCCGTGGTGGACGACGGCGGAGCATCCCGAAAGCAGCTGCGGCAAGGGGATCCCCTCCAGCACGCGTACCCGTTCGGGCAGGCGGAGGTCCTTGGCGGAACCGGCGTCGACGGCGGCGACCAGTTCGACGTCCAGGTCCGCGAGGGAGCCGAGCACGTCCGCGAGGCCCGCTCCGCTCTCCCGCAGCAGCCGCCGACCCTGCTCGCCGGCTCCCAGCGTCACGCAGACCCGTGGTCGCAGCGGCCGGCTGTGCAGCCACTCCGGCACGGTCGCACCCCCGCCGTACGGCACCCAGCGCATACTCTCGTACCGGACGTCCGGTGCGGGCAGTCGCATATCGGGCGGCATCGGGTCCACCGTCCACTGGCCGAGGACGAGTTCCTCCTCGTACGGCAGTCCGTACGGTTCGAGGATCTGCTGCATCGTCTCCTCCAGCGGCTCCGGCCAGCCGCCGTCCGGAGCCTGGCCCCGGTACCGCGCGGAACGCCCGCGCAGCCAGGCGATGTTGTCCCGGCCCTGCAGCAGCCGGGCGTGGGCGGCTCCGCTGACGCGGGCGGCGACGGCGGCCGGCAGACAGAAGGGGTCCCACAGGACCAGGTCGGGACGCCAGCGCACGGCGACGCCGGTCAGCTCCTCCAGCAGCGGCCGCAGTGCCGCGAACACCCGGGTCGTCCGGAACCACTTCGCGCCCCAGTCGGCGCAGTCCCCCGGGCCGATGTCCAGACCGCCTCCGGCAAGGCCGGACAGTGCCGGGTTGAGGGTGAAGTCCGTAAGAGCGGCGAGGTCTTCGCCTCGCCCGACGGGGACGGCCGCGAGCCCCGCCTCGGTCACCACCCGCGCCGTGTCCGGGTGGGTGGCGATACGGACCTCGTGACCCGCGTTCTGGAGCGCCCAGGCGAGCGGGACCACGGGAAAGACATGTGCCGCGACGGGAAAGACGGCCAACAGGACACGCACGGGTTACTTCCTTGTCGGACGGTGGTCGATGAGCCGTGGGCGGGCCGCTCGCCGGCGGTACCGGTCGATGGTGTCCGCGAGGCCTGATGCGAAGGGGGGACAGGCTGGTGTCCCGGGCGCCGCAGCTCGCCGTCGTCCACACTGTGGCGGCGGTCGTGGCCCGTGCGGTCCGCGACCCGGCGTACCGCACCCCGGTCGGCACCGCAGCCGTCCAGAATCAGCCCGGTCGGTTCGCCGTTGGTCAGCAGGGCGCCGCTTCCCACGTTGCAGACCTCGCCGGGCGCGCCGCGTTCGAGGACGAGCCGGAAAGCCCGGCAGTGATCGGAGACGTGCAGCCAGTCGCGGACGTTGCCCCCGTCGCCGTACAGCGGCACCGGCTCACCGGCCGACAACAGCGTGACGAAGCGGGCGATCAGCTTCTCGGCATGCCGCCCCGGGCCGTGGTTGTCGTCGTCGCCGAGGAAGTCGCAGGCGATGGGGACGAGCTGGGTGGCGGAGGTGTGCGTGATCGGGTGCGGTCGCGTGCCCGCGCCGGCTCCCGGCACGAGGGCTTTCACGAGGCTCCTTTCGGTGGTCAGTGCTTCGGCGCGCGGAACGCGGCCACCGTCAGGGGGCCGAAGACCACGAGCAGCAGCAGGGACCAGCCGAGCGTGGCGGCGACCGGGTGCTCGATCGGCCACGCGGCGTCGGCGGGCACGGCGACGGGGGTGCCGAACAGATCGCGTACGGCCGACACCACCGCGCTGACCGGATTCCAGTCGGCGAGCAGGCGCAGCCCGGTCGGCAGGCCGTCGGTGGGGACGAAGATGTTGGAGATCATCGTCAGCGGGAACATCAGCATGCCGACGAAGTCCGTGGCGGACCGCGAGGGCATCACCAGGCCGATCCACATCCCCAGCCAGCTGAACGCGTAGCGGGCGAGAAGCAGCAGTGCGAGGCCCGCAAGGACGCCCGTCGGTGCGGCGGTCGGGCGCCAGCCGACGAGGAGACCGCAGCCCGCCATCACTCCGAGCGTGATGACCCCGCCCAGGCACTCGGCCAGCGACTGACCGACGGGGACGCCCGCACGGCTCATCGGAAGGGAGAGGAAGCGGTCCGTGACCCCTCGGTGTTTGTCCTCTGCCGTCACGGCGGCGCTCGCGGCGAGGCCGAAGACCGCCATCTGCGCCAGCATGCCCGGAACCAGGAAGTCGACGTACGAGACGCCGCCCGGCGCCCGCATGTTGCTGCCGAGCACATAGACGAACAGCAGCGTGAAGACCAGCGGGATCACCAGCGCCATGGCGGCCCGCTCCGGGGCGCTGCGCAGATGGGCCAGATGGCGTCGGGCGACGGTCGCCGCATCGCCGGCGCACCAGCGCAGCCGGGAGAGCGGCGGCTCGCCGGACGTCGTCCAGGTGGTCGGTGGCAAGGTGGGGGCGAGGCTCGGGCCGCGCTTCATACGGCCTCCCGGTCAAGGCTCGGCCGGCTCGTGAGGTTGCGGAAGACCTCGTCCAGCGTGGGGCGGCGCAGGGCGAGATCGTCGACCTCGATACCTTCCGCGTCCAGTGCGCGCAGCGCGGCAGCGAGCACCGCCCTGCCCGGCACGGGTCCCGCTCCGACGGTCAGGCGCACCCGGCGCGGATCGTCACCGATCCCCGGATCCCGGCCGCCCGCGCGGGCCAGGATCTCGGCGACTCGAGCGCGTTGTCCGGGGTGACGGACGGTGACGTCGATGCATTCGCCGCCGAGGGCGGACTTCAGCTCGAAAGGGGTGCCCTCGGCGATGACCCGGCTTCCGGTGCCGTCCGGATCGGCCAGCACGGCGATCCGGTCGGCGAGGTGGTCGGCCTCGTCCAGGTACTGCGTGGTGAGCAGGACGGTGGTGCCGGCCCGTACGAGTTCTCGGACGCTCTCCCAGAGCCCGCCGCGGCTGTGCGGGTCGAGACCCGTCGTCGGCTCGTCGAGGAAGATCACGGCGGGCGGTACGACGAGGCTCACGGCGAGGTCGAGTCGCCGGCGCATCCCGCCGGAGTAGGTACGCACCGGGCGACGGGCCGCGTCCGTCAGGCCGAACCGCTCCAGCAGGTCCTCGGCCCGTCGTCGCACGGCGGGACCGCGCATCCGGTACAGGCGGGCGAACATCTCCAGGTTGTCGCGGCCGCTGATCACCTCGTCCACCGCGGCGTACTGTCCGGTGAGCGCGATGCTTCCCCGTACCCGGGCGGGGTGCCGTACGACGTCGTTGCCGGCCACCCGGGCTGTGCCGCCGTCCGGGAGCGACAGGGTGGCCAGGATGCGGACCATCGTGGTCTTGCCCGCCCCGTTGGGCCCGAGCAGCCCGCAGACGGTGCCGGGCCCGACGGTGAGGTCGACGCCGTCCAGAGCGGGGGTCGTCCCGAACCGCTTGCGCAGACCGCGTACTTCGATGGCGGCGGCGTCGAGAGGTGGTGGGGGCACGGGTTCTCCTCGATGGATGGGGCCGGACGGTTGGCGCGTGCGGGTCGTGCGTGCCGTGCCCTGGGTCAGGAGGCGATGGGACCCACGGGCGGGACGGGACGCAGCAGCACCGGCAGGGTCAGCAGCCCGCGCACGTCGCCGACGGGGAGCCACTGCTGGGGCGCGTGCGGATCGGCCGCCGCCAGCTGCGGACAACGGCTGAGCAGTGCGACGAGCACGGTCTCCGTCTGGAGCCGGGCCAACGGCGCGCCCAGGCAGAAGTGGATGCCGTGGCCGAACGCGAGGTGGGGGCCGCGTGCCCGGGTGATGTCGAGCCGGTGGGGATCGGGAAAGACATCCGGGTCCCGGTTGGCGGCCGTGAGCGCGACGCTGACGACGCTGCCTGCGGGAATGACGATGTCTGCGACCTTCACGTCCTCCCGTGCCACCCTGAGCGTGGTCCGGGCGAGCGGCGCCTCGTAGCGCAGCAGTTCGTCCACGGCCGAGGGCACCAGTTCCGGGCGGCGCCGCAGCACCTCGAACTGATCGGGGTGGCGCAGCAGGGCGTCGACCGCGTTGCCGATCATTCCCGTCGTGGTCTCGTGGCCCGCGACCAGCAACAGCACCAGCAGGCCGACCAGCTCCTCATCGCTGAGCCGCCGACCCTGGTCGTGCGCCACGATGAGGGCCGCGAGCAGATCGGGTTGCTCGTCCTGGGGCAGGTCGACGCGGACTCGGGGACGCTTCGCGGCCACGAGGGAGGCGAACCACCGGTGCAGCCTGCGCGTGCGCTCCGCGGGGCCCCCTCCGGGTCCGGCTGCCCTTCCGGACACAGTGAGCATCTGGGTGGCCCAGTTCAGCAGCGCGCTGCGGCTGCCGTGCGGCACTCCGAGCAGTTCGCAGATCACCAGGACCGGCAGCGGGAAGGCGAGCGCCGTCATGAGGTCGACGGGGGTTGTACCGCCGTCCTCCGCGCCATGCTCGTCCGGAACGGCATCAAGGAGGTCCTGGGTGAGCTGTTCGACCCGGGGCCTGAGCTCCTCGACGCGGCGCGGGGTGAACGCCCCGGAGACCAGCCGCCGCAACCGCGTGTGGTCCGGCGGGTCGCTGTTGACCAGGGGCAGGAAGAAGCTGTCCGCCCCGGAGACCCCGTAGCCGGCGGCGCTCAGCGCCTGTTCGGCGAGCTTGGGGTCCTTGGAGAAGCGAGGGTCGAGCAGGACCGCCCTGGCCTCGGCGTGCCGGGTGATCAGCCAGTACCCGAGGCCCTGCGGGTTGCGGACGAGACGCGGACCCGGGCTCTGCCGCAGGCGGGCGTAGTACCTGTGCTGATCGGCGAGGAATGCGGGGGTGTCGATCCCCGTCGGGATCTCGGCAGGTCGGCTCACGGCGCTCTCACCCGTGCGCCTGTGCGGAAGGGACGAGCATGGACTCGATGACGTCGGCCGCAGCGGGTGCGCCGCCCGCGCGCCGGATGTGCCCGCGCATGTCCCGGACGCGGTCGGCATAAGAGGAATCGCCCAGCACGGTACGGGCCGCTTCCCGCAGGGAGCCGGCCGTGACCTTCGTACGATGGAGCATCACCCCGAGCCCGAGCTCCACCAGCCGGTCCGCGTTGGCCCGCTGCTCACTCATCTGCGGGATCGCCACCATCGGAACCCCGAAGGACAGCGACTCCATCACACTGCCCATCCCCGCATGCGTCACGAACAGGTCCGCCTGCCGCAGCACCTGCAGCTGCGGCACATGCGAACGCACCTCCACATGCGCCGGAACCCCCGACAACGCACCCGGATCAACCCGGTCCCCCACCGCCATCACCACATCCCACGAAAGATCCGCGAAGGCGTTCACACACGTCTGGAAGAACCCGACATCATCGTTGTGGATCGTCCCCAACGACACCAACACCAAAGGCCGTTCACCCGTCGCACGCCACTCGCCGTCCGATGCCCGCCGAGCGAGACAGGGGCCGACGAAGTGGAAGTCCTCGCCGAACGTCTCGCCCCGGAACTGGAACTCGCGCGGTATGCACACCAGCGCGGGACCCGACTCGCTCCCGGTCATCAGCTCCTTGGGCCCCAGGGGCACCTTGAGCCGGGCCAGCATGGTGGCGACGCCGTGGAACACCCGCATGGTCTCCGGGTGCAGCGGATCGACGTCCGTCCGGTGTCTGGCGAGCGACCAGTCGGGGCCCGCGGCGAAGGTGGTCCGGTAGGGCAGGGCCGGAATGCCGCGCCGCGTCGCGATCAGCCGGGCCCCCCACCCAGAGGGGTCGTCGTAGACGACCAGGTCGGGCCGGTCCTGCGCGAACGCGCGGTCCAGGGGGCCGAGTACGGCCAGGGTCTCGCGCAGCAGATCGCGCAGGACCCGCGCGAGGTCGTCACTGCCGAAACGGTCCGGGCGGTCCGCGGCACTGTCCTTGGCCGGCAGCCCGTCCATGGTGGACTCGTATCGCAGCGGTGCCGCGCCCGTCTCGGCCACGGCGGCGGCGAACCGGTCGGTCGTCGCGAAGGTCACCCGGTGACCGCGGTGCGTCAGCTCCTCCGCGACGCCGAGGGCGGGGTTCACATGACCGTGTCCGGGCAGGGCGAAGAACGCGACGTGCGCCGGGCGGGAGTCGCCGCTCACCGCTCCACTCCCGCCTGCACCAGAAGGGACTCGATGACGTCGGCCGCAGCGGGTGCGCCGCCCGCGCGCCGGATGTGCCCGCGCATGTCCCGGACGCGGTCGGCATAAGAGGAATCGCCCAGCAAGGTACGGGCCGCTTCCCGCAGGGAGCCGGCCGTGACCTTCGTACGATGGAGCATCACCCCGAGCCCGAGCTCCACCAGCCGGTCCGCGTTGGCCCGCTGCTCACTCATCTGCGGGATCGCCACCATCGGAACCCCGAAGGACAGCGACTCCATCACGCTGCCCATCCCCGCATGCGTCACGAACAGGTCCGCCTGCCGCAGCACCTGCAGCTGCGGCACATGCGAACGCACCTCCACATGCGCCGGAACCCCCGACAACGCACCCGGATCAACCCGGTCCCCCACCGCCATCACCACATCCCACGAAAGATCCGCGAAGGCGTTCACACACGTCTGGAAGAACCCGACATCATCGTTGTGGATCGTCCCCAACGACACCAACACCAAAGGCCGTTCACCCGACCCGCCCTCCGGCCGGCTCCACTCGCCGTCGAACCGACGCTCCGACCAGCACGGCCCGACGAAGTGGAAGTCCTCGCCGAACGTCTCGCCCCGGAACTGGAACTCGCGCGGTATGCACACCAGCGCGGGACCCGACTCGCTGCCCCCGAAGAACTCCTGGGCGGTGAGGCCCACACCGAGTCCGGCCAGCATGCCGGCGATCTCCCCGTACACGGCGTTCAGTCCGGGGTGGTCCGGCTCGAACTCGGCGTACTCCCCGTCCGTGCCGAGCGACCAGTGCTCGTTCGCGGCCATCGTGGGGATGCTGCGCACGGCCGGTATCCCCCAGTTGTGCGCGAGAAGCCTGCCCGTCCAGCCGGACAGCCCGTCGTGGACGAGAACGTCCGGTCGGTCACCGGCGAACGCCTGGTCGAGCTGCGGGTACAGCGCCTCGGTCTCCGTCACCAGGCCCCGCAGCACCTGCACGAAGTCGCCCGTGGTGAAGCGGTCGACACTCTCCAGGTCGTTCATCGCGTTCCGGGTCTGCCGCATTGTGGTCTCGTAGGGCACCAGCGTGGCGCCGGCCTCCTCGACCTCGGTGCCCTGGCGCGCGTTCACCGCGTAGCTGACGCGATGGCCGCGCGCCACAAGTTCCGCGACGATCCCCGCCGTCGGATTGACGTGACCGGCTCCAGGAATGTTGAAGAAGGCGATATGGGACATCGAACCACCTGTGTTTCCGGGCGGGCAGAAATTGTCATCGGACCGGCAACGTAGCAAAGGATTCAGCGCGTTCGGTATGCGATCGCCGCTTCCCTCGCCGTAATAGCAGAAAGGTGAGGCCGCATCTCACACCCGAGTGTGAGGCGGGCGGTTCGATTCATACTCGCGCGGTGACCGATAAACCAGTGGGACGGCGGAAGAATTCGCCATGCTCCCCAGACAGCATGACGACGGCTGCCCGGCCGACGGGCAGCGTCGCGGACGCCTTCAGGCATCCGTCGGAAATCACCACTGTCGAAGGAGGCAACCATGCCCGTCGCCGACCTGCTCGCCGACGACCTGCTCGAGCTGGACGCCCTGACCGAGGACGAGCTCCTCAAGGTCGAGACGGACGACACCGAGGCACAGGCCATCCTGTGCTCCTGCTGCTGCTCCTGGTGCGGCTGCTGAGTATCGGTTGGATGCACGTTTCCCGGGAGGCTCTGCCTCCCGGGAGGCGTCAGGAGGTCGGAGTGAGAGATGACGAGTGAAGAGAACTGGGGCATGCCACCCATCCCGATTCCTCCCCTCGGGGTGAAACGCCTGCTCCTGGTCGGCACAGGATCGTCCAATGCCGCCTTCCTTCCCCTCTGGGTCAACTGGTTCCAAGTCAGTTATCCGCAGGTCGAACTGCGTATTGTCCTCACTCGTTCCGCTCAGCGATTCGTGACCAGAGAAGGCCTTTCGGTCCTCACCAACAGACTTGTTTTCGAGGATTCCTGGTCCGAGGAACCACAGGCTCGGAAACTCCACGTGGAACTGGCGAGCTGGCCCGAGGCGATAGCCGTCTACCCGGCAGGGCTGCACTTCATCGCACGACTCGCCCAGGGCCTCGCGGACACCCCCGTGACGATGGCACTCCAGTGCACCGACGCCCCGATCGCGCTCGCCGCGGCGCTGCCGCCGGGCGGCTGGGAGAGCGCCGCCATGAACGACCACCGGGCCCGGCTCGCGCAGCGCGCCAACGTCGTCCTTCAGCCGCCTGTCATGGGGCTGAGCATGACGACGGGGCGCCACGACGGAAACCAGCCGGACACGCTCCCGAACCTCCTCAGGAGCCTGGAGGACCTCCGCACGCGGCAGTCCGCCGAGCACCCGGCAGGGGAGGTGGTGAACGGTGCCGGCCCCCGGTGAGGCCGGGGCCGGCCGTCATGTGGCGGTCTTCACGGCCGCCGCGTACAGCCACATCAACCCGCTGCTGGGCACCGTCTTCGAACTGGTGCGGCGCGGACTGAGGGTCAGCTACGCCACGACACGGCAGTTCGCGCCACTGGTGGAAGCCGCGGGGGCCACGCCCTTGGTGTTCCGCTCCTCGCTGCCCTCGGACCCGGGCGCCTGGCCCACGGACACCCGGCGGCTGCCGCTGCTCTATCTCGACGACGCCCGCGCCACGCTGCCGGAGCTGGAGGCGTCCTTCGCCGGGGACCGGCCCGATCTCGTCCTCACGGAGGATCCGGCCGGTGCGGGAAGCGTCCTCGCGGCGAAGTGGGGCGTTCCGACACTCCAGGTCTGGACGTATCTGGCGACCGCCCGGCACTGGTCGATGGCTGAACCGGGAACGGCGGGCGCCAACCCGGTGGTGGCCGCGGAGTTTCTGTCCCGGCTCGGCTCGATCCTGGCCCACGAGGGCGTGACGACCGAGGCACGGGACCATCTGGCCTCGGGCCTGGCGGGCGGGCTGGTCCTGATCCCGCGCTCGTTCCAGCCGGACGGGGACACTTTCGGCGAGGAGTACACGTTTGCCGGGCCTGCTCCCGCGCCCGAGCCGGAATCGGCCAAGTGGACGCCGCCCGACGGCGGCGATCCCGTCGTACTGGTCTCCCTGGGGTCCATCGACCACGCCCACCCGGAGTTCTTCGGCACGGTGGCCGAGGCGTTCAATGGTCTTGACCGGCACGTGGTGATGGCGATCGGTGACCGCTGCGAGCCCTCCGACCTGCCCCCGCTGCCGCCCAATGTCGAGGCGCACCGCTGGGTGCCGAACACGGCCGTGCTCAGGCATGCGTCGCTCGTGATCCATCACGGAGGAATGGCCACCACGATGGAGGCCCTCCAGCACGGCGTACCCTCCCTCGTCGTCCCCCGGCTGCCGGAACAGGCCCGCAACGCCAGGCGCGTCCGGGAGCTGGGGCTCGGCACGGCGATCCCCTTCCGGTCCGTCACCGCCCCCGCCCTGCGACGCACCGCGCTCGGCCTGCACGCCCACGCCGGTGTACGCCGGCGGGTGAGCGCGATGCGGGAGGAGATCCGGCGCTCGGGAGGAGCAGGGTCCGCGGCCGACGCCGTGGTACGGCGGCTCGCTCCCGTATGACCGGCGAGGTGATCGGCGACGGGTTCATCGCCCGGTACCTCCGGCGGCACCTGGCGGTGGACGGGCCGGTGACCGTTCTGGCCGCGGGAGTATCGAGAACGTCGGAGACCGCACCGGAGCGGTTCGCGCGCGAGGCGGCGCTGGTGACCGAGACGGTACGCCGCTGCCGCGAGCGGCAACGCCTGCTGGTCCTCCTGTCCTCGGCATCCTGCGGCCTCTACGGCCGACGGGGCGACGGCCGCGAGGACGCGCGGGTCGCTCCCCTGACCCCCTACGGTCGGCACAAGCTCGCCATGGAGCGGATCGTTTCCGGCTCCGGCGCCCCATGGCTCACGCTGCGGCTCAGTCATCTGGTCGGTCCGGGCCAGAACCCGGCACAACTCATGCCGTCACTGGTGGCCCAGATCCGCTCAGGCACGGTCGTCGTCTACCGCGGGGCCCGTCGAGACCTGCTGGACGTCCGGCATTTCGCCACGGTGCTGGACCGGCTGCTCGGCCTCGGGGTGCGCGGCCAGGTCGTCAATGTGGCCTCCGGGTTCTCCTTCTCGGCCGAGGAGATCGTCACGGCCCTCGAGAAGGGACTCGGACAGCGGGCGCACCGGACACTTCGCGACGTGCCGACCGAGTCGCTGCGCATCTCCAACCGGCGGATGCGGGCCTTCGTCCCCGAGACCGAGCACTTCGGCTTCGGTCCCGGCTACCTCGACAGTCTCATGGCCCGCTACGTGCCACACCTCGCGGCGACCGAGCGGGCCGGGTCCTGAGCTAGCCGCGGGCGCTGCGCGCCAGCCAGGGCGTCAGGTTGGGGTTCGTGATCAGTTCCTTGTACGTCTCGTCCCCGGGCAGCGGCACGACGAGCCACTGGCCAGGGGGAAACAGCCGACCCTTGGTGGAGGCGAGCCCGCCGTAGACGGACCTGAGAAACGCGGGGACGGAGTCGCGGGGGACGTCGTGGAACTCCACCCCGTCCACGGTGATCTTCGCGTCGTCCTCGGGGAAGAGCCGGACACTCACCGACGGCGATCCCACCAACTCCACGAACGCCTCGTGCGGCAGCGAGCCGTCGGGGTCGAACACGGTGAAGAGCTCGGCCGACGTACGACGCGACGTCCGGTCCGCGCCGATGTCGTCAGTGACCGACATCGTCAATCCGAACTCCTCCGCGATGTCGCGTATCGCGGAGACGGCAGCCTCGGTGGTGGGCAGGTGCACGTTCTCCATGACCCTGATCATGCCCGATGCAGGCGGGCGCGACCAAGGGCTCCGAGATTTGCCAAGTTCCCTTCCGGCACCAGGATGTCACTGCTCGCTGGGACCCTCGGATCACCGGCCTGGCGCTCCACCGCTCCCTGGTCACCGAACCCACCGGATCCGCGTCCGTTAAAGCCGCGCGCGAGCTTTGACACGTTGGCCCGGGGAGCGGACCCTCTCCTCCTCGGACGGCACGGCCTCGCTGCGCGCCCGGCCCTCCGCTTCGAAGGCAGACATCAGCCGATCATGCACCGGACGTGCCCGGAGGCCACCGGTGAGGGGGCTTTGGGCTACTGAGTCACCGACTTGCTCACCCCACTTGCAATACCGAACCACTCGGTTTAGTTTTTCATTCGTCGGACGGACCGGTCGTAGCGTCCGCCCTCCTCGAAAGGAACCCGTCATGCGTTACGCCGTTCTGGGCACCGGCATCGTCGGCCGGACCATAGCCGCCAAGCTCAGTTCCCTCGGCCACGAGACCGTCATCGGCACCCGTGCCCCGGCGACCACCCTGGCCCGCACCGAACCCGACGGCTACGGCAATCCACCGTTCGCGCAGTGGCAGGCCGATCACGCCGCCGTCCGGCTCGTCACCTTCGCCGAGGCAGCCGCCTGGGCCGAGGCCGTGGTCAACACGACCGCGGGCGCCGCCAGCCTGGACGCCCTCACCGCTGCGGGCGCGGACAACCTCGCCGGCAAGGTACTCATCGACGTAGCCAACCCTCTGGACTTCTCCGCCGGGATGCCGCCGTCGCTGAACCCGGTCAACACCGACAGCCTCGGCGAGCAGATCCAGCGCGCATTCCCCCACACACGGGTCGTCAAGGCCCTCAACACGATGAACTGCGAGGTCATGGTCGACCCGTCCCGGGTGACGGGCGAGCACGACGTGTTCCTCTCCGGCGACGACACCGACGCGAAGAAGCAGGTCGCCGAAGTGCTGGTGTCCTTCGGCTGGGCCGCCGCGAGCGTCATCGATCTCGGCGACATCACCACCGCCCGCGGCACCGAGATGCTGCTGCCCATCTGGCTGCGCCTGTGGGGCGCCCTCGGCCACGCCGACTTCAACTTCCACATCGCGGGCACCCGCACGAGCGCCTGACCCGCAACTGTGGTGGCCGGCACGCACACACCCGCCTGCGCCCGGCCCGCCCCCTGCTTCTCGTGCGGCCGGACACTCCCGCATGCCCACGCCGGTCATCGACCGCCGGCGCACCACCCGTGACCGACGGGGTCGAGGAGCTCACCAGCTGCCCGGCCCGCACCTTCCGTCAGCGGATCAGCGGCACCACCCACACATTCCGCCCCCCCGTACCCGTGCTCCCAGCCTTCCGTACCGAACCGCTCGGTACGGAAGCTCAACTATTCTGACCAGGTGAGTGGAACGGAAACCAAAGTCGCGGGGCGGCCACGCTCTGCCGAGAAGGAAGCCGCCATCCTGCAGGCCGCTCTGGAACTGCTGGCCTCCCAGGGCTACACGCGCATGAGCCTCAGCCAGGTCGCCGCTGCCGCGCAGGTCAGCAAGTCCACCATCCACTTGCGCTGGAAGACCAAGGCTGACCTCCTCACCGCGGCCCTCGCCGCCGCCCGCATGACAGATGCTCCCTCCCCCGGTGGAGACCTCCACACCAACCTGGTGAACATCCTCAAGGACTTCGCCGCCACCATCGAGCGAGTCAACGGCATGGCACTCATCGGCACCTGCCTCGCCGAGGAGGCCCACACCCCGGAACTCCTCGCCCTGCTGCGCGAACGCACCGTACTCCCTCGCCGGGCCCTCCTGCGCGATGCCCTGGAACAGGCGCAGCAGGCCGGTCAGATCCGCGAGGACGCCGATCTCGAAGCGGCCGTGTCGGCACTCCTCGGCCCGTTCTACGCCGACTACATGGCAGGACGGAGCGGTCACCCTCGGTGGGCCGTGCAGGCCGTTGACCTGGTCCTCGCCGGAATTCGCGTCGACAATTGATCGTCTGACCCCGCGGCCGGCACGGGAAGAGGTCCGCCCCGCGTTCGCCGGGCGGGCAGGACGCGGTGGCGCAGGCAGGGGCAGGCCGGCACGCACCGGGTCAAGGCCGCCGACCGGCTTTCAGCGTCAGAGCGCAGCAGGGGGACGGTCTGCCGGGTCCAGATGGTCTTTCCGATCGCTGTGTAGCGGGTGCCCCAGGCATCGGCGAGCTGGGCGATCATGAACAGCCCGCGGCCGCCCTCGTCGACGCTGGCGGCGTGACGCAGATGGGGTGAGGTGCTCGATGCGTCGGACACCTCGCAGATCAGTGAACGCGCGCGGATCAGGCGCAGTCGGACCGGGCCGCGGCCGTGGCGAACGGCGTCGGTGACCAGCTCGCTGACGGTCTGCTCGCCCAGCTCGACATCCTCGTCGGCCGGGCGGTCGACGCGCAGCTGGACGCGATCGATCCCGGCGCCGGTGTCGGCGCCGCCTTCTTGGACATGGGTGCGGTCGCTCACTTGCGGGACGTGGTGCCCGCGGAAGGAACAGCCTCGCGGTTCTTGGCGCGTCCTTCGCGATCCACGGCCTCCGGCATCCGGACGGGGCCAGAACCCTCGGTCACGACTGCGTGGCGCCGGCCTGCCACGACCGGCGGTCCCGGAGACAGGGCCCGAATGGCCCTGTGGGCCTGACCGGAGAAGGACGGAGGGTGGGACCATGACACTCCCCTCGGCCCACTCGCGCCCGTACCCCAGCCCCGTGGTCACTGTCAGGTGCCCGCCCGGCGCTGCGCCGATGGGCGGCCGCTCGGTGGGCGGTCGGTGATGGTGACCGCCACGCAGGTGCGACCGGTGCCCGCGGGGCGCGCCGCCTCCGCGGCCGCCCGGACCACCTCGGAGGTACTCGACGATCTCGAAGTGACCGGCGACGGCCTGTCGTCGGACGAGGCGGCACGACGGCTGAAGCGCTGGGGACCGAACGCGGTCCACTCGCACCGGGCTCGGGCATGGCTCGTCCTGTGGCATCAGTTGCGGTCCCCGCTGCTGGGCCTGCTGCTGGCGGCAGCCGCCGTGTCGTACTTCGTCGGCGAGCGCAGCGATGCCGTGATCATCGGCGCGATCGTGGCGCTGTCCGTCGGTCTTGGTTTCGTCAACGAGTACCGGGCGGAGAAGACCGCCCAGTCTCTGCATGCGAAGATCCAGCACCGTGCGGTCGTACGGCGAGACGGGCGGCCGCAGGAGGTGGAGGTCACCGGCCTGGTTCCGGGTGACGTGGTCGAGCTGCGGCTGGGTGACATCGTGCCGGCCGATCTGCGGCTGCTCGCGACCGCGGGGCTGGAGTGCGGCGAGTCGGTGCTGACCGGTGAGTCGTTGCCGGTCGCGAAGGACACCGCTGCCGTGCCGGCGGGCACGGCACTGGCGGACCTGTCCGGATGCGCGCTGATGGGCACCGTGGTGCACTCGGGAAGCGGCCGTGGGGTGGTGGTCGCCACCGGTGCGGAGGCCGAGTTCGGGAAGATCGCCGCCGGACTCAGCGGACACCAGTTGGAGACCGAGTTCCAGGTGGGGCTGCGCCGGTTCTCGATGCTGCTGGTCTACGTCGCCGGGGCACTGACCACGTCGATCTTCGTCATCAACGTGGTTCTGCAGAGGCCACTGATCGACGCTTTGCTGTTCTCCCTGGCCATTGCTGTCGGCATCACTCCGCAACTGCTCCCCGCCGTGGTCTCCACCAGCCTGGCCGCGGGCTCCCGGCGGATGAGCCGGCGCAAGGTGCTGGTCAAGCGGCTGGTGTGCATCGAGGACCTCGGTGACGTCGATGTGCTGTTCACCGACAAGACCGGGACCCTGACCCAGGGCCGCATCGACTTCATGCGGGCCGTACCCGTCGTCGGTACGTCGGCGGTCGAGGTACTGCGTCTCGGCCTGCTGTGCACCGAGACGGACGTGGACGACCAGGGCCGGCCCGTGGGCGGAAACCCGCTCGACGACGCCCTCTGGGCCTCCCCGCCTGCAGCCGCCCAGCGCCCGCTGCTCAGCGGCTGGAAGCGGGCCGGCGTCCTGCCCTTCGACCATGAGCGCCGGATGGTCTCCGTCGTGGTCACCGACCCCGCAGACACTACCGTGCTGATCACGAAAGGCGCTCCGGAGGCGGTGCTGGAACGCTGCGTGGAGGTGCCCGAGGCCGTCCGCCAGGCCCTGGGCGCCGAGTTCGCCGCCGGAAACCGCGTCGTCGCCGTGGCAACCCGTCCCGCCGAGGCGAGTACCGCACTCACCGCTGCCGACGAGCACAACCTCCGCCTGGCCGGTCTCCTGGTCTTCCTCGACCCGCCCAAATCCGACGCGGCCGACGCGCTGGGGCGGCTGGACGCGCTCGGCATCACGGTGAAGATCGTCACCGGGGACAACCCCGCGGTGGCCGCCAAGGTCTGCCACGACCTGGGGCTGACCAGCGCCGGGGTACTGACCGGTGCCGACCTCGACACCATGGACGACGAGCGGCTCACCACCGCGATCCGTGACACCACCGTCTTCGCCCGGGTCAGCCCCGAGCACAAGGCCCGCATCGTGCGGATCCAGCGGCGGACCGGCGGAGACGTCGCCTTCCTCGGCGACGGCGTCAACGACGCCCTCGCGCTGCACGCCGCCGACGTGGGTATCTCGGTGGATTCGGCCACCGACGTGGCCAAGGACGCGGCCGACGTGATCCTGCTGGAGAAGGACCTCGGTGTCCTGGCAGACGGGGTCGTCGAGGGGCGGCGCATCTTCGCCAACACCATCAAGTACGTGCTGATGGGCACGTCCAGCAACTTCGGCAACATGTTCAGCGCGGCCGGCGCATCGCTGTTCCTCCCGTTCCTACCGATGCTGCCTTCTCAGATCCTGCTGAACAACCTTCTGTACGACACCAGCCAACTCGCCATCCCCACCGACGAAGTCGACGAGGAGCAGGTGCGACGGCCGGCGCACTGGGACATCGCCTTCATCCGGCGCTTCATGATCTGCTTCGGACCGATCAGCTCCCTGTTCGACTTCGCGACCTTCGCGGTGATGCTCTGGATCTTCCACGCGGGCCCCGCCCAGTTCCGCACGGGCTGGTTCGTGGAGTCGCTCGCCACGCAAACCTTGGTGATCTTCGCGATCCGCACCCGCCGCATCCCCTTCTGGCGCAGCCGCCGCCCCAGTACGGCCCTGACGCTGACTGCGCTGGGTGTCGTCGCCGTCGGTGCCGCCTTGCCGGCCACTCCCCTGGCACCCGTCCTCGGCTTCCAGCTGCTCCCTCCGGTCTTCTTCGCCGCGGTGGCCGCCATGGTCGTCGTCTACCTGCTCCTCGTGGAGATCGGGAAGCGGATCTTCTACCGAACCGCAGGTACACCGGCTCGACCCCACCCGGCCCTCGGCCACCGCCACCTGCGCCGGCGCGCGGCACGGTTCAGTACCGTCACCCGGCTACGGCGCCCCGGAGCCACGGGCCCCGCGCCGGCCCACGGATCGCAGGCAACGCGTCCGACCGGCCCGGACGGCGCGCCTTGAATCCGACTCCGTCCGCGCTTCCGTGAAGCCCGGTCAGGCTGTTTCCGGACCGCTTCCAGAACTGCGGGGGTGGTGGGAGCACCAGGCCGGCGGCACGTGCTGTGGTGACGAACATCCCAGGATCGACGGGGTATTGACGACAGCCGGTGGAGAACGGGAGACCATGTTCACGAACAGCGCCCGTCAGGCGGTTGCCGACTCGCGAGGTGGCGCGCGCGTGCGCCCCGGCGAGGCTGTGGGCTTCGCCGGGGCGCATGAGAGTGGCAAGTGGCGGCTCAGCCGTCCCAGGTCCAGTCGGTGACCTCGGGCAGGTCCATGCCGTGCTCGCGGATCCAGACGTGGTGACGCTGCCGGGCGTCCTCCATCTGCTGGCGTACGGCCGCCGCGCGGACCGCGAGGCCGGGAACGCGGTCGATGACGTCCATGACCAGGCGGTAGCGGTCCAGATCGTTGCGGACCACCATGTCGAACGGTGTGGTCGTGGTGCCGATCTCCTTGTAGCCGCGCACATGCAGGTTCTTGTGACCCGTACGGCGGTAGGCCAGGCGGTGGATCAGCCACGGATAGCCGTGGTAGGCGAACAGGACGGGCTTGTCGGCGGTGAACAGCCCGTCGTACTCGAAGTCGCTCATCCCGTGCGGGTGTTCCTCGCTCGGCAGCAGCCGGGCGATGTCCACGACGTTGACCACCCGCACGGCCAGGTCCGGCAGGTGTCGGCGCAGCAACTGGGCCGCCGCCAGGACCTCCTGAGTGGGCACGTCGCCGGCACAGGCCAGCACTACGTCCGGTTCCCGCGTGCCGTCCTCCGTGCCGGCCCACTCCCAGATGCCGGCGCCGCGAGCGCAGTGGACCTTCGCCTCCTCCATCGACAGCCAGTCGAAGCACGGCTGCTTGCCGGCCACGACGACGTTGACGTAGTCCCGGCTGCGCAGCACGTGGTCGGCCACCGACAGCAGGGTGTTGGCGTCCGGCGGGAAGTAGACCCTCACGGCCTCGGGGCTCTTGTTCAGGATGTGGTCGACGAACCCGGGATCCTGGTGGGAGAAGCCGTTGTGGTCCTGCCGCCACACGTGCGAGGTGAGCAGGTAGTTCAGGGAGGCGATGGGGGCGCGCCAGGGCAGGCGGCGCGTGGTGCGCAGCCACTTGATGTGCTGGTTGACCATGGAGTCGACGATGTGCACGAAGGCTTCGTAGCAGGAGAACAGTCCGTGCCGGCCGGTGAGGAGGTAGCCCTCCAGCCAGCCCTGGCAGGTGTGTTCGGAGAGGATCTCCATCACCCGGCCGTGCCGGTCCAGGTGTTCGTCGACGGGCAGCGTCCCGGCCTGCCAGGCCTTGCCGCTGGCGGCGTACACGGCCTGGAGCCGGTTGGAGGCGGTCTCGTCCGGGCCGACCAGACGGAAGTCGCGGCGGTCGGCCGTGGCGGCCATGACGTCTCGGAGCATGTCCCCGAGGACGCGGGTGGGCTCATGCAGGGTGGCGCCCGGCTTGTCGACCTCGACGGCGTACTTCTCCAGCGGCGGCAGGGGCAGTTCGCGAACCAGTAGCCCGCCGTTGGCGTGCGGCGTGGCGCCGAGCCGGCGGGCTCCTTCCGGGATGCAGGCCAGTACGTCCGGGCGCGGGGCGCCGTGCTCGTCGAACAGTTCCTCGGGGCGGTAGGAGCGCATCCACTGCTCCAGCTGCCGCAGGTGCTCGGGGTTGTCCCGTACGGCCGCCAGCGGGACCTGGTGGGAGCGCCAGGTGCCCTCCACGGGCACGCCGTCGACCTGCGCGGGGCCGGTCCAGCCCTTCGGAGTGCGCAGCACGATCATCGGCCAGCGGGGCCTCTCGGTGGCCCCGTCCTCGCGCGCGGCACGCTGGATGTCCACGATACGGTCCGCGGCCGTGTCCATCGCGGCGGCCATCGCTCGATGGACGGCCGTGGGGTCGTCACCGGTGACGTGGATCGGGTCGTGGCCGTAGCCACGAAGCAGCTCGTCCAACTCGGGCTCGGGGAGCCGGGACAGGACGGTCGGGTTGGCGATCTTGTAGCCGTTCAGGTGCAGGATCGGCAGGACGGCCCCGTCGTCGACCGGGTCGAGGAACTTGTTCGAGTGCCAGGAGGCGGCCAGCGGGCCGGTCTCCGCCTCACCGTCGCCGATCACACAGGCGACGAGCAGATCCGGGTTGTCGAGGGCTGCGCCGTACGCGTGGGAGAGGGAGTACCCGAGCTCGCCGCCCTCATGGATCGAGCCCGGCGTCTCGGGCGCGACATGGCTCGGCACTCCGCCGGGGAAGGAAAACTGCTTGAAGAGCCGCGCCATGCCGGCGCCGTCCCGGGTGATGTCCGCATAGGTCTCGGTGTACGACCCCTCCAGCCACGAGTTCGCCAGCACAGCCGGACCGCCGTGACCAGGCCCCCAGATGCACAGGGCGTCCAGGTCACGGCTCTTGATGACACGATTGAGATGCGTATGGACCAGGTTGAGGCCCGGAGAGGTCCCCCAGTGGCCCAGCAGACGCGGCTTCACGTGCTCGGGCCGCAGCGGCTCGGTCAGCAGGGGGTTGGCCATGAGGTAGATCTGGCCGACGGACAGATAGTTCGCGGCGCGCCAGTGGGCATCCAGCGACCTCAGCTCGTCCTCCTCCAGCTGGGCGGGCGCCTGCTGCTTGTCGACGGACATCGGGGTTCCTTTCCGTGTCGGGGCAGCATTCGGGTGTGGTGCGTGCCGGCCCCGTACGACTCACCCTCCACCGACGCACCGGGTACCCGACAGGGCCGTTCGGGCCATGCCCGGAGACCGTCATGCCGTGGTTGAACACATCGATCATTCCGACCGGCCGTCATGGGCAGCTTCGAGCGGGCGATCGGCAAGGCAGGGTGAACCCGGAGATGTCGCTCGGCGCGGCTCAGGCCAGGGCGGCCCTCAGCACGCCGAACGCCGTCCGAGGGTCGGCCAGGGCGTGGTGGATGCCGGGGATGTCGTCGCCGAGGCCGAGGAGGCCGTGGACGGCGTGCATGGCGCCGCGGACGGAGTACTCGACGGTGAAGACAACGTCCTCGGGTATCTCCGTGAACTGGCCGAGGAAGGCGAAGTTCGCGGACCCGTGCGGGATGACGAGCGGTCGGTCATGAGGGGTGCGGGGGGCGAACTGGCTCGTGATGTAGGGCATCATCACCGGGATGACGGTCGTGGTGGCCGCGACTCGTTCCTCGATGTCCGACAGGCCGAGGTGGCCGAGGAGTTCGGTGAGGATCTCCCGGCCGGTGCACTCGGCCATCGGCTTGCCGACGAAGTCGCCCTCGTTGTCGACGAACAGGCCGTACCCCCACAAGGTGTAGACGTCCTCGGGCTGGCCCTCGAAGTGCGGGGCGTGGGGAACCACCACGGACATCAGCCAGTTGGAGTCCTTGAACGTCATCAGGGCGCCGGTGCCGGGGAGGTTTCCGGACAGTTCCTCGATGCGGTGCAGCAGCAGCGGGCTGCGCATGGTGAGGGTGAAGGACTCCCACTTGGCCTCGTCGACGTTCCCGTGGAAGGCGGCCGGCCGACCGAAGTCGTCGGCCTTGGCGGCGATCGTCTCCCACAGCCGCCAGGCGCCGTCGCGCTTGTCGCGGATCAGCTCGGGTGCGCGGTCGTCACTGCCGTAGGCGGCGTCGGCGGTCATCGAGCCGAGGGTGAGGAAGGCGTAGTCGGTGTCGGTGAGGTCGTAGGTGTCCGGCTGTCCGGCGCGGTCGAGGTGCAGGCGCCGTACCCGGCGGGTGCCGTCGTCCTTTGTGGTGAAGCCGGCGTCGGTGACCCGCACTCCGTGCTCGAAGCGCACACCGCGCGACTCCAGCCAGGCCCGCACGGGGCGGATGATCGAGTCGTACTGGTTGAGCCGGGTGCGGCGCACGCCCGCCAGGGTGTGCATGCGCGGAAACTCCTGCATGAAGCGAAGGAAGTAGCGCCTGAGCTCGATGGCGCTGTGCCAGTTCTGGAAGGCGAAGGTGGTGCGCCACATCGCCCAGAAGTTGGTCTCGAAGAAGTGCGGGGAAAAGAAGTCCTCGATCCGGCGTGCACCGATCACCGCCTCCGGGAGCACGAGCAGCCGGGTGAGCTCCAGACGGTCCTGGGTGTCGAGTCCGTAGTCGGACGCGTCCAGGATCTCGGCGCCCTTGCCGATGAGGCGGGCCTTGGCGTCGGTGGGCCACTTCGCGCTGAAGGCGCGGATCTCCTCGCGCACCGACACCGTGTCGTCGGTGAGCGTGGGGATGGTGTCCAGGAGGTTCCACAGGCAGGTGTAGGCCTCGTCCTCCAGCATGCGTCCGCCGCGGGAGACGTATCCGGCGGGCTCCCCGCGGCCGTCCATGGAGCCGCCGACCCGCGGCAGTTCCTCCAGGACGTGGACCTCCTCTCCGGCGAAGCCCGCGTCGCGGATGAGGAAGACGGCCGCTGCCAGCGAGGCGATGCCGCCGCCGACGAGATAGGCACGGGACTGCTGCGGAGCGTCGGTCATGACGTCTCTCCGTTCTGGCCGCTCGCCGGTCGCGGGCGGTCGACAGTGATCGAGGTTCGTGCGCCGGGCATCGGCCGCTCCACGGCCGGATGCGCGCACGGCACGGCGCCGGTGGTCCGGTGCCTGTGATCGTCAGTCAACTCCAGGGGTGACCGTGCGGGCTGGGGCCGGATGTCCCTGTACGGGCGCCGACGGGCCCTTCGGCGAGCCGCCCTCGGCGAGGAGGTTCTCCCCCGTGCCGGTGTTCCCCCGTCCGGACGATGTCGAGGACGACGCGGCGGGACGGCCTGGCGTGGCGGGCCCCTGGGGCCTGTAGCCCAGCCCTGGAACCATCTGGACGTGGCCTCGGCCTGTCATGGGGTCGCGGGCCGGCAGGCGCAGATCCCGGCTCTCCAGGGCGTGGTAGGTCAGGGACGTGGCGAGCGCCGTCGGGGTCGCCTCCAGCAGCACCCGCTCAGCGCCTGGCCGGCCCGCAGCCGGTCGGCGGGGGCATCGCCCGGTGTGCTCGGCAGCGCAGGTGTCGGTTCTTCTCGAAGGAGGTCGTGCCCCGGTCGGGCGCTGGGCGGCGGCCGGCGAAGCTGCGCCCGCTCCCGGTCCGCCGCCGCGCGCAACGCGGCCTGTGTGTCCTTCGGGACTCCTCGAACGGGTACCGGCTGGTGTGCCGCCGACGACCGGCTGGGTGCAGACGTGCCAGGTCGCCCTCGGCCGGGGCGGCGGGGTCTGCTTCGTCCAGCCGGACGGCTGCGAGCCGCAGGGGTTCGGCAGCGTCCGGCAGCAGGTGGACCGTGGGGGTGAGACCGGCGTGCGCGGCGGCGACGCGCAGGCTGAACAGCGCCGCACCGCAGCCGATGTGCGGGGCACGGTCGCCGGGGTCGGAGCGGGGCATGGCGCGGTCGGGATCGGCGAACATCAGCAGGGTCCGCTCGGCCGCCAGGAGGCGGAAGCACCAGGGCTGTGCGTGGCGCACGGAGGGAGCGGCCTCGGCGACCAGGTCGGCGACCGTCTTCGCGCCCGGCTGCACTGCGTGCATCGCCCTCCTTCCCACTCCGGTTCCCCCCTCACCCGGTTGTGGCGGCTGGGCCGCGCACGCGCAGGTCCTGGGCCGCGGTGCCGTGGGGCCGACTGTCCGGGGCCCGACCAGCACGTGGTCACCGGTACGGCTCGGCGTGCGCGGAGGCCGGCGCCGGTACGGAGACCGCCCGGGCCCCGCCCTTCACCTGCTGTCGCTGCTCTCGGTGCCGGCGAGAGCAGCGCGTCCGGCCTCCAGACGAGCGGCCGGGATGCGGAAGGGCGAGCAGGAGACGTAGTCGAGACCGGCGCGGTGGAAGAAGTGGATGGACTCCGGGTCTCCCCCGTGCTCGCCGCACACCCCGGTCTGCAGCGCCGGCTTGACGGCGCGGCCCGCCGCGACGGCCAGTTCCACGAGCCTGCCCACGCCCTCCTGGTCGATCGTCTCGAAAGGCGAGACGCTGAAGATCCCCTTCTCCAGGTAGAGCGGGAAGAAGGAGGCTTCGGCGTCGTCGCGGGACAGACCCCAGGTGGTCTGGGTCAGGTCGTTGGTGCCGAAGGAGAAGAAGTCGGCGACCTCGGCGATGCGTCCGGCGGTGAGCGCCGCACGGGGCAGTTCGATCATCGTGCCGATGGGAAGGTCCAGGCACCGACCGGTCCGGGCGCTGACCTCAGCGAGCACGCGTTCCGCCTCGGCCCTGGCCTGCCGCAGTTCCTCGACCGTTCCGACGAGCGGGATCATGATCTCGGCGTGCGGGCGGCCACCCGCGTCCAGGCGGTGGGCGACGGCCTCGGCAACAGCCCTGACCTGCATGGCCATGAGACCGGGGACCGTGAGGCCGAGCCGGACGCCGCGCAGGCCCAGCATCGGGTTCTGTTCGTGCAAGCGCTCGACGGCGTCCAGCAGCTCGCGATCACGGACGTCCGGGTGGGTGGTGCCCGCGAGCCGTACGGCCAGTTCCACGCGGTCGGGCAGAAACTCGTGCAGCGGCGGGTCGATGAGCCGGATGGTCACCGGCAGCCCGTCCATCGCCTCGAGGATGCCGGTGAAGTCGGCCCTCTGCAGCGGCAGCAGTGCCGCCAGGGCCTGCTTCCGGGCGGTGTCGTCGCGGGCCAGGATCATCGCCTCGACCAGTGTCCTGCGGTCGCCGAGGAACATGTGCTCGGTGCGGCACAGGCCGATGCCCCGGGCGCCGAGCGCGCGGGCGCGTGCGGCGTCTTCGGGGGTGTCGGCGTTGGCCCGCACCTCGAGGCGGCGTACGGAGTCCGCGTGGGCGAGCGTGGCGAGGACGGCCTCGGTCAGTGGGCCGGTGCTCTTGCCGGCGCCCAGCGCGCGGCCCACGTCGGACGCAGTGAGCGGCAGGGCGCCGAGGTGCACGGTGCCCGCGGTCCCGTCGACGGAGACGGTGTCCCCCTCGCGTACGACGACGCCCTCGTCCGTGGTGAACCGGCGGGCGACCGGGTCGACGGTGAGGGACTCGGCTCCGCACACGCACACCTTGCCCATGCCGCGTGCCACGACGGCGGCGTGGCTGGTCTTGCCGCCCCGGCTCGTGAGCACGGCCTCAGCGGCGATCATCCCGGGAAGGTCGTCGGGGGACGTTTCCCGGCGGACCAGGATCGTGTGCTGCCCGGCGGCGGCCCGGCGGCGCGCCTCGGCGGAGTCGAAGACGGCCACGCCGACCGCCGCGCCGGGCGAGGCGGGCACGCCGTGGGCCAGGGGCACGTCGGCGGGGGTGGTGTCGAAGCGGGGGAACATCAGCCGGGTCAGCTCGGCGCCGGACACGCGGGTCAGTGCCTCGTCGGGCGTGATCGTCTCTTCCTCGCGCAGATCGTGGGCGATGCGGAAGGCGGCCTCGGCGGTGCGCTTGCCGATCCGGGTCTGCAGAATCCACAGCCGGCCGCGCTCGACGGTGAACTCGACGTCGCACAGGTCCCGATAGTGGCTCTCCAGGGTGCGCAGGTGCTCGCCGAGTTCGACGTACGCACGCGGGTCCAGGATCTTCAGTTCGTCCAGGGGTACGGCGTCGCGGACCCCGGAGACGACGTCCTCGCCCTGGGCGTCGGGCAAGTAGTCGCCGTACACGCCGCGGGCGCCGGTGGCCGGGTCGCGGGTGAAGGCGACGCCGGTGCCGGAATCGGGGCCGAGGTTGCCGAAGACCATCGCCTGCACGTTGACGGCGGTGCCGAGGTCGTCGCGGATGTGCTCGCGGCGGCGGTAGACGCGGGCGCGTTCACCGTTCCAGGAGTCGAATACCGCGAGGACGGAACGGCGCAGCTGCTCAGCGGGGTCCTGGGGGAAGTCCTCGCCCGTCACCCGGCGGATGATCACCTTGAACTCGTCGGTGAGGAGGGCGAGTTCGCCGGCGTCGAGGTCGTGGTCGTCGTGTGTCCCACGCTGTGCCTTGTGCGCGGCGATGGCCTGTTCGAACAGGGCGCCGTCCACGCCCATCACGGTGCGACCGAACATCTGCACGAGCCGCCGGTAGGAGTCCCACGCGAACCGCTGCTGGCCGGACGCCTTGGCGAGACCGGTGACCGACCTGTCGTTGAGGCCGATGTCGAGGATGGTCTCCATCATTCCCGGCATCGAGTACCGGGCGCCCGACCGCACGGACACCAGCAGCGGGTCGTCGGGAGCGCCGAGTGTGCGGCCTGTGGCCTGCTCCAGGGCGGTCAGTGCGCGAGCCTCCTCGGCACCGAGTCCGGGTGGTTCGTGTCCTGCGGTCAGGTAGGTGGTGCAGGCCTCGGTCGTGACGGTGAAGCCCGGTGGCACGGGCAGCCCGAGCCGCGTCATCTCGGCCAGCCCGGCTCCCTTGCCGCCGAGCAGGTCGGCCATCTCCCGGCCGCCCTCGGCGAACGCGTACACGTACTTGGTCGGCGTGCTCACAGGTGCCCACTCCTCTCAGCGGTGGGGAACGACGGCCACGGGGCAGTCGACGTGATGGATCACGGCGTGGGTGACGGGGCCGGTGCGCGCGAGCGACGGCCTGTCGGTGCGGTGGCGGCCCACGACGAGCAGGCCGGCGCCGGAGGCGGCCCGCACCAGCGCGGTCGTGGCCTTCTCCCGTACGACCGTCTCCAGGACCTCGACGGCCGGGTACTTGTCCCGCCAGACCTGGAGCACGGCGGACACGAAGCCCTGCCACTCGTCCGCCCGGTAGGGGTCGTCCACCAGGGCGATGTCACCGGGGCCCAGGCCGAGGGCGGACGGCGGCTGCCAGGCGTGCACCACGTGCAGCCGGGCCCGCCGCAGCACGGCCGCCTCGAAGGCGAACTCGATCACCTCGTCGCACGGGTCCTTGACGTCGAGACCGAGCACCACGTCCCGGTAGCCGGTACCCGCGCAAGCACTGCCGTCGTCGGCCGGGAGGTGCTCGTCCTCGGCCTGTTCCTCCGCCCTGACCAGGACAACGGGGCCGAGGGCCTGTGCGACCACGCCCAGGGCGACGGAGCCCACCAGGAACCCGGCGAGCCCGGTCAGGCCGCGCGAGCCCAGGACCAGCAGGTCCGCCTGTTCAGCGGCCTTCAGCAAAGCGGCGGTCGCCGGGCCCTCGACCTGCTCGTCGGCGAGGCGCACGCCGGGGACCGCGCCGCGGATCCGGTCCTCTGCCTGGCGCAGGGCCCGCATCGCGAGGTACCGCTGAGCGGCGTTCGCAGGCTCGCCGTCGTGCGGGCGCGGATGCCAGGCCCACGCGTGGATCAGGCGCAGTGGCAGGTTGCGGCGCGCGGCCTCCCGGGCCGCCCATTCCGCGGCGGCGAGGCTTTCGGGTGATCCGTCGACTCCGGCGATGACGAGTGCCGACATGGTGCCCACCTCCTGTGTGGGGTCTGCTCGTTGGTGCCAATGTCGTGCGGTCGCAGCCCTGGCGGCAGGGCCCGTAGGGTCTCCTCCTGGCCCGTTGGGCCCTTTGTGCCGAGGCAGGTGCGCACGGTGCCGGCCGCTCAGCCGGGAGGCAGTCCGGCAGCGATCTGCGCCGCCCATTTCTCGATCGCGGGGACGTCGCGGAAGTCACCGCCCTTGCCGCCGCGCAGGAGCATGCGGGCGATCGGTCCCTTGGCGCCCGCCTCCAAGCAGCCGCCGAAGGTGACGTGTTCCGTGACCGTCAGACGGTCCATGGCGTGCCGGACGTCCGGCACGGGCGGGATGTCCCGCTCCGAGGCCGAGGCGTCGAGCGGGCCGCTGCTGAAGAGCCACAGCGGACGTTCGGCCAGCTCCCGGTGGTGACGGAGCAGGAAGCGGCGCGCGTCTCGGTGCCAGCGCCCGGCGTACAGGGCACCGCCCACGATCACCGCGTCGTACGGGCCGACACTCGTCACGGACCGGGCGGGCCGCGCCTGCGCCGTCATCCCTTCCTCGACCAGAACCCCGGCCACGGTTTCGGCGATCTGCGCGGTCGAGCCGTTCGTCGTCCCGTAGGCGACGAGCACCCTGGTGGGCATCGCCGTCCACCTCCTTTCACAGGCTGCGCAGCCAGTCCTCGGTGACGCCGTGCGGCCCTTGTCGCGCAGGCTGCTGACGGGAGTCGTCCAGCCGGTAGGTGAGCTGGTCGACGACGGCCACCACGCCGTCGATCTGTCGGGTCGTCGAGACGGCGATCTCCGTGTCGCTCTTGCGCTCCAACCGGCCGGCGAGCGTCACGACGCCCTCCACCACGGAGACGTCGACGCTCCGGGACGTCAGCCACAGCGTGCGCTCCAGCACTTCCTCGAGCACCTCGTCGCGGATCTCCGGGTCGGGCCGCAGGAAGACCTGGAGCAGGTCGCGGCGGGTGACGATGCCGACGAGCCGGTCCTCCTCGTCCACGACGGGCAGCCGTTCCACACCCTGCTCGGTCATGGTCCGGGCGGCCTCGGCAACGGTGTCCTCGGCACGCACGGTGACGGGCGGCTCGGTCATGAGCTGGCCGGCGGTACGGGCTCGGGCCTTCGCGGCGCGGCGCCGGGCGGACTTCGTCAGCGCCACACCGGGAAGACGGCGCCGCTTCCAATAGGGATCCGGGGGCTGAACTTGACGGAACATCAGATCGGTCTCGGACAGGACGCCGATGACCTTGTCGTCCTCGTCGACGACCGGCAGACCGCTGATCCGGTGTTCGGCGAGCAGCCGTGCCACTTCCTTGAACGGGGTGCCGTATTCGGCCCGGACGACCTCCGTGGTCATCACGGAGCCGACCTTGTCGTGCCTCATGGTGGTTCCCTCCCTCAGCGCAGCCGGCGCAGATACGGGTCCTGGGGCCTGCGGGGCAGCAGGCGCACGCGCGAGTCGAGCACGGTGATGCCGCCCGGCGCCGCCAGGACGGGGTTGAAGTCGACCTCGGCGAGCTGGGGCAGGTCGCTCGCCATGCGGGACAGCCGCAGCAGCAGCTGTTCGAGATCGGCGAGGTCGACCGGCCCGGCGCCGTCGGCGCCGAACAGCAACGGCGCGCAGCGTGGGGCCGTGATCAGGTCGTGGACGTCGTGATCGCTGAGCGGGGCCAACCTCGCGGCGTGGTCGGCGAGCACTTCGGTCGCGGTCCCGCCGAGCCCGAAAAGCACCAGAGGGCCGAAGACCTCGTCCTGGACGACCCCGGCGAACAGTTCGGTGCCGCGCGCCGCGAGCGGCTGGATCACCACGCCGGTCAGCAGCCCGGCGAACCGGGTCCCGAAGTCCCGGAAGGCCGCCCGCACTTGGGCATCGCCCTCGAGGTCGAGGTGAACGGCATGCTGTTGGCTCTTGTGCAGCAGTCCGGGCCAGTGGGCCTTCATCACCACCCGGCCGTCCGGGCCGCGCAGCCGCCGGGCGGCGATGACGGCGTCGTCCTCGGTCTCCGCCCACTCCCAGGGCAGTTGCGGGATGCCGTAGCAGGCCAGCAGGTCGGCGCAGGTGCGCGGATCGAGCCAGCCGCCGTCCTCATGCGCGGCCAGGAAGGTCTCGGTGAGTTCCCGGGCGCGGGTCGTGTCGATGCCGTCGAGGTCCGGGACCATGCCCGCGGGCCGGGCGAGCCATGCCGCTCGGCGAGCGGCATGGGCCAGTGCCCGTGCCGCGGCCTGGGCTTCGGCGTAGGACGGGATCGTGCCGCCCTCGGCGGCGGGCAGCAGTTTGACCGGCAGGTCCTGTTCGAGCCGTACGACGGCGACGGGCTTTCCCCGGCGTGCGGGGACCCGGGTCACCGCCCGGACGAGGTCGTCGCCGGTCGCGGCGGCGACCGCGGTGGGGACGAGGGCCACCAGGACCGCATCGACGCCGGTGTGGCCGACCAGGCGGTCCACGGCATCCGCGAGCTGGGCCTCGGTGACGGCGGCGGTGGCGTCGACGGGGTTGCCGACCGCGGCGCCTTCGGGCAGCACGGCGAGCAGGTCGTCGATCACCTCCGGGGTGAGCGGCGGCAGGGCGAGTCCCGCCTCCGTGCAGGCGTCGGCCGTCAGGACCCCGGCACCGCCCGCGTTGGTGACGATTGCGACGCGGCCTCCGGCCGGGAGCGGCTGGGCATGCATCAGGGCGGCGGTTTCGAGGAGTTCGCCGATCGAGCGGGTGGCCGTGATCCCTGCCTGTGTGAAGAGCGCCTGCCGTGTCATGGTGCGGGTGGCGGCGGCCGCGGTGTGGGAGGCGGCGGCGCGCCGGCCCGCGTCGGTGCGGCCCGCGTCGACGGTGAGGATCGGCATCCGTCGGGTGACGCGGCGGGCCGTGCGGGAGAACGCGCGCGGACTGCCGAAGGACTCCAGGTGCAGCAGGGCGAGGTCGGTACGGCCGTCGCTCTCCCACCACTGGAGCATGTCGTTGCCGCTGACGTCGTACTTGTCGCCGAGGGACGCGAAGGACGAGACACCGATCCCCAACCGGGACAGTCCGTCGAGCAGGGCGATCCCCACTCCCCCGGACTGCGCGGCGACACCCGCGGTACCGGGTTTCGGGTGGTCGGCGGCGAATGTGGCGTCCAGGCGCACGCCGGGTTCGGTGTTGGAGATGCCAAGACAGTTGGGTCCGACCAGGCGCATGCCGTAACTGCGGCACAGTGCGGGCAGCGCGTGCGCCTGGTCGACGTCGAGCCCCGCGGTGACGACGAGCAGCGCCCGGACTCCCGCTTTGCCGCACTCCTCCGCGGTGCCGGGGACTGCCGAGGCGGGGACGGCCACAACCACCAGGTCGGGCGTCTTGGGCAGGGCGCCGACGTTCGGGTAGGAGGGTACGCCGAGGATGTGGTCGGCGCCCGGGTTCACGGCGAAGAGGCGGTGGGTGTAGCCGCCCGTCTTGAGGTGGTGCAGTATCGCCCGGCCCACGGAACCGGGCTTGCGTCCGGCGCCGACGACGGCGACGGTGTGCGGACGGAGCAGCGGCTCCAGGCTGGCCACGTCGGCGGCCCGCCCGCGCGCTTCCACTGCCGACAGGTAGGTGTCGTCCTCGTCCAGCCGAATCGTGCACCGCACCTCCGGGCCCTCGAATCGGCGGGCGATACCCAGGCCGAGGTCGGCGAAGAGCCGGAGAACCTCGTGGTTCTCGCCGAGCGCGTCGGCGGTGAAGGCGGCAATACCCTCGATGCGGGCCGCGGAGATCAGGTGCTCGACGAGCAGGGTGCCGCCCCCGCGGTGGTGCAGGCCGTCGCAGACGGCAAGGGACATCTCGGCCTCGTCGCCGGTTCCTCCGGTGTCGTATTCGGCGAGACCGATCACCTGCCCGTGACGCTCCGCCAGCAAGGCCCGGTAACCCCGGTGCGCCGGAGCAGAAGCCCGATCGGCGGCCCGTGCGGCGGACAACGGGCTCGGCGAGAAGAAACGGAGACGCAGGTTCTCCGGGGACATCTCCTCGTAGAATTCCCTCAACTGCTCGTGATCGTGCGGTTCCACGGCGCGGATGCACACGGTGGTGCCATCCGCGAGCAACGCGTGAGCGGGCCGGTGGCTGAGCGTCTCGTCCACCATGGTTGGTCCTCCTTCAAGGCTCTCGGCACTTCGAGCATCAGGCGGATCACGAGGGGATCCCATGGGCTGTCCGGAGGTCTCGTGGGGGCCGGTCGGCCCTGATTCCCCGGGACGCGACAAGTCCGGGCACTGCGGGGCCACTACACGACACGGCACCGTAGAACCGCGCTGATTGCGCTGGGGCGATCTGTCTCGCCCCTGGACCTGCCGCCCCTTGCCGTCAGTCGTCGGAGACCAGCTCCGTCAGATCCAGCAGCCGGTTGGTGTAGCCCCACTCGTTGTCGTACCAACCGAAGACCTTGGCCAAGGTGCCGTTGGTCTGGGTCAGGGCGGCGTCGAAGACGCAGGACGCGGGGTCCCCGATGACGTCACGGGACACGATGGGCGCCGTCGAGACGCGCAGGATGCCGTTCAGCGGACCGTCGGCGGCTTCGGCGAAAGCCGCGTTGATCTCGTCGGCGGTGGCCTCACGGTTCAGGATCACCGTCAGATCGGTGAGCGAGCCGTCCTCCACGGGGACCCGGACGGCGATACCGTCGATGGCGCCGGCCAGTTCGGGCACCACCAGACCCACGGCCCGGGCCGCTCCGGTGCTGGTCGGGATGATGCTCAGGGCCGCCGAGCGGGCGCGCCGCAGGTCCTTGTGCGGGCCGTCGAGGAGCGACTGGTCGTTGGTGTACCCGTGGACCGTGGTCAGCAGTCCGCGGTCGACACCGAAGGCGTCGTCGAGCACCTTGACCATCGGTGCGAGGCAGTTGGTGGTGCAGGAGGCCGCCGAGATGATGCGGTCGCGGTGCCGGTCGTAGGTGTCGTCGTTGACACCCATCACGACAGTGGCGTCGACGCCCTTGCCCGGTGCCGACAGCAGCACGGTGTGCGCGCCTGTCTTCAGGTGCAGCGCGGCGGACTCGCGGTCGCGGAAACGGCCGGTGGACTCGATGACGACATCGGCTCCGTGGTCGGACCAGCGCAGGGCCGCCGGATCGCGTTCGGCGGTGACGGCGATGCGTCGGCCGTCCACGATGAGCGAGCTGTCGTCGTACGTGACCTCGCGTGCGATGTGCCCGAACGTCGAGTCGTACTCCAGGAGATGGGCGAGAGTGGCGGGCTGCGCGATGTCGTTGATCGCCACGACGTGGACGTCCTGGGTGCCCGCCTCCGCGCGGTCGAGGGCCGCACGGAGATAGGTGCGGCCGATGCGGCCGAAGCCGTTGATGCCGACACGTACGGTCATGGTGGTGAACTCCTTCTCACTGAGGCGTTTCGGCGGTGGGGCGTGTGCGCGACCCGGCGGAGCTGGAGGCCGAAGCGGTCCCCGCGGCGCTGGACGCCGACGACCAGCAGGTCACGTTCAGGTCGTCGTTTCTCCGACGCCTCTCAATCTCGCGGCGTGCGCCCCGCGGCACCGGGTGCCGAAGGGCTCCGGCGGTGGGGCCCAACGTCCCTGCTCTCCGGGACGGGCCATCAGTGGCCTGGGCGCAGGAGGCCGGGACGCTGCCGTTCAGCCGACCGCGAGATCCGGGCGGATCAGGGTGCCGGAACGGCCGTGGAGGATCTCGTACGCGGCGTCCAGGGCGCCGATCGCGGCCAGCCCTCCGGTGCGTTCCACGAATCGGGCGGCGGCCTCGGCCTTGGGCCCCATGGAGCCGTCCGGGAAGCCGCCGTGGCGGAGGTCGGCGGGTGTGGCGTCGGGGACGGGCCGCTGGTCGGGGGTGCCGTAACCCTCGTACACGCACGGCACGTCGGTGAGGATGAGCAGGAAGTCGGCCTTCAGGTCCTCGGCGAGCAGGGCGGCGGTGAGGTCCTTGTCGATGACGGCCTCGACGCCGGTGAGGGCACCGGAGTCGCGGTCGGCGGTGACGGGGACGCCTCCCCCGCCGGCGCAGATCACCAGGGCGCCGAGGGCGAGCAGGTCGTGGACGGTGTCGGTCTCCAGGATCCGTTCGGGCGACGGCGAGGGTACGACGCGGCGCCAGCCGGTGGTGTCGCGCGCGATGTGCCAGCCGCGTTCGCGCGCCAGCTTCTCGGCCGTGGCGCGGGAGTAGACCTGGCCGACGAACTTCGTGGGTCGGGCGAACGCGGGATCGTCGGCCCGCACGAGAGTGTGCGTGACGAGTGCGGCGATCCGGTGCCCGGGCAGGGTGTCGTGCAGGGTGCGGGCCAGCAGGGAACCGATCATGCCCTGGGTCTGCGCCCCGAGCAGGTCGAGCGGGTACGGGGCACTGAGCGCGGGGTCGGCCTCGCTCTCCATGGCGAGCAGCCCGATCTGCGGCCCGTTGCCGTGCGTGATGACCAACTCGTGCTCCTGGGCGAGGGCGGCCAGGGCGGTGGCGACGTGGTCGATGTTGGACTGCTGGACGGACGCGTCGGGGCGTTCGCCGCGGTGCAGCAGGGCGTTGCCGCCCAGGGCGACGACGATGCGCATGACTTCAGTCCTCCAGGGTGGCGACGAGGACGGCCTTGATGGTGTGCAGCCGGTTCTCGGCCTGGTCGAAGACGAGGGAGGCGGGCGAGGAGAAGACCTCGTCGGTGACTTCGAGTCCGCTCAGGCCGTAGGTGGCGAGCAGTTCCCGGCCGAGCCGGGTGCCCTCGTCGTGCAGGGACGGCAGGCAGTGCATGAACTTGACGTCGGGGTTCTCGGTGGCCGCGAGTGTCTTGCCGTTGACCTGGTACGGCAGGAGCAGGTCGATCCGCTCCCGCCAGGTGTCGGCGGGCTCCCCCATGGAGACCCAGACGTCGGTGTGCAGGAAGTCGGCGCCGTGCACGGCGGTCTCGACGTCCTCGGTCAGGGTGACGCGGGCTCCGGTCCGCGTGGCCAGCACCCGGCAGGTGGCGACCAGCCCGCTGTCCGGCCACAGCGCGCGAGGGGCGGCGATGCGCACGTCCATGCCGAGCAGGGCGCCCATGGAGAGGAGGGAGTTGCCCATGTTGTTGCGGGCGTCACCGAGGTAGCAGTAGCTGATGTCAGTGAGCGGCTTGGTGCTGTGCTCGCGCATGGTGAGCATGTCGCACAGGCTCTGGGTGGGATGGGCGGTGTCGGTCAGTCCGTTGTAGACGGGGACGCCGGAGCGGGCCGCGAGTTCGGTGACGATCGACTGGGCGGAGCCCCGGTACTCGATGGCGTCGAACATGCGGCCGAGGACGCGGGCGGTGTCGGCGACGGACTCCTTGTGGCCGACATGGGTGTCGCCCGGGCCGAGGTAGGTGGTGGTTGCTCCCTGGTCGGCAGCGGCCACCTCGAAGGCGCAGCGGGTGCGGGTGGAGGTCTTCTCGAAGAGCAGGGCTATGTTCCTGCCGGTGAGCCGGGGTTGTTCGATGCCGGCGCGGCGGGCCGTCTTGAGGTCGGCGGCGAGGTCGAGGAGGTGGTGGATCTCCTCGGCGGTGAAATCGAGTTCGCTCAGGTAGGAGCGGCCTCGCAGGTCGACAGCCATGGTGGGGTCCTTCCGAGGATCAGGCGGCGGAGTCGCGTTCGATGGGGCAGCTCATGCAGCGGGGGCCGCCGCGGCCGCGGCCGAGTTCGGCGCCGGCGATGGTGACGACCTCAATGCCCTGCTTGCGCAGGTAGGTGTTGGTGGTGACGTTGCGCTCGTAGCCGACTACGACGCCGGGGGCGACGGCGAGGAAGTTGCTGCCGTCGTCCCACTGTTCGCGCTCGGCGCCCCGGATGTCCTGCGGCGCGGAGAGCATGCGGACCTTGTCCAGGTCCAAAGCCTTGGCGAGCGCGGTGGCCAGGTCGGAGTTCGGGGACACGTCGAAGCCGGACTCGCGGGTGTCGCTGGGGGTGAGGGTCCAGGAGCGCAGGGAGTCGGCCAGGCCCGGGTAGATGGCGAAGGCGTCGCGGTCGAGCATGGTGAGCACCGTGTCGAGGTGCATGTAGGCACGGGTCGCGGGCAGTTGGACCGCGATCAGCCGGCTCGCCGTGCCGCTCGCGAACAGCCGGGCGGCCAGGTTCTCCACGGCCTGGGCCGTGGTGCGCTCGCCCATGCCGACCATGACGGCTTCGTTGCCGAGGACGTGTACGTCGCCTCCCTCGAGGGTGCCCACGGCACCGTCGAGCAGCGGCTCCGGCGCAATGCCCGCGAACATCGGGTGGAAGCGGTAGACCGCCTCCGCGTGGAGGCTCTCGCGGTGCCGGGCAGGCTTGGCCATCGGGTTGACGGAGAGCTGGTCGTACATCCAGCACGAGTTGTCGCGCGGGAAGAGGTGGTTGGGCAGCGGGGTGAGTGCGAAGTCGTCGGCGTCGAGCGCGCTCCACACCAGGCTGTGCGGGTCGGTCAGCGGCAGGTCGCTCTTGAGCAGCCCGCCGATGAGGTGGCCGGCGAGGGTGTCGCCGTCCAGCTCGGCGCACAGGGCGCGTACCGGGTCGATGAGGGCAGGGCCGACGACGGCCGGGGTGACGACCCGGTCGAGGAGCCAGTCACGGGCCTCGGGGACGTCGAGGGTCCGGGCGAGCAGGTCGGCGAAGTAGTGCACGCGGATGCCGCGGTCGCGCAGCACCTGGGCGAAGGCGTCGTGCTCCTCACGGGCACGCTTGGCCCACAGGATGTCGTCGAAGAGCAGGGCGTCGACGTTGCGGGGGGTGAGGCGGGAGAGTTCGAGGCCGGGGCGGTGCAGGATCACCTGGCGGAGGCGGCCGACTTCGGAGTCGACGTGGAAGGTGTTCATCGCGGGATTTCCTTCGAGCGTGGGGATGGTCGAGCGTGGGGATGGTCAGTCGTGGTGGTGGAGGCCGTTCCGCCTGCGGAGTCCGCCGATGCGGTCGGTGCGCAGGCCCCGGGAGAGCCGCCGGGTCGGCGCGAGCGTCTCGGGCACCCGCTCCTGCTGGGCCGGGATCCCCGATGCCCGGGCATCGACCGCCCGGGTGTCGGCGGCCTGTCCCCGCTTCAGCCAGACGTACACCGGCACTCCGAGAAGCAGGACGAACAGGCCGTAGTAGACGGTCTGGTAGCCACTCCCCTGGATCGACCAGTACGAGAAGGCGAGGGCGAGCACGGCGACCGTGACGTCACGGGCGAATCGCCGGGGGTTCGGCTTCTCCCCGCCGCGTGCGAGCAGCCAGTACAGCTGAGCGGCGGCGGAGAACAGGTAGGGGATCACCGCAGTCAGCACGCTCAGCAGGACGATCTTGGTGAAGACGTCGTCGAAGCGCGTGTAGCTGAACACGGTGATCAGCGAGGCCAGCACCGTGGAGGCGACGATGCCGAAGGCCGGCACGTCGCTCTCGCCGCGCAGCCGGGCGAAGGCGTGGGGGAAGAGGCCGTCTCGGGCGGCGGCGTACGGCATCTCGGCGCACAGCATGGTCCAGCCGTTGAGGGCGCCGATCCCCGAGACGATCGCGGCGCCGGCGACGACGTCACCGGCCCAGGTGCCGCCGAAGATGTTGTTCGCGGCGTCCGTGAAGGGCGCGTTCGTGCCGCCGAGTTTGCCGTGGGCGACCGTACCGAAGACGGCGAGCGTGCTCAGGATGTAGATCACCGCGCAGACGAGGGTGCCGTAGACCGTGGCACGCGGCACGTTGCGTCCCGGCTCCCGGACCCGCCCGGCGACGACCGAGGCGGCCTCCAGACCGAGGTAGCTGAACAGGGCGATGGCGCCCGCGGCAGAGATCGCGCCCAGCGCCGACTGTCCGCTGGCGTTGAAAGGGCCGAAATTGCGGGAGTCGATGAAGACCAGCCCGACGGTGGCCATGAAGACGAGCGGGACGAACTTCAGCACGGTCGTGAGGACCTGGAAGGCGCCCATGTTGCGGACACCGGTGAGGTTGATCGCGGCGGGGATCCAGAGTCCGACCAGCGCGAGGAGCACGGAAATCCACTTGTCGTGACCGGTGTTGACGAACACCTCGACGTAGCCGACCCAGGCGACGACGATGGCGGCGTTGCCGGCCCAGGCGGTGATCCAGTACGACCATGCGTTGAGGAATCCGGCGAACTCGCCGAACGCCTCGCGGGCGTAGACGTACGGTCCGCCGCTGGCCGGCACCCGCTCGGACAGCGCGCCGAGGGTCAGCGCCAATGCGAGCGCGCCGAGGGTGACGACGACGAACGCGACGAGGGAGATCGGTCCGTAGGGGGCGAGAGCGGAGGGCAGAGCGAAGACTCCGGTCCCGATGATGCTGCCGATCACGAGGGCGGAGGCGGCGGGAAGGCCGAGCGCCGCCGTCGGCGCCGTCCCCTTTCCGCCTCGTCTGGATCCGGGCATGGCGTACTCCTTGCGCAGTTCGTCAGGGTGAGTCGATCTGCGGACGATCTTTCTGCGCCCCGCCGCACAAGGTCAGTGACCGCAAGGCCCGCGCTCCCGGCCCGATGGTCCCGACCCCGGGGCCCGCCCAGCCCAGCGGACCGCAGCGACGGCGGGCAGGCGGGAGCCGGATCCTTCGGCCGACGCCACCGGGTCTGCCGGCCGCTTCGGAGCACAGGGCCGCCCGGGGCAGGAGCACGGCGCATGCCGGCCACGCCGCGCGCGGGTGCCCGCCCGTACTCTGCGCCGCGGCTCGGGGCGGGTGGCCGGCGTCCCGGGGGTCCGAGGGCCCTCGTCCGGTCCCGCCGGGAACGCGCATCGTCAACGCGGGCGCCTGAGCGGGCCGGTGCTGGATCGGTCGCGCGGCTGCGTCGAGCTCGACGCCCATGTGCGGGCCGGTGCGGCGCCGTCGTCGAGATCCTCGTGGGCGGATTCGCGGACCGTCCTCGCTTTGCCGCGCCCTTGATGTGGCATGCGGGCGCCACGGCCGCAATACCGGTGCGAGCCGACGAGTTCGACGCCGCTGCCGTCCGCTGCCTGTGCGACGACCACCCGACGCTCGGTCAGGCCGTCACCCGGTGGGCCGGCGAGGTGCTCGCCCACCGACCGCGGTCCACCGGGACCCCGATGCTCGGCCTCTGTACTCCGTACTGCGCCGACAGCGCCGTCCGACGACGTCGGAACATCGCAGGAGTCACGATGGACGGCACCCCTCACATCGTCAGCGACGTCATGTCCCCCACGGTCGCCTCCGCGGCCGGCGCGCCACCCAGCTGCGTCGTCCCGGCGATCCGGCGAAGGCGGGCGGACTCACCGCGCAGGACCTGCTGACCTCCCCGGCCGTGACCGTCCGGGCGGACGCAACGCTCACGCCGCCCACGTCATGGCGCACGCCGAAGTCGAGCGGCTTGCCGTCGTCGACGAGGTGGGCATGCCGGAGGGCATCGTCAGCCGCGGGGACCTGCTGAAAGTGTTCCTGCGCGAGGACGAGCAGATCGCCGAGGCGGTCGGCCACGAGGTGCGGGTGGACCGACGGCGCGCGCGAGGGTGCCGGGCCGATAAGACCGGCCGGGCACCCTCGTCATGCATCACGGCGAAGAGCGTAGGTCGCGGCGGGGGTGGATGTGGCGCCGAGCCCCGCCCTGCCGTCAGTGGCCGCCCTGCTGCTGCCGGTCCCTCGCCTGCGTGGCGATCACGGCCGCCTGGACGCGCCGCTCCACGCCGAGCTTGGCCAGCAGGCGGGAGATGTGGTTCTTCACCGTCTTCTCGGCCAGGTAGAGGCGCTGGCCGATCTGCCGGTTGGTCAGGCCTTCACCGATCAGGGCCAGGATCTCGCGCTCCCGGTCGGTCAGGCCGGGCAGGCCGTCCGGCTCCTCCTCCTGCTGCTGCTGACCGCTGCGCAGCCGGGCCATCAGCTTGGTGGTGGCGCTGGGGTCGAGCAGGGACTGGCCGGCGGCCACGGTGCGCACGGCGGAGACGAGATCCGAACCCTGGATCTGCTTCAACACGTACCCGGACGCGCCCGCCATGATGGCGTCCAGCAGGGCCTCCTCGTCGTCGAAGGAGGTCAGCATCAGGCAGGCCAGCTCCGGCATGCGCGAGCGAAGCTCCCGGCATACGCTCACGCCGTCGCCGTCGGGCAGGCGCACGTCCAGCACCGCCACCTGCGGGCGCAGTGCGGGTACGCGAACCAGGGCCTGCTCCGCCGAACCTGCCTCGCCGATCACCTCGATGTCCGGCTCGTCGTTCAGCAGGTCGCGCACGCCACGCCGCACCACCTCGTGGTCGTCCATCAGGAAGACCCGGATCGGGTTTTCGGGGCCGTGCTGCTCGCTGTCTGCCATCAATCGCTCCCTGTTCCGGCGCACCTCGCCGCTGTCCGACGTGAAGGGTGTCCTCTTCCGTCCCGAGATCCTGCCCCCGTCCGGGCGGAAGGACCAGGGCCGGAAGGCCCTGTGTTCCCACCCAGTCTCCCGTACCCGGAGCGGTCACAGCTGTCATGTGGGGCCAGAGCAGGAGCCGACCGACCGGGGGACTTTCGGTCCGCTCGCGGGGTCCTGACAGCCCTGGGCACGGGACGGACCGCGCAGAAGTCTGGAGCCGCCACCGACGATCAAGAAGGAGCAGAGCACATGACTGCCAAGGACACCGTGGCGCGCGCCGATACGACCGTCGCCGTACAAGTGCGGACCGAAGGAGACGTGGACGAGGAGGCACTGGCATACGTCCGGACCAAGATCGACACGGTCCTCGGCCGGCCGGGAATGCCTGCCGTCAGCGGCGAGGTGAGGATCAGCAGGGCGGCCGCACACCACACCCGGCAACCCTGGTCGGGCGGGGCCGAACTGGTCGTGGGGGACGCCCGCGTGGTCGTGCACGCCCAGGAGGCGACGGCACATGAACTCGCGGACCGGCTGCAGGACCGGCTGCGCAGTCAGACGACCAGGCTGCTGCACCGCCGGGAGGCGGCCCGCAGGTCGGCCACCCCGCCCCCGTGGCGCGGCGGTCCGGACGGCGACCGACGCGGTTAGGGCCTTCGACAACGGTCGGTCGGGGATGTCAACCGGCTGACGAGCCGCCCCATTTGGAGCCGTGCCGGTCAGGCCCCCGGAAGGGACCATCGGCACCTGGGAGCGAAGGGCGGACCGCACGAGAGTCGAGGGTGAGCGGCACCGGTCGAAGCGGTGCCGCTCGCACCCGCCCGCCGCCGACCGTACCCGGCGGCTCCGTCAAAGGGAGGCTCACCCCATGACCCGTCACGACGCCGGAACCGAGGCGGCGACCAGCGTCGGCGCACCCTCCGACATCGCCATCACAGTGGACCGGCTGGTCACCAACGGACTCAAGGCGCTCGCCGACTACGACGCCCTCACTCAGGAGCAGGTCGACCACATCGTCAAGAAGGCGTCGGTCGCCGCCCTCGACCACCACACCGCGCTGGCGCGGCTGGCAGTTGAGGAAACAGGGCGCGGGGTCTTCGAGGACAAGGCCGCCAAGAACGTGTTCGCGTGCGAGCACGTGACGCACAGCATGGGCCGGATGAAGACCGTCGGGGTCATCGCCCGGGACGACATCGAGGACATGGTCGAGGTCGCCGAACCGGTCGGTGTGGTCTGCGCCGTCACACCCGTCACCAACCCGACATCCACCACCGTCTTCAAGGCCCTGATGGCACTGAAGACGCGCAACCCCGTGGTGTTCGCCTTCCATCCCTCCGCCCAGCGGTGCAGCGCGGAGGCGGCCCGGATCGTCCGGGACGCGGCCGTCGCCGCAGGTGCTCCGGAGCACTGCGTGCAGTGGATCGAGACCCCCTCCGTCGAGGCGACCGGCGTCCTGATGCGCCACCCGGGCGTCTCGCTGATCCTCGCCACCGGTGGCAACGCCATGGTCAGGGCCGCCTACTCGGCGGGCAAGCCCGCTCTGGGGGTGGGCGCGGGCAACGTGCCGGCGTACGTGCACAGGAGCGCCAGGCTGCGGCGCGCCGTCAACGACCTGGTGCTCTCCAAGTCCTTCGACAACGGCATGATCTGCGCCTCCGAACAGGCCGTCATCCTGGACGACGAGATCTACCACGCCGCACTCTCGGAGTTCCGCACGCTGCACGCCCATCTGGCGACCTCCGAGGAGAAGGCCAAGCTGGAGGCGTTCCTGTTTCCGGCCGACGGCACGAACGCGGGCTGCGAGCCCAAGGTGAACGCCGCGGCCGTCGGCCAGAGCCCCGCGTGGATCGCCGAGCAGGCCGGTTTCACCGTGCCCGACGGCACCTCGCTGATTCTCGTCGAGGTCGAACGGGTCGGGGCGGTCGAGCCGTTGACCCGGGAGAAGCTCTGCCCGGTGCTCGCCGTGCTGCGGGCCGGCTCCGAGCAGCAGGGCTTCGACCTGGCCGCCGACATGGTCGCCTTCCACGGCCAGGGGCACAGCGCCGTCATCCACACCGAGGACCCGGCGCTGGCGGAGGCGTACGGAAGGCGCATGAAGACCGTCCGGGTCATCGTCAACTCCCCTTCCTCGCAGGGGGCGATCGGCGGCATCTACAACAGCCTGCTGCCGTCCCTGACCCTCGGCTGCGGCTCTTGGGGCAGCACCTCGGTGTCCAACAACGTCTCCGCCGCCCAGCTGCTGAACATCAAGCGGGTCTCCACCCGCCGCAACAACCTGCAGTGGTTCAAGGTTCCGCCGAAGATCTACTTCGAGCCGCAGTCCATCCGCTACTTGACCTCCATGCCGGACGTCCACCGCGTCACGATCGTCACCGACGCGACCATGACCCGCCTCGGCTTCGTCGACCGCGTGGGACGCGTCCTGCAGCGCCGCCCGGAACCCGTGACCGTGCAGATCATCGACAACGTCGAACCCGAACCCAGCATCGACGCCGTCCAGAGCGGTGCCCAGCTCATGCGCGACTTCCGTCCCGACACGATCATCGCGCTCGGCGGCGGTTCCCCGATGGACGCGGCCAAGGTGATGTGGCTGCTGTACGAGCACCCGGACATCGACTTCGCGGATATGCGGGAGAAGTTCTTCGACATCCGCAAGCGCGCCTTTCGCTTCCCGCCGCTCGGCACCCGCGCCCGCCTGGTCTGCGTTCCCACCACTTCCGGCACCGGAGCCGAGGTCACCCCCTTCGCCGTCATCTCCGACCCGGCCACCGGCAAGAAATACCCGTTGGCCGACTACGCGCTCACGCCGAGCGTGGCCATCGTCGACCCGCTGCTCACCGCCGACCTGCCCCCGGCCCTGGCCGCCGACAGCGGCTTCGACGCGCTCACCCACGCCGTCGAGGCGTACGTGTCCGTGTATGCCAACGACTTCACCGACGGCCTGGCCCTGCACGCGATCCGGCTGATCTTCGACAACATCGAAGCGGCGGTCAACGACCGCGCCGCACGCCCCGACGCGCGGGAGAAGATGCACAACGCGGCCACCATCGCCGGCATGGCCTTCGGCAACGCCTTCCTCGGCATCGTGCACGCCATGTCCCACACCCTCGGAGCCACCTTCCACATCGCGCACGGTCGCACGAACGCGGTCCTGCTGCCGCATGTGATCCGCTACAACGGCACCGTGCCCACGAAGCTGACGGGATGGCCGAAGTACGAGAGCTACCGGGCTCCGGAGCGCTTCCAGGAGATAGCCCGCACCCTCGGCCTGCCGGCCGCCACTCCCGGCGAGGGCGTGGAGTCCCTCGCCCGTGCGATCGAGCAGCTGCGCGACGCCGTCGGCATCGAGCGGTCGTTCCGGCAACTGGGCGTCGACGAGCGGTCCTTCCTCGACGCGCTGCCCCAGCAGGCGCTGAACGCCTACGAGGACCAGTGCGCCCCTGCCAACCCGCGAACGCCCATGCTCGACGACATGCAGAAGATCATGCGCACCGCCTACTACTGCGGCGGCGTGAAGGGCCGACCGGACGCGGACCAGGGCCGAACGGCCCTGGTGTGAGGAGTTGCGGTCCGGTTCCAATGATCTGATCGCGTCTGTCCGCGGCGTGCGCGTCGGCGTTCCGCTGCGGACGGGCGTGCGTTCGCATCCCGGCACGTCGAGCAGAGACACACGGCAGTGAGCAACGAGACCGCACGGAAGCCCGCCATGACCGTCGACCGCACCCGGACACTTCCCTCCGGACCACGTCAGAGCGTCGAGCTGGACCGCGACGAGGCCCTGCGTCTTCTGGGCAGCGTCTCCTTCGGCCGGATCGTCTTCACCCGGCACGCCCTACCGACCGTGCGCCCGGTGAACCATGTCCTGGACGACGGCGACGTCGTCATCCGTACCCATGAGGGAGCGGCCCTCACCTCGCGCGCCCGCGAGGCCGACGGCTCCGGCGTCGTCGTGGCCTACCAGGCCGACGCCATCGACCCGGACACCCATCTCGGCTGGAGTGTTGTGGTCACCGGGTACGCCCATCTGGTGACCGACCAGGAGAAACTGGCGCGCTACCGGGATCTGCTGGTGCCCTGGGTGCAGCGGACCATGAACTACGCGGTACGCATCCACCCCGATCTGGTCAACGGGATCCTCCTGACGGCCGATGACCGCGCGCCCGTGGCGGACAGTCCCACCGGTGACGCCTGACCGCAGTGCACCTGCCCCAGGCAGCGTCTGCCATACGTGAAACCGCCCGTCGGCCGGACAGCCGACGGGCGGTTCGTGGACGGGCTCAGGGGTGCGGGACCACCGCCACCGGTGCCGAACCGTGCTGCAGCAAGGCCTGGGTGACCGGTCCGATCGCGGCGCCGACGGGCATGCGGCGTTCGGTGCGGCCGACCACGACCAGCGACGCGCTGCCGGAGGCCTCGGCCAGGTGCGTCCCTGCCGTGCCGATCACGGCCTGCTCGGACACCTCTACTCCGGGAAACTTCTCCCGCCAGCGTTCCAGGAGTTCGGACAGGGCGCGTCCGCTCGTCACCCCGCGCGGTCCGGCGTGGGAGGCACCCACCTCGCCGTGAGCGTACGGATCCGCACTCCAGCCGTGGACCACACGCAGCCCCGCCGCGCGGCGCAGGGCGGCGTCGAACGCGAACTCGGCCACCGCGTCGTGCGGGTCGGTCAGATCCAGGCCCAGGACCACGTCGGGAACCGCGGTTGTCTGCGAGACGGTGCCGCCGGCCCCGGTCCGGTGCTTCTCCTGGCCGCGTCCGACCGGCACCAGGACGACGGGCCGCCGGCTGCGCGCCACGACCCCGTCGGCGACGGACCCGGCCAGAAGACCCGCGACTCCGCCGCCCGGACCGGGCGAGCCGAGTACCAGCAACTCGGCGTCCTCGGCCGCCGTGAGCAGCGCGGGGACCGGCTCGGCGGCAACGAGGTCGCTGTCGATCCGCAGGTCCGGATGGCGGCGCGCGATCCTTGCCTCGGCTTCCCTGAGCGCGTCATCCGCCTCGGCAGGGTGCCGTACGGCATGGACCAGACGCAGCGGGACATCGCGGTACCGGGCCTCTCGGGCGGCCCAGTCGACGGCGACGAGGGAACCGGGTGAACCGTCCACGCCGACGATGACGGTGCGGGGCATGCTGACCTCCTTCTCGGTGTGAACACAGTTTGTTCTCGGCGCCGTCGAGGTCGCAGAGGCCACTGGTCCCGGTGTGGGGGCCGGGCGGCCCCGGACGCGGCTCACAGCGCCCGCAGGCCGTGCTCACGGAACTGCCGCCGCACCCGTTCCACCAGCTCCGCGTCGGGTACGGGCGTGTCGCGCAGCGGGAAGTCGATGCCGAGGACGTCGTACTTGTGCGCACCGAGCTTGTGGAACGGCAGGACGTCCACGCGGTCCACGTTGCCGAGCCCGGCCAGGAAGGCACCGAGGCCGTCCACGGCCGGCGGGGCGTCGGTCCAGCCGGGGACCAGGACGTAGCGGATGTGCACGGGGATGCCGAGCCGGTCCAGGCGGGTGGCGAAGGTGAGCGTAGGGGCCAGTCGGCCGCCGGTGAGCCTGCGGTAGGTGGGGACGTCGAACGACTTGATGTCCAGCAGCACCAGGTCGGTGTCGGCGAGGAGTTCGTCGGAGGCACGCTCGCCGAGGAAGCCGGAGGTGTCCAGGGCGGTGTGCAGCCCGGCCTCCTTGCAGCGGCGCAGGACGGCGCCCGTGAACGCGGGTTGCAGCAGCGGTTCCCCGCCCGTGATCGTCACCCCTCCCCCGGCCTCGGTCACGAAGCTCCGGTACTTGTCGATCTCCGCCATGACCTTGTCGACCGACGTCTCCCGGCCGTCCCGCATGTGCCAGGTGTCGGGGTTGGCGCAGTACAGGCAGCGCAGCGGGCATCCACTGACGAACAGGACGAACCGGGTCCCGGGACCGTCCACGCCGGTGGAGAGGTCCCAGGAGTGGATCCGGCCGGACACCGCCGGCACGGTCGTGCCTTTCACAGCGACCCGTGGAAGGTGCGGCTGATCACGTCGAGCTGCTGCTCACGGTTCAGGCGGACGAAGTTGACGGCGTATCCGGAGACCCTGATGGTCAATTCAGGGTATTTCTCCGGGTGTTCCATGGCGTCCTCCAGGGTCGCCCGGTTCAGCACGTTGACATTCATGTGGAAGCCGCCCGCGGCCATGTAGCCGTCGAGGATGCCGGCCAGGTTGCCCGCACGTTCTGCGGGGTCGTGGCCGAGCCCTTCCGGGGTGATGGTCGTGGTCAGCGAGATCCCGTCCCGGGCCTCCTCGTACGGCAGCTTCGCCACCGACAGCGCCGAGGCGACGACGCCGTGCCGGTCCCGGCCGTTCATCGGGTTGGCACCGGGCGCGAAGGGCTGTCCGGCGCGCCGGCCGTCGGGGGTATTGCCGGTGTGCTTGCCGTAGACCACGTTGGAGGTGATGGTCAGCACGGACTGCGTGTGCTCGGCGCCCCGGTAGGCGGGGTGCTTGCGCACCTTCGCCATGAACGACTCGACCAGGTCGACGGCGAGGGCGTCGGCGCGGTCGTCGTTGTTGCCGTAGGCGGGGAAGTCGCCCTCGGTGGCGTAGTCCACGGCGAGCCCGGTCTCGTCCCGGATCGCCTTCACACGGCCGTACTTGACGGCGGACAGGCTGTCCGCGGCCACCGACAGGCCCGCTATGCCGCAGGCCATGAAGCGGTGCACGGGGTGGTCGTGCAGCGCCATCTCGATGCGCTCGTAGGCGTACTTGTCGTGCATGTAGTGGATGACGTTGAGCGCGTCGACGTACGTCTCGGCCAGCCAGTCGAGCATCCGGTCGTACGCCGCCGAAAGCTTGTCGTAGTCCAGGTAGTCGCCGGTGAGCGGGGGCATCTCGGGCGCGATCTGCTCGCCGGTCATCTCGTCCCGGCCGCCGTTGATCGCGTACAGCAGGGCCTTGGCGAGGTTGACCCGTGCGCCGAAGAACTGCATCTGCTTGCCCACCGCCATGGCGGACACGCAACAGGCGATGGCGGTGTCGTCGCCGGTCCGGGGGCGCAGCAGTTCGTCGGACTCGTACTGGATGGAGCTGGTGTCGATGGACACCTGGGCACAGAACCGCTTGAACCTTTCCGGCAGCCGTGGCGACCACAGCACGGTCAGGTTCGGCTCCGGCGCGGGCCCGAGGTTGTACAGGGTCTGCAGAAGACGGAAGGAAGTGCGGGTGACCAGCGGGCGGCCGTCGGCGCCGATGCCGCCGATGGACTCGGTCACCCAGGTCGGATCGCCGGAGAAGAGGGCGTCGTACTCGGGGGTGCGCAGGAACCTGACGATCCTCAGCTTGATCACGAAATCGTCGATCAGTTCCTGGGCACGCGTTTCGTCGATGCGGCCCTCGTCCAGATCCCGCTGGAGGTAGACGTCCAGGAACGTCGAGGTGCGGCCCAGCGACATCGCCGCGCCGTTCTGCTCCTTCACCGCGGCCAGGAAGCCGAGGTACAGCCACTGCACTGCCTCCTGCGCGGTTGCGGCCGGCCGGGAGACGTCGCAGCCGTACGACGCAGCCATCCGCGTCAGCTCACCCAATGCACGGATCTGCTCGGCCAGCTCCTCACGATCGCGGATGACGTCGGGGACGGAGGGCTGTTCGTCCAGCAGGGCCCGTTCGGCCCGCTTGGCCTCCGTCAGCCGGTCGGTGCCGTAGAGCGCGACGCGCCTGTAGTCGCCGATGATCCGGCCCCGTCCGTAGGCGTCCGGCAGGCCGGTGATGATGCCTGCCTTGCGTGCGGCCCGCATCCGGGGGGTGTAGGCGTCGAAGACGCCGTCGTTGTGGGTCTTGCGGTAGGTGCCGAAGACCTTGGTCACGAACGGGTCGGGTGTGTAGCCGTACGCGTTCAGGCCGTTCTCCACCATCCGCAGCCCACCGTTGGGCATGATCGCCCGCTTCAGCGGGGCCTCGGTCTGCAGGCCGACGATCAGCTCACGCTCCTGGTCGATGTAGCCGGGCGCGTGCGAGGTGATCGTCGAAGGGGTGACGGCGTCCACGTCGAGGATGCCCTTGCGGCGCTCCTCGGGGAACAGGGCGCTGACCTTGTGCCAGACGGTGAGCGTGCGCTCGGTCGGGCCGGCCAGGAACCCGGAACCCCCTTCGTACGGCGTGTAGTTGGCCTGGATGAAGTCACGCACGTCGACACTCTCGCGCCATCGCCGTCCGATGAAGCCCCGCCAGGCCTCGGCGGGCGCGGCCACGTCCCGGTGGGCTGCCAGCGTCATCTCTGCCTCCGCATCGTTCGCGACACCGCTCAGGGCGTCTCCTGGGCGGCTCCCCTTTCGATGCTCGTCACTCCTCACTGCCGGGGGCAGGGCCTGCAGGAGCCCGTCGCCGTGCCATCCGGCCCCGCCGCGCCAGGGACGTTCGGTCCCGGTCAGGAAAGGCAGTGACCGGTGGTCGGCCCGGCAGGGGTACGCGGGAGAGCGGCCCGGGCAAGCGCGTTGGCGAAGAGGGCCCAACGGCCCTTCCGGACTGCCCGTCCGCCCGGCTTTGCTCTGACCATGGTCGAAACGTTCATCAGGTCCGAATGCCGCCTCACGGAACGCGCCGTCGGTGGAACCACCGTCGTGGAGCTGTACGGCGAGATCGACATACTCGCGGCACCCTTTCTGACGGCGTGCCTGGACGACCTGACGGCCGCTGTCCACCCGGACCTCGTGGTGGACCTCCGCGCCGTGTCTTTCATCGACTGCGCGGGACTGACCCCGCTGTGCCGGGCGCGGAACCGGATCATGCGACGGCACGGCCGGCTGCGCCTCGTCTCCGCCGGCGATCGGTTTCTGCGCGTCATGAGCGGGGCAGGGCTGAGCGACTTCTTCGAGATCCACGACCGCCTGCCCGAAGCTCTTGCTGTCGCACCCGGGAGGGACCTCTGCTCCGCAGCGAGCTGACCAGGCCACGGACGATCACGGACGTCGGAGGCCCGCAGGCCTCCGACCCGGCGCCCTCACGCACCGACGGCCGCGCGGCGACCACGATCACTCACGCGACCGGTGCATCAGGCCAAAGGCCGGCCGACGCACCCCGTACGCCGCGGAGCAGCGAACCGCTGATGGCGTGCAGGCGCGACGGTGGTGCGGCGGGCCCTGTGTGGTGCCTCGTCTGGTGAATCAGTCGCCCTCCTCGGCGGTCTCGCTGCCGGCGGGCAGGGGCACGGTCCATTCCAAGAGCGTGCCGGTCGGCTCACGGCGACTGACGCCGAAGGTGCCGCCGAGCTCTTCGGCGCGGCTTCGCAGGTTCGCCAGTCCGCTGTTGCGGGTGGCGGCCGGGTCGATGCCACATCCGTTGTCGGCGACAGCCAGCCGGAGCGTCCGGGCGGAGACTTCGGCAGTGACTTCCACAGTGGTGGCCTGGGCGTGCCGGGCCGTATTGGACAGTGCCTCCCGCAGGACGGCGAGGAGGTGGCCGACGTGGGCGGTGGGCACCTCGGTGTCCAGCAGGCCGGTCATGCGCAGGGCCGGGGCGAAGCCGAGGAGCTGCGCGGATTCGTCGGTCAGGGCGAGCAGTTGGGCGCGCAGGCCACCGGTCCGTTCCTGCCGGTCCCGGTGCTGAAGCGCGAAAATGGTCGCACGGATGATCTTGATCGTATCGTCCAGATCGTCCACGACCTGCAGGATGCGCTCGGTCGCGATGGGCTCGTCGCGGACGCGGCCGAGTACGGCTTGCAGGGTCAGCCCGTCGGCGAAGAGCCGTTGGATGACCTGGTCGTGCAGGTCACGGGCAATACGGTCGCGATCACCGAGAAGCGTCAGCTGTTCGGCTTCCCGACGGTGCTCGGCGAGCTTCAGTGCCAGGGCGGCCTGGTCGGCGAAGGTGAACACCATGTCGATGGTCGCGTCGCTGAACGAGGGGCCGCCGGGGACGTTGGCCACCTGCAACACCCCGCGTACCCTCTCGCTGTCGCCCACGGGCACGAAGAAGGCAGGACCCAGGCGTACCAGGGAGGCGCTGCCGCCCGATCCGCGGGGATCGTCGCTCAGTGCCTCGCTCCTGATCGGCTCTCCGGTGGTGAACACCTTGGCCGCAAGCGTGGTTGCCGGCAGCGCCAGGCCGAGCACCCGGTCGGCTGCCTCACCTGCTGCCGCCTCCACGGTCAGGTCCGGTCCCTCCCCGACCGGAAGGGCGAGCGTGACCAGGTCGGTTCCGGTCATCTGCCGCACGGTGTCGGCGAGCGAGCGCAGAATCTCCTCGGGCGGTGCGCCCGACAGCAGGGATCGGGTCATGTCGGCACTGGCGGAAAGGCGACGCTCACGGTGGCGGCTGTCGTCGTACAGACGGGCGTTGTCGATCGCCACACCCGCCGCGGCGGCCAGACTCTGCAGGACCACTTCGTCGTCGGCGTCGAAGGGCAGCCCGCTGAGCTTGTCGGTCAGATAGAGGTTGCCGAAGACCTTTCCGCGCACCTGCACCGGGGCGCCGAGGAACGTGCGCATGGGCGGATGCCCCGGTGGAAAACCCACCGACTCCGGGTGCCCGCCGAGATCCTCCAGACCCAACGACCGGGGCTCACGGATGAGGAGACCCAGGATGCCGTGTCCTTCCGGGTAGTGCCCGATCTCCGAGATCGTCTCCTCGTCCATACCGACGGTGATGAACTGCCGGATCGTGCCCTCCTCGCCCAGCACGCCCAACGCGCCGTACGAGGCGTCCACCAGATCGACGGCGGACTGCACGATCCGTCGCAGCAGAACCTCCAGCTCGAGGTCGCTGCCGATCACCATCACGGCGTCCAGCAGGGTCTGCATGCGGTCCCGGCCACCGCGCACCCGCTCGACATGCTCCTGCAGCTCGCTCAGCAGCGCGTCCATCCGCAACGGCGGTGCCGATCCGGGACGCTCCACCCCCGGCTGTTCGCCCATACCGGTGCCCTCGCCCTCTCTCCTGACCATGGGGTACAGCATGCCCGAACGGCCCTTCCGGTGGACAACCCACTCTGCTACGGCAGTGTTGAGAAGTGTTCTCCTCGCCGTGCGGTGGCAACCTGGTAACGGTCACGCCGCGGCCTCAGGTGAACCAGAAAGCCGGAACGGGCCCATGGTGGTACGACGAACCCACCTGCACGTCGGTGGCATGCGTATGACCCGCGCGTCCGTGCACGGCCGACCAGCCCCCGAACCGGGGACCGGTCGCCCCCGCTCGGAACGACAGCGGCGGCAGCGGCCCCGCCCGCTACAGCTCGGTGCTTGCGCCGACGAGCTCGCGGCCGGTGACGAGTTCCGGCTCGATGCGGATGAAGACCTCATCCGGCGCCGGCCTCCAGGAGGCCGGACCAGTACGGGCCAGGCGCTCGTGCTCGACCCGATCAGTCACCACCGCGGCCGGGCCGACGATGACAACGCTCCAGCCCGAGTGCCGGGCCAGGTCGACGTCGTCGACCTCGAAGGCGACCACCGCGCCGTCGATCGCGCGGACCAGGTCCGAAGCTGCGGAGGTGCACAGCAGGACAGCTCCGTCGACATCCTGGCCGAAGTTGACCGGCAGCACGGCGGGCAGGGCTCGGCGCGTGAAGACGATACGGCCGACGGTCACCTTGGCCATCAACCGCAGGCACTCGTGTCGCGCGAGTTCGCGGAAACCGTCGTGGGAAAACATCGACCAGCCCGTCCTTCGCCTGGGTACAGCGGTACTGCGTGCTTCCATGGTGAGTCGGACATGGCTCGGACGTGATGGTCCATGGGTCCCGACCGTCGCGAAGAAAGACCCGCGTCCCACCGTCCCCATTCCCCGCTGCATGGGCTGAACGGCCCCGACCAAGGCCTGCGACCGGGACCGGTCGCCCCTGCGCCAATGCCTGGACGGCCCATGCCGTGGCCCGCTCCGGATTGACACGCTGCGTGAGCGTCACAACCTGGAGGAGGGGCAGGCTCATGAACAGTGGCAGGCGTACCAAGAAGGCACTCTGGCGATGGCGGAAGAACCCGCTTCGGCGACGTGGCGACATCATGGAAGCTTGGGTCGTACTGTCCATGTGGGCTGTCATCGCGGTGGGCGGTACGGTCATCGGCCTGGTGACGGACCACGCGGCCAGTGAGGTGTTCGCCCGACAGCGAGCGGAGCGTCATTCCGTGGGCGCCGTGCTCCTCACCGACGTGCCGCGAAGCATCGCGGGCACCGGGACCACTGACGAGAGGATCGCCGCCCGAGTCCGGTGGACGGCCCGCGACGGGTCCCTCCACACCGACAAGACCCTGGTGGACAGCGGGCTGAAGGCCGGAGCCGGGGTCCGTCTCTGGACCGACAGCCGCGGTGAGATCGTCGCCGAGCCACCTGGCCCCACCGAAGCCGCTGTGGATGCCGGGCTCCTGGCCACTGCGGCCGCACTCGCCTTCGCCGGCCTCGCCTTCGCCGCGGGAGCCCTCGTCCGGTGGAGGCTCGACCGGCAACGCATCGAACTATGGGACAAGGAGTGGAACCTGGTCGGCCCGCGGTGGGGTCACAAGACCGGATGAGGCGTGTTCGTCGCCGCAGGAGTCGTCCGGCGATCCCTTCCACAGCTTCTTGTCCTCACCACGGCTGTTCGCCGTACGGATGCACCGTCACCGAGAACGGCGCCCCGTCCGCCTGCCGTGCCTCCGCGGTGCTGAAGGCGGTCGCGATCAGGACCAGGGCGACCGTGTACGTCACCATGACGAGCACGGCGCGTCCGGGGAACTCGGTCCCCGCGGCTCCCAGCCCGACGAGCAGGTCCGAGCCGAGGAACACCAGCCCGCCCCAGGCCGCTCTGCGCCCCAGCACTCGCGCGGTCAGTGCCATGGTGACCAGGGCCGATGCGTAGACGGCCACCACTGTGCCCAGTACTGGCCCGAGGGCAGGAGCCAGAGCGGCGACCGCGGCGACCCACACCGCGAGGTGGACGGCGCACAGCCGGTGGCGGGGGCGCAGATACCGCAGGGCGCCCGCGCGCAGGAACGCGGCCGTCCAGCACAGCTGCGCGCCCAGGAAGAAGGCGATGCCGACGACGAAGGCCACCCGGCCCGGCAGCATCAGCGCCACGTCCCCGGCCGCGGCGAAACCGAGGCCGACCAGCACCGGAACGTGCCGCGTGCCGGTCAGGCGCCACAGGTGTACGGCGAGCACGGGTGCCAGCAGGGGTTTGGCGACCCACTCCAGGGGCGGCAGGCCCGCCGCGACCCCGGCGATGTCGAGAGCGGCCGGCGCGGCGAAGGCGACGATCAGCGGCGGCATGTCACCCGTCCGCCCTGGGCGCCCAGCCGGGCGGCCCGACCAGATACCCGGCACGGTCGCGCCAGCGTCGCGCCGCGCGGACGTCGTGCCAGACGGCCGCGAACTCGTGGAAGGCCACCCGCACCGGGTTGTAGGTGCCGATGTTCTTCGTCAGGCCGTACACCACCCGCTCGCCCTCCGGTTCGAACGTGCCGAAGAGCCGGTCCCAGACGATGAGGATGCCGCCGTAGTTGCGGTCCAGGTAGACGTTGTTCGAGCCGTGGTGGACGCGGTGGTGGGAGGGCGTGTTGAAGAACCACTCCACGGGCCGCCACAGCTTGTCCACGCGCTCGGTGTGCAGAAAGAACTGGTAGACGAGGCTGAAGGCCTGCTGGAGCAGGATCATCCACGGCGGAATGCCGAGCAGCGCCAGTGGCAGCCAGAACGGCAGGCCCGTCATCGGCGTCCAGCTCTGGCGCAGGGCGGTCGAGAGGTTGAACCGGAGGCTGGAGTGGTGGACCACATGGCTCGCCCACAGCACGCGCACCCGGTGGTGGGCGCGGTGGAAGGCGTAGTACGCCAGGTCGTCGCCGAAGAACAGCAGCACCCACGTCCACGCGGAGGACGGCGACAGATGCCAGGGGGCGCCGGCGAAGAGAGCCGAGTACAGCACGATCGTCACCGCCTTCCAGGGCATCGCGACGACCTGGCTGCCGGCGCCCATGGACATGCTGGTGGCGGTGTCGCGCAGCTCGTAGCCGCGCTCGTCGTCGTCCGGGAGGAAGCGGTAGGACAGTGCCTCGACGACGACCAGCAGCACGAACGCGGGTATCGCGTAGACCACGGCCGGGATCATGTCAGCGCACCGCCTTCCGCGGCGTCGCGGGCACGCTGCGGGACAGCAGCTCGCGCGCCAGCCGTTCGGCCGCCTCGGCCTCCCGTGCCGCGATGTGCGCTGCCAGCCGCTGATGTGCTTCGACGTCGAGGAGTTCCGCGGCCCGCAGGTCGTCCGGCACGTCGGCGACCGGGAGTGTGCCGCCCACCAGGCTGTTGAAGGCCAGCAGGTAGGCGACGTTCCCGGAACCCTCCACGATCAGCCGCCACCAGGCGACGTCCGCATCGGCCAGCTCGGTCAGATCGGGCCCGGTGCGCGCGTACCGTCCCGCGGCCTCGACGATCTTCCCGGCGGTGTCCTCGGAGCACCTGATCGTGCACAGCCGGGCCGCGTCGGCGCCGATGCACGCCCGCATCTCCAGGGCGTCGCGGGCGAGGTCCTCCACCGAGGGCCCGGCGTCGGCGGCCGCGATGCCCATGGCGAGGTCGAGGCCGGCGGTGTGCCGCCAGTCCAGGACGAGTGTGCGGCCGCCGTGGCTCACCTCGACCAGCCGTGCCTGCTGGAGCCGCTTGACGGCCTCGCGGACGGCATGCCGGTTCACCCCGAACTCGGCTGCCAAACCCCGTTCGGCGGTGAGTGCGGCACCGGCCGGCAGTTCACCGCCGAGGATCCTGTCGCGCAGCAGGGCGAAGAGCTGGTCGGAGACCGCCTCGCGCCGGATGAGTCCCTCGTTCATGGCGATCAGGGTGAACGCGAGCGGCCCACTGGTCAACTGGTTGGACCAGTTTTTCTGCCTGGGTCCGCGCGCCGGTAGTGCGCTCGGCCGCACCGGGATGCCCGCCGCAGCCCTTCGATCTCCTGGTGCTGTCCGTCGCGCCGCGTTGTGCAGTGTTCTGTCTTTACATAACCATGTGTCACCGATCGCAACCTGTGACGAAGAGTGATCATCTATGAAGATGAAGTGACAGTGGTGTGCAACATGCGAGGCCGTGTCGATGAATCGCGCGTGACGGAGCAGTGACCACCCGTTCCAGCCGAGGAGACAGAGCATTGAGCGCACGGGCAGCCGAGGACCTGACATTCCGGGTACTGGGAACAGTGCGGGCCTTTCGCGGTGAGGCCGAGATACCCGTGGGTCCGCCCCAGCAGGCGGCCGTCCTCTCGGTCCTGCTGCTGCGTGCCGGACACTGCACGTCCTTCGACGAACTCGCCGACGCTCTGTGGGAGGGCGATCTCCCCAAGTCCGCGGCGACGACGATCCGTACGTACGTGTGGCGGCTGCGCCGGGTGCTGGAGGCGGACCCCTCGGTCCCGGAGACCCTGTTGTCCGCGGGAGACGGCTACCGTCTCGCCGTGGCGGACAACGCTGTCGACGTATGGCACGCCGAGTCGCTGGCCCGGCAGACCGCCCGTCTCAAGACCGAGGGCCGTACGCAGGAGGCCGAGGAGAGCGCCGGCCGCGCCCTGGCCCTGTGGAAGGGCACCTCCTTGGCTGGTGTCCCCGGCCCCTTCGCCGAGCGCAGGCGCGACAGTCTGGAGGAGCTCAAGGTCTCGCTCCAGGAAGAGCGCCTCGCGCTTGCCATCCAGCTTCACCGCTTCCAGTTCTCGCTTCCCCGCCTGGCCGAGCTCACCGCCGAACATCCACTGCGGGAACGGCCTTACGCGCTCTTAATGCGTGCCCTGTGCGCGACCGGGCGGCAGTCCGAGGCACTTGCCGTGTACGACCGCGTGCGCCGCCGCCTCGCCGAGGAACTCGGCGTCGACCCTGGGCACGAACTGGCCGCGGAGTACGCGCGGATCCTCAACGGACCGCCCGCCCCCGACGGCACTCCTCCAGAGGTTCCCGGAACCCGGCCTCGGGCCGAGGTCCGTCCGGCTCTTCACGGCACACCCGACCAGCCGGAGGAACGTGACGCCGCGCCGGAACCGGCGCCCGTGCCCCGACCGGCCGCAGACGGGCCGCGCGCGGCGTTCCTGCCCGCCCCGGCCCAACTGCCTGCCGACATCCCGTCCTTCGTCGGCCGCGAGGCGCTCACCCGACAGATGTGCGAGCTGCTCACCGCTGCGAATCAACGCGCGTTGACCACGGTGGCCCTCACCGGCATGAGCGGGGCGGGCAAGACGACCCTCGCCCTGCACGTGGCCCATCGCGTCCGGGACCACTACCCGGACGGTCAGCTCTACGCCGATCTGCGCGGCAGCAGCGTCTCACCGGCCGATCCGTTCGTCGTTCTGGGCAGTTTCCTCACCGCGCTCGGTGCACCGGCCGACGAACTGCCCGAGGAACTCGAGGACCGGGGACGGCTGTTCAGGTCCCTGCTCGACCGCCGGCGGATCCTGGTCGTCCTGGACAACGCTCGTGACACGGTGCAACTACGACCTCTGATGCCCGGCAACGCCGGCTGCGCGGTGATCGCCACCAGCCTGCCCCGTCTGTCGGGACTGGACGCCACCGCCCACATCAGTCTGGAGGTCTTCACCCGGCAGGAGGCGCTGGACCTGCTGGAGGCGGCGGTCGGCGGCGCCCGTCTCGCCGCCGAGCCGGACGCGGCCGGGGCGCTGGTCGCCGCATGCGGTCATCTGCCGCTGGCCACGCGGATCGTGGCGGCGCGGCTGGCGGCTCGTCCGGCCTGGTCCATCGCGTCCCTGGTCGGCAAGCTCGCCGACGAACGCGGTCGCATCGCCCAGCTGCGCCTCGGCGATGTCGCCATCGACGCGGCCTTCGAGCTGGGATACCGGCAGCTCTCCGCCGCTCAGGCCCGTGCCTTCCGGCTGCTGGCGCCGGTGGCGGAGCCGGACATCGGGCTGCCCGCGGCGGCAGCGGTGCTCGACCTCGACCAGGACGGCGCCGAGGAGGTGATGGAGTCCCTGGTGGACGGCTCCATGGTGGAGTCACCCGCGCCGGGCCGGTACCGGTTTCACGACCTGCTGAGGGACTTCGCCCGCACCCTGCCCGCACCGCCGGATACGGAGTCGGCCGAGGCGACGTTCCGTCGTCTGCTCGACTTCCTGCTGGCCGGCGCCTGCTCCGCGTTCCGCCATGTCGTTCCCGGCGACCCGGTGAGTGACTCCCTCGGACCGTTTCGTTCACCGGGCCTGCGCTTCGCCGACGCGCCCGCGGCCCGCGCCTGGGTGTCCGAGGAGGCCGACGGAATGCTGGCCGCCCTGATGCGCACGGTGCACGACCCCACCGCGCTGCGGATGGCGGCGGATCTGCTCATCGCCCTCAGCGCCTTCGGCCAGGAAGTGCCCTTGTCCCGGTTGGTGACGGGGGCGCAGGTTCTGGCGGAGGCCGCCGAGGCCCACGGAGACCGGCGGACGCTCGGCCGGGCCCGGTGGCTCAGCGGCGCCCTCGCGCTGCGGGTCGGTGATCCGGCCCGGGCCGAGCGGCTCTCCGCCGAGGCGGTGGCGGCCTGCCGTGACACGGGTGACCAGGTCATCCTGCGGCAGGCTCTCAATGATCTCGGACTGGCGGCACAGTTCCTCGGCCGCAACGAGGACGCCCTCGCCCACTTCGAGGCGTCCCTGGAACTGGCCGAGGAACTCGGACACCGTTCCGGCAAGGTGGCGACCACACTGAACGCGGCACTCACGCGGATCCGCAACGGGCAGGCCGCCGCCGCGGTCGCCCCGTGCGAGGAGGTGCTGACGGATCTGCGGTCGCGGGCCGACGACGCCGGCATGCTCGCGTACGCGCTCTATGTCCTGGGGCTGGCCCTGCACGCCCAGCACCGGTGGGAGGCGGCGGCCGGACGTTTCGGGGAGTGCCTGGAGGTGTGCCGTGACGCGGGCATCCGGGACCGCGCCGCGCACGCGGGCTATCGGCTCGCGGACACGCTGTTCCGCATGGGTGACCTGGACGGTGCTCTCCGGCACGCGGAAGAGGCGGTCACGATGTTGCAGGAGACCGGCGGGGACCGTGATCTGGCCACCGCCCGGTTGGTACTCGGCCGCCTCCTGTCCGAGCGCGGCGACGTCGACCGGGGGCGGGCTCAGCTGGACGAGGCCCGCAAGACGTTCACCCGTCTGGGCCTGCCCGAGGCGCGGCAGGCCGTCGACGCACTCGCGGCCATGGGCGGGTCCGCGACATCCACCTGTGCCGGCGAGGGAGGGCCGGCCGGCCTCGATCGGCAGGCAGGCCGGCCGTGAGAGAGAGGCCGGCCCCTCCCTCACCCCTCTGAAGACGCCTCAGCTCGTGACCGTGCAGGTGGTGCAGCTGGACCCCGTGCTGTTCCAGGCGGCGACGTGGTGGCCGGTACGGGCCCCGGCTCCGGCCTCCGCGCTCGCGGCGGTGCCGATCATGCCGGTCAGGAGGCCGACGAGCGCGAGGGCGGCCGCGTAGTGCCACCGGGTCGGCTTCCGTGTCTTCGTGCGCATCATGTCGCGTGTCTCTCACTTCGTGCGGCGGGGCCGCTTGGTACCTGTCGGCGCTCAGGGTGGCATGCGCGAGTCAACAACCGATCAACGAGTGATCGAAGTCGGTCACCGACCGGCTGTCGACGGCCTGTTGACACGCGCTGCCTAGCGTTCTCGTCGGTCGGGCCTTCCGGCCACGTACAGAACCGAGAAATCGAAGGAGAGCGACATGACTCGCAACCACGCCGTCGGCATGCGTCCCCGCCTGGACAAGGTGAAGGTCAAGGCCGCCAAGGCCTGACGCCCCATGGTGCGCGGCTGCCGGGGAGTTCCGTGTCCCCGGCAGCCGCCGGTGCGTAGCACCTCCCCCTTTTTTCATCTCGTTCATCCGCACATCGCGCCGGCCCGCCGCCGCGTACGGCTCCGGGAGAGTGGCCCTTGACCGACTACGACCGCACCACCCGTCTTCCGGGGCCGACAGCTGCGTCCGTCCCTCTGCTGACCGTGGTCGACGAACGACTGAAAACCACCAGTTTCTGCTGGGCGTTGGCGCACGGTTCCCGCGACGACCCGGAGGGCCGCGGCGGGATCGCCCACCTCCTGGAACACCTGGTGATGTCCTGCCCTCCGGTCAACGACGGGACGCACCTGTCGTTCAGCGAGTACGTGGAGCGCCGCGGCGGTCAGGCCAACGCCCAGACGGGCCTCGAAGTGATGCTCTACTACGCGCAGGTGCACGCCGACGACGCGGAGGATGTCGCCGCCGCGCTCCTGCGGGCCGTGCTCGAACCGGAGTTCGGCGACAGCGCCCTGGACAGCGAACGGGCCGTGGTGCTGCAGGAGCTGGCAGCGGCGGCCGCCGACCCCTCGGACGCCGTCCAGGACGCGATCCTCGCCCAGCTCTTTCCCGGACATCCCCTGGGCCGCCCGGTCGGCGGTGAGCCGGACCAGCTGGGCGCGGTGACCACGAGCGACCTGCGAGCCGTCCACCACGAACGGTTCGTCCGGGCCCGGAGCGTCCTGGTCGTCGTGGGCCCGAGCGTCCCCCTGGTGCTGACCCGGGCCGCCGCCCCCGCGACCGGCCTGCCGACGGGCCCGGCACCGCACGTGCCCCTGGAACCCGTCGACGCCGGCGATCCATTGCCGGATCCCGCGACCTCCGACTTCGCCTGGCTCTGCTTCGGCGCACGCTCCCCCAGGGCGGGCGCCCCTGGGCGCGCCGCCTACGGCGTCCTCGCCCACCTTCTCGGCTCCAGTCCCTCTTCCCTGCTGTACCGCACACTGCGCAGCGAGCACGGGCTGTCCTACTCGTTCCACGCATGGGACCGCGGGTACCGGGAGGCCGGTGCCTGGCGGCTGCTGATCGGCGCGGAGGCGTCCGCCGCCGACCGGGTACGCGCCGTCGTGCAGGAGTTGCTGACTGCCGTCGCCGAACAGGGCCCGTCACCCGACGACTTCGACGCGGCGGTGCGGCAGGCGGAGATGAGTCTCGTCCTGGAGTCGGAGACACCTCTGGAGTACGCCAAGCTGATCGCCGAGCGCAGCTGCTCGGCCGGACGTCCGTGGAGCCTCGAGGAGGAGATCACCGAGCTGCGCCGGGTGAGCGCCGCGGACGTCCGGCGGGCCGCCGCAGACGTCCGGCGGCATCTCCTGCTGACCGTTCGATCGGTGGCCGCATGATGTACGCCGTCGAAAGCTATCTGGAGGCCGCGCGCGAGGCCGGCCTGCTGCGCACGGTCTCCGGACTGCCCTGTGTGGCGGGCGTCTCCACCCATCCCCTGTCGGACGTCCGGAGCCTGCTGGTGGAGTACGCGGACCCCGAGCTCCTGTCGGACCCCGGCACCGCACCGTCCCTGTGGCGAGCGCTGCTCACCGACCAGCCCGAGGTCTCGGTCGTGGTCGTGCGCGCCGGTGCCCAGGTCCGGCTGCCGCGACCGTGGCAGCGCGATCTCACGTACGTACGGCTGGCCGCGGACGCCGACGTCCCGGTCGCCCCGGACGGCCCCCGCGTCACCCCGGCCGAGGAGGAGCACCGGCCGCTGCTGGCCGACTGGCTGGTGCGTGCCATCCTGCACGCCGCGCGTGAGCAGGGCCGGCCGGCGGATCCCGGTGCGGCGGCCGCCGAAGCCGACGCACTGCTCGACACTCCGTCCCGGCGCTCCCTGCTGGTGTGGGAGCACGGTGTGCCCGTGGGGCACGCGACCGTGATCTGCGGGGCCTGGGACGAGATCTCGGCACAGTCCCACATGGAGCTGGTGGACGTCCTCGTCGAACCCGACGCCGACGCCCCCGCGGGCCGCGGGGCCCTGGTCGCCGCCGTCGCCGACCTCGCCCGGGCAGCACGGACGCCGTTGATCGGGCACGTGGTGCACGGCCCCGACGGCAACGGCGACCGGGTCACCGAAAGCCTGTGTGCGCGGGGCTGGACGGTGGACCACCGTTACTGGAGGGCCCGCACCGAGGAACTGGCCGCGGCACTGAAGGGAGCAGGGCGGGCATGACCGTCACACGACTCGACCTCGGGCTGCTGCACCGGCTGCTCGGAGTCCCGGAGCACGAGGGCACGTACCGTCTGGTGCGGCGCGCCCAGCAGACCTCGGGCACGCTCGCTCAGTTGGTCGTCTCGCTGGCCGTCGCGGAAGGCGCCGAGGCCGGCAGCGGCAGCAGGGATCTGCTGGCCAGGGCGGCCTCCCGCGCCGCCCGCTACGCCGGCCTCCGTACGGCGCTGGCCAGCTGCCCCGGGGTGCGTACCGTCAAGGGGCCCTCCCTCGCCACCCACTATCCGCCCGGCGTCCGGCGCCCGGTCGGCGACCTCGACCTCGTCGCGTCCGACGAGGAGCAGCTGTGGCGGGCCGTGGGCACCCTGTGCTCACTGGGCGGCGAGCCGGCGGAGTTGTCGCTGTTCACCGCCGGTGGGCGACTGCACGTCATGATCGCCGTCCTGTGGCCCTCCCCCGACGCGCTGCTGGAGGAGGAGATCCGTGTGGAGCTGTGCACGGCCGCGTTCTGCGGTGACTTCGCCGCCGTGCCCGTCCGCCCGGACCTGCCCGTCGAGCAGTATCTCGCCGACCTGCTGTCGGTGGCGGAGGAGCGCTTCCAGCGGGAGTTCCATGCCAAGGACGCCGTCGACCTGCTGATGCTGCTCGACAGCAGTGCGTGGGCACCGGCGGCGGTCGCGCAGGCGGCGGCCGACTACCGACTGGCGCCCGAGCTCCTGGAACTGGTCGGCCTGCTGAGCGACGCCGTCGCGCACCCGGGAGCCGGGCGGCTGCGGCAGGCCCTGGCCGCAGCCGCGGCTCAGGAGTCCGCTCGCCGTGCCGCCGCGTCCCGGCCGGTACCGCAGCCGGACCGCCTCGTGGCGGCGCGGGTCGAGGCGGGGCAGCCGGTCTGGGGCATGCCCCTCACCCGTACCGCACGCCCTGGAGAGCGGTGCGTCCTCGAACACCGGCCCGAACTGTCCCTGGCCCGCACCCCGGTCGGTGACTTCCTGCTGGTGGCGGACGAACTCGTGGATCCGGACGCGTATGCGGCGGCCCTCGCCGCAGCGACGGACGGGGAGGCCGGCGCGTGACGAACCCGGACGTACCCGCGATCGAAGTGACCGCCCTGACCCGCGTGTTCGGCTCGCGCCGGCGGCCCGACGCGGCGGTCTCCGCGCTGCGCGGCATCGACCTGACCGTCCGCACCGGCGAGGTGCACGGGCTGCTCGGGCCGAACGGCGCCGGGAAGACGACCCTGTGCAAGATCCTCACCACCGTCCTGCTGCCCAGCGGCGGCACGGCCCGGGTGTGCGGGCACGACGTGGCCGCCGCGCCGCGGGCCGTCAAGCCGCTGATCGGCATCGTCTTCGGCGGCGACCGGGGCCTGTACGGCCGCATCACCCCCCGCCAGAACCTCACCCTGTGGGGCGCGCTCTACGGCCTGCACGGCCGCGAACTCGCCCGCCGGGTCGACGGGTTGCTGGAACGGGTCGGCCTGAGCGAGCGGGCGGGAGACCGTGTCGACGGCTTCTCCCGGGGCATGAAGCAGCGCCTCCACCTCGCCCGCGGGCTGGTCAGCGATCCCCGGGTCCTCATCCTCGACGAGCCCACCACCGGTATGGACCCGCTGGCCGCCTTCGACTTCCGCGCGCTGGTGCACGAGCTGCGCACGGAGGGCCGTACCGTGCTCATCACCACGCACGACATGGCGGAGGCCGAAGCCGTGTGCGACCAGGTCACGCTGATCGAGCGCGGTCAGGTGCTGGTCACCGACCGGCCGGAGGTGCTGGCCCGGCAGATGTCCGCGTACGAGCGCGTGGAGGCGGCCGGGGTGCCGGCCTCCGTCGCCGAGGAGCTACGGCAACTCACCGGCGTCTCCTCGGTCGACCGGACGCCGGACGGACGGATCACCGTGGAGATCTCGGCCGTCGAGACCACCTCCGAGGTGCTGCGCAGGCTGGTCGCGGCCGGCGTCACCTCGCTGGCCACGGTCAGCCCCGGGCTGGCCGAGGTCTACCGGCACCTGGTACGGGACCGCGGGATGCGGGTGGGCCGGTGACCCCCACCCTGTTCTGGCAGGTGTTCCGCCTGCAGGTGCTGATGACCCTGCGGACCCCGGACACCCTCCACGTCTTCGTGACGGCGCCGCTGTACACCTGTGTCTTCCTCGCCATCACCGAACACGCCGACCGACGCGACCTCGCGGGATTCGCCGTACTGGCACCGGTGCTGATGTCGCTGTGGTCGATGGCTCTGATGGCGGGCGGAGAACTGATCGGCCATGAGCGGGAGCGGGGCACGCTGGAGGCCGTGGTGGCCACACCGGCGCGCTACTCGGCGGTGGTCACGGCCCGGATCGCCGCCGTGACGGTGCTGAGCACGCTGAGCCTCGTGGAGGCGTGGCTCGTCGCCTGGGCCGGCTTCGGCCTGGTGGTGACGATCGCGCACCCGCTGCTCTTCGTGGTCGGTGTCCTGCTCACCGCAGCCGCCATGGCGGGCACCGCGAGCTGTGTATCGGCGCTGTTCGTGCTGGCCCCCTCCGCCCGGATCCTGCAGAACACACTGAGCTTTCCCTTCTTCCTGCTCGGCGGGGTCCTGGTGCCCGTGAGCTACCTCCCGGAGTGGCTGCGCCCGGCCGGCAAGGCCGTGTTCCTGACCTGGAGCGCGGATGTCCTGCGGGACGCCATGAGTCCCGGGCCGGCCCGGGACACGACCGGCGGTCTGCTGGCCGTGGCGCTGCTGGGGCTGGCCGGCTACGCCGCAGGAACGCTGCTGATCGACCGAATTCTGCGCAGGGTCCGGGTCACCGGCACCCTGGCCCGGATGTGAGGCCCCATGGACATCACCTCCTCCCGTGTCATCGGAGTCGGCCGGGTGGTCGGCGCCGCCGCCGCCAACGCCCTCGCCGACTTCCGTGCGACCTACACCTGGTACAGCTGGACGTTCGGCTGGCTGGGCCGGATGCTGTGCCAGGTCACCTTCTTCGCTCTGATCGGCTCCTACCTGCACTCGCCCGGGCAGACCCGCTATCTCGTCCTCGGCAACTCGGTGATGACCTGCGTCATCGAGGCCATGACCGTGGTGGTGTCGACCAGCTGGGAGCGCGCGCACGGCACGTTGGCGCTGCTGGCCGCCGCGCCCAGCGAGATGGGGTGGGTCTTCCTCGGCCGCAGCCTGCAGTGGCCCGTGAGCGGCTGCGCGACCTCGCTCGTCGCGCTGGTGCTGCTGGATCCGCTGTTCGGCGTGCAGTTCGCGGCGGCGCGGCTTCCGACGCTGGTGGTACTGGTGCTGCTGACCGCGTTCAGCACGTACTGCTTCGGGCTGTTCCTCGGCGCTTTCGTGCTCGCCGCGCCGGCCGTCCGCAACATCGTGTTCAACACCGCCTTCCTCGTCACCATGGCGATCAGCGGGGTCCAGGTGCCGACCGGTTTCTGGCCGTTCGGCGTGCGCCTGCTGGCCGACACGCTTCCGGCGACGCACGGCGTGGCAGCGGTGCGCGCGCTCGCCGACGGTGCCGGCCCGGCCGCCGTCGCGCGGCCGGCGGCCTGCGCCGCGCTCGCGGGCGCGCTGTGGCTGGCCGCCGCGCTGACCGCGTTCCGGGTCTCGGCACAGCGAGCCCGCCGGCACGACGGCTACGAGTTCGCCGTATGAGCGGCGAACCGTTCGAACAGAAAGGTCAACCCATGTCCCACCCGGCGGCGCCGGGGGAGCTGAGCGTCCTGGTCGTCAAGCCGGACGGCTACCGCTCCCCCAAGGTGCGCGACTACGTCGACGAACTCCTTCAGGCGTCGCGGCTCACCGTCGAGCTGCGCTACGAGGTCTGTCTGGAGGACGAGGACGTGATGGACACCTGGCCCAAGTTCGCCGGGCCCAAGTACCCGATCACCGCCGAGTTGCTGAGGCTGTACCTGACCAGCGGACCGTGCGAGGTCATCGTGGTGCGCGGGCCGGACGTGGTGCGCCGGTGCGCGCAACTGCGGAGCAGGGTGCGGGCGCGGTTCGGCACCTCGGCGTTCGCCAACTGTGTGCACACCCCGACGGAGCCCCACGAGATCGGCCCCAACGTGGAGAAGTACCTGGTCAGTCTCCCGACGGGGCAGCCGTTCACACGGCACCACGACGAGGGCACCACCGAGGGTATCGGCGGCCGGCTGGCCGCCCTGCCCCGCGCCGTGCTCCGCACGGAGGCTCGGGCCTTCTGGAAAACCGCGCAGGAGGAAGGCTGGCGCGCGGCCTGGCGTCCCCGGCCTGAGGGAGGTGGCTTCGGCGCCTGTCTGCTGCCCGGCGATCCGCATTCCGTGGACCACGGCATGTCCCTGATCGCCGAGGCCCTGCCCGAACTGACTCCGCGGGAAGTGATCTCCGCCTACGTGGAGGCCGAGGTGGAGGGCTGGTCCTGCCTTCTGTCCGGTACCGACATGCAGGCCCGGGAACTGGCCCACCTGCTGGCGGCGCAGGGCCTGTACACCGAAGTCAGGGCTCTGACCCCCGTCTAGGCCCTGTCGTCGAACTCCCGTCTGCCCCGCCTCCCGCGTCCCCGTCGAAGAGCGTCAATGAGCCTGGAGAGCCTTCGTATGCCCCTGCCCCCTCATCTCGTAGCCCCGGACCTCGTGCCCGAGCAGCAGGTCGACGACACCAGCGCCGTCTACTATCCGGTCTCCGACACCCGGATGGTGGCCGGTGAGGGCATCTACCTGTACGACTCCGAAGGACGCGGCTACATCGACTGCGCGTCCGCGACCTTCAATCTCAGTCTCGGCTACCGCCACCCCGCTGTGGTCCGGGCCATCAAGGAGCAGGCCGACCAGCTCATCCATGTCACGTCCGGGTTCCAGACGGCCCCCATCAACGCCCTGGCCCACCGCCTGGTGAAGCTGGCCCCGAAGACGATCAGCAAGGCCCACCTGAAGGTGGACGGGGGCTCGGCCGCGAACGAGGGCGCGGTGAAGATGGCGCAACGCGCGACCGGACGACGGGATGTGATCACCCTCTTCCGCAGTCACGTCGGCCAGACCGTGATGATGGCCAGCCTGTCCGGCAACGCCTTCCGCAAGCAGCCGCTGGCCCAGCTGTACCACGGCGGGCTTCAGGTGCCGGACCCGTACTGCATGCGCTGCTTCTACGGCCAGGATCCCCGCAGTTGCGGCCTGATGTGCGTGGACCGCATCAACGACTTCCTGGAGTACGCCAGCAGCGGCAGCGTGGCGGCGGTGCTCGTGGAGCCCATCTCGGGCAACGGCGGCAACATCGTTCCGCCGGACGGGTACTTCGCCGCGCTGCGCGACCTGTGCGACACCCACGACATCAAGCTGATCTTCGACGAGGTGCAGACCGGCATCGGCCGCACGGGACGCATGTTCGCCGCCGAGCACTTCAGCGTGGACCCGGACGCCATCACCGTGGCCAAGGGGCTCGGCGGGTCCGGCACCCAGGTCGCGGCCATCCTCACCAGTGACGAGTTGGCGGGCCTGCCCACCAACGACCACTCCTTCACCTACGGGGCCAACCTTCTGGCCGCCGCCGCGGCGCTCGCCACCCTGGACGTCATCGACGACCCGGGCTTCCTCGCCAACGTGCGTGCCACCGGCGCGCACATCCTCGGCCGGCTGGAAAGCCTGCGCCACACGCACCCGCACCTCGCGGACGTGCGGGGAGTGGGTCTGATGATCGGCGTCGAGATCGTCGACGAGTCGGGCCGCCCCAGCGCCGCGCTCACCAACCGGCTGGCCGAACGTGCCCTGGACCACGGTCTGGTCCTGCGGACCTCGCGCTACGGACACGGCAACGTGCTGAAGGTCCGCCCGCCCCTGATCCTCACCCTCGAAGAAGCCGACGTCATCTGCGACCGGTTCACCGAACTGCTGCTGGCGGAGGGAATCTGATGTCCCATCGGCCGGCACGTCCGACGCCGCGACAGCCCGCCGCCGACAGCGACATCGCGTTCGTCGGAGGTGGCTTCCGCACCACCACGTTCCTCTCCTCCGCCCCCGGCCTGCTGCGCCGCCGGATCCGCGTCTACGAGCGCGGCGCCACGGTGGGCCCCGGCGGGTTCGCCCGGTACGGGATCACCACCACCTCCATCGGCTCCCGCTTCTTCAAACACCTGGACCCGAGCGGCCCGTTCGCGTCCCTGGCCCACTCCCCCGCGCTGGCCGACGTCGTCCACGCCGAGCAGCCGGTGGCCATGGAGCGGCTGGCCACCGCCCTGACCGCACTCGGCGGCACGCTGGCGGATGCCCTCGGACCGGACGGGTTGCGGCTGGGCAGCACGGTCGTCGCGGTGCACGCCGACAGCCGGCAGCGGCGGGTGGTGCTGCAACTCTCGGACGGCAGCACGGAGTCGGCACGGCACGTGGTGCTCGCCACCGGGCGCACCGAGCGGCCGCATCCGGAACTGGCCCCCTGGCGGTCGAAGGTACTGGCGTCGGGAACCGTGATCTCCGTCGGCCACCGTCAGGACATCAAGGACAGGCTCCTCGCGGCCGCCGGCCGCCCGGTCGTCATCGCCGGCTGCTCGCACAGCGCGATGTCCGCCCTGCAGACCCTGCTCGATGCGCGGGCCGAACTGCGCGCCGAGCACCCCGACGCGCCCGTGCCCGCCTTCCGGGTCGTCCGGCGTGGTCCGGCCCGGCTCATGTACGACAGCGCGGACCTCGCCCGGCTCGGTCAGGTGCCGGGCCGGGAGCGCCCGTTCGACCCGGCCGCCGATGTATGCCCGGCCACCGGCATCGTCTACCGGGACTCGGGGCTGCGTCACCAGTCACGCGCCCTGTACTGCGCCCTCTGGGCGGGCGAGGTGCCCGGCGCCGCTCTCGTGGACGCACCCGTGCTCGCCGACGCGGCCGACGGCTTCGACGAGGCCGCACTGATCGTCCAGGCGCTCGGTTACCACGGCCAGGCGCCGGACATCCACGCGGACGGCGTACTGGCGCGCCCCGGCGACTCCCCCGCCCGGCTGCTCGCCGACGACGACGGCGCCCTGCTGCTGACCCGGACCGCGCACCCCCTGATGTCCGTGCTGCGGGTGGAACCCACCCCGCTCGACCGCAGGGACGCCACCGCCTACGCGAGCGACCTGTACGAGCGGCTGGCGAGCCGCCTGGACCTCCTGGCAGCACGGGCGGCGGAGGTGGGCGCATGAGCGGCGGACCGGTTCTGGACGCGCTGGCCGCGCTGATCGGCGAGCGGCGGACCGGCGTCCCGACACGTCCGTACGTGGTCGGCATCACCGGAGTCGACACCGCGGGCAAGTCGAGGCTGGCCGAACGGCTGCGGGGCGCGCTGCAGGTCAGGAGCGTGCCCGCCGCAGTGGTGCACGTCGACGACTTCCACCGCCCGCGGGCCGAACGTTACGACCCCGCGCTGCCGGAGCCGCGCCAGTACTACGAGCGCAGCATCGACTTCACCCGGCTGGCCGCCGAAGTCCTGGCCCCCCTGCGGGCCGACGGGCGGTTGCACCGCACCGTGGCGCGCCTGGACCTGCCCACGGACGAGTGGACCACGATCCGCTACGACATCGATCCCGGCAGTGTGGTGATCCTGGAGGGCGTCTTCCTGTACCGCGCGGAGACCAGGCCCCATGTCGACCTCTTCGTGCACCTGCACGTGGACGAGCACACGGTGCTGGAACGGGCCCGCTCGCGCGATCTGCCCGCCCAGGGCGAAGAAGTGATGCGGAAGTACCGCGACAAATACTTGCCGGCCCAACGGGCGTACCTGGACGAGCACTTGCCAGGGGCACTCGCGGAGGTGATGCTCGACAACTCTCGCTGGCAGGAGCCCGTCGTACTGTCCTGGCCCGGCGAGCCCCACGCCGTGCTGTTCGACCTGTGGAAGACACTGGTGCCGCTGCCGGACGACCTGAAACGGCGTACGTTCGAGGCCACCGCCGTGGCGCTCGGGCAACGGCCCGACGATCTCGCGGACGCGTGGAAGCGCACCAGGGAGGTGCGTGAGACCAGGCCGTTCGCCGACTACCTGGACTGGCTGCGCGACCATCTGGCGGGCACATGGTCGCCGGCCCAGGCGGCCGAGGCGGCGGCAACCCGCCGCCGACTGCACGGCGAGGCCTTCGCCACCCCGCTGCCGGGCGCCGTCCAGGCCGTGACGGTGGCGAGGCAGTTGGGCCTGCGCACGGCCCTGGTCTCCAACTGCACCTCCGACGTACGGGAGATGGTGCGCGAGTCGGCCTTCGCGGACCGCTTCGACGAACTGCTGCTCTCCGCGGAGGTCGGCGTCATGAAACCGGATCCGGAACTGTTCCGCACCGCCGCCGACCGGCTCGGTGTTCCACCTTCGGCCTGCGTCTTCGTCGGTGACGGCACCGACGGGGAGCTTGCCGGTGCCGCCGCCGCGGGCATGACCGCCGTCCTCGTGGAGTGCGGTGAGCCGCGCTCGTGGACCGGGCCCAGGATCGCGGCCCTGCCCGACCTGACCGACCTGCTCGTGACCGTCCTCGCCAAGGGGTGACCCCGCTCCCATGCACATCCATCACAAGGTCCTGCTCGTTCCCATGCAGCCGACGCCCAACGGCCGGCTGCACATCGGCCACGGCGGCGGCACCTATCTCCGGGCCGACGTCATCGCCCGGGCGCTGCGTGCCCAGGGCCACGAGGTCGCGGTCATCACCGGCAGCGACGCCTACGAGGACTGGGTGGTGGCCGCCGCCCACAGCGAGGGCCGCTCCCCGGAGGAGACCTACCGCGACCACCACGCGGGGATCGCACGCGACCTCGCCCGCCTGTCCATCGACCTGGACGTGTGGATCGATCCGGCGGGCCCCGACCACCGGGACGCCTACCGGCGGCTGCACGAGAACGTCCTGAACCGGCTGCGGGCGACCGGCGCCGCCCGTCTGGAGAAGGAGCGGATCCCCTACGCACAGGACACGGGCCGCCCGCTCGTCGGCCCGTGGATCGCGGGCGACTGCCCGCACTGCGAGCGCCCGTGCGGGGGCAGCACCTGCACCTACTGCGGCGAGTACTTCGTCCCCGAGCAGATCCTCCGGGCGCGGTCCCGGCTCACGGACAGCCCGGTCGAATGGCGCACGGAGGAGAACTGGTTCGCGGCGGCCGCCGATCCCCAGGCCGTCACCGACCGGCACCGGGCGGCCGGACTGCGGCCTGTGTTCCTCGCTCCGCTGCTGCGTGCCCTGGACAAGCACGGCGGCCGTGTCCGGCTGACCGGACAGGGCGACTGGGGCGTCCGAAGCGGGACACTGCCCGTGGGGAAGGTCATCAGCAACGGTTACTTCCTCTACAGCGTCTACTGCGGTGAAGTGCACCAAGCACTGACCGGTGCCGCCGTGAACCCGTTCGCGCCGAACAGCGGCGTCACGACGGTCGGCCTGTTCGGCAGCGACAACTCCACCCCTGGGCTGCTCGTCCCGGACGTGCTGGCACAGGGCTCGCAGGGGGCGCTGAGCCCGTTCGACGCCACGGTCGTCAACGGCATGCTGCACTTCGAGGGGCGCAAGTGCTCCACCAGCAAGCGGCACGGTATCTGGCTCTCCGAGCTGCTGGAAGGCACGTCCGTGACCTCCGACGAGCTGCGCTACGCCCTGCTCCACGCGCCGCTCGACCACGGCCCCGCCGAGACGTCGACCGAGACGTTGACCGGGCACGTCAACGCCCTGCGCGAGTGGGACGCCAAGGTACTGCGCCCGGCCCTCGACCGGCTGAGTGAGCAGTCCGGTCCGGTGCGGCGGGCAGACCTGGCGCTCAAGGCTGCGGCCGACCAGTACGCGCTGCTCACCCCGTACTCACCCGACCTGACGGCCGCCGTGCGGGCGCTCGAGGACTGGGCGCGCACTCCGCTCGACGCCGACGCGGAGTGGCTGGTCGGCCTGGCGCTGCTCGGCCGGCCGCTGCTGCCGGACCTGGCCGGCCTCGTCTGGGCACGGCTCGGCTTCCCCGGCGAACCCGAGTTGGGGCAGGCGGAACGCTTCGAACCGATCCCTCGGCAGTTCCCGGACACCGCTCCCGCACCGGCCCACGGGCCACTGGACGCGGCGGCACTGCAACCCTACGTCCACCTTCAGGAGCCGGACGGACAGCCCGGTGCCAGCAGCTGACACAGCGGGGTCACGGGCTGTTTGCAGCGGTGGTCATCGGCGGCGGCGCGGTGCGGACAGCGCGGCGGTGAACTCGTCCAGGGCCGCGAGGTCGTGGGCGCTGACGACGGCGTCGCAGTAGGGCAGTGCCGCGGCCATGCCGGCCACGAGCGGACGGTAGCGCGGGCTCGCCGTGCGCGGGTTGACCCAGACGACGCGGTAGGCGACCCGGGACAGGCGCGCCATGTGGGTGGCGAGGTCGGCGGGCGGGCCGGTGTCCCAGCCGTCGGAGACGATGGCGACCACGGCGCCGTGCGCCATGCCGCGCCGTCCGAACCGCTCGTTGAACTCCGCCAGGCACTCCGCTATCCGGGTGCCCCCGGACCAGTCCGGGGCCGCCCGTCCGGCCCGTGCCAGGGCGTCGTCCGGCCCGACCCGCCGCAGGACGGGCGTGAGGCGGGTGAGGCGGGTGGCGAAGGTGAAGACCTCGGCGCGGGTGGCGCGGGCGGCGCAGTAGAGCAGTTGCAGCATCGCGCGGGCATAGGGCTCCATCGAGCCGGAGATGTCGCAGAGCACGACGAGGTCGCGGGGACGGGTGCGGGGCACGAAGCGGCGCAGCCGCAGCGGGTATCCGCCGGTGCGGCGGCTGTCGGAGAGGGTGCGGCGCACGTCGATGCGTGCACCGCGGTGTGCGGTGCGGTGCCGGCGGGACGGCCGGGTCGGGGTGCGGAGCACGAGGGTGCGCATCACCTCGGAGAGCCGTGCCAGTTCCTCGTCGGACAGGTCCGCGAAGTCGCGGTTCGCGAGACGGTCGAGCGGACTGGCGGCGAGGGGGACCGGAGCCTCCCGCGGCTGTTCGTCGGCCTCCCGGCCGCGTCCGTCCGCGGTGGCCTCGCGGGCGCCGGGGACGCGACCGGGAAGGGTGCGCGGGAGCGAGCGCGCCGGGTCGCCGGGCTGCCCGCGCTGTACTTCGCGGTCGGCGGGGCCGCCGAAGACCTCCCGGAAGACCGCGTCGAACGGCTCGATCTGCTCGGGGTCGGAGACCAGGGTGGCGAGTGCGCAGTGCCGCAGTTCGCGCGTCGTCGACGGTGCCAGCAGGGTGAGCGCCCGGGCGAAGCTGCGGGTGCGGTCGGGGCCCGCCGCGATCCCCGCGTCGTGCAGGGCGGCGGTGAACGAGGCTGCCAGTTCCGGTAGGTCAGGAGGCATCGGGGCCCGCTTCCGCGTCGATCAGCTCCGCCAGTCCGGCCCGGCGCACGGCCTCGAGGTCCTCGGCGTACTTGAGCACCGCTCCCAGGGTGCGGTCGGCGGCGTCGGCGTCGAGGACGGACAGGCCCAGTGTGTGCAGCGCGCCGGCCCAGTCGATCGCCTCGGCGATGCCGGGCGGCTTGGTGAGCTCCTGCCGGGCGCGCAGGCGCGCCACTCCGTGGGCCACGCGCGGAGCCAGCCACTCGGCCGACTCCGGCACCCGTCTGCGGATGATCGCGGCGACTCGTGCGGTGTCCGGGTAGTCGATCCAGTGGTAGAGGCAGCGGCGTTTGAGCGCGTCGTGCAGATCCCGGGTGCGGTTGGAGGTCAGTACGGCCACCGGTGGTACCGCGGCCGTGCGGGTGCCCAGTTCGGGGATGGTGACCGCGGCATCGGCGAGCAGTTCCAGCAGGAACGCCTCGAACTCGTCGTCGGCGCGGTCCACCTCGTCGATGAGGAGCACCGCCGGCCGCGGTCCCGGGTGGCAGATCGCGGCGAGCAACGGCCGTGGCAGCAGGTAGTCCTCGGTGAACAGGTCGGCGTCCCGCAGAGGCTCCCCACGGGACTCGGCCAGCCGGATGGCCAGCAGTTGCCGTGGATAGTTCCACTCGTAGAGAGCTTCGGCCGAGGACAGGCCCTCGTAGCACTGCAGCCGGATCAGCGGGGTGTCCAGCACGGCGGCGAGCGCGCGGGCCGCCTCGGTCTTGCCGACGCCGGGCTCGCCCTCCAGCAGGATCGGCTGCCGCATGCGCACGGCCAGCAGCAGCGCCGTGGCCAGGGCGTCGTCGGCCAGGTAGCCGACCGCGTCGAGACGCGAGCGCAGGGCGGGGACATCGGGTACGAGGAGGTCGAGGTCAGGCATGCGCGTAATGGGAGGGGTCGTCGGCGAAGGCGTGCCGGCACCCCGGCCCGCAGAAGTACACCCTGCTGCCGGACCGGTCCAGCGAGAGGGTTTCGGGCGTGATCGCCACGGTCATGCCGCACACGGGATCCACGCCTTCGGCCACGGCCTGCGGCGCGGCGGTGTCGGTCCCGGGGCGCGCTGCCCGGGCCGTCTGCGGCCGCAGGGCGATGATCTCGGCGTACACCGACAGCGCGATCTCCCCCGGGGTCCGCGCGCCGATGTCCAGACCGGCCGGGGTGTGCACGTGCGCGCGTTGGTCCTCGGTGACGTCCAGCCCGGCGAGCACCGCCGCGCCGCGCCTCGGACTGGCCACCAGCCCGATGTACGGGACCCCGGCGCGTGCGGCCTCGATCAGCACGCTCTCCTCGTCGCGGCCGTGTGTGGCGATGACGACGACGTCCAGGTCGGGCGGCAGCGGCTCCCCGGGCGAGGCCGGCCGGGCGTCGAGGCCCAGCACACGACCGACGTCGAGCAGGGCGCGGGCGATGGGGGCGTGTCCGTAGACGTACGCCAGCACCGGGGGGAGGTTGGCCTCCAGGAAGATGTCGAGCGTCCCGCCCGACAGACAGGGATTGGCCACCGTGACCAGGCCTTCGCCGGACTCCTGCGCGCCTTCGGTGCCGGTGTCCACGCCGGGCGTGATCCTCAGCAGCAGCGACTCGCCGGTCTGCAGCACCCGCAGCCCCTGCAGTTGCACCGTCGTCTCGGCGCAGCTGCCGCCCACGAAGCCCTCGATGGTGCCGTCGGGCAGCACCAGCGCGCTGTCCCCGGGCTTGGCGCTCGTGGGCCGTTCCGCGTGGACGACGGTGGCCAGCACGAACGGGGTGCGGCCGTGCCGGAGCGCGTCCGCCCGGGTCAGCAGTTCGGGGTTCGTCATCGCGGGCGCCTCAGGTGATCGCCAGGTCCGTGCGCAGCGGTCGGCCCTGGGCGGCCCGCCACACCGCGGCGGGCGTCAGCGGCATGTCGACATGGCGTACGCCGAGCGGCTTCAGCGCGTCGACCACGGCGTTGACCACCGCGGCGGGTGAGCCCACCGTGGCGGACTCGCCGACGCCCTTGGCTCCGATGGGGTGGTGCGGGCAGGGGGTGACGGTCTCGCCGAGCTCCCACGAGGGGCATTCGACGGAGGTGGGCAGGAGGTAGTCCATGAACGACCCGCCGAGGCAGTTGCCGTCCTCGTCGAAGGCGATCACCTGCATGAGCGCCATGCCGAGGCCGTCGGCGAGTCCGCCGTGCACCTGACCCTCGACGATCATGGGGTTGATCCGGTTGCCGCAGTCGTCCACGGCGACGAACCGGCGGACCTTCACCTGGCCGGTGCTCGCGTCCACGTCGGCGACGCAGATGTACGCGCCGAAGGGGAAGGTGAGGTTCGGCGGGTTGTAGACGCAGGTGGCGTCCAGGTGGCCCTCGACGCCCTCGGGCAGCTCCAGGGTGGAGTGTGCGGCGAGCGCGATCTCGGCCATGGTCCGTCCCTGGTCGGGGTCGCCCGTGACGAACCAGCGGCCCTTCTCCCATTCCAGGTCGTCCGGGCTCACTTCGAGCATCGCGGAGGCGACGATCTTCGCGCGTTCGCGCACCTTGCGGGCGACCATCGCGGCCGCCGCTCCGGACACCGGCGTCGAACGGGATCCATAGGTGCCGAGCCCGAAGGGGGTCTGGTCGGTGTCGCCGTGCACCACCTCGACGTCCTCGGGCGGGATGCCCAGCTCCTCGGCGACGATCTGCGCGAAGGTCGTCTCATGACCCTGGCCCTGGGTCTGCACGGAGATCCGCAGTACGGCCTTGCCCGTCGGGTGGACGCGCAGCTCGGCGCCGTCGGCCATGCCGAGGCCGAGGATGTCCATGTGCTTGCGCGGCCCCGCGCCGACCGCCTCGGTGAAGAAGCTGACCCCGATGCCCATCAGCTCGCCGCGCTCGCGCTTTTCGGCCTGCTCCCGGCGCAGCTCCTCGTAGTGCGCGATGTCCATCGCCAGCCGCAGGGCGCGCGGGTAGTCGCCGGAGTCGTACTCCCATCCGGTCTGCGTCCGGTACGGGAACTGCCCGGGCCGCAGCAGATTGCGCATCCGCAACTCGGCCGGGTCCATGTCGAGTTCGGTGGCGAGCACGTCCACCATGCGCTCGACCAGGTACACGGCCTCGGTGACGCGGAACGAGCAGGCGTAGGCGACACCGCCGGGCGCCTTGTTGGTGTAGACACCGGTCACGGTGCAGTGTGCGGCGGCCAGGTCGTACGAGCCGGTGAACACCCCGAAGAAGCCGGCCGGGAACTGCGTCGGCTGTGCGGTGGCGTTGAACGCGCCGTGGTCGGCGATCACCTGGACACGCAGGCCCAGGATCTTCCCGTCCTGCGTCGCCGCGATCTCACCGTGCATGTGGTAGTCGCGGGCGAAGGACGTGCTCATCAGGTTCTCCGAGCGGTCCTCCACCCACTTGACCGGCTTGCCGGTGACGATCGAACCGACGACCGCGCACACATAACCCGGGTAGATGCCGACCTTGTTGCCGAAACCGCCTCCGATGTCCGGGGAGATGATGCGTATCTTGTGCTCCGGGATGCCGGCCACCATCGCGTACAGGGTGCGGTGGGCGTGCGGGGCCTGCGTGGTGGACCACACCGTCAGCTTCCCGGTGATGGCGTCCATGTCCGCGACGGTGCCACAGGTCTCCAGCGGGGCCGGGTGCACCCTCGGGTACAGCATGTCCTGCGCCACCACGACCTCGGCGCCCGCGAAGACCTCGTCGGTGCGCTCCTTGTCGCCCGCCGACCAGTCGAAGATGTGGTTGTCCCGCTGGCCCTCCTTGTCGTCGCGGATCACCGGTGCGTCCGGCTCCATCGCCCGCAGGGCGTCGACGACCGGTGGCAGCGGCTCGTACTCCACGTCGATCAGCTCGAGAGCGTCCCGCGCGGCGTAGCGGTCCTCGGCGACGACGAAGGCGACCTCCTGGCCCTGGAAGCGCACCTTGTCGGTGGCCAGTACCGCCTGGGTGTCGTACGAGATCGTGGGCATCCAGGCCAGCCCGAGACCGGCCAGGGTCTCCCCGGTGATCACGGCCTTGACCTTCGGGTGCGCCTCGGCGGCGCTGGTGTCGATCGACACGATCCGGGCGTGCGCCAGCGGGCTGCGCAGAACGGCGCCGTGCAGCATGCCGGGCAGCCGTACGTCGTCGACGTAGGTCCCGTGACCGCGGACGAACCGCGCGTCCTCCTTGCGGGGCATCCGGCCGAAACCGACCGGCCGCTCCTCGGTGGTCGTCATGCCCGCACCTCCTCGCGGCCGGGCGCCGGCTCTTCGCGAGCGGGCGCCGGCTCGGTGCCCGCGTCGGCGCTCTGCCGCCCACCGCCGTGCTCGGCGGCCCAGCGGATGGAGCGCACGATGTTCTCGTAACCGGTGCAGCGGCACACCTGTCCGGAGATGGCCTCGCGGATGTCCTCCTCGGACGGATCGGCGTCGTGGTCGAGCAGCCAGCGGGCGGTCATCATCATCCCCGGCGTGCAGAAGCCGCACTGCAGCCCGTGGCAGGCGATGAATCCCTGTTGCACCGGGTCGAGTTCGGCCCCGTGCGCCAAGCCCTCGACGGTGCGCACCTCATGGCCGTCGGCCATCACCGCGAGCACGGTGCAGGACTTGACCGGCGTCCCGTCCAGCCAGACGGTGCACACCCCGCAGTTGGAGGTGTCGCAGCCCCAGTGGGTGCCGGTGAGTCCGAGTTCGTCGCGCAGGAAGTGCACGAGCAGCAGCCTGGGCTCCACGTCCCTCGTGTGCTGCTCGCCGTTCACGGTCACGGTGATCCGCATGTCACGCCTCCTGCCCCTGGGCACGTGCGGCGGCGGCGCGCAGCGCCCGCGTGGTGAGCTCCCCGGCCAGATGCCGCTTGTAGTCGACCGGGCCGCGCTGGTCGGCCGTCGGCCTGCACTCCTGCGCGGCGATCCGGCCCGCCTCGGCGAAGGCCTCGTCGTCCGGCCGCCCGCCGCGCAGGAAGTCCTCGGCCCGCTCGGCCACGAACCGTGGGGCGCCCACCGCGGTCAGGCCGATCCCGGCCTCGGTGACGACCCCACCGGAGATCTCCAGCACCGCTCCCGCGGCGACGACGGCCCAGTCGCCGACCCGGCGCTCGACCTTGCGGTAGGCGCTGGCGTGCGAACGGATGGGCACCCGGATCTCCACCAGTAGCTCCGCCTCGTTCAGCGCGGTCTCGTACGGTCCCAGGAAGAACTCCCTGATCGCGATGGTGCGCCTGCCGGCGGGCCCCTGGGCGACGAGGGTCGCCCGCAGTGCCGAGAACGCCGCGGACAGGTCCTCCGACGGATCGGCCTGGCACAGCGAGCCGCCCACGGTGCCACGGTTGCGTACGAGCGGGTCGGCGATGACCCGTTCCGCGTCCCGCAGGATGGGGAAGTGCTCGCCGACGACCGGCGACGCGAGCAGCTCCGCGTGGCGGACCATCGCCCCGACGGCCAGGTCGTGCCCGTCCACCCGGATCAGCGCCAGCTCGCCGAGGCCGTTGATGTCGATCAGGGCTTCGGGCTGCGCCAGCCGCAGCTTCATCATCGGCAGCAAGCTGTGTCCGCCCGCCACCACCCGGGCCTCGGGGCCGTACCGGGTGAGCAGCTCGATGGCCTGCTCAAGGCTGGTGGCCCTCTCGTACTGAAATGCGGCCGGTACTTGCATCGGGCCCTCCTGGATCGCTGTGCCCGTTGCTGAAGTGATGCTGCGCTCTTCCGTACCGGCCATGCAATGGGTGGATAAGCATTCACTTATCACCTCAAACGCGAGAAAATCGGACGGTGACCGTCACGCAGCTCAGCACCTTCGTGCTGGTTGCCCGGCTCGGTTCGGTGGGCGCCGCGGCGCGGGCTCTGGACGTGAGCGAGTCCGCGGTGTCGCAGGCGCTCGCCGCGCTGCGGACCCACTTCGGCGATCCGCTCATCCGGCGCACCGGCGGGGGTGGGATGCGGCTGACGCCCGCCGGGGCGCGGCTGCTGCCGGTCGCGTCGCGGATGGTCGCACTGAGCGCGGATGCCGAGGCCGCGGTGCGGGCGGCACGGGGTGCGCCCGACGAACTGCGGGTCGTCGCCACGAGCACGCTGGCCGAGTTCGTGCTTCCGTCGCTCGTGGAGGCCTTCGCCTGTCGGTCGGGGCGCAGGACCGAGACCTCGTTCGGGGTGGCCACCGGCAACGAGATACGCGTGCTGGTGGAGAACCGGCTGGCCGACGTCGCGCTCGGGCCGTATCTCGGTGCCGCCCGCAGGGGCGAGCTGGTCAGCGAGCCGCTGTTCCGCACCCAGCTGGTCGTGGTGGCCGGCGCCAGGTCGCCGCGGCCGCCCGGTCCGCCGCCGCAGTGGTCGTGGCTGGTCGATTCCTCCGGGACCGATCCGGACGCGGACTCCGGCCGGCTGCTGCGTCGGCTCGGAGTGGCCGAAGGACACGTGTGGGTGTTCCCCAACCAGGCCGCGACCTGGGCGGCCGCCGCCGGGGGCGCGGGAGTGGCACCGGCCTTGGCCCATCTGGTGTCACCCCGCATCCTCCGGGACGAGCTGCGCATCCTGGAGACCCCGGCCACGCCGTCGGACGCCACGTGGCACGCCACCGTCCTGCAGCCGGAGCAGCGTTCCCCGGCCACCGACGCGTTCCTGCACTTCCTGCACACGCCCGCGGCGACCCGCATCATGCGCGCACCCGGAGCGGGCGTCCCGCCCTCCCGGTTCCGCCCCCCGGTGTACGTCACTCTCTGGGGCGCGTGAGAGAGCAGGCGCTCCCCCCGTCGGCCCAGCGGCGCGCCCGGCTCGGGTCCGGTCGGCGGATGAAACCGCCGGCCGAAGATCACGGCGCCTACGCTCGGACGCATGGTTGAGCATCGCATGGTTGACGTGAACGGCGTTCGGCTGCACATCGCCGAGCAGGGCGACGGCCCCTTGGTCGTGCTGCTGCACGGCTTCCCCGAGTCATGGCACTCCTGGCACCACCAGTTCGGCCCCCTGGCCGATGCGGGGTTCCGAGTGGTAGCCCCCGACCAGCGGGGATACGGACGCAGCGACCACCCCCACGATGTCGACGCCTACACCATCCTCCACCTGGTCGGCGACGTCGTCGGACTGATCCAGGCCCTGGGTGAGGAGCAGGCGTACGTCGTCGGGCACGACTGGGGCGCGCCGGTCGCCTGGCACACCGCCCTGCTGCGACCGGACCTGGTGCTGGGGGTGGCCGGGCTGAGCGTGCCGCCCCCCTTCCGCGGTACCCAGCCCCCGCTGGCCGCCATGGACGAGCGGTTCGGCGGCCGCTTCTACTGGAACTACTTCAACCGGCCGGGCGTCGCCGACGCCGAGCTCGCGAAGGACACGCGCACCGCTCTGCGGAAGATCTTCTACTGGGCTTCCGGTGATGCCCCCGGCGCCGGCGAGGGCCGGCAGCCGCTGGTCGACCCCGAGCGCGGCTGGCTCGCGACCATGTCCGACCCCGAGGTACTGCCCGTGTGGTTCACCGAGGACGACCTCGACGCGCTCACCGAGAGTTTCTCCCAAGGCTTCACCGGGGCGCTCAACTGGTACCGCAACCTCGACCGCAACTGGGAACTGACCGCTCCGTGGCACGGCGCCGTCGTCACCCCGCCCGCCCTGTACGTCTACGGCGACCGTGACGTCGTCCCCGCCTTCCCCGGCACGCCCGAACTCATCGAGCGCCTGCCCGCCCTGATGCCCAACCTGCGGCGCAAACCTCTCGAGCTGGCGGGCTGCGGCCACTGGACCCAGCAGGAACGCCCGGACGAGGTGAATGCGGCGCTCATCGACTTCCTCAGGGCGACTTCCTGACGGTGCCCTGTGGCGGAGGCTGCTCGGTGGAACACGGAGACCACTGCCGACTCCGTCCAGGACGATGCGGGGCCGGCGGCCGCCGGCCCACCTCGCTCCTGCGGTCGATGCCGTGGCCGAGGATCCCCCCTTCACCGACGGCGAGTTCGACGCGGCGAGAAATTCGGCCACCTGCGCGATCAGCCGACGCACGAAGGTTCGCTCGTGATCGTGCGCGCAACCCCGTAGCGGCACACCGCCGCCGTGTCACGCCCGTCGGACTCCCCCATGGTCCTGGGACGCGGCCACCACGTTGGCCAGGGGCTCTCCGGCCGTGTACCGGGCCAGCTGGGCACGGACCAGCGCCAGCGCCCGGGGGCGGAACGCGGAGGTGGTCGCGGCCGCGTGCGGGCTGATCAACGTGTGGGGGGTCGTCCACAGGGGATGACCTGGCGGCAGCGGCTCCGGGTCCGTCACATCGAGTGCCGCGTTCAACCGGCCGCTGCGCAGGGCGCTGACCAGTGCCGTGGTGTCCACCACCGGGCCCCGGGCGATGTTGACCAGCAGGGCTCCGTCCCTCATCCGCGCCAGGAACCGTGCGCCGACCAGTCCGCGGGTCTCGTCCGTGAGCGGCACGGTCAGCACCACCACGTCGGCCTGCGGGAGGAGGGACGGCAGCTCGTCCATGGAGTGCACCGGCCCCTGCGGCAGCTGTCGTGCGGTGCGGGCCACACGCATCACGTGGCACTCGAACGCCGTCAGGCGAGCCTCGACGGCGGAGGCGATGGAGCCGTAGCCGAGCAGCAGAACCGTCCGGTCGGCCAGGGCGGGCCGGAAGCCGGTTGTCCAGCGCTGCGCGTCCTGGGAGCGGACGAAGTCGGGGATGCCCCGCAGTGCGGCGAGCGTCAGCGCCACCGCGTGTTCGGCCGTGCTGGTCGAGTGGACGTCTCTGGCGTTGCAGAGCGTGACTCCCGCGGGCAGGTGGGGCAGCACGTCGTCGACGCCCGCACTCAGGGACTGCAGCACGCGCAGGGCCGGCAGTGCCGGCAGCAGGGGCAGCGCCGCGCTGGTGAAGGTGTAAGGGACGACGAAGAACTCGACGGCGCCCAGGGCCTGGCCGTCGGGGGCCCGACCGGTGCCGTCCCAGACGAGCGCATGCCATCCCGGAGGAAGACCGCCGAGGTCGGCCGGCGTGAACGGCAGCAGAAGTCGCTCCTTGTCCGAGGTCTTGGCGGAGGTCATCGGGCGGGCTCCTGGCGCGACAGCCGGCTGCGGTCGGGGGACAGCGGGTGGCTCGTGCAGCACGTCATGGAATGACGGGTGATAGTGGATGTGCACCAGTGTTCCACCGTCACCTCAGGGAGGCTCGTTGACCAGCCCGGTCGGCGGTTCACGCGTGGTGATCGTGATGGGCGTGTCGTCCTCCGGCAAGTCCACTGTGGGATCACGGCTCGCGCAACGGCTAGGTGTGCCCTTCCTTGAGGGGGACAACCTGCACTCTGCGGCCAACCGCGCCAAGATGGCGTCCGGACACCCCCTCGACGACGCCGATCGCGAGCCTTGGCTGGCAGCTCTCACGGAGTGGATTCGCACGACCGCGGCAGGCGGACACGGGGGTGTCGCCACGTGTTCCGCGCTCAAACGCGCGTACCGGGACCAGTTCCGGCGCACCGGAGCGGACCTGTGGTTCGTTCATCTCGCTCTGGCCCGTGACGTGGCCGCGGAGCGGATCGCCCGTCGCAAGGGGCACTTCATGCCCCCGGAGCTGCTCGATTCCCAGTACGAGATTCTGGATCCGCTGGAGGCCGACGAGCCGGGCGTCACCATCGACGCGTCCGGCGACCGGGAGCAGGTGCTGGCGGACGCACTGCGCGCCGTTGCCGAGCCGCACCGGTAGTTCGCGCCCCACAGGAGGCTCGGATGGACTTGATCCACTTCCGCATGATCATGCCGCCCGCGCTCACCCAACGGGCCGTCGACCTGCTGGCCTCGCACGACCGCGTCCTCAACCTGGTGGTCGTGAAGTCGGCCCACGTTCCGGACGGTGACGTGCTGGAGTGCGACGTGGTGAAGGGTGCCGCGAACGGCGTGCTGGACGCCCTGCGCAAGCTGGGGATCGACCGTGCGGGGGCCATCGTCGTCGACGACGTCGACCTGATGTTCTCGCACCGTGCACAGCAGATCGAGGACGACCAGCCGAGCGCGCTCGTCCACGCGCCGCTGTGGGCCGCGGTCGAGGCCCACATCCGGGCCGGGGGGACGTACCCGCCGTCCTTCTACCTGTTCCTGGTCATCGCCGGGCTCATCGGCTCGGTGGGCATCATGACCAACTCGCAGATCCTCATCGTGGCGGCCATGGTGGTCGGCCCCGAGTACAACGCGATCACCAGCATCGCGCTCGGGCTCGACCGTCGTAACCGTCGCAGGGTCTGGGAGGGGAGCCGCGCGCTGACGACCGGTTTCCTGCTGGCCATCGCGATCACGCTGCTCTTCGCCCTGCTGGCGCGGGCTGCCCACCTGCAGTCCACGGCCTTCGAGCTGGGCCTGCGCCCCGTCTCCCATCTCATCGACACACCGGACGTCTTCTCGGTCGTCGTCGCCGTCCTCGCCGGTGTGGTCGGTGTCGTCTCGCTCACCGAGGCACGCACCAGTGCACTGCTCGGTGTCTTCATCTCCGTGACCACGATCCCCGCCGCCTCGGACATCGCCGTCTCGCTCGCCTTCTCCGAGTGGCACGAGGCGCGGGGCTCACTGTTCCAGCTCCTGCTCAACGTGGTCGTTCTGGTGGCCATGGGCGTCATCACCCTGCGCGTGCAGCGGCATCTGTGGCGCCGCGCGGCTCGTCGTGCCGCCAAGCGGCCGCAGCAGTAGCGATCCGGGCCTGTGTCGGCCCGATCGCCAGGGCCCCCACACACGCACACGAGGTCACCCCTCGTCGCCCGCTCCGCCGCGCTGCAGCTCGGCGTCCGTGAGACCCTCCAGCTCGCCATGGGTGTCCAGCCAGTACAGCAGGGCGACCGCGGGAAAGACCAGCACGAAAGCGACGAGGGTGACGAGCCCCAGCCAGCGCAGTGTGGTGTGCGCACCCGCCCCCTCGGCCACGGTGAGTGAGGTCGGGATCAGGTAGGGGCGCTGGGCCATGCCCCAGGCGATGACGGCCGAGGCCACCACCCCGACCGCCGTGACCCGGGACCAGTCCGCGGAGGGGCGGGTGAGCAGCCATGCGGTCGCGAGGGTGGCCAGTACTGCCACGATCACGAAGACCAGTCCCACGCCGTGCGTGAGCCCGTGCCACACATAAGGGGCGTCCCCGTGCGTGACGACCAGGGTGATCACGGCGAGTACGGCGACGACCGCCAGAGCCGCCAGTGCCCGCCGCCGGAAGTAGCCGTCGAGGTCCGGCGCGGAGAAGCGCCGGGCGTCGGCGGCCAGGAACACGGCCCCGAGCAGCGCCGTGACCGCGATGGCGAGCAGGCCGAACAGCAGCGAGGTGGGGTTGGCCCAGGCGTCCGTCGACGCCGTCGCGGCCGCGGTCACCCGGCCCGAGGCCACTCCCCCGACCGCGGCGCCCAGAAAGAACGGCGTCAGCAGCGAGGCGATGGCGAACATCGCACCGTACAGGCGTCGGCCGGCCAGCCTCGTCAGGGGCTTGCGCAGGGCGAAGCCGGCCCCGCGGAGCACGGTGCCGACGGCGGCCAGCGCCAGCGGCAGCCACATCGCCGTGAACACCCGTTGGAAGAACACGGGAAAGCCCGTCCACATGATGACCAGGACGAAGATCAGCCAGACGTTGTTGACCTCCCACACCGGAGCCATCGCGTGGTCGATCAGCCATCGGGGGCGCTTGCCGCGTTCCGCTCCGCCGGCGGTCAGATCCCAGAAGCCGGCTCCGTAGTCGGTGCCGCCACCGCAGGCGTACGCGGCGACCGCGAGCAGCAGGACGACGGCGATGACTCCGGCGATCACGTCCGGCCCCCCTTGGACGAGGTGGTCGCGTCGCCTCCGGGTCCGGGCGTGCCCGCGGACCCGACCGCCGAGCGCGGCCCGTACGGCGTGTCCGTCTCCGGCGCCTCCGGCGGAGTCTGCGGTCCGCCTCGTTCGTCGGCGAGCCGCCAGCGTGCACGCATCTTCAGCAGCACCACCAGGAACGACCCGAAGACGAGGACATACACCAGGACGACCAGCCCGAACATGATCCACAAGCTGGTGGAACGGGTCGACGTCACCGCTTCCGCGACGCGCATGTTCTGGTACACGATCCACGGCTGGCGTCCCACCTCGGTGGTGATCCAGCCGCATTCGACGGCGACGACGGAGGCCACGCCCGCGCACGCGGCACTGCGGTAGAACCACTTGGAGGCCGGCAGCCGACGGTGGCGCAGCCACACGAGGGCGTACCAGAGCGCGAGCAGGAGCAGCAGCGAGCCGAGGCCGACCATGGTGTCGAACGCGAAGTGGGTGATGGTGGCTTCGGCGGCCGTCGGCCGGTCGCCGGCCGGTACCGATGTCAGACCGGTGACCTTGGTGTCCGGGCGGAAACCGGCGAGGATCGAGTCGAGTTGGGGGATCTTGATGCCGCCCGAGATGGTCCCGTTCGGATGCAGCCGGCCGTACAGGTACTCGGGGACATGGGTGTCGGTGTTCCAGACGATCTCCATGGCCGCGAACTTCACCGGCTGCTTGTGGAAGACCTGCCGGGCGATGGAGTCACCGAGCATGAACTGCACCGGTGTGCACACCGCGGCCAGTGTGAAGGGGATCGCGAAACCGAGCCGGTGGTACCGGTCCCGACGCCCGCGCAACCAGCCGACGGCGTAGACGCCGGCCACGACGTAGCCCGCCGTCACGAACATCGCCATGACGAAGTGCCAGTACTCCGGACCGAACATGGGCGTGAAGATCGCCTTCCAGATCTTCACGTCGACGGGGTTGCCGGCGGCGTCCAGGGTGAAGCCCCGCGGGGTGTTCATCCACGAGTTGGCGGCCAGGATGCCGAAGGCGCCGAGCAGGGCCGCGAAGGGCAGGGGCAGTCCGAGCAGGAAGTGGGTGCGGGCGGGAAGCCTTCGCCAGCCGTACAGGTAGATGGCGATGAGGACGGCCTCCAGGAAGAAGGCCCACGCCTCGACCCCGAAGCCGATGCCGAAGACATCGCCCCACCTGCCCATCATGCCCGGCCACAGCAGCCCGAACTCGAAGGACAGCACGGTGCCGGTGACCACGCCGATGGCGAACTGGACCGCCATCACCGCCGACCAGCGGCGCGCCAGCAGCAGGGCGGTCTCGTCGTCGCGGCGCAGACCGTAGCCGTGCATGATCAGTGTGATCAGCGGCAGGGCCACGCCCAGCGGCACCAGGATGATGTGGGAGGCGAGGGTGAAGGCCATCTGGGATCTGGCCGGGAGCATCTGCGCCGGCGTGTCCGCCAGCAGGGTGACCGTGAAGTGCATGGGCGTCTCTCGGTGGGCCGACGGGAACGGGGCTGGTCAGCCGCCGGTGGCGAAGCCGGGGAAGAGGGTCATCCCGCCGTCCACGAAGAGGGTGGCGCCCACGACGTAGTCCATGAGGTCGGAGGCGATGCCGACGACCGCGTGGGCGATGTCCTCGGGATCGCCGATACGGTCGTAGGGGATCAGCCGCAGGAGGTCCTTCTGGGCCTCCGGGGTCTCCCAGGCACTGCGGTTGATGGGGGTCTTGATGGCGCCGGGGGCGACCGCGTTCACCCGGATCTTCTTCGGGGCGAGTTCCTGGGCGAGGGTCTCCATCATCATCTGGACACCGCCCTTGGAGGAGGCGTAGTTCACGTGCCCCGCCCACGGGATGATCTGGTGCACCGAACTCATGCAGATGATCTTCCCGGCGGCACGCGAGACCTCGGGCACGACGCCGCGCCGGAGGAACTCCTTCGTCGCCTCGCGCGCGCACAGGAACTGCCCGGTGAGGTTGACGTCCAGCACCTTCTGCCACTGGGCGACGGTCATCTCGGTGAACGGGGCGTCGCGTTGCAGTCCGGCGTTGGCGACCAGGATGTCGATCGTGCCGAACTCCTGGACCATCCGGTCCATCATCGCCACGACCTGGCCCTCGTCGGACACGTCCGCCTCGTAGGCCGCCGCCCGCACGCCGAGGGCTGTGATCTCCTCGACCACCTGCTCGGCGTCCTCGCGCCCGGCCACGTAGTTCACGGCCACGTCGGCGCCGGCCCGGCCCAGGGCGACGGCCGTGGCCCGGCCGATCCCGGAGTTGGCGCCGGTGACCAGCGCTTTCTGCCCTTTGAGCAGATGGGCGGGGATCACGTTCTGCGGTGCGCCCTCGGTGGCACTCACGATGGCTGTCTCCTCCACTGCTTGGCCCGGATCAGCCGGGCCGTGGCCCGGAGGTTCAGGCGCCACACAAACACCGTGGACGGGGAGCCGCAGCGGGAGTGAGCCCGCGTTGGGCTGACCGACTGAGGATCTTCGCCCGATCGGAGGCGGGCTCGTCGGCCGCGGGTACCCGACCGCGCCATGGGGTGCTGGACCACGCGAAGGGTGTGCGCGGGTCGGGGTTCAGTCGGGGATCCGCCAGAGCCGGTCGAGCGCCTCGTTGAGCGTAGTGGCGGCCATGATGAGGGACAGATGGGTGAAAGCCTGCGGGAAATTGCCGAGTTGTTCTCCGCTCGGGCCTATCTCCTCGGCGAACAGGCCGACGTGGTTCGCGTAGGTCTGCATCTTCTCGAAGGCATAGCGGGCCTCGGCGAGGCGCCCCGCGCGGACGAGGGCGTCGACGTACAGGAACGTGCAGAGACTGAACGTTCCCTCGCTGCCGCGCAGTCCGTCGGGAGACGCCTGGGGGTCGTAGCGGTAGACCAGGCTGTCGGAGACGAGCACCCGGTCCATGGCGTCCAGGGTGGTGAGCCAGCCGGGGCTTCGGGGGGAGATGAATCCGACCCGGGGGGCGAGCAGGAGGGACGCGTCCAGGACGTCGCCTCCGTAGTACTGGACGAGAGCCTGCTCCTTCTCGTTCCAGCCGCGTTCCATGACCTGTTCCAGGATCTCGTCCCGGGCGCGGGTCCAGCGCGCGGTGTCGGCCGGCCTGCTGAACTCGGCCGCCAGCTTCAGACCACGGTCGAAGGCGGTCCAGCACATCACCCGGCTGTAGGTGAAGTCCTTGCGTCCGCCCCGGGTCTCCCAGATCCCTTCGTCGGGCCGGTCCCAGGAGTCGGCGAGCCAGTCCAGGGTGGCCGCCAGGCCCTTCCACCCGTGATAGCCCGCGTGCTCGCCGACCTCACGGCCCTCGGCCAGGCCGTACAGGGCCTCGCCGTAGATGTCGAGCTGCAGCTGGTCGGAGGCGGCGTTGCCGGCCCGGACCGGGTAGGAGCCGCGGTACCCCTCGAAGTGCTCCAGGATCTCCTCCGTCAGATGAGGGTCACCGTCTACCCGGTACATGATCTGCAGAGGTTCGTCGTCCGGTCCCTCATGGGCGTGGAGGCGGTCGCCGAGCCAGCGGATGAAGTGGGTCGCCTCCTCCACGAAGCCGAGATCGAGCAGGGCCCGGATCGACAGGGACCCGTCGCGCACCCACGTGTACCGGTAGTCCCAGTTGCGCTCACCCCCGACCTGCTCGGGCAGCCCCATGGTGGCGGCGGCGACCGGAGCGCCCGTGGGGGCGTAGGTCAGGAGCTTGAGTGTGATGGCGGAGCGGTACACCGTGTCCGTCCAGCGGCCGCGATAGCGCGAGGTGCGCACCCACAGCTGCCAGAAGTCGATGTTCTCGAAGATGGCCTCGGTGACCCCTTCGATGGTGGTTGGTGGTGGCGCCTCTCCGCCCGGCGGGCACATGGTGAACACCATGGCGGCCGCCTCTCCGGCGTTGAGCGTGCGGGCGCCCCGGACGTCGTTCCCGTCCTGTTCGAGCGGGATGTCGCTCTGCAGGTGGGCGGTCGCGCCCGGGGCGTGGAACGTCGCCCGTTCGGGCGTGAGGTCGAGCCGGTGGTCGGCCCGCGCGTAGTCGAACCGCGGCCGGCACGCGAGCTCGAATCGCACGGTGCCGCGCACCGTGCGGGCGACCCTTACCAGTTGGTGCCGGTCGGTCGCTTGCGTTCCCGGCTGGACCGGCATGTAGTCGATGATCTCGCCGACTCCGTCGGGAGACATGAAGCGGGTCACCAGGACGGCGGTGTCCGGGTAGTAGAGCTGTTTCCAGGTCCCCTCGGGGTGGTCCGGCGCGAGCAGGAAGTAGCCGCCGCCGTCGTGGTCGAGCAGCGCGGCGAAGACGCTGGGCGAGTCGAAACGCGGCGCCGCGAACCAGTCGATCACGCCGTGCGACGACACCAGAGCCGCGGTCTGCAGGTCCCCGATGAGTCCGTGGTCGGCGATGGGCGGGTAGCGATCCATGGCGGTCTCCTTGCTGGTCCCCTGCTCAGGCCGCTGCCGCCGTGACCCGTCCCGTACGGACGGCGTCGACGAGTGCCTGGTGGTCCCTCTCGTTCTGGTCGGCGTAGAGCTCGGCGAACGTCACGAGCGCCCGGTCGAAGACGTCGCCGCTGCCCAGATACGAGGCGATGGCGATCCGGTCACCCGACCTCGCGTGCGAGCGAGCCAGCGAGGCACCGCACATCTCACCGAAGGCCTGCAGTCCGGGAGGCAGCATGCTCTCGGGCTCGGCGATGCCCTTCCAGTCGCGCAGCTGCCTGACGTAGAAGTCCCGTCGGCGGCCGTCGATGCCGTCGGCTCGCTCCCAGCCCAGGAAGATGTCGCTCGTGGCCTGCATGAGCCGCTGGCCGGAGACCACGCGCTCGCCCTGCGACCGGAAGCGGCCGGCGCCGACGAAGGGTGCCAGCACCGATTCGTCGGCCTCCTTGGCCTGCAGGAACAGCGGGTCCTCGCCGTCCCTGCCGAGCAGCAGCGCGATCCAGCAACGGGTGCCCACGCTGCCGACGCCGACCACCTTGCGGGCCATGTCGACGATCCGGTACTGCTCCAGCAGAAACCGCCGGTCCGCCTGCAGGGTCTTCGAGTACCGTTCGAGCAGCCGGCGGATCTGCTTCTCCAGCGCGCCGCGCTCGGCGTCCGGAAGCAGGTCCTGGAACGGGGTGATCAGCGGCGGATCCGGCGCGATGCGGACCTCACCGTCGACGACGTGGGTGAGCTTGCGGTAAGCCTGGAGGCTGTCCCGGGTGCGTGCCTTCACCACCGCATCCGACCAGACGCCGCGGGCCCGCGCGCTCATGTCCTGGACGAACCGGGACTGCACCCCCTGCTCCTCGAACTGGGCGTACCACACGGGAAGATTGCCCATCGTGGCGAACTCTCGCATCCACTCGCGGTAGGACCGCACCGTCGCCCGTACGACGCCGGCGCGCTCCTTCGCGCTGAAGCCGTTGCCCCTGCCCGCGATGACGAGACTGGCGGACAGCCGCTTGACGTCCCACTCCCACGGACCGGGCAGGGTCTCGTCGAAGTCGTTGATGTCGAACATCAGGCGGCGCTCGGGCGAGGCCAGCAGCCGGAAGTTCAGCAGGTGCGCGTCACCGCACAGCTGCGCCGTGATCCCGGACCGCGGGGTCCCGGCCAGGTCCCCGGCCATGATGGCGGCGGCCCCCCGGTAGAAACGGAAGGGTGACTCGGTCATCCTCCCGTAGCGGATCGGTACCAGCTCGGGCACCCGCCTCGCCGACTGCGCCTCGATGACGTCCACCGGATCGGGCCGCTTCTCCGTGGGGGCGAACTCGGCCTGGCTGGAGCGGGGTACGGAACTCCGGGCCGCCTTGCCGAGTGCGGCTCTCTCCTGCGGCGTACGGTGCCAAATGCTGCCGTCGGCCGGGGGGCGGGAGGTCATTGCAGCCGCTCCGCGATGTGGTCGCCGACCCGCAGGGCGTTGGCTATGGCGGTCAGCGAGGGATTGACCGCTCCGATGCTCGGGAAGAAGCTCGTGTCGACGACGTAGAGGTTGTCGAGGTCGTGGGCCTTGCAGTTGACGTCCAGGGCAGAAGTCGCGGGGTCCCTGCCGAAGCGGACCGTGCCCGCCTGGTGCGCCGTGGCGCCGATGGGCATCCCCTTGTGCAGGTAGATGCTGCGCGACAGGAGATGGTGTTCGTGCATGCCCAAGTGGCTGAGCAGACCCTGCAGTTTGTGCCGCAGGCGCTCCAGCCCGGCGATGTTGTTCTTCTCGTCGAGGGCGAGATGGATCCCGTCGTCCCGGTCCAGGGTGACGCGGTTCTCGGCGGCCGGCAGGTCCTCCCCGCACAGCCAGAAGTCGACCGCGTGGTGGGCCAGCACCTCGAACGGCATGTCCGGGGCTACCGCCCCGGCCCAGCGGGGCGCTTCGCCGTGGATCTGCTCGGCGTCGGACTTGCCGAGCATCTGGATCCCGCCCAGGGGGTAGTCCCAGTCGTCGGATCCCAGGTACCAGTCGTGCAGCGCCAGAGTCTTCTGGAACTTGGTGTCGTTCGGTTCCCGGGACACGGCCATGAGGGCCATGTTGTTGTGCCGCATGTAGTGCCGGCCCACCACGTCCGAGCTGTTGGCCAGACCCTGCGGATGCCGGTCGTCGGCCGAACGCAGGAGCAGGACGGCGGAGTTGACGGCGCCGCAGGCCACCACCACGATGTCGGCGCTGAACTCCACGGTGGCGGGGTCTCCGTCCCCCACGGTGGCGACGACCTTGGTGACGCTCCGGCCCGTCGCGTCCGTCTCGAGGCGCCGTACGTCCGCCTGGGTGACCATCTCGACGTTGGCCTGCTCCAGAGCGGGGTCGACACAGATGACCTGGGCGTCGGACTTCGCCCCGACCAGACAGGGGAAGCCGTCGACCCGGTCGCAGCGGATGCAGGCGCTGGTGTGGACGGCCCGGCCCCGGTCGTCCTGGGTGAGATTCACGCCGATCGGGAGGTGGAAGGGGTGCAACCCCTGCTTCTCCAGGTCGTGGCTGAGCTGCTCGATACGCGGCTCGTGCTGGACCGGCGGGTAGGCGTACTGAGCGCTGGTGGGACCCGCGGTGGGGTCCTCGCCGTGCCGGCCGTGCACGAGGTAGAGGTGTTCGGCCTGCGTGTAGTAGGGCTCGAAGTCCTCGTAGCGCAGCGGCCAGGCGGGCGAGATGCCGTCGTGGTGGCGGATCTCGCCGAAATCCTCCGGGCGCATCCGGAAGAGCGCGGCGCCGTAGAACTTGGTGTTGCCGCCCACGTAGTAGTTGACCTCGGGCGGGAATTTGTCGCCGTTCTTGTCGAACCAGAACTCCGGAGCGCGGTACTTGCCCTTGACGAAGACCGCGGTCGAGTCCCAGTTGTCGCGTTCGCGGGGCAGATAGCCGCCGCGCTCGAGAAGGAGGATCCGTTTCCCCGTGCCCGCCAGCCGGTGGGCGATGGTGCCACCGCCCGCACCGGTGCCGATGACAATGACGTCGTAGTGCCGCGCTTCGGTCATGCAGGCCACCGCCCTCGGAGCCTCGTCCGGTCCTGCCCGGGGTGAAGGAGACGTCACCCCGGCCGCCATCCCACCCCGCTCACCAACGTAGCTCCGGGTGATCTACCCGGCGAGTTGGGCTGTACGGGTGAGTCGGGGCGCGGTGGGCTTCTCCGTCCGGGTCGGGCCGCCCGTCACAGGATCGCGAGCGGATTGACCGGGGAGCCGGTGGCCGAGGGCAGCCGGAGCGGGGCGATCACGCAGAGGAAGGACCAGCGGCCCTCCTGGGCGCAGACCGGCGCGAGGTCCTCGAACCGCAGATAGTCGAGCAGATGCAGTCCCATCGCGTGGACGGCGAGCACATGCACCGGGTACGCGACCCCCTGCACGGCGCTGGGGCCCGTGTCGTTGTTGCCGTCGCTCCCGAGTACGGACACCTCCCGCTCCGCCAGGAACTCCATGGCGGCCGGATGGAGCCCGGCGCGAGCGCCGGACACGTCCCAGGGGCCGAGTTCCTCGCGCCGCAGCCGGTGCCCGACCCGCACGAGAAGAATGTCGCCCCTGCCCACTCGGAGCCCCTGCTCGGCCTCGGCGGCAGCGAGGTCGTCGGCGGTCACGTCCGTCCCGGGTTCGAGCCAGGGCACGCCGTGCAGCCGGGGGATGTCCAGGAGAACCCCACGGCCGACGATGCCGTCGCGGGCCAGATCGACGGACAGGGCGCCGGCGCCGTCCGGCGAGAGCACGTCCGCCGCCGGCAGACCGCCGTGCAGCGTGCCGTCGTAGATGACGTGGCACAGTGCGTCGAGGTGGCAGTTCACGTCACCGTGAACGTTCATGGCAAAGCGGTCGCGCGCGAAATCCAGGCCGCTCGCACGAGGGCGGCCGCCTTCCGGAGCGGTGAGCCGGTGCTCCGCCGGTTCGGCGTCGTCCGGTGCGACACGCGTGTTCACGGGGGCCGCGAGCGACACCGCGCGTCCGGACCGCACCTCGCGGACGGCCGCCAGCACCTGTGCCTCGGTGATCGTCTCCAGGGCGCCCCGGCCCGCGCCGGCGCCGGGTGCCGCGTCCCTCAGCCGTCGGTACAGCGACCCGAAGTCGGCCTCGCTCATCACCTGGGACGTCCGCATCCCCCCACCATCCGGCAGCAGCCGGATTCCCGCACACCGAGTCGCCCGCACCCGGCCCAGGGGTGTCGATCTTCATCGCGGCGGCCGCGCTGGTGGTGGCCGGGGGCTTCCGGGACACCTCGGCTCCGCGTTTCCGTGGCCTGGGCCGACCACCTCTGTTTCGCTCTGTCGGTCATGCCGATGTTCCCCCCGCGGCGCGAAGGGGCACGTATTCGGGTCCTTCGGTACGTCGGGGGTCCAGCCGCTTCACGACCCGTACCCGGTCGCGTTGTAGGCCGCGAGCCGGCCGGCGGCCAGGTGGTCGCCGCGGGTGAAGACCGCCGCGCCGCGGCGGCCCGCCGAGGGGTCGTCGGGAGCGGCGGGCGGGTGGTTCAGCCGGGCCGGGGTGCCGTCCGACGCGTAGCGGAGCGTCGTCGCGCCGTCCCAGAGGCGGATCACCCTCCCTCGGCGCGGGGAGCAGGGGGATCCGCCAGGTCAGCCGGGTGGGCCGCCAGGCGGTACGGATCAGCCGGGCGCCCCAGCCAGTCGGCGACCTCGTCGCCGTTGGCCACGGTCGCCGACAGTCCGACGATGCGCGTCCGGGCGCTGTCCTCGCGCACCCGGGTGAGCACGGCCTCCAGCACGGCGCCGCGCGCCGGATCGGCGAGCAGGTGGATCTCGTCGACGACCGGACAACCGACCTCGGCGTGGGCGCCGCCCCAGCGAGCCGTTCCGGCAGATCGCCTCGAACTTCTCGGTGGGGGCAACCCAGACGTCGGCTTCGCGGATGAGGTCGATGTCGACGGCGTACTCCCCCGTGAGCCGGACGACCGTGAGTCCGTGCCGCCGCCAGATCTCCAGTTCGCGGTCGAGTTCGTCGGTCAGCGACCGCTGGGGCACCAGCCAGGCCGCCTTGCGGCCATCGGCGTGGGCGCGCAGCGCGGCGACCATGCCGATGGGCGTCTTGCCCGCGCCGGTCGGGGCGACGACGATCAGATGGTCGTCGCCCTCCATGACCGCGGGGACGGCGTCGGCCTGGGCCGGGTTGAAGGTGGGGTGCGGCAGCAGGCGGGTCCAGTCCTCGGGGACGAGGTCGCTCACCGGCACGTACGGGACGCAGTCGGCGTCCGGTACGTCCTCCAGGGCGTCCCACCCTGGCCGCCGGGACCGTGCAGCCGGCGGGCCGCGGCGCGCGGGCCGTCGCCGTCGCCGTCGCGCCACGCGGCCAGCTCCGCCCGCTCCCGGTCGCGGCCGGTGAAGTCGAGTGCCTGGAAGCGGGCGTTGAGCAGACGGCTGGGCTGGGCGGTGAGCCAGGCGGTGTCCTGGTCCCCGGGGGCACCGGCCGGACTGTGCTCGCAGAGCAGGTAGACCGGGCCCCGGTCGGGGAAGACGTGCAGATCGGCACCGATGACGCCGTACCCGAACCCGCCCTCGACACGGACCACCTGCGTGGGCTCCGGGACCGCATGGGTCACTTGGCTTCTCCGCCGCCGCCTCCCTGCCCCGGAGGAGCCTGGTGCACGATGACGTTGCCGCCCTGGACCGCGAAGACCTGACCGCCGTCCTTCGCGACGTTGTTCTGCACCCATGCGCGCTGGGTCTCGGGCAGAAGTTGCCGGATCTCGCCGATCAGTTCCCGCAGTTCGTCGGCGGCGTCCGGGTGTTCGCCGAGCAGTGATTCCAACTCCAGCTGCCACACGGGGAGCAGGCTCTGCCGTACCCGCTCGGCGTCGTCCGCCCGCAGGTCCAGGGCCGCATTGTTGTCCAACTGCGCCTCGATGGCCGCCTGCTGCCCTTCCCCGCGGCGGCCGAACAGCTTGGCGATCCCGCCTCGCGCGACCGTCCAGGAGTCGGTGGCCATGGCCCCGACCACCGTGGTGCCTCCGGCCAGAATCAGTTCCTCCAGCATCATTCCACCGTCATGTGCTCTCAAGAGCACTGCTCCGTACGCCTATTGTCCATCCTGGTGATCAAGTCCGGCACCGGGGCAGGGCTGTCAGTGGTGGCGGGCATGCTGGTGGGTGAGTCGAGGCACAGGGGGGCGGCACATGGGCGGAGTCGACACGGCACGGGGCATGGGGTTCCAGACGGCGTGCGCCATTCTGCAGCTGATCCGGACCCCGGAGGAGCACCCGGAGGCCGGCACCTTCCGGGTGGAGGGCGCCGACGAGGCAATCGACTTCGAGGTGCGTGACGCGGAGGGCCGGCCGCTGCTGCTCGCCCAGGCGAAGACCCGCGTCGAGCCGGGATCGTGGTCCGGTCCGGAGCTGGTGCGGCTGGCCCGCCGCTGGGGAGCCGCGGATCCCGGCGGTACGGCGGTGCTGCGGTTCCTCTCGGACGCCCCCGTGCACCCGTCGGGGCAGACCCTGCGGGACGCGGTGGCGCGGGCCCGGGCCGTGCCGGACCCCGGCCGGTGGCTGGCGGAGTGTGAGGGCCTGGTTCCGGCCTCACTCGGTCTCACCACCGAGGACCACGCGCTGCTGCGCCGGCTGGAGATCGAGACCCGGATCGGCCCCTGGGAGCAGATCCTCGACCAGGCCCGGCTGGAGCTGCTGCGGCTCTCCCCCGTCGCGATGGCGGCGGCCGAGGTCGACAGCACCGTGGACGCCCTGTTCGTGAAGATGTTCCAGTGGTCCGGGGACCGCCGCCTGGCCCGGCGCACGGTCCGGCTGGACGAGCTTCCCGGTCTCCTGCGCGGACGCCGGCCCGCGTCCGGGGCCGTGGCCGTGGCCGGCGAGGCGCCCGGGCCCGTCCGGGCCCCGTTCCGCGACGTCCCCTCGGCCGCGGGCGTGCGCGGCCGCGGCCTGGAACTGACGGCGCTCAGGGAGCGGTTCCTGCGGGAACCCGATGCGGGCACCGTCCGCGTGGTGGTGTCCGGACTCGGCGGGATCGGCAAGTCGAGCATCGCCCGGCTGTACGCCCACCGGCACCGGGACGCGTACGAGTTCGTCTGGTGGATCCCCTCCGACACCCGGGAGGACGTCCTCGCCGCCTACCGGCGGATGCTCGCCGAGGAGCGGCAGGAGACGGAGGCGGCCACCGAGGAGGAGATCCTCGCCCAGGTCGGCCGCCGCCTGGCCCACCTCGGCCCCCGGCTGCTGCTGGTCTACGACAACGTGGCCGGCCGCGAGCAGCTGGCCGGGCTGCTGCCCTCCTGCGACGGAGCGCACCTGCTGGTCACCACCCGCGACTCGGCGTGGGCCGCGGCGGACGGCGGGCTGGTCGTGGAGCGGATGGCGGCCGACGAGGCCACCGAGTGGGCCGGGGAGCGGCTGCCGGGTGCCTCGAGCGCCGAGGTGTCCGCGCTGGTCGACGCCGTGGAGGGCATCCCGCTCGCCATCGCCCAGGCCACCGGTTACATCGCGGCGACCCAGTGCCCGGTCGACATGTATCTGGCCGAACTGGCCGACTGCCGGGCCCGGTTGCTCGACGACCCCGGCTTCGTGCCGCTCGACTACCGGCAGGGCGCGACACTGACCGCCGCGGTGACTCTGAGCGTACGGAAGGTGCTGGAGCAGGCGTTCTGCTCGCCCGAGGCCTCGGGGCACCGGCTCGCGGCCGAACTGCTCGCCCGATGCGCCTTGTTGGCGCCTGACTTCATTCCGCTGCATCTCGCCACGCTCGACCTGCCGACCGGATCGGCCGTCTACGGCGCCGTGGCCCAGCTGCGCAGGTTCTCTCTGGTCGATCCCCGGGACGGCGTGCTCGCGATCCACCGCATCGTGCAGGAGATCACGCGGGGGATGCTGGACGGCGCCGCGGTGGACGGGATGCAGGGCCGCTTCGAGTACGAGCTGGCCATGCGCCTGGTGGAGAGCCAGAAGCAGCACACGTGGGCCGAGGCGGCCGCCCTGATCGAGCACGCGGTCCACGTGGCACGCAACGTCCGCGGCAGCGGCCGGGCGAGCGGCAGCACCGTCGCCCTCCTGGCCAACGTCGCCGGCGCGATCTCGACCGTGAACGGGGATCCGGCGCGCAGCGAGGGGCTGTTGCGCGAGGCGCTGGAGATCGTGGACGAGGCCGACGGGGCGGCCGTGGACGACCCGGTCTACCGGCGGGCCGCGACGACGACCACCTTGGCCCAGATCCTGATGAACCTCTCGCGGTTCGAGGAGACTGCGGAGGCGGCGCGGACCGCCTGGAAGCTGCTGGAGGACATGAACACCCTCGACGCGGAGGGAGTGGAGCACCTCCTGCTGGCCCACGTCTACGACATGCGCGCGGCAGTGGCGCTGGACCGGCTCTCCGACGGCGCCCGCGCCCAGGCTCGGCTCAACAGGGTCCTGCAGCGCGAGGATGTGCCTCCCGCGCTCGCCTTCCGGACCCGGCTGGAGCAGGCGCAGATGCTCATGTGGATCCAGGACTGGGACGGGGCAGCACTGGTCATCGAGCAGGCCGCGGCCCAAGCCCCGGACGAGGCGGAGACGAGCACGGAGCTGCGCTTCCTGGACGCGGTGGTCAAGGCTTCCACAGGCCGGCTGGAGGAGGCGCTCACCGTCACCGCCGGAATCTCGGAGCCCGCCGAACGGACAGCCGTGATCGTCATCCGCCACCACGTGGACCTCCTCGTGGAGGCGGCACATGCGCTGATGGTCGGCACCCTCGGCAGGCACGCAGAGGGCCTCAGCACGGAAGCCTGGATCCTGCAGGCCGCCGAGTCGATGATCGACAGGGGCGAGGCCCTGCTGAGAGCGCACACCGGAGCCGGTCCGGATGCACTCGCTCCGGTCGTGCAGCGTCGCGCGGTTCTGGCCTGGACCCGGCACCAGCTGGGACATCCGGACGGGGACGTGGAGCTGGCCCGCACCCTCATGCGCGATAGCCTCCGGCTGTTCGAGGAGGCGGGGCAGAGCCACGTACCGCTCGCGGCCAATGCTCGGAGCATCCTGAAAGCCTACGAGCTGGGCGCCCAGGCCGAACCCTCCGAAACGACGGACGGACACGCCCCCGATGCGTTTCCACTCCCGCCGTCGGGCGGCAGCGGTGCGCACCTGATGCCCGAATACCCCTGGCGCCACGCCGTGGCGCTTGCCCAGGCGGCTCCGCCGGACGCGCGCCCGCTGTACAGCCTGATCGGCGCCACCTCCTACCACTTGGGCGGGCAGGAGGCGCCCTCCCCCGTCTTCCTGTCCCTGGCGTTCGCCGTGGCACTGCGCGCCATTGGGCTGGACAGCCGACTGGTCCCTGCTGCGGTGCAGGTGATCCGAGCGGACGGAGAGCACCTTGACCTGCCCGAGTTGCGGCTCCCGCCGATGATCACGGAGAAGGGAGAGGTCTTGGGGCACGTGGCTGTCTGGTGCGAAGGCGCCGAGCGACTCGTGGACCCCGCTCTGCTGCTCGGCCAGAGCAAGTTCGGGCCCGGCACCGCAGAGCGTGAGATCTTCCGGGCTCCCACAGTCTTCCCGGCGCCCGGGCTGGATGCTCTGCTCGGCCAGCGAATGGGCACCCACCGGGAGGGTCATCTACTCGGGTACGAGTTGTATCCCCAATGGGAGGAGCACCTCAGCGGGGTGATCGCGCGCCTGGACAAGACCGCGGTCGCCGCCTTCGCGCACGCACTGGCGACATCCGCGGCCCTGGCCGCAGACGCCGGAGGGCATACCTGACGAACGGCCCGGCTCAGGGCGACCGCGGCGGTCTCACCCACCCCAGAGACCGCTCCACGGCCCGCTGCCAGTTCTCGTACTCCCACTGCCGCACCTCGGGGTCCATGGCGGGCAGCCACTGGCCGGCCCGGTGCCAGTTGCGGCGCAGCACTGCCAGGTCCGACCAGTAGCCGGCGGCGAGGCCGGCCGCGTAGGCGGCACCGAGGGAGACGGTCTCGGCGACCATGGGCCGCACCACGGGGACGTCGAGCACGTCGGCCACGAACTGCATGAGCAGGTTGTCGGCCGTCATACCGCCGTCCACCTTGAGCTGCTTGAGGGCGAGCGAGGAGTCGGCGTTCATGGCGTCGACGACCTCCCGTGTCTGCCATCCGGTGGCCTCGAGGACGGCTCGGGCCAGGTGTCCCTTGGTGATGTACGAGGTGAGGCCGACGATGACCCCGCGCGCGTCGCTGCGCCAGTGGGGCGCGAACAGGCCCGAGAAGGCGGGGACGATGTAGCAGCCGCCGTTGTCCTCGACCGACCGCGCGAGGGTCTCGATCTCCGGGGCGCTGCTGATCAGGCCCAGGCGGTCGCGGAACCACTGGACCAGTGCGCCGGTGACGGCGATCGAACCTTCCAGGGCGTAGGCGGGCGGCGCGTCCCCGATCTTGTAGGCGACGGTGGTGAGGAGCCCGTTCCGGGACCGCACGAGGTCGTTGCCGGTGTTGAGCAGCAGAAAGCTGCCCGTCCCGTAGGTGCACTTCGCCTCGCCCGGGGAGAAGCAGGTCTGGCCGAACAGGGCGGCCTGCTGGTCGCCGAGGGCGGCCGTGATGGACACGCCCGGGAGCAGCGCGCGGGCGTCGTCGTACGTCTCGGCGGAGGACCTGATCTCCGGCAGCATCGAGCGGGGCACGCCGAAGAAGGCCAGGAGTTCCTCGTCCCAGGTGAGGCTGCGGATGTTCATCAGCATCGTGCGGCTGGCGTTGGTGGGGTCGGTGATGTGCAGGCCGCCGTCGGTGCCGCCGGTGAGGTTCCAGATCAGCCAGCTCTCGATGGTTCCGAACAGCACCTCGCCGTCCTTCGCGCGCTGCTCCAGGCCCTTGACGTGGTCGAACAGCCAGCGGATCCGCAGCGCCGAGAAGTAGGTGGAGGGCGGCAGACCGCACCGCTCCAGGAAGAACTCCTCGCCGGGTTGTCGTCCGAGGGACTCGACGAGCGGCGCCGTGCGGGTGTCCTGCCAGACGATCGCCCGGCCCAGTGGGGCGCCGGTGCGCCGGTCCCAGAGCACGGTGGTCTCCCGCTGGTTGGCCAGGCCGATGGCGGCGACCTGTCCCGAGTCGAGGCCGGCGCCGGACAGGGCCTCGGGCACGACGCGCCGCAGGTTGTGCCAGATCTCGACGGCGTCGTGCTCGACCCAGCCGGGCCGGGGGAAGTGCTGCTGGTGCTCCCTCTGCGCGACCGACACCAGCCGTCCACGGTGGTCGAACAGAATGCATCGGGTGGAGTTGGTCCCCTGATCGATGGACATTACGTACCGTTCAGCCATGATCGGGTCTGCCTTCCGACGGGTCGGGGAGCGGCGGGTCCGGGTCTACCAGCGAGCGGCCCCCAGGTCTCTGGAGATCGCCCGCGCGGCCTCGCGGATCAGCGTGATCTGGCTCGGGCGGGGGTGGCCCTGGCTGTCGCAGATCCGCTCGACGGGCCCGGACAGCCCGATGGCGCCGACGACCAGGCCGCCCTGGCCCCGGATCGGCGCGGCGAGCCCGGCCTCGCCCATGCTCATCTCCTGGATCTCGGCGGCCCAGCCGAGTTCCCGGACCTCGGCGAGCCCTCGGGTCAGCTGCTCGGGAGTGACCAGGGTGTGCCGCGTGTACGACTCCAGCTGCAGTTCCTGGCCCGGCTCCAGGGACGCCGCCCCGTAGGCCAGCAGTACCTTGCCGAGCGAGGAGGCGTGCAGGGGCAGCAGCGAGCCCACCTCCAGGGTCTGGAAGGTGTCGTCCGGCCGGAACACGTGGTGGACCACGAGAACCCGGCCCTCCAGCGGGGTCCCGAGGCGCACCGCTTCCCCGCTGCGGGCGGCGAGGGCGTCGGCCCAGTTGAGGGAGCGCGACCGCAGCTCGTTGACGTCCAGGTAGCTGGTGCCGAGGTGCAGCAGGGCGGCCCCGAGCTGGTACTTTCCGGTCGCCGCGTCCTGTTCCACGAAGTCCACGTGCTGGAGTGTGCGCAGGATGCCGTGGGCGGTGCCCTTGGCCAGGCCGAGCGAGGCCGCCACCTCGCCTAGCCCGAGTCGGCGGGGCCCGGCGGCCAGGAGCCGCAGGATCGCCGCCGCCCGTTCGATCGACTGGACTGGGCCGGCCATGAAGCGAGCGTATTACCGCCACGGGCGCTTCGCTTCACGGGCGGGTGGGGCGCCCCGGCTTCGGGCCGGACGCGGGGCGTTCGGTAATGCCGACCGCCGTTCATTGACCCGCCCGGTTTGTCTCCATAACGTGCTTCAAGGCCCGGAAAAGCGACCGCGGAACGGCGCACGACCGGCAGGGACACCCGAGGAGTGAACATGGCGGCCCAGCTCAACACGCTGCTGCGTGAGGCGTGCGAACACGTGTGTCCGCTGCCTCCGGTCACCGGCGCCGTCCCGGCCGTACGCCGCCGTGTGCGCGCCGTCCTCGCCGACTGGGACGTTTCCCCGGAGATCGTCGACGACGCTCTGCTGATGGTGTCCGAGCTGGTCACCAACGCGATCGTGCACGCCCTGCCCCCGGCCAGGCTCCGGCTGTCGTGGGTTCAGTCCGACGATCGCCGCACTCTGCGCGTCGAGGTCACCGACACCGGTCCCGCGCTTCTGGGCGGACGGTCCCGGGTCGGGATCGACCCGGACGAGCACGGCCGGGGCGAGGCGATCGTGCACGCCCTCGCGACGCGTCACGGCATACGCGTCGACGCCGGCGGGGTCACCCGCTGGGCCGACCTCGCCGCTGCCTGAGGCCCGTCCTCCGACCGGGACTGCGCGGGGACGGGTTCGGTCATGGTCCGCTTGCGCAGCAGCAGCAGCGCGGCGTCGTCGTGCAGCCGCCCACCCACGTGGGCCAGCAGTTCGTCATGGAGCGCGGTGAGCGTCCGCGCCGGCTCGTCGCACGCATGCCGGGCCACCCCTTCGGCCAGCGGGTAGAACTCGCGAGCGTGATCCCGGGCCTCGGTCACCCCGTCGGTGTAGAGCAGCAGCTGGTCTCCGTCGGCGAAGGGCAGGACCTGGAGGCGCGGGGCCTGACCCGACAGGGCGCGCAGCCCGAGCGGCGGAGCGGGATCGCCGGCCTCCACCGCCTCGACCTCTCCGGACGCGGAGATCATCAGCGGGGGCGCGTGTCCGCAGTTGACGACCTCCAGCCACCCCGTCCCCGGGTATCCGACGACCACGGCGGTCACGAAGTCGTCGGGGCCGAGATTGCGCGCCAGGCTCCGCTCGATCCGGCCGACGACTGCGAGCAGGTCGGGCTCGTCGTAGGCGGCCTCACGGAAGACACCGAGCACCAGTGCTGCGGTGCCCACCGCCGGCAGCCCCTTGCCGCGCACGTCGCCGACGATCAGCCTGATCCCGTGCGGGGTGGCCACCAGGGCGTAGAGATCCCCGCCTATCCGGGCCTCCGCCGCGGCTGCGCTGTAGCGGACGGCCACCTGGAACGGGCCGACGCTCTCCGGGACGGGCTGGAGGACAGCGTGCTGGGCGGCCTCCGCGACCGTGCGGACGGCCGCGAGGACTCGTTCCCGGCGGCCGCGCAGCGCGCTGGCCAGGGCACTCGCCGCGGTGACGGCCAGCAGGGCGGACAGGGCGGCCGCCAGTTCATGCTCGGGAACCCCGCCCCTGGTGCCCAGCACCGCGCCCAGCACCACGGCCAGGAGGCCGACGCAGAGCACCCCACACGGCCCGTTGGTGGTGGCGGCCAGCGCGGGTCCGGCCACCAGCAGCGGCAGACAGATCATCCCCGCGCCACCGGCCAGGTCGGCGACCACGATGACGGCGACGATCAGCACCGGCAGCACGTGCAGAACGGCGGCGAGCGGTCCGGTGGCACGCCGGTTGGCGTCCGCCCAGGGCAGGCCGGCTCGCTCGCTCGACAGCCGCATCGGCCAGTGGTGTCGCGCCTGGCTCATGTCAGTCCGAAGTCCTCGCCTTTACGGGGTACACATCCTGGAATATCCGGTCAATCCAGGAAACGGGCTGAACGTGGGCAGCCACAAGGCGTGGATTTTCAGATAGTGAGCGAGAGGCTCCTGGTCACACGGCTCGCGATCTGGAGCAGCCGGGACCGGATCTCCTGGAGCTGCGCATGCCGCTCCACCGGCATGGAGACGCCGAGCGAGCCGAGCGTGTCCCCGCAGTAGACGGGCACGGCGACGCACACCGTACCGAGTGCGTACTCCTCGAGGTCCGTGACGGCCGGTGCGAGGGGGGAGGTGTCGAGCCTGCGCAGCAGTTCCGGACGGCTGGTGACGGTCCGCGGCGTGAGATCGGGGAGGCGGTGCCGGGACAGGTATTCCCGGCGGCCGTCCTCGTCCAGTTCCCGCAGCACGGACTTGCCCAGCGCGGTGGCGTGTGCGGCGTCCTCGAACCCCACCCAGAGCTCCGCCCTGGGCGCGCGGGGGCCGTCGACGATCTCGGCGACCCTGATCTCTCCGTCCTCGTAGAAGGTGAGGTAGGCGGCGGTGACCAGCTCGTCCCGCAGCGCGGTGAGCGTCGGGCGGACGCGGGTGAGCAGCGCCTGCGTGTTGCCCGCCGAGTGCAGCGACGTCAGCTTCTCGCCCAGGACGAAGACACCGTCGTCGAGTTTGCGCAGGTATCCGTCGTGGACCAGGGTGCGCAGCAGGTGGTAGGTCGTGGCCAGGGGCAGCCCGGTCTCACGTGCCAGCTGTTTCGCCGGCGCGCCGTTCTCGTGCGCGCTCACCGCCTCCAGCAGCCGGAAGGCTCGCTGTACGGACGTGATGAGCGTCGGGCCGTCCTGAGCGCCCATACGAACAGACTGCGTCGGGCGCCCGGCACAGGCAAGCAGGGATCAGACTCCGGGCACGGCCAGGACCGTGCGGCAGTCGAGCCAGGCGTCGGCGCTGAGCAGGTCCTGGAGCCGGGTGAAGAGGGCGAGGAGGTCGGGGCCCCACCGGTCGCGGAAGGCGGGGTCGATGCGGGCGAGGTCGAGTTCGTTCGCGGCCGACAGTTCGGCGAAGTCCCGGCGCAGCTGCGGCTCCGGAACCCGGGAGAGGCCGGTGAAGCGGTCGTGGAAGGGGGCGTCGGGCCGGGCGAGGTCCGGGTAGGTGGCCTTCCGGTCGCAGGAGGCGTACGCGTAGACGATCTCCTCGGCCTCGGCGCCGATCACCGCCGCGAGGTCCGTACGGCGGTCCACGGGCAGCAGCCCGGTGGGAAAGCCGTCGGTGCCGTAGAACGCGTGGCAGAGCCCGGCGATCTGGAGGGCGGGGCGGGCCTGCCAGAGGGCGAGCCGGTCCTGGACGCGCCCCAGGTGCGCGAGGAGGGTGCCGCCGGGGTGCGGCATGCCTTCCGCCCCCAGCTCGCGCAGCAGGGCCACGGCCCGGTCGGCGGCAGGGAAGGAGGGCTCGGTGTTCGTGTCCATGCGTTCTTTCTCCGTCGGGCCGTCGAGGTCATGTCGTCGAGGTCATGTCGTCGCATGCATGTCGTCGCGTTCATGTCGTCGGGGTCAGCTCGTCGCGTTCATGTCGTCGGGTGTGCCGGACGGACGCCGGAGCGGAACTTCGGGACGCGTACGGTGATCTTCGTACCGGCCCCGACGCCGGTCTCGATCACCAGGCCGTGCGCGTCGCCGTACACCTGGCGCAGTCGCATGTCCACGTTGCTCAGGCCGATGCCGGCGGACGGGCCGCCCCTGCCGCGCAGGATCTCGCGCAGGCGCTGCGGGTCCATGCCGACGCCGTTGTCCTCGATGACGACCCGGGCCTCGGTGCCCTCGTCCTCCGCGATGATCGTGATGCGGCTGCGGTCGACGGACTCCTCCAGACCGTGTTTGAGCGCGTTCTCGACGAGGGGTTGCAGGCAGAGGAAGGGCAGGGTGACCGGCAGCACCTCGGGGGCGATCCGCAGGGTCACCTCCAGGCGCCTGCCGAAGCGGGCGCGGGCGAGTTCGAGGTACTGCTCGATGGAGCGCAGCTCCTCCGCGAGGGTGGTGAAGTCGCCGCCCCGGCGGAAGGAGTAGCGGGTGAAGTCGGCGAACTCCAGGAGGAGTTCGCGGGCCCGCTCGGGGTCGGTACGGACGAACGAGGCGATGCTCGCCAGGGAGTTGTAGATGAAGTGCGGGGAGATCTGGGCGCGCAGGGCCCGGATCTCCGCCTCGATCACGCCCGAGCGGGCCCGGTCCAGGTCGACGAGTTCGAGCTGGACGGATACCCAGCGGGCCACTTCCTCGGCGGCCCGGGCGATCACGGCGGACTGCTGGTCGCCGAACGCGGCGAGCGCGCCGGAGGTCCGGCCGTCGACGGTGAGCGGTGCCACGACCCCCCGCCGGACAGGGCAGGAGTCGTCGTCGCAGGACAGTGCGAAGGTCTGGGTACGGCCGGTGCGCAGGGCGTGGGCGAGGTGCGCCTCGGCCTCGTCGCGGTGGTGGTCGCCGACGCCGTCCCAGGCCAGCACGGACTCCTCGTCGGTGAGGGCGAGGGCGACCGTGCCGAGCAGGGGGCGCAGCCGCCGGGCCGCCTTGCGGGCGGTGTCCGGGGTGAGGCCCGCGCGCAGGGGCGGTGCGGCGAGCGATGCGGTGTGCAGGGTGTGGAAGGTGGCCCGTTCGACGGGGGTGCCGGGACCGGCCGGGTTCTCCTGCTGCCGACGGGCGCCGGCATGACCGAGGGCGGCGCCGAGCGCGAACAGGGCGAGCGCGGCGAGGGCCAGGGCGACGGTGCCGAGTGCGCTCACGGGCGCCCCTGGGTGTCGAGCAGGGCGGGCCTCCCGGTGAGTGTCTCGGGCAGATGGAGCCGGGCCATCGTGGCGGCGGCGCTCGCCGGGACACGGTCACGGGTGGCCAGGGAGATCAGCACCATCGCGGCGAACCCCACCGGCACCGACCAGACGGCGGGCCAGGCCAGCAGGGTGTGCAGCCGGCCGGATCGGGCGCCGCCCGCGATGGTCACCGTCACCGCGGTGAGCGCCGAGCCGCCGCCGAGGAGCAGTCCGGCGACGGCTCCGGGCGGGGTGAGGCCGCGCCACCAGATGCCGAGGAGCAGCAGCGGGCAGAACGCGGAAGCGGACACGGCGAAGGCCAGGCCGACCGCGTCGGCCACGGGCAGGTCGCTGACGACGGTGTTGGCGGCGGTGGGTACGGCGATCGCCGGCAGTGTCGCCAGCCGGAAGTGCCGGATGCCGAGGGTCGGCAGCACGTCCTGGGCGAGGACGCCGGCGACGGACATGGTGAGGCCGGAGACGGTGGACAGGAACGCCGCGCAGGCGCCGCCCGCGACGAGGGCGCCGAGCAGGTCGCCGCCGACCCCGCCGATCAGCCGTTGCGGCAGCACGAGGACGGCCGCGTCGGTGTCGCCGGTGAGCAGCAGGTCGGGCGCGTAGAGGCGGCCGAGCACCCCGTAGAGCGGGATCAGCAGGTAGAAGGCGCCGAGCAGGCCGAGTACGACGACGGTGGTGCGGCGGGCGGCGCGGCCGTCGGGGTTGGTGTAGAAGCGCACGACGACGTGCGGCAGGCCCATGGTGCCGAGGAACGTGGCGAGGATCAGCCCGTAGGTGGCGTACAGGCCCCGCTGTTCACGGCCGGCCGAGGGCGGGTTCGCCCAGCTCGACGGGGCCGCCGGGGCAACGTCTGCGTCGGGCAGGGGCACACGGGCGCCGGGCGGGAAGCGCAGGGTGGTGTCGGCGCCGATCCGGTGGGGGCCCGCGTCGAGGGTGAGCCGGTCGCCGTCCAGGGGCCGTCCGTCGACGGTTCCGGTCACGGTGATCCGTACCGGCTCGTGGACGGTGAGGGTCAGCGCACTGTCGAAGCGCACCGGGGTGGAGCGCTGGAAGACGGGCCGTTCGTCCCAGGACGGGGCCGGGGTGTGGTCCGCGCGCCAGGCGAGCAGCAGGAACACGGCGGGCACCAGCAGGGCGGTGAGTTTCAGCCAGTACTGGAACGCCTGGACGAAGGTGATGCTGCGCATGCCTCCGGCGGCCACCGCCACGGTGACCACGGCGGCGACGACCAGGCCCCCGAACCAGCTGGGCGCGCCGGTGAGCAGCCGCAGGGTCAGTCCGGCGCCGCGCAGCTGGGGCAGCAGATAGAGCCAGCCGACGCCGACGACGAGCACGCTCGCGATCCGCCGGACGGCCCGGGACTCCAGCCGTGCCTCGGCGAAGTCGGGCAGGGTGTAGGCACCGGAGCGACGCAGCGGGGCGGCGACGAAGGCCAGCAGGACCAGGAATCCGGCCGTGTAGCCGATCGGGAACCACAGCATGTCGACGCCCTGGGCGAGGACCAGTCCGGCGACCCCGAGGAAGGAGGCGGCGGACAGGTACTCGCCGCTGACGGCGAACGCGTTGAGCCGGGGCGGCACGCTGCGCGAGGCGACGTAGAAGTCCGAGGTGGTCCGGGAGATCCGCAGACCCAGCGCGCCGACGAGCACCGTGGCCAGGACCACGGCCGTCACGCCGGCGATGGAGTACGTCTGGTTCAACGCGCGGTCACGTCATCTTCGTTGCGCTCGGCACGGCGGACGTACCAGGCGCCCGTGCACAGCAGGGCGGGATACGGCGCCACGCCCAGGACGAGCCAGACGCCCGGCCAGGTGTCGGCGGGCGGAAGCAGCCGCAGCAGTACGGGGAGCAGGCCCAGCGAGGCCGCGAGCAGAAGGGTGGCGGTGAGCGCCGCCCTGATCTGACGGCGTATCAATGACCTTACTTCCGAGTCGTCGTCGGCCCGGGCCGCTGCGGGGCGGGGCCGGGGCAGGCCGGCGTGGTCGGAGCTGGGCCGTCCGGTGACCACTTCCCTGCGCGGGACGGATTCCGCACCCATGACGCACTCCCCGACGCCGCGGTGATCACCTTGTTGCGGCGAGTGTACGCAGCGCGCCATCGGTGAGGTAGACGCCGGACGAGGTTCGCACACGCTCGCCACGGCCGGCCGCGGTCACCGCGGTCTGCCCACCGCGCCCTGGGCCTGCCGCGCCAGCAGGTCCCGCAGTTCCCGGGCGTTGCGGCGGCTCACGGCGAGGATCCGGTCGCCGACGCGGACGGTCAGGTTGCCGCCGTCCAGGCGCAGTTCCTCGATGCGGCCCAGGGCGACCAGGCGGCTGCGGTGGATGCGGACGAATCCGCGGGAGCGCCACTGCTCCTCCAGCGTGGTCAGCGGGATCCGCACCAGGTGACTGCCGTGCGGGGTGTGCAGGCGTGCGTAGTCGCCCTGCGCCTCGACGTAGGTGATGTCGGCGATGGAGACGAAGCGTGTCACCCCGCCCAGTTCCACGGGCACCTGGTCGCCGAGCGCGCCCGCCGGGCCCTGCACCGCCCGGGTCAGCTCGGCGACGCGCCGTACGGCCTCCGCGAAGCGCTCCTTGCGCAGGGGCTTGAGGAGATAGTCCACGGCCTTGAGGTCGAACGCCCTGAGCGCGAAGTCCTCGTGGGCGGTGACGAAGACGATCAGCGGCGGCGCGGCGAAGCCGCCGAGCAGGTCCGCCAGGTCGAGGCCGCTGAGGCCGGGCATGTTGATGTCGAGGAAGACGACGTCGACGGCCTCGGCGCCGTCCGGCCCGGCCTCCCTGGCCCGTTCGAGCAGGCGCAGGGCCTCGGTGGCGTCCAGCGCGGGCAGGACGGTGCCGATCCGTGGGTCACCGCCCAGCAGGTACAGCAGCTCCTCCAGGGCGGGTTCCTCGTCGTCCACCGCAAGTGCCCGAAGCATCTCCCGCATCTCCTCGTCTCCGCTTCCCTGCGAACACCCGGAGTGTCACTCCGGCAGCCGCATGCGTACCCTCTCCCCCGGACCGACGCGCACCACACGGTCCGGGAGCCGGATGTCGATGGGTGTGGGCCCCGAGGCCTTCGGCATGGCGGCCTCCAGCTGGCCGGAGCGCAGCCGCAGCCGTACGCCCCAGTGGCCCTGGTAGCGCAACGAGAAGCCGTAGGAGGAGAGTTCCGGGAGCGGGACCGGGTCGAGCCAGAGTTCGCTGTCGCGGGTCTCCAGGCCGGTGAGGCAGCGCTGGACGAGGTCGAGGGTGCCGGCCATGGCACCGAGGTGGATGCCCTCGCCGGTGGTGCCGCCCTGGACGTCGGCGATGTCGCCGCGCAGCGCCTCCTGGACGAAGGACCAGGCGTCCGCGCGGCGGGCGCGGGCCAGGATCCAGCCGTGGACCAGGCCGCTGAGGGTGGAGCCGTGCGTGGTGCGGTGCAGGTAGTGATCGACCGTCGCGGCCCAGGTGTCCTCGTCGAGGCGGTGGCCCAACCGGGCGAAGAGGGAGCGGAGTTCGGCCGGTGAGAACAGGTAGCCGAGCATCAGGACGTCGGCCTGTTTGGACGCCTTGTAGCGGTTGACGGTGTCGCCCTCCGCCTCCAGGATCCGGTCCAGGCGCCGGATGTCGCCGTACCGCTCGCGGTAGCCGTGCCAGTCCAGTTCGGCGAGGTCGCCGTATCCCTCGAACTGGCTGATCACGCCGTCGTGGAAGGGCACGTGGAGGGTGCGGGAGACCTCCTCCCAGCGGGCGAGTTCGCCCTCCTCCAGGCCGGTGCGCTCGACGAGTTCGCGGCGGCGCGGCTCGGGCAGGGTGCGCAGCAGGTCCAGGGTGCGGGTGAGGACCCAGGCGGCGGTGACGTTGGTGTACGCGTTGTCGTCCAGGCCGGGTTCGGGTGCGCCGGGGTAGGCGTCGTGGTACTCGTCGGGGCCGACCACGCCCCGGATGCGGTGCCGGCCGAGGTGTTCGTCGTAGGTGGCCGAGTCGGCCCAGAAGCGGGCGATCTCCAGGAGCGTCTCGGCGCCCTCGGTGTGCAGGAAGTCCAGGTCGCCGCTGGCCTCGCAGTACTGCCACACGTTGTACGCCACGGCCGAGCCGACGTGCCGCTGCAGCCGGGAGTGGTCGGGCAGCCAGCGCCCGGAGCGGGGGTTGAGGTGCAGCTCCTGGGTCTCCTCGCGGCCGTCGCTGCCGCTCTGCCACGGGTACAGCGCACCGCGCAGGCCGGCCTCGCGTGCCAAGTGCCGGGCCGCGTCCAGACGGCGGTGGCGGTAGTGGAGCAGGGCGCGGGAGACCTCGGGCAGATGCAGGTTGAGGTAGGGCAGGACGAACAGCTCGTCCCAGAAGACGTGCCCCCGGTACGCCTCGCCGTGCAGTCCGCGTGCGGGCACGCCGACGTCGAGGTCGGCCGTGTGCGGCGAGAGGGTCTGCAGCACGTGGAAGAGGTGCAGGCGCAGGATGCGGCCGGGATCTCCCGGTACGTCGAGTTCGGCCCGCCGCCACAGCTGCTCCCAGGCCGTGAGGTGCGAGGTGAGCAGCTCGTCGAAGCCGGGCGCGTCCGCGACCCGGTCGAGGGCCGCGCACAGCGGGTCGCTGATGGCGGGGTCGTGTGAGGTGTGCAGGGCGACGGTCTTGTCCACGGTGACCGTACGTCCGGGCTCCAGGGACAGCCGCAGGCGCTGTACGGCCCGCTCCGTCTCGTGGGCGTCCGACACCGGCACGTCGGCGACCAGCCGGGAGGCGAGCCCGATGGCGGTGTCCGAGGTACGGGTGTGGCAGCGCAGCCACATCGTGCCGGGCGCGGCCGCGCTGCCCGTCTCGACGCGGGTGAGGTGGCGCCCGTCCAGGTCCCGGTAGCGGGCCACCCCGCAGTTGGTGACGCTCCCGTCGAGCGCAACCTCGACGTCCAGCTCGGCGGTGCGGCCCTCGGCGGTGAGGTCGGTGCGCAGGGCGGCGAGGTGCGGGTCGGCCATGTGGACGAGGCGGAGCTGCCGGACGAGGAGCGTGCCGTCGGCGCCGAGCCGGTAGCGGGTACGGCGCTCCAGTACGCCCGGGTCCAGATGCAGGACCTGCTGGTGTGCGGCGACCGGGGCGGTGTCGGGGGTGAGCCAGTCGCCCCCGGCGGGGCGGAAGCGGAGCGGCAGCCAGTTGGGCAGGTTGACCATGTCCTCGTTCTGGACCCGGCGCCCGGCGATCTCGGAGGTGAGCCGGTTGTAGCAGCCGGCCGCGTAGGTGCCCGGGTAGTGCACGGCGTCCGCGGCGCACTCGGGCAGCGCACCGCGGGTGGCGAAGTAGCCGTTGCCCAGGGTGCACAGGGACTCCCGCAGGCGTTCCTCCGCGGGGTCGTAGCCGTCGTACTCCCACAGCAGACCCGTCACCGAAGCGGTCCTTCCGTCCTCCTCGGTCCAGTCTGCCTCGGTGTCGGGAGATCGGCCTGCGGAGGGGGTGCGACGGGCGAGGTCCCCCGGTCCTCGCCCGTCGCACCGGTCAGGGGTAGCTGACGAGGTCGGCCACGTTGGTGGTGGAGTTGGAGGGTCCTCCCGTGTTGTTGACGACGTGGCTGATGGTGCCGGTGCCGCCGAGGGAGACGGTCACCATGCTGGTGAAGCGGACGCCGGAGGTGTTCGGTGCCTCGATGGCGTGCGCGGCGGTGACGGAGGGGTTGACGTTGAAGTAGCAGTAGCTGCCGAGGCCGTAGGCCTGGTGGCTGGTGACGGAGTCGGCGACCTTGTAGGCGGCGTAGCCCTGGGTGGAGCCGTTCATCCAGGCCGCCTGGTTCGGCGGGTCGTACGGCATCTCGTTCTGGAAGAAGTAGGTGCGGCCGCCGTTGCCGTTCCAGAGCACCTGGTACTTCTGGAAGTGCTCGACGAACAGCCCGTACATGGTCACGTCGTCGCCGTTGACCACGAGCCCGGTGTCGGCGGTGTTGCTGGTCCAGCCGACGCCGCTGCCGTGGTCGGCGCGCCAGATCCACATGTGGTCGCCGATGACGTTGTCGCTGTTGACGACGATGCTGGTGGCAGCCTTGCCGACGCCCGCGCCGCCGACGCGGACGTAGACGTCGTGCAGGGAGGTCGGGTCGGCCGCGTGGGAGGCGGTGGAGCCGGTCGGCCCGACCTCGAGCAGGGTCTTCGAGCTGGTGGTGCCGGCGTCGAAGAGCAGGCCCGCGATCTTCACGCCGTCGACGTCGGCGACGGTCATCGCGGTGATGCCGTTGTCCGGGACGAAGGTGGCGAGACCCAGGCCGAGGACCACGGTGTCGGGGCGGGTCACCTTCAGGGTCTGGTCCAGGTGGTAGACGCCCGGGGTGACCAGGAGGTTCTTGCCCGCGGCGAGCGCGGAGTTGATCTGGGAGGCGGTCGCGCCCGGCTTGACCACGTAGAAGGTGTCCAGGGACAGCGAGCTGCCCGAGGGGTTGCCGCCGGCCCAGCTGGTGGCCGTCGAGTTGGACCGCACCGACGGTACGAACACCTGGTAGGTGCCGTTGCCGTCGACGTACAGGAACGGCTTCTCCCGGGTGACCGGGCTCTGCGCGACCGTCGTGTACGGAGGACGGGGGAAGCTGGTGGACGGTACGCCCTGGCTGCCGACGAAGACCATGTTCCAGTTGGCGCCGGTCCAGCTGCCCAGCTGGGAGTTTCGGGTCAGCCACTGCTGCTGGGTGCCGGAGTTGACCTGTCCGTCGACCTTGCTGTCGGCGAGGTAGCCGCCGCTGGACCAGCCGCCGTCGTCCAGGGCCAGGTTGCCCCGCAGGTGCATCCGCCGGTACGGCGCCGCCTGCGAGACCGCCCAACGGTCGCTGCCGCCGCCGGGGTTGACCGACAGGTTCTCGGCGCCGCGCCAGAAGTTCTGTGTGGCGTTGCCCTGGAACCAGTCCGCCTCCGCGTGCACCGCGCCGTTGATGGAGACGGCGTCGGGGGTGAGGCCGAGGCCCAGCACCTGGGTGTAGAAGCCGACGTTGACGTCCGCGCTGTAGGCGCCGGGCTTGAACAGCACGGCGTAGCGCTGGGAGCCGAACTGGTTGGTCTCCTGCTGCTTGAAGATGGTGTCCAGCTTGCTCTGGATGGCCGAGGACGACATCGACGGGTCGAAGACGACGACGTTCGGGCCGAGGTCCGGGTTGCTGGTGGACTGGGTCACCGGGACCACCTGGAAGCGCTGGGCGGCGGTGCCGTTGCACGTGTACTGCACGAACTGCACGCTGTCCGCGAGTGAGGCGCCCGGGTCGTCCAGGCACTTGCCGCTGCCCCGGTTGACGAAGTGGAAGGCACCGCCGCCGTCGTCCACCGGCAGCCACTGCTGGTTGGCGCCGCCGCCGTAACTCCACAGGTGCACCTGGGCGTTGTCGGCGGTGGAGAGATCGGCGACGTCCACGACCTGGCCCGTGTTGTTGCCGTTGCCGATACGGACGTAGCCGTCGCTGGTCGCGGTGAAGCTCCACTGCTGTGCGGTGGTGCTGTTGCAGGTGTACTGCTGCACGACGGTGCCGTTGGCGGTGCCGGCCGCCTTGGCGTCCAGGCACTTGCCGCTCGCGGCATTGACGACGGTGGCGAGACCGGCGGGCAGGGCGGCGGCGGAGGTCACGGCGCGCGCCGGTGCGACGGTGAGCAGGGACGCGGCGGCCACGGCGACCAGCGCGCCGGCCGTCGATCTGCGACGGCGGGTGAGGGGAAGCACGGGTTCTCCTAGCGGACGGGGATCAGCCGGTGTAGCCGGCGAAGACGCGGGTGTAGTCCCAGGCGGACTGGGAGACGCCGGAGCAGCTGTCGGCGGGGCCGCCGGTGCACGGACGGTCGCGGTTGGCGGACCATAAGGTGAGCCGGGCCAGGTGGTGCTGCTGGGCGTAGGCCAGGATGGTCCGGAAGTCGCTCACCGTGACGGTCTCGTTGTTGTCGGTGATACCGTTCATGGACGAGATGCCCATGTCCCGGTAGGCCTGGTCGTCGCTGTAGTGGTAGGCGTTCTTCAACGCGCTCTTCAGGCCCTCGGCGGCCTGCGTGGTGAGGTTGCCCATGCTCTGTCCCGCACCGCCGAAGTCGAACGGCATGATCGCCCAGGCGTCCACGGTCAGCCCCGAGGAGGCGGCCCGGTTGATGAGGCTGGTGTCGGGCCCGCTCTGCCCGGTGCCGATGGTGATGTACACCTTCAGGCCCGGGTTGTTGGCCTTCACGGTCTTGAGCGCGTCGACGGTGCGCTGCTGCACGGCGGGGTTGCTGTAGGCGTCGGCCTCGATGTCGATGTCGATCGCCTTCAGGCCGTAGGCGTTGATCACCTTCTGGTAGGCGGCGGCGAGTTCGCCCGCGCTGGAGCAGGAGCTCTCCAGCTTGTTGCCGCTGTAGCCGCCGAACGACGGGATCACGTCACCGCCGTTCGCCCGCACGGTGGTGACGGTCTGCTGGTCGACTCCGCCGGTCAGCGGGCGGCTGCCGTCCCACTGGGGGGTGCAGTAGCCGTTGCTGAGGACGAAGGCGAGCGTGAACCACTTCACGCCGGTGGCCTGGGTGATCGTGCTCGGGTTCGGTGGGCTGCCCCAGCCGTTGTAGAGGTACGGCGCCACGGCCATCGGCGCGGACGGGACGGTGCCGCCGTCCGCCGCGGGCGCGTTCCACTTCTGGTTGGCGCCGCCGCTGCAGCTCCATATCTGGGCGCGGGTGCCGTTGGCCGAGGAGTTGCCGGTGGCGTCCAGGCACTTGTCGGCCTGCGGGTTGACGATGTCGTGGGCGGCGCTGACGGTCCACTTCTGGTTGGCGCCGCCGGTACAGGACCACAGCTGGACCTTGGCGCCGTCGGCGGTGGAGTTCCCGGTGACGTCGAGGCACTTGCCGAGGGCGCGGACGGTGCCGTCGCTGCCGACCGTCCACTGCTGGGCGGCGGTGCCGTTGCAGTCGTAGAGCTGGACGGCCGTGCCGTCGGCGGGACTTGCGCCGGCGACGTCGAGGCACTTGCCGCCGAGGCCGGTGATGGTGCCGGTGGCGGCCTGGGCCGGGGCCGCGGTGAAGAGGCCGGTGGCGAGGGACAGGGCGGCGAGCGAGACGGCTGCGGGGAGTGGTCTGGCCATGTGCGGGGGCGGCCTTTCGCGTGGGGGGGGTGCCCGGGCGCACGCCCAACACAGGTGTGGCATCTGGGTGTTGAGTGCATCCGGAGTCTTTGTTTAAGGCGTGAAGTTAAAGGTCCGGACCACTGGAGTCAAGGGGGTGGACAGCAAGGGGTGGGCGGCGGCCGGGCAGCGGCCCGGGCAGCAGCCCACCCCCCGCCTCCGGCTCAGACCGCGGTCACCTCGTCGTCCTTCTGGGCGAACTGCGTGCGGTGCAGCTCCGCGTACCGGCCGCCCGCCGCGAGGAGTTCGTCGTGCGTGCCCCGCTCCACGATCCGGCCGGCCTCGACGACCAGGATCTGGTCGGCGGCCCGGACGGTGGACAGGCGGTGGGCGATCACCACGGCGGTGCGGCCCTCCAGGGCCTCGGTGAGCGCCTCCTGGACGGCCGCCTCGGAGGTGTTGTCCAGGTGGGCGGTGGCCTCGTCGAGGATGACCACGCGCTGGCGGGCCAGCAGCAGCCGGGCGATGGTCATGCGCTGGCGCTCACCGCCGGAGAGCCGGTAGCCGCGTTCGCCGACGACCGTGTCCAGACCGTCGGGCAGGGACCGTACGACGTCGGCCAGACGGGCGCGGCCGAGGGCGTCCCACAGCTCCTCGTCCGTGGCGGCGGGGCCGGCGAGCAGCAGGTTGGCGCGGACGGTGTCGTGGAAGAGGTGGCCGTCCTGGGTGACCATGCCGAGGGTGGCCCGCAGGGAGGCCGCGGTCAGGTCCCGGACGTCGGTCCCGCCGATGCGGACGGCGCCGGCGTCGACGTCGTACAGGCGCGGCAGCAGCTGGGCGATGGTGGACTTGCCGGCACCGGAGGAGCCGACGAGGGCGACGGTCTGGCCGGGTTCGGCGCGGAACGAGACGCCGTGCAGGACCTCGGCGCCGCCGCGGGTGTCGAGCGCGGCGACCTCCTCCAGGGAGGCGAGGGAGACCTGGTCGGCGGACGGGTAGGAGAAGGTGACGTCCTCGAACTCGACCGCGACCGGGCCCTCGGGCACCTCGACGGCGTCCGGCTTCTCCTCGATGAGCGGCTTCAGGTCGAGCACCTCGAAGACCCGCTCGAAGCTGACCAACGCGCTCATCACCTCCACGCGGGCTCCGGCGAGCGCGGTGAGCGGGGCGTAGAGCCGGGTCAGCAGCAGGGCGAGCGAGACGACCGCGCCCGCCTCCAGGGTGCCGCGCAGCGCGAACCAGCCGCCGAGGCCGTAGACGAGGGCCAGGGCGAGGGCGGAGACGAGGGTGAGGGCGGTGATGAACACCGACTGGGCGGTCGCCGTGCGCACCCCGATGTCGCGCACCTGGCGGGCGCGGTCCGCGAACTCGGCCGACTCCTCCTCCGGGCGGCCGAACAGCTTGACCAGGGTGGCGCCGGGCGCGGAGAAGCGCTCGGTCATCCGGGTGCCCATGGCCGCGTTCAGCGCCGCCGCCTCCCGCTGCATCCGGGCCATCCGGCTGCCCATGCGGCGGGCCGGCAGTACGAACACCGGCAGCAGCACCAGCGCGAGCAGGGTGATCTGCCAGGACAGGGTGAGCATGACGGCGAGGGTGAGCACCAGGGTCACCAGATTGGTCACCACGCCCGACAGGGTGTTGGCGAACGCCCGCTGGGCGCCGATCACGTCGTTGTTGAGACGGCTGACCAGCGCGCCCGTACGGGTACGTGTGAAGAACGCGACGGGCATGCGCTGCACATGATCGAACACGGCCGTGCGCAGGTCGAGGATGAGTCCCTCCCCGAGCGTCGCCGACAGGCGCCGGCCGAGGATGCCGAGCCCCGCCTCCGCGAGGGCGACGAGCGCGATGAGCAGCGAGAGCCGGACCACCTTCCCGGAGTCGTGACCCGCCACGATCGTGTCGACGACGCTGCCGGCGAGCACGGGCGTGGCGACGGCGAGCAGTGCGGTCACCACCCCGAGCACCACGAAGCGGACGATGCCCGCGCGGTGCGGGCGGGCGAAGGCGGCGATACGGCGCAGCGTGGCGCGGGCGAAGGGACGGCGTTCCTGCTGCGCGGTCATCACGCTGTGCAGCTGCGTCCAGGCTGTGGTCTCCATGCTCATGGGAGAGAACGTAGGACCTCAAGCTTCGTTGAGGTCAATGTCCGCGCCATTTCATCCCCATCCACGTCCTCGCACCCGAAGGCCCCCATGCCCCTCCCCTCTCATCCGCTGCCCGTCCGTAAGCCGCCGTCCCCGCTTCGGCCACCCGCCGTTGGCACGGCACGGAAAACCTCTCCCGATGTGACAGCGGTACGACTCCCCGACCTCCGTGAGGGACGCCTCCCCCGGCTCGCCCGGCGCGTCCCCGTGCGGCAGATCCTGTGTCTGCTTCCGCTCCTGCTCGTCGCCGTCGTCGCGGTGCGGCACCGGTCGGTGCTCGCCGAGGGCTTCGGACAGCTGCGGACCGCCTCGTGGCCCTGGCTGCTGGCGGCGGCCGGCGCCACCTGTCTGACCTGGGTGGCCGCGGCCGTCACCCGGCAGGGCGCCGTGGTCCAGCAGCTGCCCCGATGGCGGCTGCTGGCGACGCAGTTCGCGGCGGGCTCGGCCAACCACCTGCTGCCGACGGGTCTGGGCGCGGGCGCGGTCAACCTGCGGTTCATGAGCGTGTGCGGGGTGCCGCTGGCCCGCTCCTCCGCGGCTCTCGCGCTGTACCTGCTCGCCGAGTCGGTCGGCCGGCTGAGCCTGCTGGCCGCCCTGCTGCTCGCCTTCCCCGACGCGCTGCGACTCGGCACCCTGCTGCCCGACGGGGCCGTCGGACCGGTGCTGGCCATCGCGGGCGCGGTGCTCCTCGTGGCGGTGGCCGCGCTGACCCTCGTACGACGCCTGCGCACGCCCGTGCTCGGCTTCGTCCGCACCGCCCTGGGCGAGGCCCGCTCGGTGCACACGCGTCCGGCCCGGGCGCTCGCGCTGTGGGGCGGCTCGCTCGCCTTCCCCGCGCTCCAGGCGGCCGGCCTGGTGGCGGTGGGGCAGGCGCTGGGGCTGCCGGTGCCGCCCGCGCACATGGCGCTCGCGTACCTGGCCGCGACGGTCGCGGTGGCGCTGGTGCCCACGCCGGGCGGGCTCGGCTCGGTCGAGGCGGCGCTGATCGTGGCGCTGGTGGCGGCGGGCGGCCCGGTGGCGGTGGCCACGGCGGTGGTGCTCGCCTACCGCATCATCACCGTCTGGGTCCCGCTGCTGCCGGGCGCGTTGACGCTGGGGGCACTGGTGCGGCTGAAGGTCATCTGAGGCAGAGTGGCCCTCCGAGCCGCCCCCTCAGAAGGAGCATCCGCCGTGCCGGTCCGCGTGGAGCACAAGGAACACGTCACCACGATCGTCCTGTCCCGCCCCGAGGTCCGCAACGCGGTGGACGGCCCCACGGCCGCCGAACTCGCCTCGGCCTTCAGGGAGTTCGAGGCCGACGAGAACGCGCGGGTGGCGGTGCTGTGGGGCGAGGGCGGCACGTTCTGCGCGGGCGCCGATCTGAAGGCGATGGGCGGCGAGCGCGGCAACCGGGTCGCCGAGGAGGGCGACGGCCCGATGGGGCCGACCCGGATGCGGCTGTCCAAGCCGGTGATCGCCGCCGTCGCCGGGCACGCCGTGGCGGGCGGCCTCGAACTGGCCCTGTGGTGCGACCTCCGGGTCGCCGAGGAGGACGCCGTATTCGGGGTGTTCTGCCGCCGCTGGGGCGTACCGCTGATCGACGGCGGCACGGTACGGCTGCCCCGGCTGATCGGCGCCGGCCGGGCCATGGACATGATCCTCACCGGCCGTCCGGTCCCGGCCCGCGAGGCCTACGACATCGGCCTCGCCAACCGTCTCGTCCCGACCGGCCACGCCCGCGCGCAGGCCGAGGAGCTGGCGGCCCAGATCGCCCGCTTCCCGCAGGCCTGCCTGCGCGGCGACCGGGCCTCGGCGCTGGACCAGGAGGGCATGGACGAGCAGAGCGCCCTGCGCGGCGAGCTGCGGTACGGCATGAGCGTGCTGGCGGAGGGCCTGGAGGGAGCGGCACGCTTCGCCGGGGGTGCGGGGCGGCACGGGTCCTACACGGAGCTGTGAGCAGGGGTCCTGCGCGGAGCTGCTCGCACGGGTCCTGCGCGGAGCTGTGGGCACCGGCCCTACACGGACCTGCGAGCCGGCCACTCCTCTCCCGCCAGCCACTCCAGCACCGCACCGCCCGCCTCCGCTCCGGCCCAGGTCGCCGCCCTGGCTCGTTGTCCGGGGTGCAGCACGGCGCCGACGGCGAAGACGCCCGGTCGCGAGGTGTGCGGGCTCCCGTCCAGCGTGATGCCGGCCCGGCGGGCGAGTTCGTTCTCGGGGACGAAGTCACCGGTGAAGACGACCGTGTCGCAGGGCAGGGTGGCCGTGCGGCCGTCGCGGTGCCGGACGCGGACGCCGGACAGGCGGCCGTGGCCGAGGAGCTCGGTGACCGTGGTGTCCGTGAGGAGCGGGACGCGCCGGCCGAGGCGGGCCGACTGGGCGCGCAGCAGCGGGGCTTGGGCCCGCGGGTGTTGGGTCAGCAGGGCGACGACCGCCGCACCGGCCGTGCGCAGGGTGTCGGCCGCCGAGTAGGAGACCCTCTCCGCGCCGACCACCACCGCGCGGGTGCCGATCGACTGCCCGAACAGGTGTACCGCCTGCTGGAGTTCGCCGGTGGTGTAGACACCGGCGGGCCGGGTGCCGGGCACCAGCCGGGCCGTGCGGGGACGTTCACGGGAGCCGGTGGCGAGGACGACGGCTTCGGCCTCGATCGTCTCCGGGCCCTGCGGGCCGACCGTCGTGAGCGTGCGCGGGCCCGCCCAGTCCAGGACCGTCACACCGGTCCGCAGCACGGCACCCATGTGTGCGGCGCCCTCGGTGAGCAGTCCGGCGTACTGCGGTCCGGTCAGCCGCCGCGTCCACGTGCCGAAGCCGCCGTGGGCGCAGTGCCGGGGCACTCCCCCGGCCTGTGCCTCCCGCTCCAGCACCTCGACCCGGCCGGCACCGGCGGCGGCCAGCCGGGCCGCGGCCGCGAGTCCGGCGGGACCGGCGCCGACGACCAGGACGTCGACCCTGCGCTCGGCGGTCATGTGCGGGCCTCCTCGAACAGCTGCCGTACCGCCGCCCCGCAGTAGAAGCCCTGGCAGCGGCCGGCCCGGGCCCGGGTGCGGCGGCGCAGGCCGTCCAGGGTGCGCGGCGGGATCGTACTGGCGAGGGCGTCGCGGATCTCGCCGCGGGAGACGCGCTCGCAGTGGCAGACGAGGGTGCCGTACTCCGGGTCGGCTGCGATGAGTTCGGGCCGCTGGTGGGGGCGCGGGAAAGCCTCGCCGAGGTTGGGCATGCGGACCGGTTCGAGGTCGCGCGCCGGTCCGGGGTCGAGCCCGGTCTCGGTCAGCAGGCCGACGACGTGGGCGGCGACGGCCAGGGACGCGGTCAGACCGGTGGAGCGGACGCCGCCGACGGTGACGTACGCCTGCTCGGGGTGGGCGGTGATGCGGTAGTCCTCGTGCTCGGTGGCCGCGCGCAGCCCGGCGTAGACGGCGGTGACCTCCTCCCGCAGCAGTGCGGGCAGGATGCGGCCGCCCTTCTCCCGCAGCATTGCGAGGCCTTCGGCGGTGGAGCCGGTGGCCCGCTTGTCGTGCAGGTCCTCGGCGGTGGGGCCGAGCAGGACGTTGCCGTAGACGGTGGGGGCGACCAGGACGCCCTTGCCCAGGGCGGTCGGCACGGGAAGGAGGATGTGCCGGACCAGGGGGCGGGCGAGCTTGTCGTGGACGATGAGCTGACCGCGGCGCGGGGTGACGGTGAAGTCGTCGTGGCCGAGCGCCCGGTCGAGGGTGTCGGCGTGCAGTCCGGCCGCGTTGACCAGGTGGCGGGTGTGCAGGGCGCCTCTGGAGGTGGTCAGGAGGTGCCCTCGGGCGTCCCGGCTCACCTGCTCCACCCGGGTGTTCAGGTGCAGGTCGACGCCGGCGCGGACCGCCTGGGTGGCGTACGCCAGGGTCGTCGTCCACGGGCAGATGATGCTCTCGCCGGGCACGTGCAGGGCGCCGAGCGCGCCGGGGCCGAGGTCCGGTTCGCGTGCGTACAGCTCGTCGGCGCCGAGGATTCGGGTGTGCGGGTAGTCGTTGCGCTCGGCCTTCTCGGCGAGGCGGGGCAGCGCGGCGAGCTGCTCCTCGTCCCAGGCGACGAGCAGGGCGCCGACCTCCTCGACGGGGATGCCGGACTCGGCGGCGTACGCGGCGAGCCGCTGGTGGCCCTCGCGGACCAGCCGGGCCTCCAGGGTGCCCGGGGTCGCGTCGAAACCGGTGTGCAGGATCGCGGTGTTTGCCTTTGAGGTGCCCTGGCCGACGTCGTCCTGGGCCTCGACCAGCGCGATGCGCAGCCTGGGGTGGCGGGCGAGTTCACGGGCGACGGCGCAGCCGACGACTCCGGCGCCCAGGACCGCGACGTCGTACGTCTGCCCGGGCAGCGGCCCCTCCGCGGTGACGGTCATGAGTCGAGCAGGGTTGCGACCGCGCCGCGGAAGCCGGCCAGGCGTTCGGCGGCCTGGTCGGCCGGGATGCGGGGCTCGTACACGGTGGCGGGCTTCCAGTCGGGCAGGGCGTCCTCCACGCTCAGCGCAGGGTCCGCGCCGAGCCGGGCGAGGGTGGCGGCGCCGAGTGCGGTGGCGTCGTGCAGCGCGGAGACCTCGACGGGGCGTTGCAGCAGGTCGGCCTGGGTCTGCATGAGGAGGGCGGAGCGGGTCAGGCCGCCGTCGACGCGCAGCGCGTCGAGCGGGGTGCCGAGGTCGGCCGCGGCGGCCTCCGCCAGCTCGACGACCTGGGCCGCCAGGCCCTCGCACAGGGCGCGCACCAGGTGTCCGGGTCCGGTGTCGAGGCCGAGCCCGGTCAGGGAGCCGCGCAGGTCGCCGCGCCACCAGGGGGCGGCGAGCCCGGCGAGGGCGGGTACGAAGGTGACGCCGCCGCTGTCGGGGACGGTGCCGCCGACCGGGTCGAGGTCGGCGGCCGAGGAGATGACGCCGAGGTCGATGAGCCAGCGCACGGCGGAGGCGGCCGTGTAGACCTGTCCGTCGAGGCAGTAGCCGGTGTCTCCGGCGAGCCGCCAGGCCACGCAGCTGACCAGGCCGGAGGTGCCGCGCCGGGGGGTCCCGCCGGTGTGCGCGAGCAGGAACGCACCGGTGCCGTAGGTGCACTTGGCGGCTCCGGGTCCGGTGATGCGCTGGGCGAGCAGGGCGGCCTGCTGGTCGACGGCGAGTCCGGTGAGCGGGATCTCCGGGCCGAACGCGCTGGTGGTGCCGACGGGTTGGGCGTTGTCGACCACCTGCGGGAGCCGTTCGTCCGAGAGCCCGTAGGTCTCCAGCGCCCGGGGCGACCACCGGGCACGGTCGAGGTCGAGGAGCTGGGTGCGGCCGGCGGTGGCCGCGTCGGTGACGAAGGCGCCGGTGAGGCGGTGGACCAGCCAGGCGTCGGAGGTGGTGACGACGCCCTCGCGGGTGAGATGGCGGCGGATCCAGGCCATCTTGGGTGCGGCGAAGTACGGATCGAGGGGCAGGCCGGTCAGTTGCCGCAACTCCTCGGCGTGAGCGGCGAGTTCGGCGCAGACGGTCTCGGCGCGCCGGTCCTGCCAGACGAGGGCGTCGGTCAGCGGGCGTCCGGTCGCCGGGTCCCAGGCGAGGACGGTCTCGCCCTGGTTGGCCAGGCCCATCGCCACGACGTGCTCGCCCGCCTCGGCGAGTGCGCGGTGACCGGCGTCGACGACCGAGGCGTACAGCTCGGCCGGATCCACCTCGACCAGACCGCCGGGCAGGTGACGGGGCGTCACATCGGCGAACCCGGCGCCGATGACGCCGCGTTCGGGGCAGACCACCAGGGCCTTGGTGCCGGACGTGCCCTGGTCGACAGCGAGCACCGGCCCCGTCATCGCATCCTCCCGCACACCCCTTCGAAGATCGGCTCGAACAGCCTGCCGTCGGGCCGCGTCCGGCGTCAAGCTCGGCCTGTTCTCGGCCAACTACCACTACAGATAGTTGAGTTGACAACAATGGCAAGGCGGAAGTGACACCCCTATAGTGACCGCCGACCCGCAGGAGGCGCTCGACCACCGCCCAGAGGAGGGCTGTTGCTACCGCACCCCGCCACCCCGCCCGTCCGCTCGCGGACCGGGGCGGGTGGCTGATGGCCAGAGAAGGAGCACGCCCCTCCTACGACCCCGCCGGCCACGACGGGGCCTTACGCACCGCCCTCCAGGATCTGCGCACGGGGCGCTGGATGGCGATGCGCGCGTTGCTCGCGGAGACCACGAGCTGGTGGCAGTGGACCCAGCGCACCCAGGTCCTCGCGACCGCCGCGGCCGGTACCGACGTGGTGCGGGCCTGGCTCGCGGAGGAGCCGCACAGCGTGCCGGCCACGGTGATGCACGCCCGGGTCGGCGTGGAGCGGGCCCTGCGGGCGCAGCGCGAGGGGCACCGCCGTACGCACGAGTTGTGGATCGAGGCGTGGGACGCCGCGCAGTCCGCGACCCAGACCGCCCCACGCGACCCCGTTCCCTGGGTCTGTCTGCTGGCGCTGGCCCAGCTGGACCCGGAGCAGCGCTGGGACGAGCACCGGGCGCCGCCGCCGGAGGCGATGCTGCCGTCGGGTCCGTGGGGGCTGCTGGCCGAGGCCGGCCGACGTGACCCGCACAACCGCGAGGCCCACCACCGGATGCTCCAGTTCCTCTACACGATCGGTTCCTCGGGCCGGCTAGCCGAGGCCGCGGGCTACGCCCAGTGGGCGGCCGGTTCGGCGCCGCCCGGGTCCGCGCTGCACCTGCTGCCGCTGTACGTCCGGGTCGAGCGCTACCGGCGCTCCAGCGGGCACGACGCGGCGCTCGACCTGCACTGGGTGGCGGAGGACGCGACCCGCGAGGCGCGGCGCGCGCTGCACTCCTGGTTCGAGCAGACGCCCCGGGCCGAACGCTCGCTGCTGGACCTCAACCATCTGGCACACGCCCTGTGGGGTGCCCATCAGTTCCCGGACGCGGCCCGGGTGTTCGACGCGATCGGCCCGTACGTCACACCACCGCCGTGGATGTACCGCACCCCGGACCGGGGCCGTGCCGTGGAGGTCTTCCTGCAGGCCAGGGACCGCTGCCGCGCGACCGCCGAGGGCGCCTGACGCCCGTTCTCCTTCCTCACCCCGGAGGTTTCCGCATGTCCCCCGATCCATCGCCCACGCCCGCCCGGCCGCAGCACGACGAGGAGCGGCGGCTGCGCGAGCTGGGCTACCGCCCGGTGCTGGCCCGCCGCATGGGCGGCTTCGGCAACTTCGCCATCAGCTTCTCGGTGATCTCGATCCTGTCCGGCTGCATGACCCTGTACGGCTTCGGTCTGGGCACCGGCGGGCCCGCCGTGATGCTGTGGGGCTGGGCGGGTGTCGGCCTGTTCGTGCTGTGCGTGGGCCTCGCGCTCGCCGAGGTCACGAGCGCCTATCCGACCTCGGGCGCCCTCTACTACATGGCCGACCGGCTCGGCGGCCGGCGCTGGGGTTGGTACACGGGCTGGCTGAATCTGCTCGGACTGCTCGGCGCGATCGCCGGCATCGACTACGGCGCCGCCCTGTTCACCGGGGCCTTCGCCAACCTCCAGTGGGGCTTCGAGCCGACCCCGGGCAAGACCATGCTGATCTTCTGCGCGATCCTGCTGCTGCACGCCGTGCTGAACCTGTTCGGCGTCCGCCTGGTCAGCCTGCTCAACTCGGTCAGCGTCTGGTGGCACCTGGCCGGTGTCGCGCTCATCGTCGGGGCGCTGGCGATCGTCCCGGACCACCACCAGTCGCCGTCCTTCGTCTTCACCAAGTTCGTCAACGACACCGGCTGGTCGAGCCCGCTCTACGTGGCCGCGATCGGCCTGCTGCTCGCCCAGTACACGTTCTCCGGGTACGACGCCTCGGCCCACCTCTCCGAGGAGACCTCCAACGCCTCGGTGTCCGCGGCGAAGGGCATCGTCCGGTCCATCTGGGTGTCGTGGATCGCGGGCTTCGTGCTGCTCGCCGGCCTGACCTTCGCCATCCAGGACTACGACGCCACGCGCACCACCGACACCGGGGTGCCGCCCGCGCAGATCCTGCTCGACGGCCTCGGCACCGACGGCGCGAGCGCGCTGCTGCTCGTCGTGATCGTCGCCCAGCTGTTCTGCGGGAACGCCGAGGTGGCCGCGGCCAGCCGCATGGTGTTCGCGTTCAGCCGGGACGGCGCCCTGCCGGGCTCGCACCTGTGGCGCAAGGTGAGCAGCCGCACCCAGACCCCGGTGGCGGCCGTGTGGCTGTCGGTGATCGTCGCGGGCGTGCTGGCCCTGCCGTCCCTGTACTCGGCGACGGCGTACGGCGCGGTCACCGCCATCAACGTCATCGGCATCACCCCGGCCTACGCCATCCCCGTCCTGCTCCGGCTGCGCGCGGGCGACCGTTTCCAGCCGGGGCCGTGGCACCTGGGCCGATGGAGCAGACCGGTCGGCTGGACAGCGGTGGCCTGGGTGGCCTGTGTGACGGTCCTGTTCTGCCTGCCGCAGTCCTCGCCGGTCACCGTCGACACCATGAACTACGCGGCCGTGGCCCTCGTCGTCGTCCTGGTCCTGGCCAGCATCTGGTGGTACGTCGCCCGCCGTTCGTACGGCACGCCCACCACCGCCGCCTACGGCAACGACCGCGACCAGGCCGAACTCGCGGAGGGCATCGTCTGAGACGTGGGCCCGCCGCACCGGTCCGGGTACGAACCGGTGCGCCGGATACGGCAGGATGAACGATCGCGCCGACCGCCGTTGTCCCGGCGGCGGCGCGATCGCACATTCCGGACATCGAGCAGGTGGCAACGTGACGACACTTCACATCAGGCTCTCCGCAGTAGCTTTGCGCCCCGGAGGTGAGCGGTGAACCGCGCGCTGACCCTGGACGACCTCGTCCTCGCCGGCATCGCCCTGGCCGCCGGCCTGGTGCTGGCGTTTCTGTCCCGCACGGTGCTGCGCTGGCTGGCCAAGCACGCCAAGCGGACCAAGTGGAGCGGTGACGACGTCATCGTGGACACGCTGCGCTCCGTCGTCCCCTGGGCGGCGATCGTGGGCGGCCTCGCGGCGGCCGCGGCGGTGCTGCCGCTGACCCACACCGTCCAGCACCACACCAACCAGATCCTCCAGGTGTGGCTGATCTTCGTGGTGACCCTGTCCGCGGCCCGGGTCGTGGCGGGTCTGGTCCGCTCGGTCACCCAGTCCCGCTCGGGCGTGGCGGGTTCGGCCACCATCTTCGTCAACATCACCCGGGTCCTGGTCCTGGCGATCGGCTTCCTGGTGGTGCTGCAGACGCTGGGCATCTCCATAGCGCCCCTGCTCACCGCCCTCGGTGTCGGCGGTCTGGCCGTCGCCCTCGCCCTCCAGGACACCCTCGCCAACCTGTTCGCGGGCATCCACATCCTCGCCTCCAAGACCGTCCAGCCGGGCGACTACATCCGGCTGACCAGCGGCGAGGAGGGGTACGTCGTGGACATCAACTGGCGCCAGACGACGGTCCGCCAGCTGTCCAACAACCTGGTGGTCATCCCCAACGGCCAGCTGGCGAAGACCAACATGACCAACTTCACGCGTCCCGAGCAGCAGTTGACGATCCTGGTACAGGTGGGCGTGAGCTACGACAGCGATCTGGACCACGTCGAGCGCGTCACGACCGAGGTCGTCGCCGAGACCATGAAGGAGATCACCGGCGCCCTCCCGGACCACGAGCCCGCGATCCGCTTCCACACCTTCGGGGACTCCCGCATCGGCTTTACGGTGATCCTCGGCGTCGGCGAGTTCAGCGACCAGTACCGCATCAAGCACGAGTTCATCAAGCGCCTGCACCGCCGCTACCGCGAGGAGGGCATCCGCATCCCGGCCCCGACCCGGACGGTGGCGCTGCAGCAGGGCGCGGTGGTGATCCCGCAGCAGCGCAGCGGGGAGGACGCGGTGTCGGGTTCGGCCCTGACCGACTAGGGCGTGTCCCCGTCTCCGGCGTGGCAGCACGAGTCGCGCCGGAGAGCGCGGGCGACCTCCAGCCAGGTGCCCACCGAGCCGTCCCGGCAGGCGGTGACCGATCCGCCGGTCGTCTCGAGGTAGGTGAGGATCTGCTCCCCGGCATCGACGGCCGGCCGGCCCGCCGCCGGAGCCGTCGCCGGTGACACGGCGGCGGCCACTCCGGCGGCTGAGGCACCCAGGAAACCCCGACGGCTGACGAAGCCGAAGCCCATGTCCTTGCCCTCCCTCCCACGTGACCACCCGGTCCGACCGGTGCAACGAGCGGCCGGGCGGTACGTGGTGGGGACCGAGGTCGTCCGGAGGACGCAGGACACGATGCGCGTGGCGGGCGGAGCCGGGCCCGGCTCCGCCCGCCACGGGTGCGTCAGAGCGTCGCCGAGTTCTCGTGCCAGTGGCCGCCGCGTCCACTGTGCGGGGCAGCGAGGGAGGAGCTGACCGGGTTGACCGTCCAGTCGGGGTGGCCGGGCATGCGCGGGGTCTTCGTGCCGTAGAGCCAGTCGCGCAGGAAGCCGGACTGGTCCTGGCCGGTGACCTCCGAGGCGACGGTGATGTAGTCGTCCGTGGACGCCGAGGAGTTGCGGAAGCACTCCAGGAAGGTGCGCTCGACGGCGTGGAAGACGTCCTCGCCGACCAGCTGCCGGAAGGCGTACAGGACGAGCACGCCCCCCAGATAGCGCTGACTGTCGAAGAGGTTGACGGCGCCCGGCGCAGCCACCGGTCCCGAGTCGTGGCGCCACTGGTCGCCGCGGGCGTAGGTGTCCTTCATCCGGGCCTCCATCGTGGTGAGGCCCAGGGAGTCGGCCCAGCCGCGCTCGTAGCGGTAGAGGAGCCCGTAGAAGTCGGCGTGGCCCTCGTTCAGCCACAGGTCGGCCCAGGTGGCGGGGCTGACCAGGTTGCCGAAGTAGGAGTGGACCAGCTCGTGCATCATGTGCGAGCCGATCTTCTTCTCCTCCTGGAGCAGGAAGTTCGGCTTGTACAGGGTGAGGGTCTGGGTCTCCAGCCCGGTGAAGTCGAAGGCCTTCGGGTCGTCGGAGTTGCACGGCAGCAGGCCGTACGTCTCGAACGGGAAGGCGCCCAGGCGGTCCTCCAGCCAGGTCACCAGGCCCGGGGTGAGGGCGAGGGCCGGCTCCAGGGCGGTGGCACGGGCGGTGGGGACGACGTCGCGCAGGGGCAGGCCGTGCGGGCCCTCGCGGTCCTTGATCACGTAGTCGCCGACCGTGATCTGGACGAGTTCGGTGGCGATCGGAGCGGCCGAGCAGTACGAGTACGCCGTACGGCCGCCGTCCAGCTCCTCGGTCTCGGTGAGCGTGCCGTTCGCGACGCCGCGCAGCCCGTTCGGGACGGTGATGCGGAAGCTGAAGTCCGCCTTGTCCGAGGGGTGGTCGTTGCACGGGAAGACGGTGTGCGCGGAGTTCGGCTGCGGGCAGATCGCGAAGCCGTCCTCGGTGGGGACCCAGGCGGTGTGCGCGAGGGTGCGGCGCGGGTCGGCGGAGTACTCCACGCGGACGGTCGCGACCGCCTTCTCCGGGAGCGGGCGGTCGGGCGTGACGCGCAGCTTCTCGTCCGCCTGCTCCCAGACGGCCTCGCGGCCGCCCACGCACACGGAACGTATGTCGAGACCGAGGGCGTCGAGGGAGAAGCGGCTCAGCGCCCGGTCCATGCGGATCCGCAGGGTGGCGGTGGCGTCGACCAGCCTGGTCGTGGGGTCGTAGGCCAGGTCGAGGTGGTACGCCGACACGCGGTAGCCGTCGTTGCCGAGGGCCGGGAAGGCCGGGTCGCCGAGGGTCTCCGGGCCCGGGTCCCCCGTGCGCCTGCCCGGGGTGGCCTGGGCCGGGGAGCCCAGGGCCAGCGCAGCCGTCGTACCGATCAGGACGGCCGCCGGGGCTGTCACTCGGGTGCGATATCTCATCGTCCGCCTTTGCTCGGGCGGCCGGAGGGTCAGGGCCGGTCGCCGGTCAGTGGGCGATCGCACGTGGTCAGTGAGCGATCTTTTGTCATGACCACAGAGACGGAGTAGCGGTTGCACCCGTACGGCATGTTTTCCGGCCAGGACCCCTGTCGAGCCCAGCCCGATCACGAGATATCTTGATGTCGAGCAATGTTGCAGACGTGGAGCGGAGCACCCGGTGACTGACTCGACCATCTTCTACACCTACACAGACGAGGCCCCGGCCCTGGCGACGCATTCGTTCCTGCCGGTGGTCCAGGCGTACGCCTCGCAGGCCGGTGTCGCCGTCGACACCCGGGACATCTCGCTGGCCGGGCGCATCATCGCCGTCTTCCCGGAGTACCTGAACGAGGACCAGCGCATCCCCGACGCGCTGTCCGAGCTGGGCGAGCTGGCCAAGACCCCCGAGGCCAACATCATCAAGCTGCCGAACATCTCGGCGTCGATCCCGCAGCTCAAGGCCGCTGTCGCCGAGCTGCAGGGCAAGGGCTACGCGCTGCCGGACTACCCGGACGACCCGAAGACCGACGAGGAGCGCGAGGTCCGCGCCCGCTACGACAAGATCAAGGGTTCCGCCGTGAACCCGGTCCTGCGTGAGGGCAACTCCGACCGCCGCGCCCCCGCCTCGGTCAAGAACTACGCCAAGACCCACCCGCACCGCATGGGTGCCTGGACCTCCGAGTCCAAGACCAACGTGGCGACCATGGGCGAGAACGACTTCCGCTCCACCGAGAAGTCCGTGGTGATCTCCGAGGCCGGCGCCCTGAAGATCGAGCTGGTCGGCGAGGACGGCACCACCACCGTGCTGCGCGAGTCCGTACCGGTCAAGAAGGACGAGGTCGTCGACGCCTCCGTCCTGCACGTCGCCGAGCTGAACAAGTTCCTCGCCGCGCAGGTCGCCCGCGCCAAGGAGGAGGGTGTCCTCTTCTCCGTGCACCTCAAGGCCACGATGATGAAGGTCTCCGACCCGATCATCTTCGGTCACGTCGTGCGCGCCTTCTTCCCGAAGACGTTCGCGAAGTACGGCGAGACGCTCGCCGCGGCCGGCCTGTCCCCGAACGACGGTCTGGGCGGCATCCTCAAGGGCCTGGAGAACCTGCCCGAGGGCGCCGAGATCAAGGCCTCCTTCGACGCCGAGCTGACCGAGGGCCCGGCCCTCGCCATGGTCGACTCCGACAAGGGCATCACCAACCTGCACGTGCCCTCCGACGTCATCGTCGACGCCTCCATGCCGGCGATGATCCGCACCTCCGGCCACATGTGGGGCGCGGACGGCCAGGAGCACGACACCCTCGCGGTGATCCCGGACTCCTCCTACGCCGGTGTCTACCAGGCCGTCATCGACGACTGCCGCGCCCACGGCGCCTACGACCCGTCGACCATGGGCTCGGTCCCGAACGTCGGCCTGATGGCGCAGAAGGCCGAGGAGTACGGCTCCCACGACAAGACCTTCGAGATCGCGGCCGCGGGCACGGTCCGCGTCCTCGACCAGGCCGGCAACGTCCTGATCGAGCAGCCGGTCGGCAAGGGCGACATCTTCCGCGCCTGCCAGACCAAGGACGACCCGATCCGCGACTGGGTCAAGCTGGCCGTCACCCGCGCCCGCGCCACCGGCGACCCGGCCGTGTTCTGGCTGGACGAAGGCCGCGCCCACGACGCCAACCTGATCGCCAAGGTGAAGCAGTACCTGCCGGAGCACGACACCGAGGGCCTGGACATCAGGATCCTGTCCCCGGTCGAGGCCACCAAGCTGTCGGTGGAGCGCATCCGCCGCGGTGAGAACACCATCTCGGTGACCGGCAACGTGCTGCGCGACTACCTGACCGACCTGTTCCCGATCCTGGAGCTGGGCACCAGCGCCAAGATGCTGTCGGTCGTCCCGCTGATGGCGGGCGGCGGCCTGTTCGAGACGGGCGCCGGTGGCTCCGCGCCGAAGCACGTCCAGCAGCTGGTGAAGGAGAACTACCTGCGCTGGGACTCGCTCGGTGAGTTCTTCGCCCTGGTGCCCGCCTTCGAGCAGTACGCGACGGCCACCGGCAACAACCGCGCCAAGGTCCTCGCCGACACCCTCGACCGCGCCACGGCGACCTTCCTCAACGAGGACAAGTCCCCGACCCGTCGCGTCGGCGGCATCGACAACCGCGGCAGCCACTTCTACCTGTCCCTGTACTGGGCGCAGGAGCTGGCCGCGCAGACCGACGACGCCGACCTCGCGAAGGCCTTCGCCGCGTTCGCCGAGACCCTCGCGGCGAACGAGCAGACGATCGTCGACGAGCTGCTCGCGGTCCAGGGCTCCCCGGTCGACATCGGCGGCTACTACCAGCCGGAGAAGGCCAAGGCGGACGCGGTCATGCGCCCGTCGGCCACCTGGAACGAGGCCCTCGCCGCGCTGAGCTGACGCCTGCGGCGCCCGAGCCGCAGCTGTGAGTGAGTACCCGCCCCGGCCGGTACCCCCGGCCGGGGCGGAGCCATGTCCGGGGTGTGTGAACCGCGCGTGACAGGACCCGCGAGAACCTGTCGGGCAGAGCGCATCCCGGTGAGGATCCTCTCGTCGGCACACGCTCCCGCGTACGAGAGGCACCCATGTCCGAACCGGCCCACTGGGGCGTCAACCTCCCCCTGCCCGCGCACGCCCTGCCCGCCCACCGGCGTGCCGTCGAGGCGTTGCCCGATCTCGGTTACACGGACGTGTGGACCGGTGAGGGCGGTGGCGTCGACGCGTTCACTCCGCTCGCCGCGGCGGCCGCGTGGCAGCCTCGGCTGCGGCTGGGGACGGGTGTGGTCCCGGTGTTCACCCGAGGCCCCGGCATCCTCGCCCAGACGGCCGCCGGCCTCGCCGCGCTCGCCGAGGGCCGGGTGCTGCTCGGTGTCGGCGCCTCCGTGCCCGCCCACACCACCGCCCTCAACGGCGTACCGCACGAGCGTCCCCTCGCCCGGGTGCGCGACACGGTCCGCTTCCTGAAGCAGGCGCTGCACGGACAGGACGTCGGTGTCCTCGTGGGTGCCCTGCGGCCGAGGATGCGGCAGGCGGCGTACGAGGACGGAGACGGAGCCGTGCTCAATCTGCTGACCGAGGAGGACCTGCCGAAGGTCCTCGGCGCGCCGCGCCCCGGCAAGGAGACGGTGCTCAAGCTGTTCCTGTGCCCGACACCGGACGCGGCCCACGCCCGCCGGGCGGGCAGGAACTTCCTCGGCTGGATCCTCAACCAGAAGCCGTACCACGCCTTCCACGAGTGGCTCGGGCGTGGAGAGGTGCTCAAGGAGTCGTACGACCGTTTCCACGCCGGCGACCGCGCGGGCGCCGAAGCCACGCTGCCGCAGGAGCTGGTGGACGCCCTGTGGCTGCACGGCGAGCCGGCGGCCGTGCGCGAACGGATCCGCGCCCATCTGCACCCGGCCGTGACCACCGTGGTGCTGTACGTCGCCCCGACGCCGGAACTGGTCCGGCAGCCCGAGCTGTTGCCGGATCTCCTCGCCCGACTGCGCTGATGCGGTGCAGGATTGCGGCAACATGTCATATGTGAGGTCCTCATGTCACGTTTCGTACAAGCCTGTTCGGTCCTGTTCCCCCGTGCTTACCTCGTCGCAAGTCCGCGCCCTCCCCCGCACGAGGAGCACCATGAGCACACAAGCCGACACCTCGGCCTGGTCCTTCGAGACCAAGCAGATCCACGCCGGTGCCGCACCCGACCCGACGACCGGCGCCCGGGCCACGCCGATCTACCAGACCACGTCGTTCGCGTTCCGGGACACCCGGCACGCGGCCGACCTGTTCTCGCTCGCCGAGCCCGGCAACATCTACACCCGCCTCCACAACCCCACCCAGGACGTCTTCGAGCAGCGTGTCGCCGCGCTGGAGGGCGGGGTCGCGGCGGTGGCGCTGTCCTCCGGGCAGGCGGCCGAGACCCTGGCCGTCCTGACCCTGGCGAGCGCCGGCGACCACATCGTCTCCAGCACGTCGCTCTACGGCGGCACCTACAACCTGTTCCGGCACACACTGCCGAAGCTGGGCATCGAGGTGTCCTTCGTGGACGACCCGGACGACGTGGAGGCCTGGCGGGCGGCGATCCGGCCCACCACCAAGGCGTTGTTCGCGGAGACGCTGGGCAACCCGCGGGGCAACGTGCTCGACGTGCGGGCGGTGGCGGACGTGGCGCACACGGCCGGTGTCCCGCTGATCGTGGACAACACGGTCCCGACCCCCTACCTGCTGCGGCCCATCGAGCACGGCGCGGACATCGTCGTGCACTCGGCGACCAAGTTCCTCGGCGGGCACGGGACCACCATCGCCGGTGTCGTGGTGGACGGCGGCACCTTCGACTTCGGCGCGCACGCCGACCGCTTCCCGGACTTCACCGAGCCCGACCCGAGCTATCACGGCCTGCGGTACTGGCCGGCACTCGGCCCGGGTGCGTTCGCGATCAAGCTGCGGGTGCAGTTGCTGCGCGACCTCGGCCCGGCGCTCTCCCCGCACTCCGCGTTCCTGCTCCTGCAGGGCGTGGAGACGCTGAGCCTGCGCATCGAGCGGCACTCCGCGAACGCGCAGGCTCTCGCCGAGTGGCTGGAGCGGCGGGACGAGGTCGCCGCCGTGCACTATCCGGGGCTGGAGTCCAGCCGGTGGTACGAGGCCGGCCGGAAGTACCTGCCGCACGGTGCCGGTGCCGTCGTCTCCTTCGAGCTGCGGGACGGGGTCGAGGCGGGCAAGCGGTTCGTGGACGCGGTGGAGCTGTTCAGCCACCTCGCCAACATCGGTGACGTGCGCAGCCTGATCATCCACCCGGCGTCCACCACCCACAGCCAGTTGGACGAGGAGCAGCTGGCGGCCACCGGCACCGCGCCGGGGCTGGTACGGCTCTCGGTGGGCATCGAGAACCTGGCCGACCTCAAGGCGGACCTGGAGGCCGGGTTCCGTGCGGCCAAGGGCGCGTCCTGAGCGCCGTACCGGCCGCTCCCGAGAACCCGGTCCCCCTTCCGCCGGCCACCGGAGCCTGGCGGGAGGGGGACCCGCCCGGGCGGCGTCGCTGGTACGTCGCACAGCAGCCGCTGCCGTTGGAGGCGGGCGGTGAACTTCCCGGCTTGCGGCTGGCGTTCGAGACCTGGGGGCGGCTCGCACCCGACCGTTCCAACGCCGTGCTGGTGCTGCACGCGCTCACCGGGGACAGCCATGTCGCCGGTCCCGCCGGGCCCGGCCATCCGACACCCGGCTGGTGGGACGCCCTGGTCGGCCCCGGCCGGGCCCTGGACACCGACCGCTGGTTCGTCGTCGCGCCGAACGTCCTCGGCGGCTGCCAGGGCAGCACGGGACCGTCCTCCCCGCGCCCGGACGCCGGTGGGGCCTGGGGCGGTGCCTTCCCGCTGCTGACCCAGCGCGACCAGGTGGCGGCGGAGGCCGGGCTGGCGGACGCCCTGGGGATCGACCGGTGGGCGCTGGTCGTCGGTGGTTCCATGGGCGGGATGCGGGCCGTGGAGTGGGCGGTGTCGCACCCCGGGCGGACGGGCGCACTACTCCTGCTCGCCACCGCGGCCGCGGCGAGCGCGGAGCAGATCGCCTGGGCCGGCATCCAGCTGCGCGCCGTCCGCGGCGATCCCCACTGGCAGGGCGGCGACTACCACGACACCGGCCGCGGGCCGCTCGCCGGCCTGGGCCTGGCCCGCCGTCTGGCCCACGTCACCTACCGCAGCGAGCCGGAACTCCAGGTCCGTTTCGGCCGTCTCCCGCAGACCTCGCAGGACCCGTGGCGCGGCGGCCGGTACCGGGTGGAGTCGTACCTCGACCACCATGCCACGAAGCTGGTCCGCCGCTTCGACGCGGCCAGTTACGTCGTCCTGACCGAGGCGATGAACGCCCACGACGTCGGCCGGGAGCGGGGCGGGATCCGGTCCGCGCTCGCCCGGGTGACCGCCCCCACCCTGGTGGCCGGTGTCGACTCCGATCGTCTCTATCCGCTCGCCCAGCAGGCGGAACTGGCCGCGCGGATCCCGTCGGCGGACCACCTCAGGGTGGTGGAGTCGCCTTACGGGCATGACGGGTTCCTGATCGAGACCGGCCAGGTGGGCGCGCTCGTACGAGAGCTGCTCGACTGACCGCTCACCACACCCGGTGGCGAGCAGATCCCCAACGTCCCCGTCCTCGAAGCCGTAGGTCCGCACGACGAACCGTGAGTGGCCGCCCCTCTCCTCGCGATCCACGGCCTCGCTCCCGCCCGCCCTCGCTCGGTGCCGGTGTGACACCTTGATCCTGCACCACGCCACCGACAACGCCCCTGGAGCAGCCCGTGACCGAGTCCGCCCCCTCGTTCGAACTCCTGCCCGGCGCCGCCGAGTCGCCCGTGCTGCTGCACGTGCCGCATTCCGCGCGGACGATCCCGGAGGACGTGCGCAAGGGGATCCTGCTCGACGACACGGCCCTCGGGCTGGAGCTGGACCACATCACCGACGCGCACACCGCCCGGATCGCCGAGCGGGCGGCGGGGCTGGCCGGGCTCACCCCCTGGCGGTTCGTCAACCGGCTGTCGCGGCTGGTCGTGGACCCGGAGCGGTTCCCGGACGAGCGGGAGGAGATGCTCGCCGTCGGGATGGGAGCCGTGTACACGCGGACCACGCACCGGGGCGAGCTGCGGGCCGCGGACACCGACCCCGAGCCCTTGATCGAGCGGTACTTCCGGCCCTACGCGCGGGCGATGACCGAGGCGGTGGCCGGGCGGCTCGCCGCGGCCGGCCGGGCGGTCGTGATCGACGTCCACTCCTACCCGAGCCGGGCGCTGCCGTACGAGCTGCACGGGACGGGTCCGCGGCCGCCCGTGTGCCTCGGCACGGACGCCTTCCACACACCGTCCGAGCTGCGGGAGGCGGCGCGGGAGGCCTTCTCCGCGTGCGGGGAGACGGGACTGGACAGCCCGTTCAGCGGAACCTACGTACCGCTGGAGTACTACGGGCGTGACCGGCGGGTGAGCGCGCTGATGGTGGAGATCCGGCGGGACACGTACATGACCGAGCCGGGCGGGCCGGCCGGACCGGGTCTGGAGCGGCTCGCCACCGCGCTGGCCACGCTCGTCAACGCCCTGTAGGCCTCCGGCTGGAGCACTCCCGCAGGACAGCGCCGCTGCAGACCGGCGGCGAGGCCGTCACCCACAACTGCGAGCCGTTGCTGTTCCTGATGCTGCCCCGGCCGGAGCTGATGGAACGCATGCGCACCCGTCCCGAGGCGCGCGGTCCGGCCCTGGACGGCCTGTTGGGCCACACCCCGCACCGCCGCACGGTCGGGCTCGCCCGGATCGCGCTGGAGGACGTGGGGCCGGCCGACCACCGGATCGCGGCGGGCGAGCCCGTGTACGTCTCCTACCTCGCCGCCAACCGCGCCCCGGAGGTCTTCCCGGACCCGGACCGTATCGACCCCGACCGCGCGCCCAAACCGCATCTGGCCTTCGACAACGGCCCGCACCACCGCACCGGCGCCGTCCTAGCCAGGCTGCAGACCGAGCTGCTGGTCGACACGCTGGTGGACCGGCTGCCCGGGCTGCGCCTCACGGTGGAGCCCGGGCAGGTGCCCCGGCGGCACAAGACCATGATCCGCGGGCCGCAGACGCTGCCCGTCACCTGGTGATCCGGTTCGGGACCCGGTGACGCGGTCCGGAACCCGGTGACGCGGTCCGGGACCTCGTGATCCGGCTCAGGCCCGCAGCCACTCCGTGACGATCACCTCGCCGCCGGTCCGCAGCCGCAGGGCGAACGGGCCGGCGGGCGGGTGCTCGCTGGTGAAGCGGCCGAGGGTGTCGACCGTGACCGGCCGGGTCGTCTGCGGGCCGCCCAGCACCTCTATGCGAGCCGACTGCGGCGGCAGCACCTGGCCGATCAGCCCCTCCCCGGTGACCTCGACGTCGACGGTCAGCTCGCCCGCGCGGAAGGTCAGCATCCGCGGGGCGTCCGGCACTCCCCTGACCGGCAGCGCGTCCACGAGCGAGTCGAAGGTCAGCTCGGCGATCCGGGCGTCCAGGTCGTGCAACGCGTAGGCGTCCAGCGCCAGTTGGCGCAGCTCGACGGGGACGGGGTCCAGGACGGCGGCCGCCTGGCGCAGCTCCTCCTCCAGCAGATCGCCGTCGAACCCGGCGTCGTCGAAGTCCTCTTCGGGAAATCCGTTCCCGCTCACGCCGCTCACGCCGCCCCCCGTGCGTCCAACCGGGACCGCAACCGGCGCAGACAGCGCTGGCGCAGGGGCCCGATGCTGCCGACCGCGATACCGAGCGCGGACGACACCTCCAGATAGCTCGGCGGCGGCGAGGCCATCAGCACCCGCAGCAGCTGCCTGCACCGCTCGCCGAGCGCCTCGAACTCCTGCCACAGCCGGCGGATCCGCTCGGCCTGGTCCGCCTCTTCTTCGGCGTCGATCAGCGTCTGCTCCGGCGTCCGCTCCTCGCTCGCCCGGTCCAGCACCTGCGGATCGTCCGTCAGCGTCAGCCGCGCCAGTCCTTTGAGCACCTTCAGGCACTCGTGTCGGGCCGTGCTGGCCAGCCAGGAGCCCGCCTTGTCGGGCTCCCGGAGCCGGCCGAGGTGCTGGGCGAAACGGAACCACGTGGTCTGGTAGACCTCGTGCCCGTCCGCGTCCGAGAGCCGGTGCGCGCGCACCACCGACCACACCAGCGGACTCATCCCTTCCACCAGCGCCTTCCAGGCCGCGGCGTCGCCGTCGACGGCAGACCGGACCAGCGCCCCGACCTCTGTACGGTCCACGGCTCCACCCCTCGTGTACGGCACGTCATCGTACGCCGTGGAGCGGAGGGTTCCGGCCTTCATGCGGGTCGGGCCGGGATCGCGACCGGAACCGGGCGCCAGGTGGGCGGCCGGAGCGCCGGAACGTGCGCCCCGCGCACCTCGGCGGATTCCGTGAGGGAAGCGAGCAGTTGTGCGCGGGCTGCGCGCGGATCGCGCTCCTTGTGCGCCGTCATGTGGGCGGCGACGAGCGCGGCGACGGCCGGGGTGGCGAACGAGGTGCCGCTCCACTGCGCGAGACCGTCGAACATCACCTGGTCGGGCTTGGCCGCGCCGTTCTCGCCCGTCTCGCTCAACACGCCGGTGTGGCGCGGGTACTGGCAGGTGCAGGCGTAGGTGCAGCCGAACCGGCAGGCGTCGTAGGTGGAGTGCTGGTACACGTACGGCACCGGGACGTCGAAGCCGGTGAGGGCACTGGTCAGGCGCTCGCCCGGGGCGTAGACGTGCACCCAGGGGCCGTGGTTGCTGAAGCAGGCACCCGACTCGCCGTCCCCGCGCAGCGCGCCGACCGACAGCACGGTGTCCGCGTACTCCGGCAGGGCTCCATAGGCGGCGGGCCAGAACGGGGCGTCGCTGCCGTTGTTGCCCGCGGCGGCCACCAGCAGCGTGCGCTGCTCGCGGAGTTCACGCATGAACGCCTCGAGACCGATGAGGCTCTCACCCGACCCGGTGGTGGTGCCCGCGGAGAGGCTGATGATGTCGGGCCAGCCGCCCTCGTCGACGGCCTCGAACAGCTTCGCGCCGAACTCCGACTCCAGCATGGCGCCCACGTCGCTGAGGGTGCCCCGCACGGTGACGTCGGTGTTGGGTGCGACCGCCGCGACGATCCCGGCGATGAACGTGCCGTGGCCGACGTACTGCCGGAGCACTCCGTCGGGGCCGGTCTCGGTCACCTGCGGATCGCCGGTGGTGTGGGCGAGGAGCGGGTAGGACCGGTAGTCGTGCACCAGACCGGTGTCGATGACGAGGACGCCGACGGCGGTGTCCGGGTCGTGGAGGCCCTCCTGGGACGCCGGGTTGGGCGGCTCGCTGTGCGGCGCGGGCACGGGCTCGTCACCGGGGCAGGCGTTGACCGGGGCGATGTGGATCACGTGGTTGCGGCGGACCAGTCGGCGTCCCTGGCGCCCCTCGGCCTCCCTGAGGGCGCGCAGGGCGTGCGGGACGACGTCGTCGCCCTGGGCGGGGTCGCCGACCCGGATGCGGGTGACGCCGGTGCGGTTGGTGTCCGGGCCGGTCCGGCGCACATGGTCGGGGACCAGGCCCTGGGTGTCGGTGAAGTGGGTGCGCACGGTGTCCTCGACCAGGCGGGCCTCCTCGCCGTCGCGGGCGAGGACGACACCCTTCTCGTAGAGGAAGTGGGCGTCGTCGTCCGGGCCCATGGCCAGCGGAACGTCGGGCATCGAGCGCTGGATGTGGTGGAACTGCTCGTGGAATCGCTGTGGTGCCATGGTGTGTCCTCCCCCTGAGGCGGTGCTCCGACAGTCAGAGTCGCCCGTCGACCGATTGATACAGCCCGCAAGTACGCCCGGTACAGCCCGAGGAGACCACGGAGAACCCGTGTGACGGGTTTGCCCAGGCCACTACCATGCGAGGGGTGACAGCGGGAAGCGAGTCGGTTCTTCAGCTGCTGCCGATGGTGTTCGCCGACCCGGGCGAGGCCCGGGCACGCGCGGATCAGGTACTGCACACCGATCCGTCGCTGCTGCACGCCAGCGTCGCCCATCAGGTACTCGGCATCTGGCAGCGGGACTTCGGCGATCTGAAGATCGCCCTCCGGCATCTGCGCCGGGCCCGGCACCTCGCCGCGCGCGCCGAGTCGGCCGAGCGGGAGGCGGACGTACTCGCCACGCTGGGGGTCGCACTGGTGCACGCGGGGCGCACGCGACAGGGACTGGCGTCGTTCGAGCAGGGTGTCGCGCGGGGCAGCGGACACACCAGGGCACGGGTGTTGTACCGGCGGGCCTATGTGTGGTGGGTGCTGGGGCATCACCGGGAGTCTCTGGAGGACGTACGGCGGGCGCTTCCGGTGCTGCGGCACGCCGGCGACGGGATCTGGACCGCGCGGGCGCTGACCCTGCGGGCCACGGTGCATCTGGCGCAGGGCGCGGTGGACCGGGCGGTCGCGGACTTCACGGCCGCCGAGCGGCTGTGGGAGACCACAGGCCAGGAGCACGACAAGGCGGACGCCGTGGAGAGCCGGGGCCTCGCCGCGTTCCGGTCCGGGGACATCCCGGCGGCGCTGCGGCTGCTCGACGAGGCCGAGGAGCGGTACGGCAAGCTCGGCACGCCCACGTTCATGCTGTCCATCCGGCGCTGCGAAGTGCTGATGGCGGCGGGGCTCGCCCCGGAGGCGCTCGCGGAGGCGGACACGGCGATCGCGCTGCTGGACCGGATGGGCGGGCAGTCCACCCGCAAGGCCGAGCTGCTGCTGGCGGCCGCGCGCGCCGCCCGCTCGGCCGGGGACCCGGACACCGCCATCGCCCGCGCCGCCCATGCCGTACGGCTGTTCGCGGGGCAGCGCCGGACCTGGTGGGAGACGCATGCCCGGCTGGTGCTCATCGAGGCGCGGGCTGCGGCCGGGCGCGGCTCGGGGCGACTGGTCGCGGACGCGGCGGCGGTCGCCGAACGGCTGGCCTCCTTCGGCTCGCCCGCGGCACCCGAGGCCTCGCTGCTCGCCGGCCGGATGGCGCTCGCGCTCGGCCGGACGGGCGAGGCGGAGCAGCACCTGGCGGTCGCCGCCCGCAGCCGGCACGCCGGTCCCCCGCCGGCCCGTGTGACGGGCTGGGCCGCGCAGGCGCTGCGGGCCCGGGCGGCCGGTTCCGGGCGCGGTGTGCTGGAGGCCTGCCGACGCGGCCTGGACGTCCTCGACGACCACCGGATGACGCTCGGCGCCTCCGAGCTGCGGGCCCGCGCCACCGCACAGGGCGCCGAACTGGCCGCGCTCGCCCAGGAGGCGAGCCTCGTGAACGGCGGTCCGCGGCGGCTGCTGGAGTGGAGCGAGCGCTGGCGGGCGACCGTGCTCTCCGCGCCGCCCGCCCGACCGCCCGCCGACCCGGCGCTGCTCGGCAGCCTCACCGCCTACCGGGAGATCGCGGCCCGCGCGGAGGAGGCGCGCCGGGAGGGCCGCCCGGTCCCGGCCCTGGAGCGCGAACAGCGGCGCCTGGAGCGGGAGATCCGCTCCCGGACCCACCACATGCGCGGCGACGGACCCGGCGAGGGCGACCGCTTCGACGCGGGCCGCCTGCTGGACCGGCTGGGCGAGGCGCGGCTGGTCGAACTCGCCGTCGTGGACGGTCAGGTGCACATCCTGCTGTGCGGGCAGGGCCGGGTACGACGGTTCCCGGGCGGCCGGCTCGCGGAGGCGGTGGCCGAGGCCGAGCATGTGCAGGCCGGGCTGCGCCGCCTCGCGCACCCCGGAGGAGAGGCACGGCTGCCGCTGGTGGAGGCGGCGGGCGGGCGTCTGCAGGAGCTGCTGCTGGGCGGTGCCGTACCGCACCTCGGGTCCGGGCCGGTGGTGATCGTGCCGCCCGGGGCGCTGCACCGGGTGCCGTGGGCGCTGCTGCCCGCGCTGCGCGAGCGAGTGCTCAGCGTGTCGCCGTCGGCGGGCAGCTGGCTGCGGGCCCGGGAGACCGAGCCGCCGCCCGGCGGCCGGCACGTCCTGGTGCGCGGCCCCGGCCTCGCCACGGGCGGCGCGGAGGTGCCCGAACTGGCCGACCGGTACGGCACGGCGACCGTCCTGGAGGGCGAGGCGGCGCAGGTTCCCCAGGTGCTGGAGGATCTCGACGGCGCGGCCCTCGCACATCTGGCCGCGCACGGCACGTTCCGCGCCGACAGCCCCCTGTTCTCGGCCCTCCGGATGGCCGACGGCCCGCTGATCGTGCACGACTTCGAGCGCCTCGCCCGCAGCCCGTACCGGATCATCCTCTCCAGCTGCGACACCGCCCGCCTCGCCTCGGTCGGCGCCGACGAACTCCTGGGCCTGGTCACCGCGTTGCTCCCGCTGGGCACGGCCGGAGTCGTGGCGAGCAGCGCGCCCGTCAACGACGCCGCGGTGGTCCCCCTGATGCTCGCCCTCCACAAGGGCCTCGACGCGGGCCTGAGCCTGGCCGAGGCCCTGCGCGACGCCCGCGCCGCCCAGCCCGGCGACCCGGTCCACCAGGCGACGGGGTGGGCGTTCGCGGCGTTCGGGGCGGCGTGAGGAGAGCCCCTCGGCGCTGAGCGGTGAGACTGCTCAGGCGGGTTCCGCCTCCGGCAGGTCCGTGAGCCACGGCAGGGCCCCACGGTCGCTGGCGCCGAGCCTGGCGTACGCGCTGTACAGATGGTTCCCGACGGTCCGGACGGACAGCGTCAGCTTCTCGGCGATCTGCCGGTTGCTCAGTCCGGCCGCCGCCAGGGTGACGATCTGCCGTTGCCTTACGGTGAGTTCGCCGAGCGCGAGTCCGGACAGCGCCGGGGTGCGGGCACCCTGGCAGCGGCGGGCCAGCGCGACCGCGCGGGTCCGGGAGAGACGGGCGGCGCGCGGGTCGTGGTGGGCACGTACCGCCTGGGCGTGCGCCTCGGCCGCGAACAGCAGGAAGCCGCGCCCCTCGAGCGCCTCGGCGACCCGGTCCAGCGCGGGCCCGTCCCCCCGGGCGAGCGCTTCCGCGTGTCGGGCGAACACCCCGTCGTCCGGCAGCCGCCCGGCGACCCGCTCGGGGGCGCCGAGGCGTACGGCGTCGTAGCGGGCGAACACATCGTCCCCGGCGGTTTCGGCCAGGGCGGTCTCGAGGTCACCGCGGGCCGCCGCCGCCCACGCTCCCGCTCCTGTCATATCCCCCAACTGCCCCGCGATTAAGTCGAGTTCCGTGACGCAGTCGGCGTCGTCCGGGGCCGCCCGCAGCCCCTCCCGCGCCCATGCCGCGGCCTCCCGCAGTTCACCGCGCAGCCGGGCGTACCGGGCCCGTACGACCGCGTACCCGGCGGGGACGGGCAGTCCCTCGGACAGCAGCCAGTCCCCCACCGGAGTCGGCACGGCCCGCACGTCCTGCTGCTCCAACCCGCGCTCCAGTGAAGCCTGTTCGGCTCTCAGTGCCGGGCCGCACCGGTCCGGTGTGCGGGCGAGCCGCCGGGCCCGCAGCCGGCCGGCGGTGGCGCGCAGGGCCGGTCCGTGCAGGGGGTGGGCAAGGGTGACGGAGCCGTCGTCGCCCACGTCGATCAGGCCGTTCGCCTCCAGTCGTTCGAGGACGTCCACGTCGAGCTCGTCCAGGGTGATCGGCATGGGTTCGGCGAAGGCGAGCCGGTCGAGTGTCTCGCGCTCGTCGGTGTCGGGCCGCTCCAGGGCGGGGGCGAGGCGGTCGCGGACGCTCGCGGTGACCGGGACCGGTCCGCGCCACGCCCACTCGTCGCTGCCCGGGATCCGGGCCAGCCCGCCGGACTGGCGCAGCGCGCCCAGCAGGTCGCGCAGCAGCCGTAGATCGCCCCGGCACATGCGGTGCAGCCGCCCCACGGTGAGCGGTTCCAGACCGGCAGGGGCGAGCAGTTGAGCGGTGTCCTCGCGGGACAGCGGCTCCAGCGTCAGGCGGGCCAGCAGCTCCCCCGTCCACAGCCGGGACACCGCGCCGGGCGTCGGCACGTCGTCCGTGGCGGTCACGGCCAGGCGGGTGCGTCCGTGCGCGGCGAGCTGGTGCAGGAGCGCGGCGGAAGCCTCGTCGAGCAGCTGGGCGTCGTCGACGACGAGGAGCCGTACGCCGGACAGGAGGTGCACCGCGCGGTGCAGCGAGACGGTGTCGGGCAGCAGGTGCGCGAAGGCGGCGAAGCGCAGTCCCCGGGTCTCGGGCGTCCCGGTCACCCGAGCACAGTCCGTGCCCCGGACCGCCTCCGTGATCAGCCGGGTCTTGCCGCTGCCCACCGGTCCGGTCACCACGATGCCGGGTCGTCCGGCCGCCAACGACCTGCGCACCAGCTCCAGTTCGTCCTCGCGGCCGGTGAAGGGCCAGGGCAGTTCGAGCGTCTTCGCGTCCTGCTCGTAAGTCGTCACGCAAACTGGAGCGCGACTACTCAGGTTTGATACAGGGCGACTTGAGTAGCCCCCGACTCAGGCGTCCGGCGCCCGGGGACGGCAGTCTGTCAGTCCAGGCCACAGTCCGGCACCGGGGGAGCGGGTCGAGGGACGTCGCCTTCGGGGGAGGGAGACGTCCCTCGACCACGCCGATACGCCGTTCGCCTCTCCGGCGAACGGCGTCTACGGCTGCGCGGGAACCGTGATGTCAGTGGTGGCCGACAGGTTCCTGGCACGAGTTCAGGACTGAGCGTGCATCTGCCGGACGTCGCCGCGACGCGGGCCCGCGCAGTTCGAGGCCACCGGGGCGGCCGGCCACGCTCCCCCGCTCGAACCCGAGGCCGTCGACGCCGTCACGCGGTACCTGGGCTGCATGCGGCGCACGGAGTCCCCGTCCGGGTTCGGTGTCATCGGGTTCTGCTCCTGACCGGCCTCACGAAGCCACCCGCTCGGCCGGGGAGCCGGCGTCGGGGTGGGCGAGGCCGAGGTGGTCGCGCAAAGTGGTGCCCTCGTACTCGGTGCGGAAGACACCCTGCTCCTGGAGCAGCGGTACGACCTTGTCGGCGAAGACGTCGAGGCCGCCGGGGGTGATGTGCGGGACGAGGATGAAGCCGTCGGAGGCGTCGGCCTGCACGAAGTCGTTGATCGTCCGGGCGACGGTGGCCGGGGCGCCGACGAAGGTCTGCCGGTTGCCGGTGTTGATGACCAGGTCGCGGATGGACCAGCCGTTGGCGGCGGCCAGCTCCCGCCACTCACGGGCGATGGCGATCGGATCGCGGTACATCCGCACCTGGGCGCGCCCGCGGGAGATGTGCTCCTCGCCGACCAGCGGGTCGACGTCGGGCAGCGGGCCCTCCGGGTCGTAGGCCGAGAGGTCCCGGTTCCAGACGAACTCCAGATGCTTGATGGCGGTGGCGCCGCTGACCTGCTGCCGGCGCACCTCGCGCGCGAGTTCGGCGGCCTCCTCGTCGGTGTCGCCGAGGACGAAGGTCGCGGCGGGCAGGATGAGCAGCTGGTCGGGTCGGCGGCCGTACTTGGCGAGGCGTCCCTTGACGTCCGTGTAGAAGGCCTGGCCCTCCTTCAGGGTGGAGTACCGGCTGAAGATCGCGTCCGCGCTCGAGGCGGCGAACTCGCGGCCCTCGTCGGAGTCGCCGGCCTGGAAGATCACCGGACGGCCCTGCGGGGAGCGGGGGACGTTGAAGCGGCCGTGGATGTCGAAGTGCTGCCCCTGGTGCACGAAGGCGCCGGCCTTGGCGTCGCTGAGGAAGGTGCCGGTGGCCTGGTCCGCGAGGATCTCGTCGCCGTGCCAGGAGTCGAAGAGTTCGTTGGCGGTGGCGAGGAACTCCTTGGCACGGGAGTAGCGCTCCTCCTGCGGGAGGAAGCCGCCGCGGCGGAAGTTCTCCCCGGTGAAGGCGTCCCAGGAGGTGACCACGTTCCAGGCGGAGCGCCCGCCGGAGAGGTGGTCGAGGCTGGCGAACTGGCGGGCCACCTCGTAGGGCTCGTTGAAGGTGGAGTTGATGGTGCCGGTGAGGCCGAGCCGGTCGGTGACGGCGGCCAGCGCGGCCAGCACGGTGAAGGTGTCGGGGCGGCCGACGACGTCCAGGTCGTAGATCTTCCCGCCCTGTTCGCGCAGCCTCAGCCCCTCGGCGAGGAACAGGAAGTCGAACTTGGCGCGTTCGGCGGTGCGGGCGAAGTGGGCGAAGGAGCTGAACTCGATGTGACTGCCGGCGGCCGGGTCGCTCCACACGGTGGTGTTGTTGACGCCGGGGAAGTGGGCGGCCAGGTGGATCTGCTTCAGCGGCTTGCTCATGGTGGTGGCGTTCCTCCGGCTCAGGCGACAGCGGTGGGGGTCCCCCCGGGCTCGAGCGAAGCCGAGAGCCTGGGGGAGTAGCGGTTGGCGGGGCGGGCGAGCCCGAGCAGGCCGCGCAGGGTGCCGGCCTCGTAGGCGTGCCGGAACAGGCCCCGGCGCTGCAGTTCGGGCACGAGTCCCCGGGTGATCCGGGGCAGGTCGTGGCCGAGTACGGCGGGCCGCAGCCGGAATCCGGTCAGGCCGCACTCCCCCAACTGCTCCAGCAGGTCGGCGAGTTGCACGGGAGTGCCGGCGAAGATCCGGGCGTCACTGGTGTACGGCTCCCCCGCGAGGGTGTCGAGGCGCTCGCGGCGGGCCGCGGCCGCGGCCGGGTCGTCGTCGAGGAGGACGACGAGGTCGCCGAAGATGTGCAGGGTCTGGTCGGCGCGGCCCGCCGTGGCCTGCTCGGCGCGTATCTCGGCGACGATCGCGCGGGCCTGGTCGGGGTCGTGCGGGGTGACATAGCCGATGTCGGCCTGCCGGGAGACGAGCCGGTAGGGGATCGTGTCGTGGGCCAGGGCGGTGACGACGGGTTGCCCCTGGGGCGGGCGGGGCGTGATGGAGGGGCCCTTGACGCTGAAGTGGCGGCCCTCGAAGTCGATGTAGTGCAGCTTGTCCCGGTCGACGAAGCGGCCCGTGGCCGCGTCCCGGATCTCCGCGTCGTCCTCCCAGCTGTCCCAGAGCCGGCGTACGGCCTCCACGTGGTCGGCGGCCTCGTCGAACAGCCCGGTGACCAGCTCCTGGGCGGACGGGCTGTCGTAGGCGTCGATCAGCGGGATCGTGCGGCGGCCGAAGTGGGCGGCTTCGTTCGGCCGGGCGGTGATCTGCACACGCAGTCCGGCGCGGCCGCTGCTCACGTAGTCGAGGGTGGCGATCGCCTTGGAGATGTGGAACGGCTCCGTGTGGGTGGCCACCACCGTCGGCACCACGCCTATGTGCCGGGTCAGCGGCGCGACCCGGGAGGCGATCAGCACGGCGTCCAGACGGCCGCGTACCTGGTCGGTGCGCTCGTCCGGTTCGAGGAAGCCGGAGGACTGCGGGCCCAGGCCGTCCTCGATGGTCACGAAGTCGAGCAGGCCGCGCTCGGCCTCGGCGACCAGGTCGGCCCAGTAACCGGCGGTGAACAGGTCCCGGGGCCGGGCCACCGGCTCGCGCCAGGAGGCCGGATGCCAGCCGGTGCCGTCCAGGGCGACGGCGAGGTGCAGGGAAGAGGAAGGGGAAGGGGAAGGGGAAGGAGTTGAGGACACGTGGGTGCCTTCCTGGATGTCCGTACCGGATGTGCGTACGAGAACACCGGCTCGCGGCAGCGGGGCGTCGGCGGCGGGCGAGCGCGGCAGGGTGAAATCCGGGCGTGGGTCCGACGGGACCCCTGAAGCCGGGGAGAAGTCAGCGGCGACAGAGTGCGCCGGCCACGCGCTGGAGGTCTATGTGCGGCCGGGAGTGCAGGCGGACGGAGCGGTACGGCTGCGGGTCGCGCGGCAGCGGTACACGGGTCACGGCCCACACCTCCGTCCGTCGGGTACGGCGGGCCGGTTCGGCGTCCGCCTGGCGGATCTCGTCATGACTGGGAACGCCCGGGTGGCGCGGGATGTTCCCGGCGACCGGTCAGGAGTTGTCCAGCGGCAGCCCCGGCGGGTTGACCTCCGCCTTGTCCACGGCCTCGTTCGAGAGGTTGTACGCGGCCAGCCACTTGCCGTACTGCCCGTTCTTGATCAGGTAGTTGATGGCGTCGGCGATCGGCCCGGCCAGCCCGCTGCCCCTCTTCGTGGTCGCGGCGATCAGACCCTGCAGACTGGCGCCGGCACCGGAGTAGGTGCCCGCGCTGCGGGTCGGGTCGGGCGACTTGGCGGTCTGGGTGATGTGGTACGCGATTCCGGGGTTGGCGGAGAAGTAGGCGTCGATCTTGCCGCCGGTCAGCGCCAGATAGGTGGCGTTCTTGCCGGCGTAGTGCTTGACCGTGAGGTTCTTGCCCTCCTTCTTCAGCTTCGCCTGGAACTCCAGGAGGATCTTCTCCTGGTTGGTTCCGTTGTCGACGGCGACCGTCTTCCCGGCGAGGTTCTCGTAGTCGCCGTCGAAGTTCCAGGTGTTCTTCTTCAGCACCTCGAAGCCCACGTTGTCCTTGCGGTAGGAGGCGAAGTCGTACTTCTTCTTGCGTTCCTCGGTGTCGGTGATGTTGGCGAAGCCGACGTCGGCCTTGCCGCTGTCGATGCCGACGAACATGTTCTCCCAGGTGGCGTTGGACAGTTGGGGCTTCAGCCCGAGGACGGCCGCGACCAGACGGCCGAAGTCGGGCTCGGCGCCGGTGAGCGTCTTCTGGTCGCTGCCGACATAGGCGAGCGGCGGGAAGCCGTCGGGCAGAGCCCCCACGGCGATCTTCAGGGTGCCGCTCCTACGGACGGAGGCGGGCAGTTCGGTGCTGATGGACTTCACCTCGGAGACCTTCAGCTCGGTCTGCGTCGCCGCGCCGTTGGACACCCGGCCCACGGTCACCCTGCCGGCGGCGTCGGTCGTGGTGGCGGCCTCGCTGTCGCCCCCGCAGGCGGCGAGCCCGCCGGCGAGAGCGGCGACGGCGGTCGCCGCGGTGAGGCCGCGCGTCAGGGTGCGTCGGGAGAACTGGGTGGGCATGGCTGTCCTTGTCGTTCGGTGATGAGGGGTGCAACAGGGGTGAGGTGGGGGGAGGTCAGAGGACCTTGCTCAGGAAGTCCCGGGTCCGCTCGTGCCGTGGGTGGTCGAGCACTTCGGCCGGCGGACCCTGTTCGACGATCCGTCCGCCGTCGATGAAGACGATCCGGTCGGCGACCTCGCGGGCGAAGCCGATCTCGTGGGTGACGATGACGAGGGTGGTGCCGCTGGTCGCCAGGTCCTTGATCACGGAGAGGACCTCGCCGACGAGTTCGGGGTCGAGCGCCGAGGTCGGCTCGTCGAAGAGGATGATGCCGGGCCGCAGAGCGAGGGCGCGGGCGATGGCGACGCGCTGCTGCTGGCCGCCGGACAGCTGTCGCGGATAGGCGCCGGTGCGGTCGGCGAGGCCGACCCGGGTGAGCAGTTCGCGCGCCAGTTCCTGTGCCTCGGGCCTGGTCAGCTTGCCGGTGGCGACGGGGGCGGCGGCGACGTTGTCGAGGACGGTCAGGTGCGGGAAGAGGTTGAAGTTCTGGAAGACGAAGCCGATCCGGCTGCGCTGGGCCAGGATCGCGCGCTCGCTCAGTTCCCTCAGCCGGCCCCCGCTGCCGCGCCTGACGCCGATCAGCTCGCCGCCGACGCTGACGTGCCCGATCTCGGGCTTCTCCAGGTGGTTGACGACCCTCAGCAGCGTGGACTTGCCGGAGCCGGAGGGGCCGAGGACGACGGTGACCTCGCCGGGGCGCACGGTCAGGTCGATGCCGTCGAGGACTCGGTGGGCGCCGTACCACTTGTGGACGTCGTGGATCTCCAGCGCGGCCGGGGCCGCCTCCGGAGTCTGGGTGGTGGTCATACGGCGGCCTCCCGGCGCAGCCGGGCCCTCAGGTCTCCGAGGCCGGCGCGCGCCTTCTGCAACGGGGTCGGCGGCAGGCCGCGGGTGGCGCCGCGGGCGAAGTACCGCTCGACGTAGAACTGGACGACGGACACGACGCTGGTCAGGACCAGGTACCAGACGGTGGCGACGAGCAGCAGGGGCACGATGTCGCCGGGGTAGGTGCTGCCCATGGTCTGCACCGAGCCGAACAGGTCGAGCAGGGAGACGTAGAACACCAGGGACGTGCTCTTGATCAGACCGATGAGCTGGTTGACGTAGTTCGGGGTGATGGACCTCAGGGCCTGCGGGAAGACGATGCGGGTGAACTGGTAGCCCTTCGGCAGTCCGAGCGCGGCCGCCGCCTCGTGCTGGCCCTGGTCCACGGAGAGGATGCCGCCGCGTACGACCTCGGCCGCGTACGCCGCCTCGTTGAGGCTCAGGCCTACGACGGCGACCGTCAGGTCGGTGGCCAGCCTGGACTCGTCGAAGGTGAAGAAGGCCGGCCCGAAGGGGATGCCGAGGCTCAACGTCTTGTACAGGGCGCTGAAGTTGTAGAGGAAGATCAGGACGACGATCAGCGGTACGGAGCGGAACAGCCAGGTGTAGGTCCAGCTCACCGCCCGCAGCACCGGGCTGCCGGAGAGCCGGCCGAGGGCCAGCACGATGCCGCCGAGCAGGCCGAACACGGCGCTGAGCGCGGCGACTTCGAGGGTGATGCCGAGCCCGTCGAGGATGGCGGGGCGCAGGAACCAGTAGCGGAAGCGGTCCCACTGGTAGAAGGGGTTCGTGGCCAGTCCGTGCACGATCTGCGCGACGAGCACGAGGACGACGGCGGTGACGATCCACCGGCCGGGGCGACGCAGCGGCTGAACTCGCTGTGCTGTGAGGACTTTTGATGGTGTGTCGGCCGTCCGTTGCGCGGCGAGGGACACGGTGGCGCCTGGGGGTTCACTCATGGCGGGCTCCGGCGGAGTCGGACACCCCGGGATCGCGGCGGGTCGGGCATGGGCTACGACGGCGCTACGGCACGAGGTGGCACACGGGAACGCACGGGAACCGGGGGCTGGGCGGACGACGGCACACCGCACCAAGGGTGTGCGTCAGGAACGCGGGGGCTGGGAAGCGCTGAGCCGGGAAGTGCGGGGCTGGGAAGTGAGGTCAGCCCCGGCAGCGGGCACGGCTGCCCGACGCGGTACACAGTGCGCTGTTCACGCGGAGCAGATCGACGGCGCGGTCGGCGACGAGAAGCCCGGCGTACGGCGGTACGCAGCTCTGGGGGCGGCTCGCGGCCGTCCGGAGAGCTGCGTACATGGCGTCACCTGTCACTGTTCCGGCCCCGCGGGGCCCTCGCGCTTACCGAAGTCGTCGTCCGGTCCGGTCGTCACCTGGGGCACCCCACCGCGATGCGAGGGTTGCCGGTCAGCCAGCCAGGGCTTGGCGCTGACGCTCATGACCGTTCTGTGCGGCAAGTAAAGGCATTCGGCCGTTCACATGTCAACGGCTGTCCGAGGGATGGACCCACCCGACCCGGTCTCACCTGCTGGAAGTACCCGAGGCGTCCGCGGCGTGCCCTGTCCAGTCCAGGATCTGGACGGCGGCTCCCGCGGCCTCCAGGCCCCGGCAGTGCCCGTGGTGGCGACGGGCGATGCCGTCGAGGTCCAGGTGGACACCGAAGGCGGGGTGGGCAGCCAGGCGGCGGGCGTGGCCCCACAGCGCCGGGTGGCCGGCGATGCGGTGCACGGCGGAGACGTCGAGGTGGCAGCGGTGCACGGTGTCCAGCTGCACCAGCGTCACCCACAACTCGACGTCGGCTGCGGTGAGTCGGCCGTCGACGAGGTACTCCTCGCCCTCCAGGTACCGCTCGATCCGGCCCAGCGTGTCCAGCAGCAGATCGAGCGCGGCGGCCCGCTCGGCGGGGTCGGCGTCGGCCCGTCCGGCGCGCTGCGCGGCCTCCTCGATCCCCTCGGCGCAGAGCCGTTCGACGGCTTCGATCTGACTCTCCGTGCCGCGCGGGTACAGGGAGGGGCGCTCGTCCCGGGGGAAGCGGTCCAGGTCGCGCAGGATGTCGGCGGTGTGGGTGCTGACGATGCGTCCGGACCAGTCGTCGCTCAGCACCGGCTCGAGCGCGGGTCCGGTGTAGTGGTGGGCGCTCGCCTCGTACAGCGGGCGCAGGGCGGAGTGGCCGCCGCCGGGACGGTCGGGGACGGCGGGCAGGAAGGCGACCGGACAGCTGTCGTCGAGGCCGAGGAGGCTGTGGCCGATGGCGAGGCGCAGTCCATCGGGACAGGCGGTGGACAGATGGAGCCGGTAGCGGTGGGGCACGGCGTAGTGCCCGCTGCGCGCGTCCCGGCCGATCCGGCCCCGGAAGGCGGAGGCGGCGCGGTGGGCGGTCGGGACGGCGGCGAGCGGAGTGATGGACATGCGTCTCCCCTGAAGCGGGCGCGCGGACGTACGCGCGGCGGAAGCGTCGTCGGTCAGTGGGTTCGGAGGGGTGGGTGCCGGACCCGGTTCGGTGCAACGGCAGGCCCGCTGAGCCGTGAAGGCCCGCCTCGGCCCCGAAGGCTCGCCCCGGAGACTCGACTCCGGAGGCCCAGCCCCGGAGGCTCAGCCCCGGAGGCTGATCGCGCTGCAGACGCGCAGCAGGTCGATGTGCAGGCGGGAGGTGAGGAGGGGTGCGTACAACGGCGTACGGCCCGCTCGGCCGACCACCGTCCGGAGGCGCACCATGTTTCCCTACCTGTTCACTAGGATTCCCTCCCCTGGAGTGTCGATCCACCGTCGTACGACGTCAAGGGGGCGTCCACGCCTGGGACTCCGGGCGGGTGACGCGGACGGCGGGGGGACTCCTGAGGAAGGTGCGGGGGGACTCCTCAGAAAGAGCGACATGTGACATAGTACTGACGTGGCGAAGCGACTGACCTGCGATGTCGTGGTGGTCGGAGCCGGGATGGTGGGCGCGGCCTGTGCGCTGTACGCCGCGCGGACCGGCCTCGACGTGACGGTGGTGGACCGGGGCCCGGTGGCCGGCGGCACCACCGGCGCCGGCGAGGGCAACCTGCTGGTCTCCGACAAGGAGCCGGGCCCCGAACTGGAACTCGCCCAGCTGTCGGCCCGCTTGTGGGCGGAGCTGGCCGAGGAGCTGGGGGCGTCGGTCGAGTACGAGCCCAAAGGCGGTGTGGTGGTCGCCTCGACGCCCGGCGCATTCGGCGCGCTGACGGACTTCGCAGCGGGCCAGCGCACCGCCGGTGTCACGGCCGAGCGCGTCGACGCGAACGAACTCCGAGAGCTGGAGCCCCACTTGGCCCCCGGCATGGTGGGCGGTGTCCACTACCCGCAGGACGCGCAGGTCATGCCCGCGCTGGCCGCCGCCCATCTGATCCGCGCCTCCGGCGCCCGTCTGCTCACCGGGCGGACCGTGACCGGGGTGCCGCGTACGGCGGACGGGGCGGTGCTCGGCGTCCGTACCGACCAGGGCGACATCCATGCCCCGGCCGTGGTGAACGCGGCCGGGACCTGGGGCGGCGACCTCGCCGCACTGGCGGGCGTGCACCTGCCGGTCCTCCCTCGGCGTGGCTTCGTCCTGGTCACCGAGCCGCTGCCGCGCATGGTCCGGCACAAGGTGTACGCCGCGGACTACGTGGCGGACGTGGCGAGCGACTCGGCCGCGCTCAGGACCTCGCCGGTCGTCGAGGGCACGGCCGCCGGGCCGGTCCTGATCGGCGCCACCCGTGAGCGGGTCGGATTCGACCGCTCGTTGTCCCTTCCGGCGGTACGGGCGCTGGCGGCCGGGGCGATCGGACTCTTCCCCTTCCTGGAGCGGGTGTGTGCCCTGCGGACGTACGCGGGTTTCCGGCCCTACCTGCCCGACCACCTCCCGGCGATCGGCCCCGACCCCCGACTGCCCGGCCTGTACCACGCCTGCGGCCACGAGGGCGCGGGCATCGGACTGGCCACCGGCACCGGACAGTCGATCGCCCGTGCACTGACCGGGAAGACGCCGGACCTGAATCTCGCGCCCTTCCGTCCGGAGCGGTTCGAGGCAGCCGCCACCCCTGGGACGAACGGAGACGACATCCCATGAATCCGAGGGAGTTGGCCCAGGCCCGGCCGGGTGCCGCGTTCACCGTCACCTTCGACGGCCGGCCCGTCGAGGCACTGCCCGGCCAGACGGTCGCGGCCGCGCTGTGGGCGGCCGGCGTGACCTCCTGGCGCAGTACGCGCGCAGCGGGCCGGCCGCGCGGGGTGTTCTGCGGGATCGGGGTGTGCTTCGACTGCCTGGTGTCCGTCAACGGCCGGGCGAACCAACGGGCTTGTCTGCTCCCGGTACGGCCGGGCGATGTGATCCGCACACAGGAGGGGACGGGCCGGGACGATGACTGAGCGACCGCATCTCGCCGTGGTCGGGGCGGGCCCCGCGGGGCTGGCCGGGGCGCTGGCCGCAGCAGCGCGCGACGTACGCGTGACCCTCCTCGAGGCGGCCGAACAGGCGGGCGGGCAGTTCTACCGGCAGCCCGCCGCCGCACTCGGCGCCCGCCGCCCCCAGGCCCTGCACCACCAGTGGCACACCTGGGAACGGCTGCGGGACGGACTCGACCGGCACATCGCCACCGGGCGGGTCACGCACCTGACGGATCACCATGTCTGGTGTGTGGAAGGCGAGTCCGGGGCGCTTGCGGTGCACGCGCTGCGCGGTCCCGCACAGGAGGAGGGTGTCACCGTCCGCGCCGACGCCGTGCTGCTCGCCACCGGCGGCTACGAGCGGGTGCTGCCCTTCCCGGGCTGGACGCTCCCCGGTGTCGTCACCGCGGGCGGCGCGCAGGCCATGCTCAAGGGCGGCCTCGTGCTGCCGGGCCGTACGGCCGTGGTCGCCGGGACCGGGCCGCTGCTGCTGCCCGTGGCCACGGGACTCGCTGCGGCGGGCGCCCGCGTGGCCGCGCTGGTCGAGTCCGCCGACCCGAAGGCCCTGCTGCGACGGGCTCCGGCACTGGTCGCACAGCCCGGCAAGCTCACCGAAGGGGCCTGGTACGCGGCCCAGTTGGTACGGCACCGCGTCCGCACCCTGCCCCGGCACACCGTCGTGGAGGCGCACGGCACCGACCGGCTGGAGGCGGTCACCGTCGCCGCGCTCGACCGGGACGGACGGCTCAGGCCCGGCAGCGCGCGCCGCATCCCCTGCGACACCCTCGCGGTGGGACACGGCATGCTGCCGCACACCGACCTCGCCGAGACCCTCGGCTGCACCCTGTCCGGTACGGACGTCCGCGTCGACGACGAGCAGCGCACCGACGTACCGGGCGTCTGGGCGGCCGGCGAGACCACCGGGATCGGCGGCGCCGCCCTCTCGCTGGCCGAGGGACACATCGCCGGCCGCTCCGTCGCCGCCAGGCTGCACGGCACCACGCCGGACCCGCGCCGATGGGCCGCGGCCTCCCGCGCCCGCACTCGGTTGCGGGAGTTCTTCGCGGCGCTCGACACGGCGTACGCCCCACCCGCCCACTGGGCGGACCGGATCACGGACGACACGGTGGTGTGCCGCTGTGAGGAGGTCACCGCCGGGCAGGTCCGTACGGCCGTCGGCACGCTCGGAGCCGGGGACCTGCGCACCGTGAAGCTGCTCACCCGGGCCGGGATGGGCTGGTGCCAGGGCCGGATGTGCGGGCCCGCGGTGGCCGCGCTGACCGGATGCCCGCTCACACCGGGACGCCGGCCGTTCGCCCGGCCGGTGCCGCTCGGGGTGCTGGCGGGCCTGCCCGAGCCGGAGACCGACTGACGGGAGAGCACCGACCGACCGGAGAACACCGACTGCGACTGGCCGGCGCATCCACTGACCGGCACCGAAGGCGTGCACACACTTCTCGACCTCAGTAATATGTCACACCCTATTGGATTGGGGACCACTCATGACCCTTCCGGAGAACCGTCCCTGGCGCGGTGTCCTCGTCGCCACCGCGCTCCCGCTGCGCGCCGACCTCTCGGTGGACCACGACCGGTACGCCGAGCACTGCGCCTGGCTGGTGGAGAACGGCTGCGACGGCGTCGTACCGAACGGCTCCCTGGGTGAGTACCAGGTGCTCACGCCCGAGGAGCGCGCCCGGGTGGTGGAGACGGCCGTGGCCGCGATCGGCGGTGCGCGGGTGATGCCGGGCGTCGCCGCGTACGGCTCCGCCGAGGCGCGGCGCTGGGCCGAGCAGGCGGCCGAGGCCGGCTGCGCGTCCGTGATGCTGCTGCCGCCCAACGCCTACCGCGCCGACGAACGGTCCGTGCTCGCCCACTACGCGGAGGTCGCCAGGGCGGGCGTCCCGGTGGTGGCGTACAACAACCCGATCGACACCAAGGTCGACCTCGTACCCGAACTCCTCGCCCGCCTGCACGGCGAGGGCCACATCCACGGCGTCAAGGAGTTCTCCGGCGACGTCCGCCGCGCCTACCGGATCGCCGAACTCGCCCCGGAACTCGACCTGTTGGTCGGCGCCGACGACGTCCTGCTGGAGCTGGCCGTGGCCGGCGCCAAGGGCTGGGTGGCCGGCTACCCGAACGCACTCCCCCGCGCCTCGGTCGAGCTGTACCGCGCCGCCGTGGCCGGGGACCTCACCACCGCACTCCCCCTGTACCGGCAGCTGCACCCGCTGCTGCGCTGGGACTCCCGGGTGGAGTTCGTGCAGGCCATCAAGCTGTCCATGGACGTGGTCGGCCGCTACGGCGGCCCGGTGCGCCCGCCCCGCGTCCCGCTGCTGCCCGAGCAGGAGACAGCGGTCCGCGCGGCGACGGAAAAAGCGGCGGCCTCGGGACTCGCGTGACGGACGACGGGGAGGAAGTAACCGCAACCGACCACGGGAAGGAAACCGCAGATGCGCAGCAAGCTGGTCCTGCACGCCGTCGACTCGCACACCGAGGGCATGCCGACCCGGGTGATCACCGGCGGGATCGGCACCGTACCCGGTGCGACGATGAACGAGCGGCGGCTGTACTTCCGTGAACACCGCGACCCCGTCAAGCAGTTGCTGATGAACGAGCCGCGCGGGCACTCCGCGATGAGCGGCGCGGTCCTGCAGCCGCCGAGCCGCCCCGACTGCGACTGGGGTGTGATCTACATCGAGGTCTCGGGCTATCTGCCGATGTGCGGCCACGGCACGATCGGCGTGGCGACCGTGCTGGTCGAGACGGGCATGGTGGAGGTCGTGGAACCGGTGACGACCATCCGCCTGGACACCCCGGCGGGGGTCGTGGTCGCCGAGGTGGCGGTGGAGAACGGCGCGGCCACCGCCGTCACCTTGCGCAACGTGCCGTCCTTCAGCGTCGGGCTGGACCGCAAGGCCGTGCTCGCCGACGGGCGGACGGTGACGTACGACCTCGCCTACGGCGGCAACTTCTACGCCATCCTGCCGCTGGAGGAGTTCGGCCTGCCCTTCGACCGGGCCCGCAAGGACGACATCCTCGCCGCCGGGCTGGCACTGATGCAGGCGATCAACGGCGAGGAGGAGCCGGTCCACCCGGAGGACCCGTCCATCCGCGGCTGCCATCACGTCCACCTGTACGCGCCCGGCGCCACCGCCCGTCACTCCCGGCATGCGATGGCCATCCACCCCGGCTGGTTCGACCGCTCGCCGTGCGGCACGGGGACGAGCGCGCGCATGGCACAACTGCACGCGCGGGGCGAACTCCCTTTGCACACCGAGTTCGTGAACGAGTCCTTCATCGGCACCCGGTTCACCGGCCGACTGCTGGGCACGACCGAGGTCGCCGGCATCCCCGCCGTCCTGCCGAGCTTCACCGGCCGCGCCTGGATCACCGGCACGGCCCAGTACCTGCTCGACCCGACCGACCCGTTCCCGGAGGGGTTCGTCCTCTAGCCACGGACTAGACTTCGATGATGCGTGACATGGCACAGAAACCGCAGGACGCGGACGCACCCGTACTCCCCCGGCTGGGCGGCCGGCGGAGCAGCTTCCGCGAGCGGGTCGCCGACGCGCTGCGGGCCGCGCTGATCGCGGGCGAACTGCGGCCGGGCGAGGTCTACTCGGCGCCGTCGCTCGCGGCCCGCTTCGGCGTCTCGGCGACGCCGGTGCGGGAGGCGATGCTGGACCTGGCCAAGGAGGGCCTGGTCGACACGGTGCCCAACAAGGGCTTCCGGGTCACCGCGGTCTCCGACCGGCAGCTGGACGAGTACACGCAGATCCGCGCCCTGATCGAGATCCCCACCGTGGCGGACCTGGCCCGCACGGCCGACCGGGTCTCCCTGGAGGCGCTGCGCCCGGCGGCCCGGGAGATCGTCGCAGCCGCGGCGGCGGGCGACCTGATCGCCTACGTCGAGGCCGACACCCGCTTCCACCTAGGCCTCCTCGCCCTGGCCGGCAACGCCCACCTGGTCGAGGTCGTCGCCGACCTGCGAAAGCGCTCCCGCCTCTACGGCCTCACCGCCCTGGTCGAGGCGGGCCGCCTGCTCGCCTCGGCCGAGGAGCACCTGGAACTCCTGGACGCCCTGCTGGAGCGCGACGAGAAGGCCGTACTGGAGGTCATGACCCGGCACCTGGGGCATGTGCGCAGCCTGTGGGCGGCGCGGGACTAGGCAGTTTCGTTTGGATCGGCCGGTCGTTGGACCGGGTGCAACCGGCTGCGCATGTGGGCCGTCGACGGCACCTGGGAGCGAATGTTCGCCGCGCTGATGGCCCAGACCGATGCCGATGAGGACCTGGCCTGGGCTGTGTCGGTGGACTCCACGATCGTGCGGGCCCACCAGCACGCGGCCGGGGCTCGCAAAAGGGGGCCCCGGGCGGCGAACCGGCCGACCACGCGATCGGCCGCTCCCGCGGCGGACTGACCACCAAGATCCACCTTCAGTGGCCCGTCGTCCGGGCCAGGGGGCGAACACGGGCCACCGCCGGCGTGCGTCTCCCGGAATCTGCCGCAGGGATCAGGCGTCCGCCCAGGTGTGTCCGGCCCGCTCCAGACGTCCTCGCCCCGCAGCCACGTGGGTCAGGGTGCGGGGAAGATCACTCAACGGCTCGCAGAGGGCCTGGAGAGCCAGGTCCAGGCCGGCCGGCGGTATCCCGCGGGGAGCCAGCACATCGGCGAGGAACACCAGGAAGTCCGTGAAAACGCGCGGGTCGTCGACGAAGACACCGGCAGCGAGGAAGTCCACCAGGAACCCCAGGTCCTCGACAGCGGCCTCGTGCCGGTCGTCGGCACACCGGCGCAACGGCGGGAAGCACCGGCGCAGGTGGTCGACCATGTGCCGCAGAAGGTCACCGCGACGGCTGACGAGTTGGGCGTACTCCCCGTCAGCCAGGTGGTCCAGTGCGGGCTCCCCGGTCAGCGGCGGCGGCCACTGCTCCACCAGCAGGTCCGCGGCGTCCGCCGCGGTGCGCGCGTACAGGTCGGCACCCAGCGCACGGGCCCAGATGCCGTCCGGTCCGAAGCCGGCGCCACCGACCAGGACCGGTACACGCGCCAGTCGGCACGCCTCCATCGTGCGGTACACCCGGGGCAGGCGCACCGCCAGCATGCACGACAGGGCGATCAGATCAGAGCCGTTCTGATGCAGATACGAGATCAGGTGTGCGGTGGGTACCCCGGCACCGAGGAACCGGACCGCGAAGCCGCGCAGCCGTAGTACCTCCGCGACGATGTGGGCGGGCAGGGTGTGCCATTCGCCGTCCGGGCAGGCCACCACCACGCTCCCGAGAGGATGGTCGGGGACCGCGCTCGCGGCGGCGAGCGCGGAGACGGCCCGGTTGCTGACATGGGTGGCCGCGTGTTCCTGGGCCACACTCCACTCGTTGCTCACCCAGTGCTCGCCGACCGCTGCCTGGGCGGGCGCGATCAGGCCGAGCAACACGTCCTCGGCGCTGACGCCGCCGGCGAGAAGGTCCAGGACGAGCGCCACGGCGGCGGTCTCGTCCGCTCGGGCCAGGTGGCCGTCGAAGGCCGCGCGGACACTCTCGATGGCGTCGGAGCGCTCGGCGGTCACCGCGGATGCTCCACGTCCGCCGGCGGCGCAAGGGCGGGAGCCTGCACGGCGAGTACGGCGAGGTCGTCGTGGTCGCCTCCGGCCAGCCACTGCCCGGTGCGCAGGTCGATACGCTCGGCGACCGCGCCGGCCGGCATGCCGCGGCAGGCGGCCAGGTCGCGCATCAGCCGCCGTTCGCCGTACATCTCCTGCTCCTTCGGCCCACCGCGCGCCTCGGTCACACCGTCGCTGTACAACAGCAGCAGTTCGCCGGCCGCCAGCCGGATCTCCCTCTGGTGGAAGTCCGGGTCGGGCAGGGCGCCGACCAGCGTCCCACCGATGTGCACCTCCTCCACCCCGCCGTCCGTGCGCAGCACCAGTGGTGGCAGATGGCCGCCGCCTGCCGCCACGACGTCCAGCGCGCCGTCTCGCGCCGGGCTGGCAGATCCCACCACCAGTGTCGTGAAGGGAGCGTGGCCTTCCTCCAGAAGCGCCTCATTGAGCAGCTGAAGCATCCTTACGGGCCGGGATTCCACCAGAGCCAGCGATCGGAGGCTCTGCCGCACCCGTCCGGCGAACACCGCCGCCTCCACTCCCTTGCCGCAGACGTCGCCGAAGAAGAACCTGACACCGTCCTCGGCGTCCGCCCGCACCTGGTAGAAGTCGCCGCCGATCCGCAAAGTTTCGCGGGCGGGCCGGTACGCAGCCCCGAGGTGGACCCCCGCCGCGTGGGGAAGCGGGTCGGGTTCCAGCCCGTCCTGCAGCACGGCGGCGATGTGCACCTGCTCGGCATAGAAGGTCGCGGCCGCCAGCGCGATGCTCGCACGCGAGGCGAACTGCCGCGCCAGCTCGACGTCCGCCGCTGCGAAGCCCGTCCGCTGCGGCCCGCGCGCCAGCACCAGCACACCGGCCGGCATCCCGGCGCCGCGAAGCGTGACCACCAGGGCCTGAACAGGCGGATTCGGATCCTGCGACACCGCTCCGCCCAGCCGCGCCACTTCCTGCCAGTCGCACAGTACGGGCTGTTCCACCAGCCCTCTCAGGGCGTGGGCCACTGGCGGCACCTGGTCCAGCGCCGCTGCCGGCAACTGGCCGGCGCACTCGTCCGGCCCGTAAAGGTGCCAGGCTACGCAACGTCCCCGGGCCGGCAGGAACAGGATGGCCGTGTCCGCCAGGGCTGGGACCGCCACCCGCACCACCGCACGCACCGTGCGGCCGTGGTGGAGGGAGGCCCCGAGTTGCTTCCCCGCCTCCGCCAGGAAGGCGGAGCGGGCCCGCTCGGCCATCAGCTCGTTCTGGCGCTCATGGACCGCGCTGTCGTCGCGCACCAACCACACACAGTGACCGGCGATGGTCCCAAGGCCCTGTGGCACCACCCGGTGCCCTGACAACCGGCGCCCGTCGGAGACGGTCTCGAAGCGGTCCGCGCCCTCGGCCATGGCACGTGACAGCGGCCCGTGGAGCGGCTCGCCGATGCGCAACCGGGGGAAGAACCGTTCCGCCTGGGCGTTGCACCAGCTGGGCAAGCCGGCCGCGTCGCAGACCACGACAGCCTGATCCACCAGATCCAACAACCCCGCGGGCACCGCGGTCGGCCGCTCCGGTGTCGCCGGCGTCGCACGCGGCCTCTCCTGTCGCCGCGACACACCCGGCGGACCTGGGACCGAAGGACCCGGAACCTGCTTCTGCCAAGGTTTCTCGCGGCCGCCGCTGGTCACCGCCACCCGCTCACGCTGTCGTCGGCCGCGGCAGCGGCGCACGGGCGACCTGCCGCAGTGCAAGGCAGGTTGTCCATCAGCTGGATCACCGCCTTCTCCATCGCCCGAAGACTCCCCCGAAGCAACGGTAGCGCGATCTCGACAGGGCCGTCCTGGGCCTCGCGGACCGTGGCCGGGCGGATGCGCGGGCAGGACACCGGGCTTCGCCTCACCCGGACGGACTGCGCAGGACCGGGTCGTGTCTCACCCCGCACCCGACGGGCCATATATCCGTTATGCAAGTTCTGGCACCATCCCGGCGCCGCGAGGCGGAGCGCCGCTGGCCTGCTTACGCGCTGGCCGCGGCTGCGGTGACGGCTACGGCGGTGACCGGCGCGCGAGCCGTGGATCCCGACAGCACCTGGTACGAAGCCTTGGCCAAACCTCCTTGGCAGCCGCCCCCGTGGGCGTTCGGCGCGGTGTGGACGTCCTTGTACGGGAGCATCGCCTTCGCCGCCGGGCACGCCGCGAACCGGACCGGTGGCGGCGAGCGCCGTCGGCTGGTCGGGGCACTGGCTGCCAACCTGGCCCTGAACGCATCCTGGAACTGGCTGTTCTTTGCCGCCAGGAGCCCCCGGGCCGGTCTCGTCGGCACCACCCTCCTCACCCTGAGCACTCTGGACGTCCTGCGGGTGACCGCCCGCGTCGACCGGACCGCCGCGACGGCCCTGGCCCCCTATGCAGCCTGGTGTGCCTTCGCCACCGCCCTCAACGCCGACATCGTCAGCCGGAACGCCGGCTGACGATAAGCCGTCCGGCCGGGTCGGCACCGGTCGTTCCTGGCCGCGGCGGGTGAGGCAGCGTCAGGATCGGATGGCACTTGCGGACGGCCGCAGGTCAGGCCGCGCTGCCCGCCGTGGCCCGAGGTCTGTACGGTCAACCAGGTCCGCGAGGTCCTGCAATACCACCATGTGAGAAGTTGTGAGAGGCTCACGTCGACGCTGTCGCACTGTCAGAGGAAGACAGCCCCTGACCTGCGACTTCACGTCGGGACGACAGGATTTGAACCTGCGACCCCTTGACCCCCAGTCAAGTGCGCTACCAAGCTGCGCCACGTCCCGTTGCGAGTTCACGCGGTGTGTTCCGCGTGATCACGCAGGTCAACCCTACCGCACGCGCACGGGTGCCGGTGTCGCCCCCGCCGCAACGGGGTCCGCCGTTCGGGCGGCGCGGCGGACCGGGACCAGGAGGGCGGCGCCGGTCGCGGCCAGGCAGAGGAGGGCGAGCAGGGCCCAGCCTTGGGTGTAGCCGGAGGCCTGGGGCAGGCCGGAGGGCTGGAGGTGGGCGGTGACCAGGACGCTGGTGAGGGCCGCGCCGATGGAGCCGCCGATGGTGCGGATGTTGGCGTTCATGCCGGTGGCCGCACCCGTCTGCTCGGGCGGGACACTGCCCACGATCAGGTTGGCCATCGAGGCGTAGGCGAGTCCGATGCCGAGGCCGAACAGGCCCGCGACGACGGCGATCTGCCACTGCGCGTCATGCCAGAGGGTCAGGAAGCCGCAGGCCAGTGCGCCGAGCGCGGCGCCCGCGGTGAGCAACGCCTTGGCTCCGACGCGGGGTTCGAGCCGCCCGGACAGGACGCCCGACAGGAACATCGCGACGAGCATCGGCAGCATGAGCAGGCCGGACTCGGTGACGCTCGCGCCGAAGCCGTAGCCGGCCACGGTCGGCGTCTGGACGAAGCCCGGCAGGAAGGACCAGATCGCGTACATGCCCGCGCCGAACAGCAGGGCGGCCGCGTTGGTCGTCCACACCGCGGGCAGCCGCATCACGCGCAGGTCGATGAGGGGGGAGCGGGAGCGGGACTCGGTGGTCAGCCACAGCGCGAACAGCAGGACGGCGGCGGCGAACAGGCCGAGCACCTTCGGCGAGCCCCAACCCCACTGCCCGGCCTGACTCAGCGGGAGCAGGAGAGCCACCAGCCAGGCGGAGAGCAGCGCGGCGCCCAGCCAACTGACCTTGCCCTGGCCCTTGTCGGGCGATTCGGGGATGTAGCGCAGGGCGATCAGGACGGTCGCGGCGACGACGGCCACCGGGATCCAGAAGAGCCAGCGGTAGTCGAGGGCGGAGACGATGGGCCCGGCGGCCACCATGCCGACACCGCCTCCCGCGGCGATCACGGCGGACAGGTTGCTGATGCTGCCGCTCACCTGGGACGCGGCGAACTCGTCGCGGATGATGCCGAAGGAGAGCGGGAAGAGGGCGCCGCCCGCACCCTGGACGACCCGGGCGACGATCAGCACGCCGATGTTCGGGGCGAGCGCGGCGACGAGACAGCCGGCGAGCACGGCCACCAGGACCGCGACGAGGGTGCGTTTCTTGCCGACGAGGTCGCCGACGCGGCCGAGGATCGGGGTGAACACCGAGGCGGACAGCAGGTACGCCGTCATCACCCAGGTCGCGGTGGACTGCGAGGTGTGCAGCGCGTGCTGGACGGTCGGCAGGGCCGGTGCGACCAGCGACTGCAGCATGGCGAACACGCCGGCACCGGTCGCCAGGACCGCGAAGGTGAGGCGGGTGGACTTGCGGGGCATGAAGAAGCCTCTCCGGAATCGGGACGCGGAGGGTGGATGTCTTGGGGGGACGGGCGGTGCGCGACGCGCAGGGCCCGTGGTCACGGAGGTGCGGGAGGCCGGCGCCGGGACGCGTCCGTCCACGGCGAAGCCACCCCGACACTGTTAAAGTGGAGGTACCCCTCCACTGTAACGGAGGCACACCTCCGGTTCAACCGATTCCCTTCCGGGAGGCAACAGTGACGGCCACGCCGTTCCCCGTCAGCGAGATCGTCGCGACCCGCCGGCCGCACCGTAAGGACGCCGCCCGCAACTACGACGCGCTGCTCGCGGCCGCCCGCGCGGCGTTCGCCGAGCACGGCGCGGAGGCATCCCTGGAGGACATCGCCCGCCGGGCCGGCGTCGGCATCGGCACCCTGTACCGGAACTTCCCCACCCGCCGCGACCTCTTCGAGACCGTCTACGCGGACGAGGTGAACGCCCTGTGCCGGGCGGCCGTCGAGCTGGCGGACCGGGAGCCGTGGGAGGCCCTGACGACCTGGCTGGACCGGTTCGCGGGCTACATGGTCACCAAGCGTGCGGTCCGCGAGGCCCTGGACGACGAGTCGGGCATCTTCATGGCCTGCCGCGAGTCGATGTACGCGGCCGGCGGCCCGCTGCTGGAGCGCGCCCAGAAGGCGGGCGCGGCCCGCGCGGACATGGACTTCGGCGACCTGCTGCGGATGGTCGCCGGCATCACGGCGACGGCGTTCGAGAACGAGGCCCAGCGCGACCGGGTGCTCGCGATCGCCCTGGACGGGGTGCGCACCGGCCGCTGAGGTCAGCCGGTCAGCTGGTGGTCGGGGGCGAGGGCCGCCGCGATGCGCTCGGTGATCGTCTGGGCCGTGTTGCCGTCGGGCGCCTTCTTCCCGACGGTCGTGGACACGGCGATGGCCAGCCGCTGCGCCGGCAGGTAGGCCTGTACGGCCGCGAACCCGGCGAACGACGGATTCTGCAGGACCCAGCCGTTCTTGACGACGACGCCCACCCCGAAGTGGAAGTCCTCGGTCTGCTTGAAGCACACGGTGGCGGGGCAGCTCGCGGTCGGCGCGCCCAGACCGACGGTGCCGGGGTTCAGCTGCACCTGGTAGGAGCTGCGGGAGAGCAGCCGGCCCGAGCCGATGCCCTGGGCGGAGCGGGCCAGGTCGCAGATGTCCGTGGTCTGCACGGCGCCGGGCGCGGTGGTCCAGGACGGGTCCCAGTAGGTGGCGTCCTCGTAGGGGCCGCGTTCGTCGTCGTAGGCGTGCAGTACGGGCGCCGGGATCTCGGGCGTGAAACCGTTGCTGGTCTCATTGAGCCCCAGGGGATCCATGACGCGTTGCCGCAGCAGCTCGTCCAGCGGGGTTCCGGTGATCTTCTCCAGAGTGCGGCCGAGCAGCACGAAGTTGGCGTGCGAGTAGCTCCAGCCGGTGCCGGGCTCGTACCAGAGGGGATGGGCGAGAGGGAAGGCGACCAGCTCCTGCGGCGTCCAGTGCTGGAACGGGTCCGCGTAGAGCTGCTTCACGAAGGCCGGGTCGGTCACGTAGTCGTGCAGGCCCGAGGTCGAGTCGCCGAGCATCCGCAGGGTGATCCGATCGCCGTGCGGCAGGTCCGGCAGCCAGCGGGAGACGGGGTCGTCCAGGCTGACCCGGTGCTCGTCGACGAGCTGGAGCAGCGCCGTGCCCATGAAGGCGATGGCGACCGAGCCCGACCGGAAGTGCATCGCCGGGGTGGCCGGCACGCCGTTCATCGAGTTGCCGTCCGCCAAGGTGGCCACCTCGCGCCCGTCCTCCGTGACGCGGACCAGCGCGGCCTTCAGGTCGAGTTCACTGCGCGCCTTGCGCACGATGTCGAGGATCTGGCCGGCCTGGCCAGCGGGCTTGCCCTCGGTGGCGACGCAGCCGTTGTCCTGGGGCGGGACGGCCGCGGCCGTCGTCGTCCGAAGCGTCGCCGCGAGCAGCACGGCGGCGCACAGGGGTGCGGTACGGGACCGGCGCGAGGGTGTCCGCCGCACGCCCCGGGAGACCTCCGGGTCCCGTGCCGCGTCGGAAGCCCTACGGCCCACCGCGCCCAGCATGTTTCCAGGGTGCGCCCCTCGCGTCCGGCCCGCAGCACAAGGGTTTCAGGCGCGTTCCAGTACGAGGTCGAAGCGGGCGTGCCGGAAGGGGTTCGGTACGCCGAACTCGTGGGCCAGGGACGGATCGTCGGTCGGGGTGAAGTCCTTGACCAGGCTGTCCTTCACGGCGAACACCGCGTCCGAATCGAGGTGGGCGCCGCCCGCCACGAAGATGTGGGTGGTGACCGGGGCGTGGCCGTCGGCCGTCGCGATGAAGTGGATGTGGGCGGGCCGGTAGGGGTGACGGCCGGAGGCCTTGAGCAGGGTGCCCACGGGTCCGTCGGTGGGGATCGGATACGGGCTGGGCACACAGGTGCGGAACCAGAAGGCGCCCTCGGTGTCGGCGGTGAACAGTCCTCTTCCGTTGCCGGGGGGTTGGGCGTCCGGACGCTGCACGTCGTAGAAGCCGTGCGCGTCGGCCTGCCAGACGTCCACGACGGCGCCGGGCAGCGGGGTGCCGTCGGCGGCGCAGACCCGGCCGCTGACCACGCAGGGGTCGCCGTCGCCCACCAGGTCGATGCTGTCGCCGAGTTCGCGGGCCGGGGACGCTGTGAGGTGAAAGGGGCCGAGGACCGTCGACTCGGTGGTGCCGGGCGCGCTGTGGCCGTGCAGCGTCTCGACCAGCATGGACAGGCCGAGGACGTCCGACAGGAGGACGAACTCCTGCCGGGTGTCCGTGCAGGCCTGTCCCGTGGCCGTGAGGAAGCCGACGGCCTGTTCCCACTCGGCCTGTGTCAGCCGGGTCTCGCGGGCGAAGGCGTGCAGGTGCCGGACGAGGGCGGTGAGCAGGTCGCGCAGCCGGGGGTCGGCGGTGGCGGACAGGCTGTCGACGGCCTGACGGGTCACGGCGTCGACGGCCGCTTCGGCCGCGGCTGACGCGCTCACGGCTTCTTCGGTCGCGGCTTCTTCGGTCGCGGCTGCCGCGGCTGCGGCGTCTTCGGTGGTCATACCGACTCCATGCCCAGCAGCGCACCGGTCGCCTACTTGATGACCGCGTTGGCCACCACCACGACCACCCCGAGCACCGCGTCCAGCAGGCCGATGCCGACGGCGGCCGGCCAACTGCGCCTCGCCCAGCGGGCGGTGACCAGGCCGAGGGCGAAGAGGATGGCGATGTTCAGGGCGAACACCGGGTACTCGACGCCGTTCGGGGGCCACCAGCCCCAGCCCGCGCCCGCGAGCAGGAACACCGTCGGCACGACGGCCATGACCAGCGGCCACTCGTCGACGAGGGAGCGCAGGACGTCCCAGCGGCGGTGCGGGGCGCGCTCGGCGATGTAGTGGGCGTAGCCGTGGGCCAGCGCGGAGGCGCATGCGGTGATCAGCAGCCAGAGGGCGTCGTAGCGGCGGCTGGCGGCGGAGCTGTGGCCGTACTGGGTGAGCGCGGCGACCATCGAGCTGGCCAGGACGGCGCCGTAGACCCCGCCGAACAGGACGGCCTCGCGCGTGCCGTGCTGCCGGTGCGGCTCTGCAGCGGCCGCCGTGGAGTCAGCCATGCAATCCACGATCACCCGCGCCCCGGGCCGCCGCCAGTTCGCACGGCCGGTCCGCGCGGCCCGACGAAGTGTCCTCCCACCAGGCCCGATGCCGCACACACTGTCGACGGTCGGACGGCGCCGGCGCTGGTTAGGGTCACCCCATGACGCACAGCTTCGCGCTCCACATCCCCGACGCCGACCTCGAACCCGAGCCCCTCGACCCGGAGCAGATCGTCTCCGGCGACCCGGAGGTGACCGGGAAGGTGGTCTGGGAGTCGGCGGACGGCCGGCAGATCCGCGGGGTCTGGCAGATCACCCCGGGCGTGGTCACCGACACCGAGGCGGACGAGCTGTTCGTGGTGATCAGCGGGTCGGCGACGATCGAGGTCGAGGACGGGCCGACGCTGCGGGTGGGTCCCGGGGACATGGCGGTGCTGCGCGCGGGCGACCGTACGACGTGGACCGTGCACGAGACGCTGCGCAAGGCGTACGCGATCAACCTGTGAGGCGGGGCGGCGCCGCCGTCGTGCCCCGGATCTCCAGGGTCGGTGCGGCCAGATGCAGTCGCCCCTCGCCCTCCGGCCGCTCGAAGCGGTCCAGGAGGCAGCGGGCGGCGCGTCGGCCGACCTCGTGCGGGGCGGTGTCGACGGTGGTGAGCCAGACGTGCCGCAGCCGGGAGATGCTGGTGTTGTCGTACCCCGCCACCGACAGGTCGCGCGGGACGGTGAGGCCCAGCTCCCCGGCCGCCGAGAGCGCGCCGACCGAGGCCATGTCGTTGACGGCGAAGACCGCCGTGGGCCGGTCGGGGCGGCTGAGCAGCCGTACGGTGCCCCGGTAGCCGCCCTCCTCGGTCAGGTCGCCGGGTTCGACCAGCGGTTCGGCGCCGTGCGCCCGCATGGCCGCCTCGAAGCCGCGCCTCCGCAGCTCGCCGACGGCGCCGTGGCCCGCGAGATGGGCGATCCGGCGGTGGCCGAGGCCGAGCAGGTGCTCGGTGGCCAGCCGGGCCCCGAGTTCGTCGTCCCCGGCGACGACGTCCACGCCCGGCGGCTGCGGCTCGCGGGCGCCCGCCACGACCACCGGCATCCGCCGGGCCAGCGCGCCGAGTCCGCCCGCGTCCGGGACCGTACCGACCACCACCAGGCCGTCGGCGCCCAGGTCCAGGAAGGGTTCGGCGAGGTCGTGGCCCATGCGCCGGTTCAGCCGGGCGTCGGCGAGCAGCATGTGCAGGCCGGCCGCGTGCAGCAGGGAGTTCAGGCCGTCGAGAAGGTCGACGAACCAGGGGTTGCGCAGGTCGTCGAGGAGGACGCCGACGGTGCGGGTGCGCTGCTCGCTGAGGCTGCGCGCGGCGGCGTTGGGCCGGTAGCCCAGCTCGCGGACGGCCTTGAGGACGGCGTCCCGTTTTTCGGCGCGTACCTGGCCGGAGCCGCGCAGCACCAGCGAGACCAGCGACTTCGACACTCCGGCTCGTTCGGCCACATCGCGGATCGTCGGCGGTCTCATGGGATGGACCGTTCCATGTGGCAGGCCGGGCTGTCAAAGGGGCGACATGGAACCGTTCTCCCTCACCGAAGGGTTGACGCGCGCGCCATGTCCGTACAAAGGTGGCCCGGACAGGATGTGGACCGGTCCAAAGAGGGGCTGTCATGGTGGATGCTCTCGGTGTCGCCGTCGTCGGGTTCGGCTGGATGGGGCGGGTGCACACCCAGGCTTACTCCCGCGTCCGACACCACTATCCGCGGCTCGCCCTCCGGCCCGAGCTGGTGGCGGTGGCCGAGGAGGTGCCGGGCCGGGCCGACGAGGCCGCCGAGCGGTTCGGGTTCGCCTCCGCCACCCGCGACTGGCGCGAGGTGGCCGCCGACCCGCGGGTCCGGGCCGTCAGCGTCACCGCGCCCAACTTCCTGCACCGGGAGATCGGCGTGGCGATGGCCGAGGCGGGCAAGCACCTGTGGATCGAGAAGCCGGTGGGCCTGACCGGCGAGGACGCCCGCGCGGTGGCCGACGCGGTCGCCAAGGCCGGGGTCCAGGGCACGGTCGGCTTCAACTACCGCAATGCACCCGCCGTGGAGGCCGCCCGCGACCTGATCGCCTCCGGCGAGATCGGCACGGTCACACATGTGCGCATCCGCCTGTTCAGCGATTACGCGGCCCATCCGGACGGCGCGCTGACCTGGCGGTACGAGCGGAAGCGCGGCGGCAGCGGGGTGCTCGGCGACCTGGCCTCCCACGGCGCCGACCTGGCCCGCTTCCTGCTCGGCGACATCGCCTCCCTGACCGCCGACACGGCGATCTTCGTCCCGGAGCGAGCCCGCCCCACGGGCGCCACCGCCGGTCACGCACTGGCCTCCGGCGGCGCGCCGGGCCCGGTCGAGAACGAGGACTACGTCGGCTGCCTGCTGCGCTTCGCCTCCGGCGCCCGCGGCGTCCTGGAGGCCTGCCGGGTCTCGGTCGGCGAGCAGAACAACTACGGCTTCGAGGTGCACGGCACCCGGGGCGCGGTGTTCTGGGACTTCCGCCGGATGAACGAGCTGGCGGTCAGCCGCGGTACGACGTACCAGGACCAGCCGGTGAGCACGGTGTACGTCGGCCCGGGCGACGGGGAGTTCGCCGCGTTCCAGCCGGGCGCGGCCAACGCGATGGGCTACGACGACCTGAAGGTGATCGAGGCGTACCGCTTCCTGCGCTCGATCGCCGAGAACCGGCCGTACGGCACCACCCTGGCCGACGCGGTGCACAGCGCGGCCGTGCTCGACGCGATGGCGGTGTCGGCCGAGAGCGGGACGTGGGTCAACCTGTAGACACCGTAGGCATGTTGTAGGGCGTGACCACCTGGATCGCGGACGGCAGAGTGGGTCCTGCCGGGGGCAGGGCGCCATGGGCGCGCATGACGAGATGGCAGGCCTCGCGCATGTCCTGGCGCAGGTCGTGGTGGAGCACGGCGGACAGGCGGTGCTCGCGCAGCAGCCGGGTGTTGTCGTGGTCGAGGTCGTGCGCGACGAACACGGCACACTCGCGGCCCAGGTCCTCGAAGGCCCGCAGCGTGGCGATGTTGCCGCCGCCGATCGAGTAGACGGCCCGGATGTCCGGGTCGCGCTCCAGGGCGGCCCGGACCAGGTCGTACTGCGTGGCGTCCAGGCCCTGCCCCTCGGTCAGCTCCACGAGCACACGGCCGGGGTGCCGGGCACGCACGGCGCTGCGGAAGCCCATCTCGCGCTCCTCCTCGTTGCGGAAGAAGCCGCTGCTCAGGCTGGTGAGGATGTTGCCGGGGCGATCGCCGAGCCACTGGCCCATGAGGTAGGCGGCGGTGGCACCGGCCGCGCGGTTGTCGATGCCCACGTAGGCGAGCCGGGCACTCGCGGGCAGGTCGGTCACCAGGGTGACGACCGGTATGCCGGCCGCGGTGAGCCGGCCGACGGCCGCCGTGACCTCGGGGACGTCCGGCGCCTTGAGGATCACGCCCTGGGAGCCGCGCCGGGCGATCCGGTCCAGGATCCTGACCAGCTCCCCCACCGGCGCGGTCTCCCGGAAGTGGAAGCGGGAACGCAGCACGGCCGGGTGCAGGGACGGCAGTTCGGCCTCCAGGGCGGCCCGGACGGCCGTGGTGAACCGATCGGGCGCCTGGATCACGATGTCGACCATGAAGGTACGGCCGACGAGCCGGACCTGGGTGCGCTGCCGGTCCAGGTCGGCGATGGCCCGGTGCACCTCCTGCGCGGTGCTGGCCCGCACCCCTCCCCGGCCGTTGAGCACGCGGTCCACGGTCGCCTCGCTGAGGCCGGCCTGACGGGCGATCTCACGGATCGGGAAGGGGTGGCCCACAGCTCGGCTCCTTGAAGGGTTTTTGATGGATCGCTGCCGGTTGTTCGAGGGTTTTGTACTGACAAGAATGACAGCACGACGTCGCCCCGGGAACGAAGGAAGGACGACGATGTCCCTCACCGCCGCACAGAGCCGTGCCTGGCTGTCCGAGCAGGACTGCGACCTCGACTCCTTCCGCGCCCTGCTCGCGCGGACCACCGATCTCGCGGAGTACCCGTACGCCTCGTCGGTGGAGAGCGGCGTCCTCGTCTACGACAGCGAGCGGCTCCGCGCCGGTGACCGCCGGGACGTGCAGGCCGAGCTGGTCCGGGCGCTCACCGACGGGCCCGGCATCGTGGTCTTCGAGGGCGCCTTCCCCGACCCCGCGGTGGTCGACCGGGCGACGACGGTGTTCGACGCGCTGATCACCGAGCAGCGCGCCTCCGGCGCGGGCGCCGGGGACCACTTCGCCCGTCCGGGCGCCAACGACCGGGTGTGGAACGCCCTCGAGAAGGCGGCGCTGTACGACCCGGAGACGTTCGCGGACTACTACGCCAACGACATCGTGGCCCTGGTCGCGGAGGCCTGGCTCGGTCCCGGCTACCAGGTCACCTCGCAGATCAACGTGGTCAATCCGGGCGGCGCCGCCCAGACCGCGCACCGGGACTACCATCTCGGCTTCCTGACCGGCGAGGCCGCCGCCGCCTTCCCCGCGCACGTCCACCGCCTCTCCCCCGTGCTCACGCTGCAGGGCGCGGTCGCGCACTGCGACATGCCGGTCGAGTCGGGGCCGACGCTGTACCTGCCGTACTCGCAGCGGTACGAGCCCGGGTACCTGGCCTGGCGACTCCCGGAGTTCCAGGCCCACTTCGACGCGCACCACGTCCAGCTCCCCCTCGCCAAGGGCGACGCGGCCTTCTTCAACCCGGCGCTCTTCCACGCCGCCGGCACGAACCGTTCGGCGGACATCCGGCGCATGGCCAACCTGCTCCAGGTGTCCTCGGCGTTCGGGCGGGCGATGGAGACGGTGGACCGGGAGGCCGTGGCCAACGCGGTCTTCCCGGTGCTGCTGAAGCGCAAGGCGGAAGGCGCCGGCCAGGAGTGGCTCGACCACGTGATCGCCGCGAGCGCCGAGGGCTATCCGTTCCCCACCAACCTCGACAACGATCCGCCGGTCGGCGGTCTTGCCCCGCCCTCGCAGGCGGACGTGGTACGGCGGGCGGTGCGCGAGGAATGGAGTCCCCGGGCCCTGCGCGACGAGCTGCGGGCCGGCGCCGAGCGGCGCGAGAGCTGAAAGAACAAGGAACTCATGGGACTTCTCGACGACAAGATCGTCCTCGTCAACGGCGGCAGCCAGGGTGTCGGCGCCGCGATCGCGCGCGCCGCCGTGCGCGAGGGCGCCACGGTGGCCGTGACCGGGCGCCGCCCCGAACCGGGCGAGGTCCTGGTGGCCGAACTGTCCGCGGCCGGCGGCAGGGCGATGTACGTCCAGGCCGACCTGTCGGACGCCGACCAGGCCAAGGCCTCGGTGGCCGAGGTGGTCGACACCTACGGCCGGATCGACTGTCTGGTCAACTCGGCGGGCCTGACCTCACGCGGCACCCTGCTCGACACGACACCCGAGCTGTTCGACGCGCACATCGCGGTCAACCTCAAGGGGCCGTTCTTCGCGATGCAGGCGGCGGTGGCCGACATGGTGGCGCGGAAGGCGCCCGGAACGATCGTCAACATCATCACCTCGTCGGCGCACGGCGGGCAGCCGTTCCTCGCGCCGTACGTCGCCGCCAAGGCCGGTCTGGTGGGCCTGACCCGCAACGCCGCGCACGCCCATCGCTGGGACCGGATCCGGATCAACGGCCTGAACATCGGCTGGACCGCGACGGAGGGTGAGGACGCCACCCAGCGCGCCTTCCACGACGCGGGCGACGACTGGCGGGAGCAGGCCGCCGCCCGGCTGCCGATGGGCAAGCTCGGCCGGCCGGACGAGATCGCCGGCTTCGTGGTCCTGCTGCTGTCGGACCGGTCCGGGGTGGTCACCGGTTCGGTGATCGACTGGGACCAGAACGTGCTCGGCGGCCTCGACTGACTCTCCCTCCTTCAGCACCCTCGCACCTTAGGAGCTGCACCCTCATGCGCATTGGAATCCTCGGCCTCGGCCGCATCGGCGCGTTCCACGCCGAGACCCTCTCCGGGCTCGACGCCGTCGAGTCCCTCGTCGTCACCGACCCGTTCGCGGACGCGGCCAAGGCCGCGGCCGAGCGGTTCGGGGCCGAGGTCGCCGACTCGCCCGAGGCGCTGCTCGCCGCCGGCGTGGACGGCATCGTCGTGGCGGCCGCGACCGACGCCCACCCGGCGCTGATCCGGGCCGGCGTCGAGGCGGGCGTCCCCGTCTTCTGCGAGAAGCCGGTCGCCCGCACCATGGCGGAGGGCGTCGAGGTCCTCAAGGCCGTGCAGGGCAGCGACGTGCCGATCCAGATCGGCTACAACCGCCGCTTCGACGCCGGTTTCGTCGCCGCACGGGCCGCGGTGCAGGCAGGCGAGCTGGGCAAGCTGCACACGGTCCGCTCGACGACCCTGGACCCGGCGCCGCCGCCGGCCGCGTACATCGCCGCCTCCGGGGGCATCTTCCGTGACTGCTCGGTCCACGACTTCGACATCATCCGCTGGGTGACCGGCCGCGAGGTCACCGAGGTGTACGCGGTGGGCGGCAACCGCGGCGCCGACTACATCAAGGAGGCGGGCGACGCCGACACCACCGGCGCGATCCTCACCCTGGACGACGGCACGATCGCGGTGGTCTCCAACTCCCGGCACAACGCTCGCGGTTACGACGTCCGCATGGAGCTCCACGGCTTCGCGGACTCGATCGCGGTCGGCCTGGACGACAAGCTCCCGCTCCGCTCGGTCGAACCCGGTGTGACGTTCCCGGCGGGCACGCCGCACGACTTCTTCATGGACCGCTTCACCGAGGCCTACCGCGCCGAACTCACCGCGTTCACCGAGGTCGTGGCCGGCACCCGCCCCTCCCCCTGCACCATCGAGGACGCCCTGGAGGCGGGCTGGATCGCCGATGCCTGCACCCTGTCCCTGCATGAGCACCGTCCGGTGACGATCGCGGAGGTGCGGGGGGCCTGACGACAGCCCTCCGTCGGCCCCAGATGCCGGCCCGTCCGTGCCCGAGGCCCACTCGGGCACGGACCTGTGAGATCTGGATCACATCCCGTGAGTGAATGTCACACTCCGGGTGCCCGGGCCGCTCTCAGTTCGCAAAGCATCCGCGACGAGAGGCCCTGCGATGTCCGACACCGCGACACAGGTGTTCCACGACCACCGTGAGCTGCTGTTCTCCATCGTCTACAACATGCTCGGCAGCGTCGCCGACACCGAGGACGTACTGCAGGAGAGCTGGCTGTCGTGGACGGCCAGGAAGCAGGCACCGAACGCGGAGCCGATCGACAACCCGCGCGCCTACCTGGTGCGGATCGCCGTGAACCGGGCCCTCGCCCACCAGGCCACCGTCAGCCGCCGCCGCGAGACGTACGTCGGGCCGTGGCTGCCCGAACCGCTCATCGGCCCCCTCGTCGACACTCAAGCCCCGGACGATGCCGCTGATGCGGCGGAGCGCGGCGAGTCGGTGTCGATGGCGCTGCTGGTGGTCCTGGAGACCCTCACTCCGCTGGAGCGCGGGGTGTTCGTCCTGCACGAGGTGTTCGGCTACGCCCACACCGAGATCGCGGACATCCTCGGCCGCAGTCCCTCGGCGATCCGTCAACTCGCCCATCGCGCCCGGGAGCACGTCCACGCGCGACGCCCCCGCTACGAGCCCGACCCGCGGGTCCGGCAGCGGGTGACCGAACGGTTCCTGGCCGCCGCGCTCGGCGGTGACCTGGACGCCCTCCTGCGGATCCTGGCACCGGAGGTGACCCTGTGGGGCGACGCCGGAGGCAAGGGCCGGGCACCGGCGGGCCTGCGTCCGCTGCACGGCCGGGACAGGATCGCCCGTCTGCTCGCCGCTGCCGCCCCCCACTCCGGCAAGGGCCTCGACATCGCCTACCGCACCGTCAACGGCGCCCCGTCGGCACTGCTGTTCGCCGGCGACACCCTCTACGCCGTCCTCGTCCTCGACCTCACTCCGGACGGCGACCAGGTGTGCGGGATCTATGTCGTCGCCAATCCCGACAAGCTCGCTCACGTCGACTGAACGCCGAGGAATCCACATGGTGCGCAAGCTGGCGTCCCTGCCCAGTGGCAGGGTGGCGAAATGGGTCGTCCTGGCCCTCTGGACGCTCCTGCTGGTCCCGGCCCTCCTGCTGGCAGGCAAGCTCGGTGACGTCGAGCAGAACGACAACTCGGCCTGGCTGCCCGGCAACGCGGAGTCGACCGGTGTCGTCGGCCGAGCCGAGAAGTTCCGGCTCGCCGACACCCTGCCGGCGATCGTGGTCTACGACCGCCCCGGGGGTGTCACCCCTGCCGACATGGCCAAGGCCCGAGCCGACGCCGAGGCCTTCAAGGGCATCAGGAACGTCGTGGGGCAGCCGCAGGGCCCGGTGCGGGCCCAGGACGGCAAGGCCGTCCAGACCGTGGTCCAGGTACGCAAGAACAGGACCGGCTGGGAGGGAATCGGCAAGGTCGTCGACGCGATGAGCGCGGTCGGCGAGGCGAACGCGGGCGGTCTCGGGTTCCATGTCACCGGTCCGGCCGGGTACGCATCGGACTCGATCAAGGCGTTCGGCGAGGGCGGCGGTCTGACGACGATCACCGCGACGGTGGTGGTCGTGATCCTGCTGCTCACCTATCGCAGCCCGGTGCTGCCCCTGCTGCCGCTGCTGACCGTGGGCAGCGCCCTGGTCACGTCGGAGGCGGTGATCTACCTGCTGGCGAAGAACGCCGGACTCACCGTCAACGAGCAGACCAGCTTCATCCTGACGGTGCTGGTGTTCGGCGCCGCCACCGACTACGCGCTCCTGCTCGTCTCGCGGTACCGGGAGGAATTGCGGCGGCACGAGGACCGGCACGAGGCGATGGCGGAGGCCCTGCATCGCTCCGGTCCCGCGATCGTCGCCAGTGCCGCGACCGTCGCGGTCAGCCTGACACTGCTGATGCTGGCCACCCTCAACTCCACCAAGGGGCTCGGGCCCGCCTGTGCCGTCGGCGTCCTCGTCGGACTGCTCGCCATGGTCACCCTGCTGCCGGCCCTGCTGGTGATCTGCGGCCGCTGGATCTTCTGGCCGGTGCGGCCGTCGCACGGATCGGGCGGGACGACCGGGGACGGCATCTGGACACGGGTCGGCACCGCCGTCTCGGGCCGGCCACGGATCGTGTGGATCGGCACCGCGCTGGTCCTCGGCACCATGGCGGCCGGGCTGTTCGGCCTCAGGGCCGACGGGCTCTCCAACACGGACCAGTTCACCGGCAGACCGCAGACGGCCGTCGGCGAGGAGATCCAGTCCAGGCACTTCCCTGCAGGGGCGGGCGACCCGGTCTACGTCGTGACGGAGGCCGCCTCGGCGCAGCGGGTGCGGGCCGCGCTGTCCGGCGTACCGGGAGTCGCCGACGTGTCGACACCGAGGGTCGTGGACGGTGAGGCCATGCTGCTCGGGGAACTCGAGGACGACCCCAGCGGCACGGCCGCGCTGCGCACCGTCGAGCGGGCCAGAACCGCGGTCCACCGGATCGAGGGTGCGGACGCCCAGGTCGGCGGCAACACGGCGGTCATCCTCGACACGCGGGAAGCGGCCGCCCGCGACTCCGCGGTGATCATCCCCATCGTGCTGGTGATGGTGTTCCTGATCCTCGCGCTGCTGCTGCGGGCGATCGTCGCGCCCCTGCTGCTCATGGCGACGGTGGTGCTGTCGTTCGCGGCGGCCCTCGGCGTGAGCAGTCTGATGTTCGACCACGTGTTCCACTTCGCCGGGGCGGACGCCTCCTTCCCGCTGCTGACGTTCGTGTTCCTGGTCGCGCTGGGCATCGACTACAACATCTTCCTGGTCACCCGGGTGCGCGAGGAGGCGCTGCTGCGCGGCACCCGGCGCGGCGCGCTGACGGGTCTGTCCGCCACCGGGGGTGTGATCACCTCAGCGGGTCTGGTGCTGGCCGGTACCTTCGCGGCGATGGCCTCGCTGCCGCTGGTGTTCGCGGCCGAGCTCGGGTTCGCGGTGGCGTTCGGCGTGCTGCTGGACACCGTGGTCGTCCGCTCGGTGCTGGTCACCGCGCTGACCCTGGACGTGGGCCGCTGGATGTGGTGGCCCAGTGGACTGTTCAGGCGTCACGACGCCCCCCGGCCGCCGTCGGGCACGTCCGACCCCGAACCCGCGCTCGCGGGCGCCTGACCACGCTGGCCCACGGGCCTTCCGGCTCCGGCCGGAAGGCCCGCTCCACATGACGCGCCGCGCTGGAACGGCGCCTCCGTCAGCCGCAGTACCGGATCAGCCACTCGTCCGCGTTGTACGTGTCCCGCGCCGGGTCGGGCAGGGTCGCCGGCCTCGTCTCCACCGTGTCCTGCGGGCGTATCCGCTCGGGCAGCCGGCTGAAGCGGCCGGGGTTCTCGGTCGCCTCGGCGGCCTGCTGGGATGAAACGCGGAGTTCCGTGCGGTCAGCCATGTCGTCCGTCCTCCCGTACTCGCGGGCGTTCCCCCGTTGTCGGTCAGAACGCCCGCATGCCACCGTTCGTTCCCGGCAGACCCGAGGCCGAACCGCTCAGGCCCCGCACGACCTCAGGAACCTGCGCGTCCGCACCGCGATCGGCAGCGGTTTGTCCGGCTCGCACGGGTACATGTCCTGCTCGACGATCGCGAACAGTTCCACGCCGAGCCGCTGCGCCGCCTCCAGCACCGGCCCCAACGCGGGGACCCCGGAGGGCGGTTCGCACATCACGCCCCGCTGCACCGCGGGCCCGAACGGCACCTCGTTCGCCACAACCTCGGCGAGGATCCGCGGGTCGACCTGCTTGAGGTGCAGGTAGCCGATGCGCTCGCCGTAGGTCTCGATCAGCTTGACGCTGTCGCCGCCGCAGTAGGCGTAGTGCCCCGTGTCCAGGCAGAGGTTGACCAGCTCGGTGTCGGTCGAGTCGAGGAACCGCTCGACGTGCTCCTCCGTGTCGATGTGCGTGTCCGCGTGCGGGTGCACGACGAGTTCGAGGCCGTACGTCTCCTGCACCTCGTGGCCGAGCCGTTCCATGCCCTTGGTCAGGTGCGCCCACTGCTCTGCCGTCAGCTCCGGCGGCTCCAGGATCTCGGCGGTCTTGTCGTCCCGCCAGAAGGAGGGGATGACGACCAGGTGCCGCGCGCCCATGGCCCGGGTGAGGTCGGCCACCTGGCTGACATGGGTCCAGGTCTCCTCCCAGACGGACGGGCCGCGGTGCATGCCGGTGAAGACCGTACCGGCCGACACCTTCAGATTCCGCCGCCCCAACTCGTCCGTGAGCCGGGCCGGGTCGGTGGGGAGGTAGCCGTACGGGCCCAGTTCGATCCAGTCGTAGCCGGCCTCGGACACCTCGTCGAGGAAGCGTTCCCAGGGGACCTGCTGCGGGTCGTCCGGGAACCACACGCCCCAGGAGTCGGGGGCGGAGCCGACCCGGATGCGGTCGAGCGGAGTCGGGTTCGCCATGTCAGGTGGTCCCTTCCGAGGGCGTCGCCACGGGTGCGATGAGGTCCTTCTCCTCGGGGAGTTCCTCGACGTCGACGCCGCGGACCTGGGCCAGCTCGTGCTTGAGCGCGGCGAGTTCGGCACCGCCGGCCATGTGGTTGGTCAGCTCCTCCAGGCTGACCTCGCTGCGGTCGGCGCTGAGTTCGAGGGTGCCCAGGCGCAGCACGCTGAAGTGGTCGCCGACCATGTAGGCGTGGTGCGGGTTGTGGGTGATGAAGATGACGCCGAGGCCGCGGTCGCGGGCGGCGGCGATGTACTTCAGCACCACGCCGGACTGCTTGACGCCGAGGGCGGCGGTGGGCTCGTCCAGGATGAGCACGCGGGCGCCGAAGTAGACGGCGCGGGCGATGGCCACACACTGGCGCTGGCCGCCGGAGAGGGTGCCGATGGGCTGCTCGAGGTCGTCGAGGACGATGCCCATGTTGCGCAGTTCGCGGTCGGCGGTCTTCTTCATCTTGTCGATGTCGAGGCGGCGTACGGGCCAGGGGCCCTTCGTCATCTCGGAGCCGAGGAAGAAGTTCCGCCACACCGGCATGAGGGGGACGGTGGCGAGGTCCTGGTAGACGGTGGCGATGCCCTTGTCGAGGGCCTCGCGCGGGCTGCTGAAGCGCACCGGCTCACCGTCGACGTGGAAGTCGCCCTCGGTGTGCCGGTGCAGCCCCGAGATGATCTTGATGAGAGTGGACTTGCCGGCGCCGTTGTCGCCGAGGACGCAGGTCACCCGGCCGGCGTGGACCTTGAGATCGACACCGTGCAGGGCACGGATGTTGCCGTAGGACTTGCCCGCGCCGCGCAGTTCGACGATGGGGCCGTCCTCGGCGGTGGCGGTGTCCTGGAGGACGGCGCCGTGGGTTCCGGTTCCGTTGCTTGTCATCGGGTCTTACCTCCGGGTCGCCGTGCGCTGGACCCACAGATTGATCAGGACGGCGCCGAGCAGCATCACGCCGAGGAAGGCCTTGAACCAGTCGGGGTTCCAGCCCGCGAAGACGATGCCCTGGTTGACCATGCCGAACATGAACGCGCCGAAGACCGGTCCGATCGCGGAGCCGGAGCCGCCGGTGAGCAGACAGCCGCCGATGACGGCCGCGGCGATGTAGATGAGCTCCTGGCCGACGCCCTCACCCGACTGCACGGTGTTGAACGAGAAGAGGTTGTGCATGCCGATGAACCAGGCGCCGAAGCCGACCAGCATGAACAGGGTGATCTTGGTGAAGTTCACCGGGACACCGACGGCACGGGCGCTCTCCTTGTTGCCGCCGACGGCGAAGATCCAGTTGCCGTACTTGGTGCGCAGCAGAACCCAGGTGGCCAGGGCCGCGAAGGCGAGCCAGTAGAAGACCGTGATCTTCACCTCGACCCCGCCGATGTCGACGGAGGACGCGAAGATCTTCTTCGCCTGGTCGAAGCCGTCCATGTTGCTGATGTCGTCGGTGGCGACGTTGCCGGTGACCAGCTTGGTCACGGCCAGGTTGGCGCCCTGCAGGATCAGGAAGGTGCCGAGGGTGACCAGGAAGCTGGGCAGGCCGGTCTTGACCACCATCCAGCCGTTGAAGGCGCCGACGGCGAGCGAGGCGAACAGCGCGACGAGCACGCCCACCCAGACGTTCATCGTCAGCTGGTAGCTGATCATGCTCGCCACGAGCGCGGAGCTGATCACGGCGACACCGGACGACAGGTCGAACTCGCCGCCGATCATCAGCAGGGCGACCGGGAGGGCCATGATGCCGATGGTCGAGGACTGGTACAGGACCGTGGCCATCGAGCTGCCCTGGCGGAGCGAGGGCGCGGCGATCAGGAAGAAGATCAGGACGGCCACGGCGCCCAGGAAGACGCCCACTTCGGGGCGGGCCAGCAGCCGGATCACCAGCGGGCGCCGGACGGTACGGCCGTCGGTCTGCTCGGGGCCGGAAGCCGGCGGTCTCCCGACCGCCGGCTCAGCCTGCTGAGTCATGCTCATCACCGGGTGCCCTTCGCGGCGAACTGGGCGATCCGGTCGACGTTGGACTTGTCGACGAAGGCCGGCCCGGTCAGCACCGGCTGCTCGCCACCGCCGCTGTAGTTGCCGTTGTTCTTGTAGAGCCACAGGGAGTCGATCGCGAGGTAGCCCTGCAGGTACGGCTGCTGGTCCACCGCGAACTGGATGGTGCCCTTCTGGATGGCGCTGGTCAGCTGGTTGTTCAGGTCGAAGGTGGCGACCTTGGCCTTGCTGCCGGCGTCGCCCACCGACTGCACCGCGGTCAGCGCGAAGGGGGCGCCGAGCGTGACCACGTAGTCGATGGCGCTGTCCTGCTTCAGCTTGGCCGTGATCGTGGACTTCACGGACGGCATGTCGGTGCCGTTCACGTACAGCGTCTCGGTCTTGCCGGAGAACGTCTTCTTCACGCCGTCGCAGCGCTGGGTGAGGCCGACGTTGCCCTGCTCCTGGATCACACAGACGGCCTTCTTGGCGCCGACCTCGTTCAGCTTCTTGCCGAACGCCTCGCCCGCCACCGTCTCGTCCTGCCCGAAGAACTGCAGCAGACCGAGCTTCTTCCAGTCGCTGAGCCCGGAGTTCAGGCCGACCACGGGGATCTTCGCCGCGCCGGCCTTGCCGACCACGGCCTTCATGGCGTCCGGCTTGGCCAGGGTGATCGCTATGCCGTCGACCTTCTGGTCGATCGCGTTCTGCACGAAGTTGGCCTGATTGCCGGCGTTCGGGTCGGCGGAGTAGATGAGCTTGATGTTGTCCTTCGCGGCGGCGGCCTCGGCGCCCTTGCGGACGATGTCCCAGAAGGTGTCGCCCGGCGACTGGTGGGTGACCAGCGCGACGGTCATCCGGGGGGTGTTGGCCTTGCCCGCTGAGGCACCCGACCCTCCCTCTTCGGCCTTCTTCCCACCGGAGCTGCTGGAGCAGCCGGCGAGGGTCAGGGCTGCCGCAGCGGCCACTGCCACGACGGGGGCCAGTCTGCGGGGGCGGGAGTGAGAAGAGCGGTCCATCTGTCCTGCACCTCACTGTGCTACGGGGGAAGGGACGCTGTTGCGTTGGGACGGGATACAAGCCCCTGCAGAGCCCGCTGTCAATACTTTGTTAAGACATCATTTCACAAGCAGGTCCGAATGTAAGAACAAACCATTGACAGCGCCGCCCGTTCCCGCCTACACCTGTGAGGCATGAGCCACTCGACGAGCGCATCGACGAGCCGTCTGACGGTCGCCCAGGCACTGGTGCGGTTCCTGTCCGCCCAGTACACCGCACGCGACGGCGAACGGCACCGGCTGATCGCCGGCACCTGGGGCATCTTCGGACACGGCAACGTGGCAGGGATCGGTCAGGCGCTGGTCGAGTACGGCGATGTCATGCCGTACCACCAGGGCCGCAACGAGCAGGCGATGGTGCACGCGGCCGTGGGACACGCCCGCCAGCTCGACCGCCTCTCGGCGCAGGCCGTGACGACGTCCATCGGCCCGGGCGCGACCAACCTGGTCACCGGCGCCGCCCTGGCCACCGTCAACCGGCTGCCCGTACTGCTCCTGCCCGGCGACTACTTCGCCACCCGCCCGGCCGATCCGCTGCTGCAACAGCTCGAGCACCCCGGCCAGTTCGACGTCTCCGTCAACGACACGCTGCGCCCGGTCTCCCGCTACTTCGACCGGATCACCCGCCCCGAGCAGCTGATCCCGTCGGCGCTCCAGGCGATGCGTGTCCTGGCCGACCCGGCCGAGACCGGTGCCGTCACCCTCGCCCTGCCGCAGGACGTGCAGGCGGAGGCGTACGACTGGCCCGAGGAGTTCTTCGCCGAGCGCGTGTGGACCGTACGCCGGCCCGCGCCGGACCCGGAGGAACTGGCGGACGCCGTCCGGACGGTACGGGCCGCCCGCAGGCCGCTCCTCGTCGTGGGCGGCGGAGTCCACCACAGCCGCGCCGAGGACGCGCTGCGGGTCCTGGTGGACGCCACCGGTATCCCGGTCGCCGCCACCCAGGCGGGCAAGGGCTCCCTGCGTCACGACCACCCGGCCGACCTCGGCGGCATCGGCCACACCGGCACCGCGGTCGCCGACGACCTCGCCCGCGGCGCCGACCTGGTCATCGGCGTCGGCACCCGCTACACCGACTTCACCACCGCCTCGGGCACCCTGTTCCAGCACCCCGAGGTCCGCTTCCTCAACCTCAACATCGCCGCCTTCGACGCCCACAAGCTCGCCGCGCGGACCGTGGTCGCCGACGCCCGGGCCGCCCTGGAGGCGCTCACCGAGCGGCTGTCCGGCTTCCGCGTCGACCCGGCGTACGAGGCCGAGTACCGGGCGGGCAAGGAGCGCTGGGAGCAGGTCGTGCAGAGCGCCTTCGGCGCCGTCGACGAGGACGCCGTACCCACCCAGACGCAGGTGCTCGGCGCGCTGGACGCGGTCGTCGGGGACGACGACGTGATCATCAACGCGGCGGGCTCCCTCCCCGGCGACCTGCACAAGCTGTGGCGGGCCCGCTCGCGGCGCCAGTACCACCTGGAGTACGGCTACTCGTGCATGGGATACGAGATCCCGGCCGCGATCGGAGTGCAGCAGGCGGCCCCGGACACGGCGGTCTGGGCGCTGGTCGGTGACGGCACCTACCTGATGATGCCGACCGAGATCGTCACCGCCGTACAGGAGGGTCTTCCCGTGAAGCTGGTGCTGATCCAGAACCACGGGTACGCCTCCATCGGCGGCCTGTCCGAGTCGGTCGGCGGCGAGCGATTCGGCACCGCCTACCGGTACCGCGCGGCCGACGGCACCTTCAGCGGCGCTCCGCTGCCCGTCGACCTCGCCGCCAACGCGGCCAGCCTCGGCATGGACGTCCTGCGGGCCAAGACCGTACGGGAGCTGCGCGCGGCGCTGGCCACCGCACGCGCGGCCGACACGCCCACCTGTGTCTACGTGGAGACGGACACCTCGGGCCCGGCGCCCACCGCCCCCGCGGCCGAGGCCTGGTGGGACGTTCCGGTCGCCGAGACCGCGACCCGCGAGGCGGCCGTACGCGCCCGCGAGGACTACGACCGCCAGGTCGCCGGCCGCCGCCGGCACCTGTGAACCGCCCCGCCCTGTCCGCGCTCTGGAAGGAGGTGCCCCGTGGCGAGGACCGGTGACTCCGCTCGTCCCGTGGCCGGCTCCGTGCTCGACTCACTGGACTTCGACCTGGACCGCACGAGTCCGGTGCCGCTCTACTACCAGCTCGCCCAGCAGCTGGAGGCGGCCATCGAGCACGGGATCCTCGCCCCCGGGAACCTCCTGGGCAACGAGGTCGACCTCTCCGTGCGCCTCGGCCTGTCCCGGCCCACCGTCCGCCAGGCCATCCAGTCCCTGGTCGACAAGGGTCTGCTGGTGCGCCGCCGCGGCGTCGGCACCCAGGTGGTGCACAGCCAGGTGAAACGGCCCCTGGAACTGAGCAGCCTCTACGACGACCTGGAGTCGGCCGGGCAGGGCCCGACCACCCGGGTGCTGCGCAACGAACGCGTCCCGGCCGGCGCCGACGTGGCCGCAGCCCTCGGCATCGCGGAGGGCGCCGAGGTCGTCGTGCTGGAACGCCTGCGCTGCACCCACGGCCAGCCGGTGGCGTTCCTGTGCAACTACCTGCCCGCGGCGCTGCTCGAACTCGACACCGAGCGGCTGGAGTCGACGGGCCTGTACCGGATGATGCGCTCGGTGGGCATCACCCTGCACAGCGCCCGCCAGACCGTCGGCGCGCGCAGCGCCACCGCCGAGGAGGCGGCCCTGCTGGACGAGAAGGAGGGCGCGGCCCTGCTCACCATGCAGCGCACCGCCTACGACGACACCGGGCGGCCGGTGGAGTACGGCACGCATGTCTACCGGGCGTCGCGCTACGCCTTCGACTTCCAGCTTCTGGTCAGACCCTGACAGTCCTGGTCAGACCAGGAAACGGAATCACTCGTGTTCACACAGCCCCCGCGGCCGCAGCTGCCGCGGGGGCTGCTCTGCCTGCTCTTCAACAAAGTTGCAGGTAACGGTGACGATTACGTTTCGGGCAAGAGACACCCCAGTGCGACCAGAGCTATTGACGCATGAGCGGACATGGGGCTGTTATTACGCCACGATGTTCGGTCGAGTTGGTTTCTGATCGGTTTCGAGGACCTTTCGGTGATCGACTCATCCCCTTGACCGAACCCTGTATGCCTCAGGAGCCGCCATGCGCCTCTCTCCTTCCGGTCTTTCGGTCCCGGGTCCCAGCCGTCGCTCGTTGCTGCGCGGAGCGGGCGGTGCCGCCCTCCTCGCAGGTGCCGGCATACCCCTGCTGTCCGCCTGCGGCGGCAGTGGCTCGTCCTCCGACCCGAAGACCGTCACCCTCGGCTCCAACGCCTCCGACGCCGTGCCGAAGAAGGCCTTCACGGATGTCTACGCGGCCTTCAAGAAGCAGTCCGGCATCACGGTCGACGTGAACACGAAGGACCACAACACCTTCCAGGAGCAGATCAACTCCTACCTGCAGGGCACTCCGGACGACGTGTTCAACTGGTTCGCCGGTTACCGCATGCAGTTCTTCGCGGCGAAGAAGCTGGCCACGCCGATCGACGACGTGTGGGCCAAGATCGGGGACAACTTCCCCGACGCGATGAAGAAGCTGAGCAAGGGCGAGGACGGCAAGTACTACTTCGTGCCGCTGACCACGTACCCGTGGGCGGTCTTCTACCGCAAGAGCGTCTTCCAGCAGCACGGCTACAAGGTCCCCACGAAGTGGGACGAGCTGGTCGCCCTGTGCAAGCAGATGAAGAAGGACGGCCTGGTCCCGATCGCCTTCGGCGACAAGGACGCCTGGCCGGCGATGGGCACCTTCGACCAGATCAACTTCCGCCTCAACGGCTACGACTTCCACGTCCAGCTGATGGCGGGCAAGGCATCCTGGACCGACGCCAAGGTCAAGGCCGCCTTCGACCACTGGGCCGAGCTCCTCCCCTACCACCAGGACGGCTTCATGGGCCGCACCTGGCAGGACGCCGCCCAGACGCTGGTGTCCAAGAAGGCCGGCATGTACCTCCTGGGCTCCTTCGTGGCCCAGCAGTTCACCAACAAGGCCGACCTGGACGACCTCGACTTCTTCCCCTTCCCGGAGATCAACCCCACGTACGGCCAGGACACCGTCGAGGCGCCCACCGACGGCTTCATGGTCAGCAAGGCCCCCAAGAACCACGCCGGTGTGGTGAAGCTGCTGGAGTACCTGGGCTCCCCGGACGCCGAGCAGACCTACCTCAAGGGCGACCCGAGCGTGGTGGCCGCCTCCAGCAAGGCCGACACCTCCTCCTACTCGGCGCTGCAGAAGAAGGCGTTCGACATGATCAGCGGCGCCAAGAGCCTCACCCAGTTCATGGACCGCGACTCCCGGCCGGACTTCACCTCGACGGTGATGCAGCCCGGACTGCAGAAGTTCCTCCAGAACCCCAAGGGCGTGGACAGCTTGCTGTCGTCGATCGAGCGCCAGAAGAAGCAGATCTTCGCGTCCTCGTGAGCAGCGGCATGACGACCGACACGACGACGAAGACCCCGGAGGCGGCCGCCGTGCCGCCTCCGGGCGCTGCTTCCGCATCCAAGCGGGCCACGCAGGGCCACCGGCGCCTGCTGACCCGCCGTGACCGGCTCACGCTCGCCCTGATGGCGGGCGTGCCCACGGTCCTGCACGTGGCCCTGGTCTGGGTCACCGCCCTCGCCTCCATCGCGCTCGCCTTCACCACCTGGGACGGCATCGGGTTCGACTCGATCAAGTGGGTGGGCCTCGACAACTTCACCCAGCTCTTCAACGACAACCCGCAGTTCTGGCCGGCCGTCCAGCACAACGTCGTCTGGTTCGTGGTGCTGATCCTGATCCCGACGCCGCTCGGCCTGTTCCTCGCCGTACAGCTGGACAAGAAGATCCGGTTCAGCCGCGTCTACCAGACCGCGTTCTTCCTGCCGGTCGTCATCTCCATGGCGTGCATCGGCTTCGTCTGGCAGCTCGTCTACAACCCGGACACGGGCCTGATCAACAGCATCATCGGCGCCAACAAGCCCGGCCACTACATCGACTGGATCGGCGACCCCAAGCTCAACCTGTGGGCCGTCCTCATCGCCGCGTCCTGGCGGCACACCGGCTACATGATGATCCTCTACCTGGCCGGTCTGAAGAGCGTCGACCCGTCACTCAGGGAGGCCTCGGCGCTGGACGGCGCGGGCGAGTGGCAGACGTTCAAGAACGTCATCTTCCCGACGCTGCGCCCGACCAACACGGTCGTCCTGGTCGTCACCATCATCGAGGCGCTGCGCGCCTTCGACCTGGTCTTCGTCTTCAACAAGGGCGCGCAGGGCACCGAGTTGCTGTCGATCCTGGTGACCAACAACATCATCGGCGAGTCCAGCCGGATCGGTTACGGCTCGGCCATCGCCGTCGTCCTGCTGGTGATCTCCCTCGCGGTGATCATCCCGTATCTGATCGCCACCTTCCGGAAGGAGCGGCGCGCATGAGCACGACTGTCACGCTGAAGCGGCGCACCCCCGTCCGGCCGGCCCGCGTCCTGCTGCACGTCTTCCTCGCCGGCACGGCCTTGGCGTGGCTCGCGCCCCTGCTGTGGGCGGTCTTCTCGGCGCTGCGGCCGTACAGCGAGACCAGCGCCAAGGGCTATGTGTCCTGGCCGGACACGCTGAACTTCGACAACTTCAAGAACGCGTTCGTCCAGTCGGACATGATGCACTACTTCGGCAACACGCTGATCATCGCCGTACCGGCCGTGCTGCTGACGCTGTTCCTGTCCTCGATGGTCGCGTTCTACGTCAGCCGGTTCGACTTCCGGCTCAACCTGGCGCTGCTGCTGGTCTTCACGGCGGGCAACCTGCTCCCTCAGCAGGTCATCATCACCCCGCTGTACCGGCTGTACCTGCTCACGAACCTGCCCGGCATCACGGCGAGCGGCAAGCTGTACGACTCCGCGCTCGGGCTCGTGCTGATCCATGTGGCGTTCCAGTCCGGCTTCTGCGCCTTCGTGCTGAGCAACTACATGCGCTCGCTCCCGCACGAGCTGACGGAGGCCGCGCTGGTCGACGGTGCCTCGGTGTGGCGGCTGTACTGGCAGATCACGCTGCCGCTGTGCAAGCCGGCGATGGCGGCCCTGGCGACCCTGCTGTCGATCTGGATCTACAACGACTTCTTCTGGGCCCTGGTGCTGATCTCGACCGGTGAGAACATGCCGATCACCTCGGCGCTGAACAACCTCTCCGGCCAGTACTTCACCGACCCCAACCTGGTGGCCGCCGGCGCCCTGCTCACCGCGATCCCGACGCTGATCGTGTACTTCGCGCTCCAGCGCCAGTTCGTCAGCGGCCTGACCCTGGGCTCCAACAAGGGCTGAGGCGCGCACACGTGAAAGAGAACGAAGAAAACCCAGTGAAACGCACCCTGTCCGTCCCCGGCCTCGCCTACGGCGGCGACTACAACCCCGAACAGTGGCCCGAGGAGGTGTGGGCCGAGGACATGCGCCTGATGCGCGAGGCCGGGGTGACCATGGTCAGCGTCGGCATCTTCTCCTGGGCCCTGCTGGAGCCGTCCGAGGGCGAGTTCGACTTCTCGCGCATGGACAGGATCCTGGATCTGCTGCACGAGAACGGCATCGCCGCCGACCTGGCCACCCCCACGGCGGCGCCTCCGGCGTGGTTCTTCCGCGCCCACCCCGAGGCGCTGCCGGTCGACCGGGACGGCCGTACCCTCTCCTACGGCAGCCGCCAGACGTTCTGCCCGTCCAGCCCCGCCTACCGTGCGGCGGCGCTGCGCATCGCGGGCGCGCTGGCCGAGCGGTACGCCGGTCATCCGGCCGTCGCCATGTGGCACGTGCACAACGAGTACGGCTGCCACAACGCGGCCTGCTACTGCGACACCAGCGCGGCGGCCTTCCGCCGCTGGCTGCGGGCCCGCTACGGCGACGACCTGAGCGCCCTCAACGACGCCTGGGGCACGACCTTCTGGTCCCAGTGGTACTACGACTGGGAGGAGATCCTGCCGCCGCGCGCCACCGGCGCCGTACCCAACCCGACGCACCAGCTGGACTGGCGCCGCTTCTGTTCGGACGAGCTGCTGTCGCTGTACACGGCCGAGCGGGACGTGCTGCGGGCGGCGGCCCCTGCGATCCCGGCCACCACCAACTTCATGGTGATGGCCACCTTCGACGCCCTCGACTACTGGCGCTGGGCGCCGGAGCTGGACATCGTCGCCAACGACCACTACCTGATGTCCGCCGACCCGGAGTCGGAGATCGACCTGGCGCTGAGCGGCGATCTGATGCGCTCGCTCGCGGGCGGCCCATGGCTGCTGATGGAGCACTCCACCGGCGCGGTGAACTGGCAGCCCGTCAACCGGGCGAAGCATCCTGGTGAGTTGCGCCGCAACGCGCTCGCCCATGTGGCGCGCGGGGCGGACGGCATCGCGTACTTCCAGTGGCGGGCGGCGAAGGCGGGCGCCGAACAGTGGCACTCGGCGATGCTGCCGCACGCGGGCACCGACAGCCAGATCTGGCGGGACGTGGTCCGGCTGGGCGCCGACCTGAAGGCGCTGGCCGAGGTCCGCGGCAGCACCGGCCCCGCCGAGGTCGCCGTCGTCTGGGACTGGAACGCCCGCTGGGCCCTGGAACTGCCCTCCCAGCCGAGTGGCGAACTGCGTTACCTGGACCTGGTCCGGGCCTGGTACGAGCCGCTGTGGCGGGCCGGCGTGGCCGTGGACTTCGTCCGTCCCGACGCGGACCTGTCCGCCTACCGCCTGGTCCTGGCGCCGAACCTGTACCTGGTCGACGACACGGGCGCGGCGAACCTCACGGCGTACGCCGAGCGGGGCGGCACCCTCGCCGTCGGCTTCCACAGCGGGGCGGTGGACGAGAACTGCCATGTGCGGCTGGGCGGTTACCCGGGGGCGTTCCGGGACGTGCTGGGCGTGCGCTCCGACGAGCCGTTCCCGCTGCTGCCCGGGCAGCAGGTCGCCCTGAGCGGTGCGGTGCCGGACGGGGCGACGGGCACGCTGTGGTCGGAGCGGCTGCGGCTGGAGGGCGCCGAGGAGGTCGCCGCCTACACCGACGGCCCGCTGGACGGCGTCCCGGCGGTCACCCGGCACACCTACGGCACCGGGGCCGCCTGGTACCTGGCCACGCTCCCCGACCCGGCCACGCTGACCGCCCTCCTGGACCGCATCCGCACCGAGGCGGGCGTGGAGCCGGTGCGTACCGCCCCGGACGGTGTGGAGGTGGTCCGCAGGCGCGGCCCGGAGGCGGACTACGTCTTCGTGATCGACCACTGCGGCCGGGGCGCGGACCTGCCCGTCGCACCGGGTGCCACGGAACTCCTCACCGGCAAGGAGACAGCCGGCACGGTCACGGTGGCGCCAGGGGACGTGGCGGTGGTGCGGGAGCCGCGCGGTCGGTGAGCCGCGTCCTGCGCCGGGGCGCACACGCCGTCGGGCGTGTGCGCCCGCCGGACCGACCAGGGTGTCCCCGCCGGACCGACCAGGGTGTCGTGGAACCGCTGGGTGAGCCTGCCGACGTCCTCGGGGTCGCGGGCGACATCGTCGTCTCACGATGCCGGTGAACTCGGTGACGGAACCCCCAGCACCTCCGCCTCGGGCGCGTCAGAGCACCGCCGCCGACCGGTTGGTGGAAAATCCCGAGGACGGTTCCAACGGCGAGGAGCAACGAGAGGTCGCGGGCTGATGGGGCGGGAGCCAATCGGTGTGTGGTCGTGGCGTATGCCGGACAGCCGGGAGAACTTCGGGGACGCCCTCGGTCCGCTGATCCTGGAGCGCCTCGGCCTCCGCGTGCGGAGAGTCTCCGTCCATGACGCGGAACTCGTGGCGTGCGGGTCGATCCTGCACAAGCTGACGAATCCGGCCACGGTGGTCTGGGGTTCCGGTCTGATGCATCCGCTTCCCCTGTGGGCTCCGCCGCGGACGGTACTGGCGGCCCGTGGCGCCCACACCGCCGCGTACCTGGGTGTCGATGTGCCGCTCGGCGACCCGGGCCTGCTGGTCGGCGCCCTGTGGGAGCGGTCTCCGGTGGTGAAGCACCGGCTCGGTGCGGTGCCGCACTGGCTGGACCGCCGGTCGTTTCCGGACGCCGACACGGTGATCGACGTGACGCGGCCGGTGGACGAGGTCATCGCGCAGATCACCTCCTGCGCGGTCATCGCCTCGTCCTCGCTGCACGGAATCGCGGTCGCGGAGTCGTTCGGGATCCCCTCGATGCGCCTTCCGCATGCGCGGACCGGGGGTGAGGACATCGCCTACGTGGACTACAAGTTCACGGACTATCTGACCGCCCTCGATCGCCCGCTCCCCGAGATTCAGCAGGCGCTGGTCGACGCGCTGAGGGCGGTCTACTGAGCGGGGCGCAGAAATACCGAAGGGGTCATCCCAGATCTCTCTGGAATGACCCCTGACCTGCGTCTGAGCAAGTCGGGACGACAGGATTTGAACCTGCGACCCCTTGACCCCCAGTCAAGTGCGCTACCAAGCTGCGCCACGTCCCGGTGCGCTCACTCGCGGTGACCCGCGTGATCGCGCGAACAGAACTTTACCCCACCGGCGGGGGTGCACCGAAGAGGGACCGGGCGGGGACAATCGGTCGTATGGGAAACGCGGGCGCAGCGGCGGGGAGGTCGGCGGACAGCCGGGACCGGGACGTGGCGGGGCGGGCGCGGAGCGCCCGGCCGCGGGACGGACTGGGGCGGCCGTTGCCGTACGGGGCGGAGGGGGTGGCCCGCCAGCCGGAGGGGGTCGTCAGGACCCCGCGGGAGACGGTCGCGCAGGCGCAGGCGCTGCTGGACGCGGGGAAGCCGTTCCACGCCCACGAAGTGTTCGAGGACGCCTGGAAGTCGGGGCCCGAGTCCGAGCGGACGCTGTGGCGGGGACTGGCACAGCTGGCGGTGGGGCTCACCCATGCGGCCCGCGGCAACAGCGTCGGTGGGGCGCGGCTGCTGCGGCGCGGCGCGGGGGCCATCGAGGAGTGGGCGGCCGAGCGGGGCGACGCGCGGCCGTACGGGATGGATCTGGTCCGGCTGGCCGGGTGGGCCCGCGACCTGGCCGGGCGGGTGGAGCGCGGGGCGGGGCCGGTGGACGCGGGGGCCGAGGCGCCCCGGCTCGGTTCCTGAGCGAGGCCGTCGGGGCCCTGCGGAGGCGGTGGGTTCACTGTCGGTGGCATGCGGCAGACTCGGGGTGTGCGAAAGATTCATGTCATCGGTATCGGTGCGGGCGATCCCGACCAGCTGACCCTGCAGGCGGTCAAGGCACTGCGGAGCACGGACGTGTTCTTCCTGCTCGACAAGGGCGAGGTGAAGAGCGATCTGACCCAGCTCCGCCGGGACATGGTGGACGCACACCGGCCCGAGGGCGGGTACCGGGTGGTGGAGGCCCGTGACCCGGAGCGGGACCGCAAGGCGGGCGGCTCCTCGTACTCGCCGGCCGTGGAGGACTGGCGCAGTGCACGCGCCGGGATCTACGAGCGGCTGATCGCCGAGGAGCTGGGCGAGGACGGCACCGGGGCGTTCCTGGTGTGGGGGGATCCGTCGCTGTACGACAGCACGCTGGGGATCCTGGAGGAGGTGTTGGCCGGGGGCGCGGTGGAGTTCGAGTACGACGTGGTGCCCGGCATCAGCAGCGTCTCCTCGCTGGTGGCCCGGCATCGTACGGGGCTGAACCGGGTGGCCCGGCCGGTGCAGATCACCACCGGGCGGCGGCTGGCGGAGGGCTTCCCTCAGGGGGTGGACGACGTCGTCGTGATGCTGGACGCGCACCAGGCCTTCCGGAAGTACGCCGAGGAGGACATCGACATCTACTGGGGCGCCTACATAGGCACCCCGGACGAGATCCTGGTCTCCGGTCCCCTCGCCGAGGCGGCCCCGCGCATCGAGCGGCTGCGCGCCGAGGCCCGGGAGCGCAAGGGGTGGATCATGGACACGTATCTGCTGCGCAGGCATCCCGGTCCCGGGGAATCCTGACGGACGAGTCGAGAAGGCGGGACCGACGGGTTCGGTGATCAGGAGCCGTCGAACCCCAGCCGGTCGAGTACGGCCGCCACGTCCGGCACCGCTGTCACGCCGTCGGGGAGCGGGGGGCGTCGTACGACGACCACGGGCAGCCCGAGTTCCCGTGCGGCCGTCAGTTTGGCGGCCGTGGCGTCGCCGCCGCTGTCCTTCGTCACCAGCACGTCGACGGCGTGGGCGCGCAGCAGCTCGGTCTCCGCGGCGAGGGTGAAGGGGCCGCGGGCCAGGATCACTTCGGTGTGCGGCGGCAGGGGCGCTTCGGGCGGGTCGACCGACCGCACGACGAAGTGCAGGTCCGTCAGGTGGGCGAAGGTCGCGAGGCCCAGTCGGCCGGTGCTGAGGAACACCCGGCGGCCCAGGCCGGGCAGGGCCTCGGCGGCCGCGGCCAGGGACGCCACGTCGTACCAGCGGTCGCCGGGGACCGGACGCCAGCCGGGGCGGCGCAGGACGACCGCGGGAACTCCGGTGGCCGTCGCCGCGCGGGCCGCGTTCGCCGTGATCGACTCGGCGAAGGGGTGCGTGGCGTCGACGACGGCGTCCACGTCGTGCGTGCGCAGCCAGTCCGCAAGGCCTTCCGCACCGCCGAACCCGCCGATCCGTACCTCGCCGGCCGGTGCGCCCGGGCGGGCGACCCGGCCCGCCAGCGACGTGGTGACCCTGACTCCGGGGCGGGCGGCGAGGTCGGCGGCGAGGCGCCGGGCCTCGGCTGTGCCGCCGAGGATCAGGATGTGCGGGGACATGGGGTGAGCGTACGAGGTCGTCCGCGCCGATCCGCCGCCCGGGTCGCTAGGGTCCGGTCATGGAATCCGTACGTGCCGTCCTGATCGACATCGACGGTGTCCTCACCGTCTCCTGGAAGCCGCTGCCGGGTGCGGTCGAGGCGTTGCGGAGGATCCGGGCCGCCGGTCTCGGCGTGGCGCTGGTGACCAACACGACGTCCCGGACACGGGCGTCGATCGCCGATACCCTGGCGGGGGCCGGTTTCGCGGTGGACGCCGAGGACGTCCTCACCGCGCCCGCGCTCACCGCCGCCCACCTCGCCGAGCACTTTCCGGGTGCCCGATGCGCTCTGCTCAACAGCGGGGACATCGAGGAGGATCTCGGCGGCATCACCCTGGTCGACGAACGTCCCGACGTGGTCGTCCTGGGCGGTGCCGGGCCGGAGTTCGACTACGCCGCGCTCAACCGGGCCTTCGGGTTTCTGCAGCAGGGGGCGCGGCTGCTCGCCGTGCACCGCAACCTGTACTGGCGGACCGAGGCCGGGCTGCAGCTCGATTCGGGCGCCTTCCTGCTCGGGCTGGAGAAGGCCGCGCGGGTCCAGGCGGAGGTGATGGGCAAGCCGTCCCCGGCGTTCTTCGAGGCGGCGCTGGCCCGGCTGGGTGTGACTGCGGGCCGGGCGCTGATGGTAGGCGACGACGTCGAGTCGGACGTTCTCGCGGCGCAGCGCGTCGGCATCACGGGAGTGCTGGTCCGTACGGGGAAGTACCAGCCGGAGACGCTCGCGAGCGCGAGCGGCACCCCGGACCACGTCGTGGACTCCTTCGCGGGCCTGCCGGCGCTGCTCGGGCTAGGCCAGTAGCAGCTGCAGGCCGCCCACGATCGTCGCGGCGATCACCAACTGCTCGAACAACCGCTGGTTGATCCGGTTCACAGCCCATTTGCCGAACAATGCGCCGGGCACGACGAACACCACGAGCGCCGCGTCAAGGAGCAGCGAGCGACCGTCGATCAGGCCGAGTCCGGCGCTGAAGGGCACCTTGGACACGTTGACGATGAGGAAGAAGAAGGCCGACGTGCCGAGGAAGCCGAGCTTCCGGAAACCCGCCGACAGCAGATACATCGACATCACCGGCCCGCCCGCGTTGGCGACCATCGTCGTGAACCCGCCGAGGACGCCGTACGAGCGGGCCTTCAGCCGGCCCGCCCTGGTGGTCACCGCGTCCGGTTCGTCCCCCGTCTCGGCCCGGCGCCGCCGCCACAGCGTGACCCCGGCCATCAGCAGCAGGATCGCGCCGATCGAGGTCCTTACGACCTCGTCGTCGGCCCACACCAGGAACAGCGTGCCGACCACCACGCCGGCCGCCACCGCCGGGAACAGCCGCCACAGGGTGGGCCAGTGGGCGTGCCGTCGGTAGGTGAGGACGGCGAGCACATCGCCCGCGATGAGGACCGGCAGCAGCACGCCGGTGGAGGCTCGGGCGGGCAGGACCGCCGCGAAGACGGCGAGGCTGACCGTGTTGGCCCCGCTGACGGCTGTTTTGGAGAAGCCCACGAGCAGGGCCGCGAAGGCGAGGGCGGCGAACTCCCAGCCGGATATGTGCCAGAGCGTCATCGTGTTCATGCGGGAACCGATGCTATGCGCACGCATCCGGCGGCGTAAGGACCGTCTCGCAGGGCGGTCCTCACACCCGGTGTGCCGGGCCCCCGGCTAGCGGGCCCCGTAGCGGGCCCGCAGCTCCCGCTTGAGCACCTTCATGCTCGGCCCGAGCGGCAGCTCGTCCGCGAACTCCACGCGCCGCGGGTACTTGTGCCGGCCCAGGTGCTCCTTGGACCACTCGGTGATGCCGTTGGCGTCGGGGGCGGTGCCCGGTGCCGTCACGACAACGGCGCACACCTCCTCGCCGTGCAGTTCGTCGGGCAGGCCGATGACGGCCACCTGGGCGACCTCGGGGTGCCGCATCAGGACCTCCTCGACCTCCCGCGGGTACACGTTGTAGCCGCCGCGGATGATGACGTCCTTCTTGCGGTCGACGATCCTGAGGAAGCCCTCCTCGTCCTTGGTGCCGAGGTCCCCGGTGCGGAACCAGCCGTCGACCAGAGCCTCGGCGGTGGCCTCGGGGCGGCCGAGGTACCCGGAGAAGACGTTGTGGCCGCGGACGACGACCTCGCCCAGTTCGCCCGGCGGCAGGAGCTCGATGCCGCCCTCCACCTCGGCGCGGGCGACCTCGACGTCGACGCCCCACAGCGGGTGACCGATGGTGCCGGCCCTGGTGCCGAAGACGGGCTGGTTGACGGTGGCCGTCGGGGAGGTCTCCGACAGCCCGTACCCCTCGTAGATCCGCGCGCCGAACGCGGCCTCGAACCGCTCCAGTACGGCGACCGGGAGGGAGGCGCCGCCCGAGATGCACACACGCAGTGCGGGCAGGGCGCCGGCGTCCGCTGCGGCAGCCGCGAACGCCACGAACATGGTCGGCACCCCGTGGAAGGTGTTCACGCCCTCCTCCACCATCAGCTCGATGGCGCGGGCCGCGTCGAAGCGGGGCAGCAGGACGAGCGTGGCACCCGCCCGCCAGGTGGAGTTGAGCGAGACGGTCTGGCCGAAGGCGTGGAAGAGGGGCAGCGCGCCGAGCGCGATGTCGTCGGCGCGGATGTCGTTGGCGTCGAAGGCGTTGACGGTGGCGTTCATCACCAGGTTGAAGTGGCTGAGCACGGCGCCCTTGGGGACGCCGGTCGTGCCGCTGGTGTAGAAGATCACGGCGGGGTCGTCGGCGGCGCGGGTGAGGTACGACGGGAGCGGCTCCGCGTCCGCGGCGAGTTTCTCGAACTGCTCGCCCAGGGTGACCACCTGGACGCCGGTGGCTGCGGCTGCGGCCCGGCCGGTCCCGGCCTGGGCCGGGTGGACGAGGAGCAACGTCGCACCGCTGTCTCGCAGGACGTGCTCGACCTCCCCGGTCGACAGCAGCAGGTGCACGGGGACCACCACACCGCCGGCCGCGGCGATCGCGTAATAGGCGACCGGGAACTCGGCGGTGTTGGGGGCCATCAGCGCCACCCGGTCCCCCGGCCGTACGCCGAGTCCGGCCAGCACCCCGGCCTGGGCGAGGGCCCGCTGCCACACCTCGGCGAAGGTGAGCCGCAGATCACCTTCGACCAGAGCCGTCTTCTCGGGACGGCGCCGGGCGTTCTCGGCGAGGATGGCGGCGACGGACAGGGTTGCCATGGAGTGGTGCTCCGTTTCCTTGCTGCGGCTCGTGTACCGAATCCCCTTGCGGGAGACCCCCGTTGATCCCCATGCGGGAAGCCCCCGTGGTTCCCTGTGCCGGAAGCGCCCGTCGGCGAATCGCTAGTGCCTCTCGACCAGCACCGCGCTCCCCTGCCCCACTCCCACGCACATGGTCGCCAGACCCCGTTCCGCACCGGTGCGGCGCATCCGGTGCAGGAGGGTCGTCAGGATGCGGGCGCCGGAGCAGCCGAGCGGGTGGCCGAGGGCGATCGCGCCGCCGGTGGGGTTCACCAGGTCGGGGTCGATGCCCAGCTGGTCGACGCACGCGAGCGCCTGCGCGGCGAACGCCTCGTTGAACTCGGCCTCCTGGAGGTCGCCGATCTCCCAGCCGGCCCGGGCGAGCACCTTGCGGGTGGCGGGGACGGGGCCGATGCCCATCACGTCGGGGTGGACGCCCGCCGAGGCACCGGCGACGTAGCGGCCGAGGGACTCCAGCCCCAGCTCGTTCAGGGCCTCCTCGCTGACCAGCAGGAGCCCGGCCGCACCGTCGTTCATGGGCGAGGCGTTGCCCGCCGTGACCGTGCCGCCCGCGCGGAAGACCGGCTTGAGGCGGGAGAGCTTCTCCAGCGAGGTGTCCTCGCGGACGCACTCGTCCTGCTCGACCGTGACGCCGTCCGGGCGCTCCACGGGCAGGAGTTCGTCGTCGAAGTGGCCGTTCTTGCGTGCGGCGGCGGCCAGTCGGTGGCTGCGCAGCGCGAAATCGTCCTGCCGGGCGCGGGAGACCCCGTACCGTTCGGCGACCTCCTCGGCGGTCTCCCCCATGGCCAGCAGACCGTGCAGGTCCTTCATGGCCGGGTTGACCAGGCGCCAGCCGAGCCGGGTGTCGAAGGTCTCGATGCGGTGCGGCAGGGCCTCGTCGGGGCGGGGCAGGACGAAGGGAGCGCGGCTCATCGACTCGGAGCCGCCCGCGATCACGATGTCGGCCTCGCCGGCGGCGATGGTGCGGGCCGCGGTGGTCACGGCTTCGAGACCGGAGGCGCACAGCCGGTTGACGGTGGCGCCGGGCACGGACTCGGGCAGGCCGGCCAGCAGCGCGGCCATGCGGGCGACGTTGCGGTTGTCCTCGCCGGCCTGGTTGGCGGCGCCCCAGTAGACGTCGTCGATGCGGGCGGGGTCGAGCGCAGGCACGTCGCCCACCAGGTGGCGGATCACGGTCGCCGCGAGGTCGTCGGGCCGTACGGCGGACAGGGCTCCGCGGAGCTTGCCGATGGGGGTGCGGCGGGCGGCCGCGAAGTGGACGGGACGCACGGCTGGGACTCCTGACCTACGACGCTGTGGATCAGCACGAATCTACGGGTGTGCGCCAGGCACACTTAATTAGCACTGCTAGTTTTGGACTATAGACCTCCGAGCGGCTCCCTGGGAAGATCCCCCGGAACCTTCACCCAGGCAGCCGGAGGAGACATGACCGACGTCCGCGAGCACGTCCTCGACGGCATCGTCGTACACGAGTGGCCGCACCCGGAGCCGCGCTATCTGGCCCTCGTGGTGCACGGGTACGGGGAACACGCCGGTCGCTACGACGAGCTGGCGGGCGTTCTCAACGCGCACGGGGCGGCGGTGTACGGGCCCGATCACGTCGGGCACGGAAGGTCGGCCGGTGAGCGGGTGGTGATCGAGGACTTCGAGGACGTCGTCACCGACGTGCACGCGGCGGCGGACCTCGCCCGCGCCGCGCATCCGGGCCTGCCGCTCGTCGTGGTCGGCCATTCCATGGGCGGCCTGATCGCGGCCCGGCACGCCCAGCGGTACGGCGCGGAGCTGAGCGCGCTGATCCTGTCCGGGCCGGTGATCGGCGTCTGGGAGCTGCCCGGGCGGCTGCTGGCCCTGCCCGAGATCCCCGACATCCCGATCAGCCCGGCCGCGCTCTCCCGTGACCCGGCGGTGGGCGCCGCGTACGTCGCCGACCCGTTGGTCTGGCACGGCCCGATGAAGCGGCCGACGCTGCAGGCGTTCGTCCGCACCCTGGAGGCCGTGGCCGAGGGCGGGGACATCGGCCCGCTGCCGCTGCTGTGGCTGCACGGGGACGACGACCGGCTGGTTCCGCTGCCGGGAAGCCGAATCGGGGTGGAGCGCCTCAGCGGTGGCCGGCTGACGGAGCGGATCTTCGTCGGGGCGCGGCACGAGGTCTTCAACGAGACGAACCGCGCGGACGCCTTCGCGGAGGTGCGCCGTTTCCTCGACAGGGAGCTGCGTCCCGGTGGGGCGCACACGGCCGAACCAGCACTCCCCCGCTGATCAGAGATCCAACCGGCCGCGCCGACAGGCACGTTGGCGGAACGCCCCGGACGGGCAAGTGACCGAAGACCACGTCCGCCCCACCCCAAGATCGTGTCAGACTGCTGGCACGCCCCCGACGGCAAGGGGGCCTCTCGAACGGAGGAACAGGACGTGACGGGGACCGAGCCGGCCGCCCAGCAGATCGACACCACCCGGCCGCATCCGGCGCGGGTGTACGACTGGTTCCTCGGCGGCAAGGACAATTACCCCGTCGACGAGCAACTCGGCCGCCAGATCGCGGCGATCGACGGGGGTGGCGCCCCGCGGGCCGCCCTCGCCAACCGGGGGTTCATGCGCCGGACCACGCGCGCGCTGGCCCAGGAGGCCGGCATCCGCCAGTTCCTGGACATCGGCACCGGCATACCGACCGAGCCCAACCTGCATCAGATCGCCCAGTCCGTCGCCCCGGACGCCCGCGTCCTCTACGTCGACAACGACCCGATCGTGCTGGCCCACGCGAACGCGCTGCTGCGCGGCACCCCCGAAGGTGTGACCGAGTACGTCCAGGCCGACGCCCGCGATCCGCGCGCCATCCTCGAACAGGCGGCCCGTGTCCTGGACTTCGACCGTCCCGTCGCCCTGTCCCTGATCGCCCTGCTGCACTTCGTCGCCGACGAGGACGGCGCCCACGAGCTGGTCGCCACGCTGGTCGACGCGCTGGCTCCGGGCAGCTGCCTGGTGCTGTCCACGATGACGGCCGACTTCGAACCGGAGAACGTCCGCAAGGGCATCGCCGCGTACGCCGCCGGCGGGGTGACCCTGGTGGCCCGCTCACAGGCCGAAGTGGGCACGTTCTTCAAGGGGCTCGAGCTGCTGGAGCCGGGCATCGTCTCCGTGGCGGACTGGCGCCCCGAGAGCGAACCGGACGGACCGATCTCGCTGTACGGCGCGGTCGGCCTGAAGCGCTGAGCCGCGCGCGCCTGTCCTAGAGACCGAGAACGTGCGCGATGGTCCGCAGCACCCCGTTCTCGTTGTTGGACGGGGCGAGGCGGCGGGCCCTGCGGACGACCTCCGGGTGGGCATTGGACATGGCGAAGGACCAGTCGGCGGCGTCCAGCATCTCCAGGTCGTTGAGGTAGTCGCCGAACACCATGGTCTGCGCGGGCGTGATGCCCAGCTCGCGCTGCAGGCCGCGCAGGGCGGCACCCTTGTTGGCGGTGCGGTTCATGACGTCGACCCAGTGCTCGCCGGAGACGACGACCTGGTGGGTGGCGGTGAACGCGTCGAGGGCCGGGGCCGTGGTGTGCTCGGCGGAACCGAAGTCGAACAGGGCCACCTTGATCACGTCGTCCTCGACGGCGGTGACGTCCTCGACGATCCGGTGCTCGACGTAGTACTTGCGCACCTCCGCAAGGAACGCCTCGTCGGTCCGCTCGACGTACGCCGACCGCTTGCCGCAGACCACGGCGCCGACGTCGACTCCGTCCGCGACCAGACGTCGTACCGTCCGGGCGAGGTCCGCGGCGACGGACCGGTCGAGCACGTCGGAGCTCAGCTCCACACCGTCGCGGACCACATAGGTGCCGTTCTCCGCGATGAACACCATGCCCTCGGCGACCTCGGCGAACTGCCGGGCCAGCGTGGCGTACTGACGCCCGCTCGCCGGGCTGAACAGCACACCGCGGCGGCGCAGTTCGGCGAGCATCGGCCACAGGCCGTCGGGTATCCGCTTGGCGTCGTCCAGCAGCGTGCCGTCCATGTCGGTGACGACGAGCCGGATGTCGGCGGAGCCGGCGGGCGGGCCGGGGGTTTCGAGCAGGGACGCGGGCGTGGCGGGCATGTCCTTCTTCCGGTCGGGAACGGGATACGCGGTGGGCGGGCGGGTAGGAACCGAGGGTTCCAGTGTTCCTCATGCGACCGGTTACCTCGGAGGGTGGCCAAGCTCTCACGCTGCGCGTTTCCCGGGACAGCGCGATCAACGGGCGGCACAATGACCACGACAACCGCACACGAGAAGGGCGGCGACGTGAGCGCGGGCGACTCCCCGACGGCCGGACCGGCGAGGCTGAACACCTCCGTGGCGCACAACGCGCGGGTCTGGAACTACTGGATCGGCGGCAAGGACAACTACGAGGTCGACCAGCGGGTCGGCGAGCACGTCGCCGGGATGTTCCCGGTGATCCGGTCGGTGGCCCGTGCGGACCGGGACTTCCTGGGCCGGGCGGTGCGCTTCCTGGCCGAGGAGCGCGGGCTGCGCCAGTTCCTCGACATCGGCACCGGACTGCCGACGGTCGACAACACCCACGAGATCGCCCAGCGGATCGCGCCCGAGTCGCGGATCGTGTACGTCGACAACGACCCGATCGTGCTCGTGCACGCCCGCTCCCTGCTCACCAGCTCCCCCGAGGGTGTCACCGACTACATCGACGCCGACGTGCACGACCCGGACGCCATCGTGCGGCGCGCCGGCGACACGCTCGACCTGGACCGACCGGTCGCGGTGATGATGCTGGGCATCCTCAACTTCGTCCTGGACACCGAGGCGGCCCGGGACATCGTGCGGCGGATCATGGCGGCGGTCCCCTCCGGCAGTCACCTCGTGCTCACCCACCCGACCTTCGACGCCGAGGTGGGCGGCGAGGGCAACATCGCCGCGATGGAGTTCTGGAACGCCAACGCCACCCCGCCGATCACCGCCCGCGGCGGCGCCGAGATCGCCTCGTTCCTCGACGGTCTGGAGCCGGTCGCACCGGGTCTGGTGCCGTGCTCGCGATGGCGCGCCGAGCCCGGCGCCGCCGCGGTACCGCAGTACGGCGCGGTGGCCGTGAAACCCTGAGCCCGACGACACCGGGGCCGAGCCCGCCGAGGAGGACGTATGACCACCCTTGCCGACCCGGTGCCCGGCGGGCGCCCCGGCGACCTGCGTCGGGTGGCCGCGCTCACCGCCGAGCTGGCCGCCCGGGGCGTGCACGGGATCGTCCTGGCCTATGTGGACACGGCGGGCATCGGCCGGGTCAAGACGATCCCGACGGCACGCCTGGAGGCCGCCGTGTCCTGGGGTGTCGGCATGTCGCCGGTGTTCGACACGTTCCTGGCCGACGACTCGATCGTCACCACCGACGTCCTCGGCTCCCCCGACGGCGACCTCCGGCTCTACCCCGACCTCGACCAGCTGGTGGTCCTGGCCGGGCAGCCCGGCTGGGCGTGGGCTCCCGTGGACCGGATCACTCAGGAGGGCGAGCGGCACCCCGGCTGTGCCCGGACCTTTCTGCGCCGGATCGTCGCCGACGCCGCCGACCGGCTCGGCCTCGCCTTCAAGGCGGCCGTCGAGGTCGAGTGGGCGGTCGGGCTCGAGGCGGCGCCCGCTGCGGAGTTCGTCCCGGCGGTCTCCGGGCCGGCGTACGGCGCGACCCGGCAGATCGAGCTGAGCGACTACACCGCCGACCTGCTGGCGGCGCTCGCGGCACAGGGCGTGGACGTGGACCAGATCCATCCCGAGTACGCGGCCGGGCAGTTCGAGGTCTCGGTGGGCGCAGGGGACCCGGTGGCGGCGGCCGACCGCAGCGTGCTGGTGCGGCAGACGATCCGGGCGGTGGCGCAGCGGCACCGGCTGCGGGTCTCCTTCGCGCCCGCGTTCCTCGCCGAGGGCGTCGGCAACGGCGGCCATCTGCACCTGTCCTGCTGGCGCGGCGGGGTGAACCTGCACTCCGGCGGCGAGGGCCGGTACGGCATGACGGCCGAGGCGGAGTCGTTCGTGGCCGGGGTGCTCGCCCATCTGCCGGCACTGCCGGCGGTCACCGCGCCGAGCCCGGCCAGCTATCTGCGGCTCAAACCCTCCCGGTGGGCGGGCGTGTTCACCGCCTGGGGCCGGGAGACCCGCGAGGCCGCGCTGCGCATCGTCACCGGCACGGCGGGCCGCCGGGACCGGGACGCCAACATGGAGATCAAGCCGGTCGATCTGGCCGCCAACCCGTATCTCGCGCTGGGCTGTGTGATCGCCGCCGGCCTCGACGGGATGACGGCGTCCCTGCCGCTGCCCGAGGAGATCACCGGGGACCCGGCCCGGTACGGCCCGGACGAGGCGGCCGCCCGCGGGGTGGAGCGCCTGCCGACCTCGCTGGTGCAGGCCGTCGAGGAGTTCCGTGCCGACCAGGTCCTGCGGGCCGCGCTGGGCCCGGTCCTGGCGGACGCGGTGACCGCCGTACGGCTCGGGGAGGCGGCCGCCGTGGACGGGCTGGACGACGCGCAGGTGGCGGCCGCCTACCGCTGGAAGTACTGACGATGCCCGCCCCCGGCTCCCTCCACGAGGTGCTCGCCGCGCTGCCGCTGGTCGACCACCACTGCCACGGCGCCGTCACGGCCGATGTCACACCCGAGCAGTTCGAGTCGCTGATCACCGAGGGCGAGGCCTGGCCCGGCAGCTCCACCTTCGACAGCCCTGTCGGCGTGGCCGTACGCCGGCACTGCGCGCCCCTGCTGGACCTGCCCCGGCACGCGCCCCCGGCCGACTATCTGGCCCGGCGCGCCGAACTCGGCTGGCGCGAGGCCAACCGCCGCTTCCTGACCGCCGCCGGAGCCGAGGTCTTCTGCGTCGACACCGGCTATGCCCCGCACCCCGTCACCTCCCCCGCCGAACTGGCCGAGGCCGCGGGCGCCGCCGCCCACGAGGTCGTACGGCTCGAGCAGGTCGCCGAGGCCGTGGCCGCGCGAGGCGTCGAGGCGGGCGAGTACGCGGCCGTGTTCCCGGCGGCGGCCGAGGAGGCCGTACGGCGGCCCGGAGTGGTCGCGGTGAAGTCGGTGGCCGCCTACCGCACCGGCTTCGCGCTCGCCCCCGAGCGCCCCACGGAGGCGGAGGTGACGGAGGCCGCCCGGCGCTGGCTCGCGGACGGCGGACGTCTGACCGACCCGGTCCTCGTACGGCACCTGCTGTGGACGGCCGTCGACCTCGGCCTGCCCCTCCAGCTGCACACCGGTTTCGGCGACGCCGACCTACGGCTGCACCGCGCCGACCCCGCCCTGCTCACCGACTGGCTGCACCTGACGGCCGGCACGATCCCGGTCCTGCTGCTGCACTGCTGGCCGTTCCACCGCCAGGCGGCCTACCTGGCCACGGTGTTCGAGCAGGTGTACCTGGACGTCGGCCTGGCCCTGCATTACACGGGCCCGGCCCGGTCCCGGGCGGTGCTGGAGGAGGCACTGGAGATCACCCCGTTCCGCAAACTGCTGTACAGCTCGGACGCCTACGGTGTGGCCGAGTTCCACCACCTGGGCGCGCTGTCCTTCCGGCACGGGCTGGCCGGAATGCTCCAGTCCCGGGTGGACGCCGACGAGTTGAGCCTGCCCGACGCCCTGCGTATCGCGGCCTGGACGGGCCGTGACAACGCCCGCCGACTGTACGGACTCCCCTCAAACGATCCGGCCCGCGACTGAGCGCGCGCCCCACCCGGAAAGTATGATCAAGCAATGTCTGACATGACCGAAACCACGCCCGGCTGGCTGACCACGGACGAGCTGGAAATGGCCAGGGCCCGGATGCCGATCCTGTACGTCGAGGCCGTGCCCGTGCGCGTGGACGACAGCGGCGAAGTCACGAGCATCGGACTGCTGCTGCGCATCGGCCCGGACGGAACGGTCAGCCGGACCCTGGTCTCCGGCCGCGTCCTGCACCACGAGCGGGTCCGTGACGCCCTGCTGCGCCATCTGGAGAAGGACCTCGGCCCGGTCGCGCTGCCCCGGGTGCCGGCCTCCCTGCAGCCGTTCACGGTCGCCGAGTACTTCCCGACGGCCGGCATCACGCCGTACCACGACCCGCGCCAGCACGCGGTGTCCCTCGCCTACGTCGTCCCGGTGACGGGCGACTGCCGGCCCCGGCAGGACGCCCTGGACCTGGTGTGGTTCAGCCCGCACGAGGCCGCCTCGCCGGCCGTGCAGAGCGAGATGCCGGGCGGGCACGGGATGCTGCTGAAGCAGGCCCTCGCCCACGTGGGCGTCGTGTCCTGACGTAGGTCGACTGGGTGACTGGGACTGGGTGACTGGCCTTCCTATCAGGCCAGTCAGGTCCCTGACCAGGGCTTTCCCGGCTGCGTTCAGGTTGTGTTCAGTCCTGCGGCGGCCCGTGGCAACACCTGCACCAGAAGCCCCAAAACTATGGCAAAGGGGGCTGGGGAAAGGGCAGTTGACCATGCGAGGGTGCGGCCATGAGCACAGAGCACGTCCTCGACCAGCGGCCCCACGACCATACCGGTGCCCGCGCGCGCATCCGTGAGAGCGCCAACAAGGTGCCCGAGGTCACCGTCTACTTCTGGATCATCAAGGTCCTCACCACCGGCATGGGCGAGACCGCGTCCGACTTCCTGGCCCACCTCCTCGGCCCCGTCCCGGCGGTCGGCCTCGGCGGTCTCGCCTTCGTGGCGGCGCTCGTGCTGCAGTTCGCCGTCCGCCGGTACGTGGCCTGGGTCTACTGGACGGCGATCGTCATGGTCAGCGTGTTCGGCACAATGGCGGCCGACGTGCTCCACGTGGGCCTCGGCGTGCCCTACACCCTCTCGACACCCCTCTTCCTGGCCGCCCTGGCCGCCGTCTTCGCCCTCTGGTACGCGAGCGAGCGGACCCTGTCGATCCACAGCATCCGCACCCGCCGCCGCGAGACGTTCTACTGGGCGGCCGTCCTCGCCACGTTCGCGCTCGGCACGGCCGCGGGCGACCTCACCGCGTCCATCGGCTTCGGCTACCTCGGCTCGGCGGTGCTCTTCGCCGTGGCGATCTGCGTCCCGGCCCTCGCCCATGGGGCGGGCACCCTCGGCGCGGTGCCCGCGTTCTGGACGGCGTACGTCATCACCCGTCCCCTCGGCGCCTCGCTCGCCGACTGGATGGCGCTGGAGCCGCACCGGGGCGGCCTCGGACTGGGCCTCGGCCCGGTGACGCTGTCCTGGACGGTGGCCATTCTCGGGCTGGTCGGCTACCTCGCGCTGTCCCGGCGGGATGTCCGGAACGCCTGAATCCGCTCACTGATGCCACAATCGAAAGGCGACGCAGCCGCTTGATCGGATCGTGTCAGGAGGCCGGAACACAATGGCGAGGGAGCGGGAGGGGAGACCGCCGAGGCAGCCGCACCTGCCCGACCTGCACGTGCAGCTGCGTTCCGAGCTGGGCCGGATCGACGAGCAACTGCGTGACCTGCTGTCCGCCATGGACCGGCTGCAAGGCCTGCTGGACGCGGTCGTGGCCATCAGCCGTGAGGTGGAGCTGCCCGCGGTGCTGCACCGTATCGTCACCACCGCCATGGACCTGGTCGGCGCCCGCTACGGGGCACTGGGGGTGCTCAACGAGTCCGGGGAGCGCCTGGAAAAGTTCATCACGGCCGGACTGTCCGAGCAGGAGCGCAACGATCTGGCCGACGTCGGCCTGCCACGGGGGCGGGGTGTCCTCGGCCATCTGATCCACCACCCCGAACCCCTGCGGGTCGAGGACATCCCGAGCCATCCCGCCTCCGCCGGATTCCCGCCCGGCCATCCGCACCTGCGCACCCTGCTCGGCATCGCCATCACCGTGCGTGGCGAGATCTACGGCGATCTCTACCTCTCCGAGCGGCACGACGGACGGCCCTTCGACGTGCACGACGAGAACGTCCTCCTCGCCCTGGCCAGCGCCGCCGGCATCGTGATCGAGAACGTCCGTCTGTTCGAGCGGGTGCGCGTCGGAGCCGAGCAGTTCCAACGGCTCCTGCTGCCCACCCTGCCCGACCTGCGGCCTTTCACCGCAGCCGCCATCTACCAGCCCGCCGCCCAGCCCAGTCAGCTCGGCGGGGACTGGTACGACGCCATCCCCCTTCCCGACAACGTCGTGGCGGTCGTCATCGGCGACGTCGTCGGGCATGATCTGCACGCCGCGGCCTCCATGGCCTCCACCCGCAACATGCTGCGCGCTCTGCTGCTCGACCAGAGCAATCCGCCCGGCGCGATCCTCACCCAGCTCGACCGGGCCCTGCTGGCCACCACGAACAATCCCGTCACGACCACCACCCTGGCCCGTATCGAACCCGAGGGAAAGGGCTGGCGGCTGTGCTGGAGCACCGCGGGCCACGTCCCGCCCCTGCTGATCACCCCTGAGCATCACATGGAGTTCCTGTTCGCCGAGCCCGGGCTGCCGCTCGGGGTCGACACCGAGCAGGCGCGCCCCGACCACTCCCGCTTCCTGCCTCCGGCCGCCACCGTGGTCTTCTTCACCGACGGACTGGTCGAACATCCCGCCCATTCCATCGACGAGAGTCTGGCCGAGCTGGCCAAGCTCGCCGCGGAACATGCCGCCCTGCCCCTGGGAGAGTTCGTCCGGGCACTGGCCGAGCACCATCCCAGCGACGGTCACGACGACATGGCCATCCTCGCCCTGCGCACTCCGGAGGCCTGAGCGGTGGCGTGGAGGATCCGCGCGATCCGACGGATGATGGGCTTCGGGGCGATGGACACGGAGGTCGCCCGATGGCTGTCGCACGGCATGAACGGCTCGGGCGCACCGGGCTGGCCGTTCTGGAGATCTGTGTCATCGCCGGGCTGTATTTCGGCGCGGCCAAGGTAGGACTGCTCCAGCAGCTGGTGCGCGGCCAGGTCACGCCGCTGTGGCCGCCCAGCGGCATCGCGGTGGCGAGCCTGCTCCTGCTCGGCCCGCGTGTCTGGCCCGGGATCGCGCTCGGCGCGTTCCTGGTCAACTTCCCGCTGGGGCCGTCGCTCCCGGCCGTGCTGGCGATCGTGGCGGGAAACACCCTCGCGCCCCTGTGCTCCTACGGGCTGCTGCACCGTTCCGGGTTCCACAACGAACTGGACCGCTTCCGGGACGCGCTCGCCCTGATCTTTCTCGGCGCGTTCACCGGGATGCTGGTCAGCGCGACGACGGGCACCGGGACCCTGGCCCTGTCCGGGGTGCTGACCTCCAGCGACTTCTGGCCCACGTGGTCGGTCTGGTGGACCGGCGACGCGATGGGTGTCCTGGTGGTCACGCCGGTCCTGCTCGTCCTGCGTTCGGCGCACTGGCCGAGCAAGGCGACGTCGGCCCGGTGGGTGGAGGCGCTGCTGCTGCTGGCCGCGACTGCCACCATCGGTTTCCTCGAGACCGGCCGCACGCCGCTGCTGTTCCTCGGCTTCCCGCTGCTCATCTGGGCGGCCTTCCGCTTCCAGCTGGCCGGGGCCGCGCCCTGTGCACTGGCCGTGTCGACCTTCGCGATCATCGCCGCCGGCCGGCAGACCGGCCCGTTCTCCGGTCACGACCTGCTCGCCGACATGATCACCCTGCAGGCGTTCAACGGCTCAGCCGCGCTGACCGCGCTGCTGCTCGCGGCGGTCATCAGCGAGCGGAACACGGACCAGCGGGAGATCACGCGAGCCTGCCGGCAGCTCGCCGCGATGGCGGCCAGGATCGCCACCGGCGACCACCGCCCGACACTCCCCGACGGGGAGGGTACGAGTCCCGCGGACACGGAAGCGGACACGGAAGCGGGCACGGAAGCAGACGCGGAAAAGGCCGTCACCTCATCTCCGAGAAGACGGCCTCCGACCGGCGACAAAGCTGGTCGGGACGACAGGATCTGAACCTGCGCCCCCTTGACCCCCAGGAGTAAGGGAAAGAACCCAGCACGTTGGCCAGCGCGCACACCGTGTGTTCCCCAAATGGTCCCCAGAGCGCCGGCGCTACCGACCGTGCTCCTGCATGCATACGTCCACGTGCGGGGGTGGGGAGACCTCCTCAAGGCCCACGCACGATACCTCGGCTGGCTCACACACAGGGCCGAGTGGTCAGGTGCCACAGGCCGGGACGAATGAGGCACTCACCGTGGAAAACGGCAGCCGGAGCCCGCTCTCTCACGGAGGAGTGACCACGGACCCCGGCCTCGCCCTTGCGGCGGTTGGCTGCCGCCATCGCCGACTCATGGCGGCACCCGGCGCCTCCGACTCTCCGTTTCCAAGACGACGTGGCTCCTGAAGGGCAGCACTCAGGCGCATCCGTTGCCGAGTGATGTCGATACTTGTGGCCTGGGTGAGGCCGTTGGGAAACCGAGTCGCGCGAGTTGGACGGCTACGAGCACGGCCTTCACGCGTTCTCCCGGGCCTGGAACGAGCGCGTGCCACGCGTCCCGCTGACACCGCGACCAACCGCATAAGCGCGTGGGCCTGGGGTATTCGCCTCGCGAATGACAGGTTCGCAAGAATGGAGGCCCTGGTGCTGATGGCTCACCCCGCGGTGTTAAAGGACCTGATCGAGCAGTACGAGACCCTGCGCGCACTGCATGCCGAGAACGGCAGCCCGGCCGCACGGCAGCGGATGGACGACGTCGCCTACACCCTGTGTGTGTCGACCGGCACCCGGGACGTCGACATCGCCCTCATCGCCGCCCGGCACCAACTGCCCGGCGCCCGCCCCCAGGACGACTCCGTACTCACGGCCGGCTGATCCCACACCTCCTCGGCCTCTGGTCACTCCCTGTCGGCGAAGACACTGGAGTCCAGGCGTCCGAGGAGGTCGGCGGGATCTCGGTACACGGCGTGGGCACCGGCCGTCTCCAGGTCCGCGCGCGGGATCCCGCCCGACAGCACCGCCACCGGAACCACTCCGTCCCGTACGGCGGCCTTCATGTCCCAGACGGTGTCACCGACGAACACGGCTCGTTCGCTCGGTACGCCGGCGAGTTCCCTGGCCTGCTGGACGGGGTCGGGTGCGGGTTTGCCGTCGGCGACGTCGTCCGCGCTGGTAGCCCCGAGGATGACGTCGTCCGCGTCGAGGGCACTCCGCAGCGCGGCCAGTTCCGCGCCGCTCGCCGAGGTCGCCAGGACGATCTCCCAGCCCCGCCCGGCCAGCGCGCGCAACAGGTCGCCCGCCTCCTCCAGCGCCGGCAGCCGCTCGAAGTACGTGGCGTACAGAACGTGGTGGGCCGCGGCGAGCTGCTCGTCCTCATCGGGATGGCGGTCGGTGCCCTCGCCGAGCAGGTGGTCCAGCAGGTCGCCGCCGCTGAGCCCCACGGCCCGGTGGATCTCCCGCATGGGAACGTGGCGCCCCGCCTGCCGGAACGCCTCCCACCAGGTGACGACGTGCAGGTGATTGGTGTCGACGAGCGTTCCGTCGACGTCGAAGATCGCAGCACGTTTCGTGGTCATCGCATGCTCACAGTTCGCGGAGGACGGGCAGCAGCTTCTGCTCGGCCCACGCCAGGTACGGCTCCTGATGGTCACCGCCGATCTGCACGAGGGCGACCTCGGTGAACCCGGCGTCGACGTAGGGGCGTACGGCCTCGGCGACGGCATCCACGTCGTCACCGCAGGGAATGGACTCGGCCACGTCCTCGGGCCGTACGAACTGGGTGGCACCCACGAACGCGGCGGGTCCGGGCAGTTCGGAGTTGACCGGCCAGCCCCCGCCGAACCAGCGGAACTGGTCGTGGGCACGGGTGATCGCCGCGTCGCGGTCGGTGTCGTAACAGATCGGCAGCTGGCCGACCCTGGGCTTGCCCGCGCCGCCGTGCCGGTCGAACGCGGAGACCAGTTCCGCCCTGGGTTCGGTGGCGATCACCAAGTCGGCCAGCCGGCCCGCGAGTTCGCACGAACGGTCACCCGAGACGGCGACGCCGATCGGCGGGGGCGTGTCGGGCAGGTCCCACAACTTGGCGTTCTCCACCTCGAAGTGAACGCCGTGATGGTTGACGTTCTCGCCCGCGAAGAGCGAGCGGATGATCTCGACGGCCTCCTCCAGCCTCTCCAGACGGACGTGCGCCGCGGGCCAACCACCGCCCACCACATGCTCGTTGAGGTTCTCCCCCGAACCGAGGCCGAGGCGGAAGCGGCCCTCGGAGAGGAGCTGCAAGGTGGCGGCCTTCTGGGCGACGACGGCCGGGTGGTAGCGGGTCGTCGGGCAGGTCACGTAGGTCATGAGCGGGATGCGTTCGGTGGCCTGTGAGGCGGCACCGAGCACGCTCCACGCATAGGAGGCATGGCCCTGGGACTCCAGCCAGGGGAAGTAGTGGTCGGACGTGACCGAGAAGTCGAAGCCGGCGCGCTCGGCGCCGACCACATGGCCGACGAGTTCCCGGGGACCTGCCTGCTCGGTCATCATCGTGTACCCGATCTGCACCATGCCGCTCATCTCCTCGTGGTTCGGGGTTGTGCGAGACGGTGTTCCGTCCCGTCACCGCTTCGTCGTGAGCCGCAGGTCTGCCTCCTGCTCCTGGTCACCCGCCGCTGTGCCCCGCTCGTCCACGGCAAATGCGACACCCAAGGCTTCGCGGAGCTGGTCCACGGCGAGGTAGGCGCCCTGAAGCGTGGCGGAGACCGGGCCCTCCAGAGGAATCGGATCGGTCGGGATCCGCTCCTGCGTCGGCTCGAACTCCGCGCTCCACGACGTTCCGGTGAGAGACACGGTGGCCATCAGGCTCACTCTCCTTTGGCGACGGTCAGGGGGCCCTCCCTTCCAGCGTCGCCCGCCTCGGCTTCCATGGCGCGCGGAGCGTCAGCAGGGCGGGTTGTCGGGCACAGGACGCCCCGGACGTGCCGGAATGCGCGGCGCCCCTCCTCCCGGTGGGCGGCCTGCTGATCGGGCGGGTCCCTCGATACAGGCTTCGGTCCCCCTCTGTTTCCGGGGACTTCCGGGCGACGCCCGCTCACGGCGCTCAGGTACCCCGACGGCCGACGATGATGCTGCCCCGACGCCCCAGACCGAGGGGGTCCAGGACCGTACGGCGGTCAGGACACCGGTGGGACTGCCCGGGCACAGCGAAGGGCGGAGCCGAAGGTCTCCTTCAGCGCTTCGGCCGCGGTGGCGGTGCACAGGCGGGTGTTGCCGTCGAGGTGGTTGGTGCCGATGCCGGCGCGGGCGATCACCGACAGCGTGTAGTACTCCTCCAGGAACAACTGGCCCGAGGTGGAGAAGCCGATGGAACCGGGGCCGTTCTCGTCCAGCAACTCCCTGCTCCGGGTGGCGATCCGGTCCATGGCGGTGTCCCAGCCGCAGGGCACCAGCCGCCCGCCGTCCCGGACCAGTGGAGTGGTCAGCCGGTCCTTTGCGTGGTTGACCTGCCAGCCGACAGGTCCTTCGGCCCGAGCCGACCGTGGTTCAGACGGTCACGATCCGGTCATGGACGACCGCGACATCCATCGCGTCCCCGTTGGAGTGCAGCAGCGAAGCAGTGAGGACCCACCGCTCCACCGCGTCGGCCGTGACGCCAGGTTCGAGGTACGAGTCGATCCGCACCGGCCAGACACCACCACGGCCGTAGGGGGTGCGGTCGCCCCAGGGCCGCGCGATCCGGTCCACCTCGGGCTCCATCAGCCTCAGCGTCAACGACCGAGGGCGTTCTGCAGCTGCTTCTTGGTCATCGAGGAGCGACCGTCGATGTTGCGCTTCCTCGCCTCCTCGTACAGCTGGTCCTTGGTGGGTCCTTGCGCGCCGCTGTGCGAGCGCTGCCCGCCGCGCTGGGACGAGGACTTCGGATCACGCGTCGAGGTCCTGCTCGCGGTCTTCGACTCGCCCGACCTCGCCCGCTCCTTGTCGACCGTCCGCGCGGCGATCTCCTTGGCCCGTCCGGCGGACTCGCCGCGGTCCTGGGCGCCCTTCTTGATGTGTTCGTACTGGCGTTCCCGCTTGGAACTCGATCCGGCAGGCATGCTGCTCCTCCTCATCGTTCTTACAAGAGGCTGGACGACGCGCGGGCGGCCAGGGGTGGCCGGCCCGCTGGTTCGGAGGCACTCCGCTTGGTCAGGCCCTGCTCGCACTGCTCGCAGAACCCGCAGGCGACGTTGAAGGGGACGTCCGTCCCTCGTACATGTGCAGGTCCGAGCCGCAGATATTGGTAGTCGTGATCCTGACCAAGATGTCGCAGGGATGCTCGATCTTCGCGTCCGGCACGTCCTTGACGGTCACGGTGCGCGGTCCTTCGTAAACGGCGGCGGCCTTCACGATCTCTCCTCTCACGCACTCCACTCCGGTCCGGCCGACCAAAACGGACCAAAAGGGCGTGACGGCCACGCCGACCGCGGGCATGCCGGTGCGTGTCACCTCGGCAGGAGGGAACCCGGCGGCCATGAACAGCGAGCAAGGACTCCGGGGGGCGTACTGGATCGAGACCGCGCCGGGCGGCGAGCCCGCTCCCCCGCCGTCCGGGGGCCTCACCGTCGATGTCGCGGTGGTGGGCGGCGGCATGGCGGGGCTCAGCACGGCCTGGGAGCTGGCCCGGCGCGGGCGTGAGGTGGCCGTGCTGGAGGCCGGGCGGATCGCCGGCGGGGTCACGGGCCATACGACGGCCAAGCTGACCGCGCTGCACACACTCGTGTACGACCACCTGCGCCGCACCCGCGGCCGCGAGGGCGCGCGGCTGTACGCCCACTCGCAGTCGGCGGCGATCCGCCGCGCCGCCGAGCTCGTCGACGAACTGGGTATCGAGTGCGAGTGGGAGGAGGCGGCGGCCTGCACATATGCCGAGAATCCGGAGCACGTGGCCCCGCTGCGGGCGGAGGCCGAGGCGGCTCGCGATGCGGGCCTGCCGGCCGAGTTCGTCACCGGCACGGACCTGCCCTACCCGGTGGCCGGTGCGGTCCGGGTGACCGGCCAGGCGCAGTTCCATCCCGTGAAGTACCTGCGTGCCCTGGCCGACGACCTGCGCCGGCGCGGCGGCGCCATGTACGAGGGGACACGCGTCACCGCGCTCACCGAAGGCGAACCCTGTGCCCTCACGACCGACACGGGTGCGGAGGTACGGGCGCGCGAGGTCGTCGTCGCCACGCACTACCCCGTCTTCGACCGGGCCCTGCTCTTCACCCGGCTCTCCCCGCGCCGCGAGCTGGTCGTCGCGGGGACCCTCGACACCGACCGGGCACCGCGCGACATGTACATCACCCCCGAACAGAACACCCGGTCCGTGCGCAGCGCCCCCTACGCCGACGGCAAACGCCTGCTGATCGTCACGGGCGAGCACTTCACCCCCGGCGCCCCCGGCGGCGCCGACGTCGAGGAACGCTTCGCCCGGCTGACCGCCTGGGCCGACAGCCGGTTCCCGGGCCTGACGCCCACCCACCGCTGGGCCACCCAGGACAACGACTCCACCGACTCGGTCCCCCTGGTGGGGCCGCTGTACCCGGGCAGCCGCCACACCTACGTGGCCACCGGCTTCGGCGGCTGGGGCCTGAGCGGCGGCATCATGGCCGGCCTGCTGATCGCCGACCTGGCCGAGGGCCGCGAGCCCGAATGGGCGGCCCTGTACGACCCGCGCCGACTCGGTTCCGTGGTCCGCGAAGGCATGTCGTTCCTCAAGCACCAGGCACACGTGGCCCGGCACTTCGTCGGTGACCGGCTGCCGCCCGTCACGGCACCCGCACCCGAGGACCTAGCCCCCGGAGACGGAGCGGTACTGCGTGTGGGCGGCCACCGCTGCGCAGTCCACCGGGACGACAGCGGTCAGCTCCACGCGGTCTCGGCCCGCTGCACCCACCTCGGCTGCCTCGTCGCCTTCAACCGCGCGGAACAGGCATGGGAGTGCCCGTGCCACGGCTCCCGCTTCGCCCCCGACGGCCGCATCCTCCAAGGTCCCGCCGTTCGGCCGCTGGAGCAGCGCGAGATCCAGTCGACGTGACAACCCCTCCGGGCTCTCTCGTTACGACGGCGGCCCAGGGGTACCCGTGTGACACGACGACCCGGATCCGGTCCGGCCGCACCCCCCTCACCAACGAGGAGAGCACCCGTGAAAGCCCTCGTCATCAACGGCACGCTCAAGACATCCCCCGAACTCTCCGACACCGAGGCGCTGGCCTCGGTGGTCGCCGCGCGGCCGGCCGAGCTGGACGTGAAGACGGAGTCTGTGCGTGCCGTGGACCTGGCCATCGCCCCCGGCGTGGTCACGGACGCGGGCGACGGCGACGAATGGCCGGGCGTGCACGACCGGCTCCTCGACTCCGAGATCCTGGTCGTCGCCTCGCCGACCTGGCTGGGCCGGCCGTCCTCGGTGGCGCAGCGGGTGCTGGAACGGATGGACGCGACGATGTCCGAGACCCACGACGAGGACCGCCCCGTCGCCCGCAACCGGGTCGCGGGCGTGGTCGTCACCGGGAACGAGGACGGCGCCCACCACGTCATCAGCGAGATCTCCGGCGCCCTCGCGGACATCGGCTGCACGCTCCCGGGCCAGGCGTGGACGTACTGGCACCTCGGCCCCGGACCCGGCCCCGCCTGCCTGGAGGAGCAGCGCGGCCGCGACCGGGCGCACAGCACCGGCCGCACGACGGCCGACAACCTCTGCGGAGTCGCCCGCGCACTCGCCGAACGGCCGCTGAAGGCGCCGAGCTGATCAGGGCACCACGATGGCAACCGAGTCCCTCGTCTCCCCGCCCCGGTTCCGCGGCTGGATCCCGCCGGGCGTCTACCGGCCGCAGACCGACACCGGGCTGCTCGGCCGGGCGCTGCGCCGGGAGCGGATCACCACCCGTACCGAGGTCCTGGACCTCGGCACCGGCAGCGGTGCCCTCGCGGTCGAGGCGGCCCGGCTCGGCGCGCGGGTGACCGCGGTGGACATCTCCTGGCCGGCACTCGCCGCCGCCTGGTGCAACGCCCTGCTGAACGGCCAGACGGTGCGGGTACGCCACGGCGACCTGGCGTCCGCCGTGCCGGGCCGCCGGTTCGACCTCGTGGTCACCAACCCGCCGTACGTCCCCGCGCCGCCCGCCGACGGCCCGCCCCGGGGCCGCGCCCGGGCCTGGGACGCCGGTCCCGACGGCCGGCTGCTCATCGACCGCATCTGTGCGACGGCACCGGCGGTCCTGCGCCCCGCGGGCAGGCTGCTGATGGTGCACTCCCACCTGAGCGGCGTCGACGAGACCCTGGCCCGGCTCCACACGGCCGGGCTGCACGCCCAGGTCGTCGACCGTACCCGGCTGCCCTTCGGCCGCGTACTGCGCTCCCGGCTCGGCTGGCTGCGCGAACGCGGCCTGGTGGCCGACAGTGCCGACCGTATGACGGAGGAGCTGGTGGTGATCCGTGCCGAACACATCTGACCGCCCCCGCCGCATCCGCGTCCAGCGCGACGGTCCGCTCCTGGTGGAGGGGCCGGTCGAAGTCGTGGGCGAGGACGGCGAGGTGCATGTGTCGCGACGCTTCATGGTGGCCATTTGCACCTGCCGCCGTACCCGGACCCCGCCCTGGTGCGACACCAGCCATCGCCGCCGTACGAAACCGGACGAGGCATCGTGATGACGAACGTACGACTGCCGGAGCCGCGCGGCCCGCTCTCGGCCGCGCTCACCGCCGTACTGCGTGAACCGGAATCCGGCCTGCCACCGGTCCCCTCCGAAACCGACCCCTACGGCGACGACCTCCAACTCGCCCTGTTCATCCTCTACGAACTCCACTACCTCGGCTTCGACGGCGTCCGTGACGACAGCGAGTGGGACCCTCAACTCCTCGCCCTACGCGCCAAGTTGGAGGACCTATTCCTCGGCGCGCTGCGCGCGGACGTACCGATCGACGCGTCCGAGACCGCCACGCAGGCCCTGGACGAGCTCCAGCTCGAACCGATCGGCGAGGTCGACGGCAGCCTCTCCCACTTCCTGCGCGACCACGGCACCCTCGACCACTTCCGGGAGTACGCCGCGCTGCGCTCGCTCTACCACCTCAAGGAGGCCGACCCGCACGCCTGGGTCATCCCCCGGCTGCGCGGACGGGCCAAGGCGGCCATGGTCGCCGTGGAGTTCGACGAGTTCGGCGCCGGCCGCGCCGACCAGATCCATGCCCAGCTCTTCGCCGACCTCATGGCGGACCTGGGCCTGGACACCACGTACGGCCACTACGTCGACGCCGCACCGGCCGAGGCCCTGACCACCGTCAACCTGATGTCCCTGTTCGGCCTGCATCGGGCCCTGCGCGGAGCGCTCGTCGGTCACTTCGCGACCGTCGAGATCACCTCCTCCCCCGCATCCCGGCGTCTGTCCGAGGCCCTGCGCCGCACGGGCGCCGGCCCGGCGGCCGTCCGCTTCTACACCGAGCATGTCGAGGCGGACGCGGTGCACGAACAGGTCGTACGGCACGAGGTCGTCGCCGGACTGCTGGCGGACGAGCCGCAGCTGGACGCCGACGTGGTCTTCGGGGTCCGGGCGACCGGCCACTTGGAGGACCGGCTGGCCGCCCGGCTGCTGGCAGCATGGCGCGATGGCCGTTCCGCCCTGCGTACGGGCCGCATCACACAGGCGGTCCTGGGCACCTGATCTGCGCAGCCGGGATGGCTGCCGACGTCGGCCGGCTGATCGGCGCAGCGTAGGAACGGCACCGGGATGTCGAGGCCCCTCTCGCCGTCCCCCGGCACCGGAAGCGGCATGCTTGCAAGGGAGGCGGCCCGGCTCGGCGGCCGGGTCACCGCCATCGACATCTCCTGGCGGCCGTCGCCGTCACCCGGCTCGACGCCCTGATCAACGGGCAGCGCCTGCGGGTGTGCCACGGTGAGCTGACGACGGGCGTGCCCCGGCGACCGCCGCTTCGACCTGACCGCCGCCCGCCCGCGCGCCGGAATGTCGGAGTCATCCGACCGGGTGGACATCGCCCGTGGCGGCGCGGGGTCCATCCGGATCGGGAACCACTGTCAGCTGGGCGGGACCGTCCCGGCCGGGGCATGACCAGCGAGAGGTGGAGCGACGATGGGGCATGGCGGAGACGCGATTGCGGAACTGATGACCGACCACCGGGAGGTCGAGGAGATGTTCGCCCGGATCCAGGGGATGCCGGGCGGCGGGCAGGAACTCCGTGACCTCGTGGACGAGGTCACCATCGAACTCGTACGGCACTCGATCGCCGAGGAGGAGTACCTGTACCCGGCGGTACGAGAGCACATCGAGGGCGGCGACCGGATCGCCGACAAGGAGATCGCGGACCACGGCCGGGTCGAGAAGCTCCTCAAGCAGCTGGAAAAGGCGGACACCGAAGGCCCGGAGACGAGCACGTTGCTGCGGCGGCTCATGGACGAGGTCTCCGCCCATGTCCGGGACGAGGAGGAGAACCTCTTCCCGATGCTGCGCCGGTCCTGCTCTCCCGAGGCGCTGAACGACCTCGGGGACAAGATCCGCCGGGCCAAGTCCCTGGCCCCGACCCGCCCGCACCCCTCCGCCCCGAACACCCCGCCCGCCAACAAGCTCCTCGCGCCCGGCGTCGGCCTGGTGGACCGGGCTCGCGACCTCATCACCGGCCGCGGCAAGTCCTGACCCCCGCAGGCGCCGGTTCCGGGCCGGGCGGCGCACACGTCCGGGCTCCTGGTCGGGAAGCCCGGACGGCCGGCCCGTTGTGACGGGGCTCATTCCCTCTTCGGGTCCGGCTGCCTACGGTGGTGGGTCACGAGCGGGGCAGCGCGGCTCCGCGAAACAGCTCGCGGGACCGATCTGCCGGACACAGGCGAGCACGTTCCCAAGGGGCCGACCGCCGTGAACGACGATCTGACACCTGTCATAGCCGCCTCCATCCGCTGGCTCCTCGCCGCCTACCCCGCCCCTGGCGGCGCACTCAGCCGGGCGCTGGCCGAGGCCCAGGCCCGGCAGGCCGTCACACTTGCCGCTACCCTGCGTTACCCCAGCGACCTGGACGTGCAGCTGCTCCATCTGCTCGCACCCAGCGGATCGAACCGGCTGGACCGGCTCACCGGATGCGAGCCGCAGCCCGACGACACCGCCTGGCGCAGCTGGATCGACGAAACCGTCGTCAGCTGGGCGGCCTGCCTCCTGGCCGACCCCGCCCTGGCCGCCCACGCCGCCCACCATCAGGCACTCACCGTGAGCGAGCACCGCGCCACCGGCGGCCTGCGCCGACTGACCGACCCCGGGAAGCGGGACACCGAGGCCGCGCCTCTGCTGCGCCATCCCGACCTGCTCGAAAACATCGCCGGCCTGCACCGGCCCGAGCTCCTGGAACTCCTCAGCGTCAACCGCGCCGAACTGTTCTGAACTCAGCACTCGGGCGAGTACTGGCGAACACGCACAGGATGTACGGCACGCCCCCAGCGGCGTCGCACCTCCCGCCGGTCGACCTTATTGCGCAGGGCGCGGGCCACCGGGAGCACGGCTCCGAAGTCACAGTGGTGCTCCGCGAAGGACGTCCGGCGGCACCCGTATGGTCAGACCCGCCGACCGCAGTGACCCGGCCACCGTCTCGGCGTCCTCGGGCAGCACACAGAAGTCGGCATCGTGCTGAAGGGCACCGCTGCCGCAATGGGCGTAGACCGCGACGCTCCCGACCAGGGCGAAGTGATGTCCGGCCCGTTTGAGGATGGCCGCGACCTGCTTGGTGGCCTCCAGGATCGCCTGGCTGCGGTCAGACGGCGGCTCCTCCCACGGGAGTGTCCCCGGCGCTTGGCCGGCCACATGGGGGTCTGGTGCGCGTACCTCCCTGGCCGTCGCTCATCGACGGCTCCCTTCGCGCGCGGCGGTCCGCAGACAGCGCCGCAGTTCCTCGGCGTACGGCAGGACGACACCGCCCGCGATGATCCCGGCGAGTCCCGCGAGGTACGCGGCGGGCAGCGGGTGCTCCTTGGGCAGCAGCCGCCAATCCTGCGGGTCCCGGCCGCCCCGCAAGGTCCTGCGGACCTGGTCGGCGTGCAGACAGGCGGTGAAGGCCAGCGCGGTGAGCGGCAGCACCTCCAGGAAGCTGTGGATGTGCTGCTCGATCGGGCGGACCTCCCGCTCGCCGACGGCCAGCGACACGTCGTACACGGCCGTCGCGCCGTGGGCGAGTGCGGCGCCGCCCATCACGCTGAGCACCAGCGGGTTGACGCGGGCCAGCAGGCCCATGGCCACCGGGATCCCGGCCTCGGTCATCATCAGCGCGTGGACCGCGGACTCCTTGGTTCCGCTGGTGTGCTCGATCCGGGTCCGCCGGTGCATCCACCAGTCGGCGAGGCCCGGCACCACCCACAGGGGGAGGGCGCCGAAGAGCAGAAAGCGGCGGCTCGCGTCCTCGACGTCGGTCGAACCGGCCGGGATCCGCAGATCGCCGCCGCGTCGCCAGTCCCGCCAGGTCCGCCAGGTCCGCCAGGTCCCTCCCAGGGTCTTCCGGGGCAGTGCGCGCAGTGTCATGGGTACCTCCGTGACATCGCCGTGGTCTGGGCCTTCGTACCCGCGATGGCCCTCCTCCCGGTACCCCTCCTCCCGCAGGCGACACCGTGTACAACCCGGCTGCCACGGGGTACTCGGCAGCGGCCACCCAGACGGACCCGGTTCAGGAGGCACGATGGCGGACTTCGGATATTTCCTCTCGTGCGAGGAGCACAGCCCCGCGGAACTCGTCGAGCAGGCACGGATGGCTGAGCAGGCCGGATTCGACTCCCTGTGGATCTCCGACCACTACCACCCGTGGCACGACGCCCAGGGCCAGAGCCCGTTCGTGTGGTCGGTCATCGGCGCCCTCTCGCAGGCGGTCTCACTGCCCGTGGAGACGGCCGTGACCTGCCCGCCGGTGCGTACGCACCCCGCGGTGATCGCCCAGGCGGCCGCCACGAGCGCGGTCCAGCTGGACGGGCGCTTCCGGCTGGGCGTGGGCACGGGCGAGGCGCTGAACGAGCACATCCTCGGCACCGTCTGGCCCGAGGCACCGGTGCGTCTGGAGATGCTGGAGGAGGCGCTGCAGATCATCCGGCGGCTGTTCACCGGCGAGCAGATCAGCCATCACGGCAAGCACTACACGGTGGAGAACGCCCGCCTCTACACGGTGCCCGACGAGCCGGTGCCGATCGACGTCTCGGCCTTCGGCCCGCAGGCCGCCGAGGTCGCCGCGCGGATCGGCGACGGGCTGATCACGATGACGCCGGACGAGTCCGTGGTGGAGCGGTTCCGGCGCAGTGGCGGCGGTACGAACCCGGTGTACGGCGGGCTCAAGGTGTGCTGGGGAACCGACGAGCGGGAGGCGGTCCGTACGGCACACCTGCTGTGGGCCAACGAGCAGCTGCCCGGCGAACTCCCCCAGGTCCTGCCCACCCCACGCCACTTCGAACAGGCGTCCCAGCTGGTCACCGAGGAGCAGGTCGCCGCGTCCGTGCCGTGCGGCGATGATCCAGACGCCCATGCGAAGGCCCTTTCGGAGTTCGTCGACGCGGGGTTCGACACGGTGTACGTCAACCAGATCGGCAAGGACCAGCAGGGCTTCTTCGACTTCTACCGCACCAAGGTCCTGCCGGCACTGCGCGGCTGAGTGAAGGTGGTGACCGCGGTGGACGGCTCCCCGAAGGCTGAGGGCACCGCACTCGTCGTCATCGACATGATCAACACGTACGACCACGAGGACGCCGAGCTGCTCGTGCCCGCCGTCGGCCGGATCGTCCAGGTCGTCGCGGATCTGATCGGCCAGGCCCGGAAGGCGGACGCGGCCGTCGTCTACGCGAACGACAACTTCGGGCTGTGGCGCTCCCACCACGGAGAGTTGCTCGACAGGGCGCTGGCTACGCCGCACGCCGCGCTGGTGGAGCCGGTGCGACCCGACGACGACTCCCTGTTCGTGGTGAAGGCCCGTCATTCCGTCTTCTACGAGACCCCCATGGCGTATCTGCTGTGGCGACTCGGCGTCGGCCACCTGGTGTTGTGCGGCCAGGTCACCGAGCAGTGCGTCCTGTACTCCGCCCTGGACGCACATATCCGGCACCTCGATGTCACGGTGCCCAGCGACGCCGTGGCATCCATCCATCCCAGGCTCGGCGCCGCCGCGCTGGAGATGATGGAGCGCAATATGGGCGCCCGGATCGTGGCGGCGCGTGAGGTGGATTTTGTGGGTACCCGGCGGCCCATACCGAATGAGAATCCTCACCGGACCGGAGGCAGGCCATGAGCCCAGGCGTCCCGACTGAGCCCCTCGGCGACCTGGTGGCGGCCCTGCGTGCCGGGACCGATGCCGAGGTCCGCTTCGATGCCGGCAGCCGGGGCGCCTACTCCACGGACGGCTCCAACTACCGGCAGGTCCCGCTCGGCGTGGTCGTCCCCCGGACCGTCGAGGCCGGGGCGCACGCGGTGCGGGTCTGCGCCCGCTTCGACGTGCCCGTGCTCTCGCGCGGCGAAGGCACCACCGTCCTGTACCGCCGTCTTCCGGTCCGACGCGCCCGAACTGCTGCCCGACGACGAGGACGTACGGCGGCTGGCGCGGCAGACAGGGGACCCTCGCCGAACAGCTCGTCCACCACGCACCGGACGGCTGGCGGCCACCCGCACCGGCCCGGCAGGCGACCGTACAGACGCACTGCCACCAGCACGCGATCATGAAGTTCGACGCCGACCGCGCGCTCATGGACCGCGCCCGCATCGACGTCGACGTCCTCGACGAGGGCTGCTGCGGCCTGGCCGGCAACTTCGGCTTCGAACGCGGCCACCACGAAATGTCCATGAAGATCGGCGAATCGGGCGTGCTGCCGGCGGTCCGCGACGCCGCTCCGAGCAGTCTGCTGCTGGCCGACGGCTTCAGCTGCCGCACCCAGTTCGAACAGGGCGCCACCGGACGCCGGGCCCTGCACCTCGCGGAGGCGCTGGCCCTCGGCCTGGACGGCCCGCTGCCGAGCGACCGTCCCGAACGCCTGGCCCGGCGACCCGCCGCCCCCTCCCGCTCGGCGCGCTGGGCCGCCACCGCGACCGCCGGCACGCTCACGGTCACGGCCGCCCTGGCAGCCGTACGACATCTGCGCCGCGCATGACGCGTACCCCAGTCCAGGAAAGGTTTTCCACCATGTCGACGAAGGTCTCCGACTACATCCTCCAGCGGCTGCGCGAGTGGGACGTGGAGCACGTCTTCGCCTACCCGGGCGACGGCATCAACGGCCTGCTCGCGGCTTGGGGGCGGGCCGAGAACAAGCCCAGGTTCATCCAGTCCCGCCATGAGGAGATGTCCGCGTTCGAGGCCGTCGGCTACGCCAAGTTCTCCGGCCGGGTCGGGGTCTGCGCCGCGACCTCCGGGCCCGGCGCCATCCATCTCCTCAACGGCCTGTACGACGCCAAGCTCGACCACGTGCCCGTGGTCGCGATCGTCGGCCAGACCAACCGCAGCGCCATGGGCGGCTCGTACCAGCAGGAGGTCGACCTGCTGAGCCTCTACAAGGACGTCGCCTCGGACTTCTGCGAGATGGTCACCGTCCCCGAGCAGCTCCCGAACGTGCTCGACCGGGCGCTGCGCACCGCCATGGCCCGGCGGTCGCCGACCGCCGTGATCATCCCGGCCGACGTGCAGGAACTGGACTACTCGGCGCCCGGGCACGCCTTCAAGATGGTGCCGTCCAGTCTCGGCATGCCGCACTACTCGCCGGTACCGGACGACGACGACCTCCAGCGGGCCGCCGATGTCCTCAACTCCGCCGGCAAGACCGCGATCCTGATCGGTCAGGGCGCGCGCGGCGCCCGGGCGGAGGTGACGGAGGTCGCCGACCGGCTCGGCGCCGGGGTCGCCAAGGCGCTGCTCGGCAAGGACGCACTCGACGACGAGCTTCCGTACGTCACCGGGGCGATCGGGCTGCTCGGCACCCGGCCGTCGTACGAGCTGATGCGGGAGTGCGACACGCTGCTCGTCATCGGCTCGTCCTTCCCCTACACGCAGTTCCTGCCGGAGTTCGGCAAGGCACGGGCCGTGCAGATCGACATCGACCCCCACATGGTCGGGCTGCGCTACCCCTTCGAGGTCAACCTGGTCGGCGACGCCGCGCGGACGCTGCGCCGGCTCCTGCCGCTGCTGGAACAGATGGAGGACACCTCCTGGCGGACGAAGATCGAGAACAACGTCAAGGGCTGGTGGGAGGTGATGGAGCGGCGGGCCGCCGTCGAGGCCGATCCGATCAACCCGGAGTACGTCGTCCACGCCCTGAACGGGCTGCTGCCGGACGACGTGATCCTGTCCTCCGACTCGGGTTCGGCCGCCAACTGGTATGCCCGGCACCTGAAGCTGCGCGGGGCGATGCGGGGCTCGCTGTCCGGGACGCTGGCCACCATGGGGCCGGGGGTGCCGTACGCCATCGGCGCCAAGTTCGCGCACGGGAACCGGCCGGCGATCGCCCTGGTCGGCGACGGGGCGATGCAGATGAACGGCATGGCCGAGCTCATCACCGTAGCCAAGTACTGGCAGGACTGGGAGGATCCGCGGCTGGTCGTCGCCGTCTTCAACAACCGGGACCTGAACCAGGTGACCTGGGAGATGCGCGCGATGGAGGGCGCCCCGCAGTTCCTGCCCTCGCAGTCCCTCCCGGATGTCCGGTACGCCGACTTCGCCCGCTCGCTGGGCCTGACCGGCATGCGGATCGACGAGCCGGGCGGGGTGACCGGTGCCTGGGAGGCCGCGCTCGCCGCCGACCGGCCGTGCGTGCTCGACTTCGTGACCGATCCCGCCGTGCCGCCGATCCCGCCGCACGCCACCCTCGACCAGATCGAGGCCGCGGCCTCCGCCGTCCTCAAGGGCGACAGCGACCGGGCGGGGATGGTCCGGCAGGGCTTCAAGGCCAAGATGCAGGAGTTCCTGCCGCACCGGCACGAAGCGGGGCGGCGGTGAGCGACCTGCCGATCGTCGAGCGGGTGGAGAGCGCCGTCCACACCGTGCCCACCGACGCGCCCGAGGCGGACGCCCCCTGGCCTGGGACAGCTCCACACTTGTCCTGGCCACCGTCCGCTGCGGCGAGGTCACCGGCCTCGGCTGCACCTACGCCCCGGCGGCCGCCGCGAAGCTCGTCGACGACCTGCTCGCCGGCGTCGTCACCGGCCTGTCCGCCCTCGACGTGCCACGCGCCAACGAGGCCATGCAGCGCGCGGTGCGCAATGCCGGCCTGCCGGGGATCGCGGCCCAGGCGATCTCCGCCGTGGACATCGCGCTGTGGGACACCAAGGCGCGCCTGCTCGGGCTGCCCCTGGTGCGCCTACTGGGCGCGGCCTACGACGAGGGTGCTGCGCGCACCACGCTCGCTGCCGAGCCCCATCGTTGTGACCCGTGACCGCGGTCAAGGACGTCGGTCCCCAACTGGTCCCCAAGAATGATCAAGGGCCGGTTTCGGATGCCTCCGAAACCGGCCCTGACCTGCGACTGTCTCCAGTCGGGACGACAGGATTTGAACCTGCGACCCCTTGACCCCCAGTCAAGTGCGCTACCAAGCTGCGCCACGTCCCGATGCCCGTTTGACCTGGGGTTTCCCCGGTCGAAACGCGCAGGGAAACAATACCGCACTCGGGTCGGTGGTCGCGCACTCTTTCCGGTTGACCTGAAGTTTGGTTGAGGTTGCACGATCTTCGACATGAAGATCGCAGCGGGCGACACCCGCACCTACGGCTACGACGACCTGCCCGGGCTCATGGCGCTCATGACGGGCGACGAGAAGCACGGCCCGGCGGCCACCTCCACGCTCGACGCGCTGTGGGTGCTGTACGACCGGGTGCTCCGGGTCACGCCGGAACGGCGCGAGGATCCCGCCCGGGACCGGTTCCTGCTGAGCAAGGGGCACGGGCCGATGGCGTACTACGCGGTGCTGGCGGCGAAAGGCTTCGTGCCCGTCGAGTGGCTGCCGGGGTTCGGGTCGTACGACTCCCCGCTCGGGCATCACCCCGACCGGGTGCTGGTGCCGGGGGCCGAGATCGGCAGCGGGTCGCTGGGTCACGGGCTGCCGATCGCCGTGGGCAGCGCGCTGGGGCTGCGCGCGCAGGGGTTGCGCGAGCCGGGCGTCTGGGTGCTGATCGGGGACGCCGAGCTGGACGAGGGCAGCAATCACGAAGCGATCGCCTTCGCCGGGCCCGCCGGGCTCGAACGGCTGCACACCGTCGTGATCGACAACTCCTCCGCCAGCCATGCCCGGCCCGGCGGGATCGCCGCCCGGTTCGAGGCAGCGGGCTGGTCCGCGGTGACCGTCGACGGGCGGAACCACGAGGCCCTGTACGCCGCGTTCACCGCGCCGCACCCGGGGCGCCCGCATGTGGTCGTCGCCCGCGTAGAGCCGAAGAACGCCTGATCCCTCCCCTCCCTCCCGCCCGTCCCTTCAGAACCCAGTGGAAAGGGTCCAGCCCTCATGGACACCATGCGTGACCGTTTCGCCCCCGTCGTCTCCAGGCTGCTGGACGAGGATCCGCGGGTCGCGGTCGTCCTCGCCGAGATCGGCAAGGACGGCTTCGCCGAGGCCCTGCGCCGACATCCGGACCGGGTGATCAACGTCGGCATCCGCGAGCAGCTGCTGGTCGGGGCCGCCGCCGGTCTCGCGCTCACCGGGCTCAGGCCGGTCGTGCACACCTTCGCCAGCTTTCTCGTGGAGCGGCCCTTCGAGCAGGTCAAGCTGGACCTCGGACACCAGGACACCGGAGCGGTGCTGGTGAGCGTCGCGGCCTCCTTCGACTGGCCGGCCGGCGGCTACACCCACATGGCGCCCGGCGACGTGGCACTGCTCGACACCCTGGACGGCTGGACCGTGCACGTGCCCGGACACCCCGACGAGGCCGAGACGCTGCTGCGGCGCGCGGTCGCCGCGGGGGACGACAAGGTGTACGTCCGGCTCTCCGTCCAGGCCAACCGGCAGGGGCTGGGGGTCGACGGGCAGCACTTCCTGACGGTCCGCGAGGGGCGCGCCGGGGTGGTCGTCGCGGTCGGGCCCATGCTGGACGCGGTGCTCGCCGCCACGGAGGGCCTGGACATGACCGTGCTGTACGCGACGACGGTACGGCCCTTCGACGCGGCCGGGCTGCGCCGGGCCACGGAGTCCGCGGGCACGGACGTCGTCCTCGTCGAGCCGTACCTCGCGGGAACGTCGACGGCAGCAGTGAACGAGGCGCTGGCGGATGCACCGCACCGGGTGCTCGGCCTCGGCGTGGGACGCCGTGAGCTGCGGCGGTACGGCACGATCGCGGAGCACGTCGCCGCGCACGGGCTCGACGCGCGGAGTCTGCGGGAGCGGATCGGGGCGTTCGTGGGGGCGGGGCAGGCGTCCGTGCGCGCGTGAGACCGGCACCGGCGTCGGAGCGCGGGCGGGAGTCTGTGCGAGCCCGACCGCGGCACCGGCTCAGTACGCGCACGACAGCCGCCCGAAGCCGACCAACGCACCCCCCAGAACACCCCGCAGCAGCCCACACCAGACCGACCGCGGTGCCTGCCCAGCACGCGGGCCACGCGAACCCGACCAACGCACCCCGCCAAGAACACCCGCAGCAGCCCACACGAGACCAGCCGCAGCACCGGCTCAGGGCGCGGACGGCGGCCACGCGAAACCGACCAACGCACCCCACCCAGAACACCCGCGGCAGCCCACACGAGACCAGCCGCAGCACCGGCTCAGGGCGCGGACGGCGGCCACGCGAAACCGACCAACGCACCCCACCCAGAA
>NZ_JBITSQ010000003.1:429498-720662 GCF_044541035.1 Streptomyces sp. NPDC085866
AACACCCCGCGGCAGCCCACACGAGACCAGCCGCAGCACCGGCTCAGGGCGCGGACGGCGGCCACGCGAAGCCGACCAACGCACCCCACCCAGAACACCCCGCGGCAGCCCACACGAGACCGACCGCGGTGCCTGCTCAGGGCGCCGGTGTCCGCGCCTCCGCTCGCACCAGCCCCCGTATCGCGGGGACCGAGAGCAGGGCCGCGGCCACCACCACGCTCATCGTGGCGGAGACCAGCAGGACGTGGTCGGCGCCGAGGGCTGCGGCCGCCGGGCCCGCGAGGGCCTGGCCCACGGGCATCATCGCCAGGGAGCCGGCCACGTCGTAGGCGTGGATGCGGTTGAGGACGTCGGACGGGACCTGGGTCTGCACGCTGGTCGACCACATCACCCCCCAGAACGACATCCCGGCCCCGGCCACCGCCGCCCCGGCCGCCATGGCAGGCACTCCGAGGCCGGCGCCGACGGTCGCCGGGAAGCCGAAGAAGGCGAACAGGGCGAGCGCACCGGCTCGCAGCATGCGGCGGGGGCGCAGTCTGAGGGCGAGCAGGCCGCCGATCACGGTGCCGGCGCCGAGGGCCGAGTTGACCAGGCCGTAGGCGCGGGGACCGTGGTGCTGGACGACCTCGGTGGCGACGAGCGGGACCGTCGGCCCCCAGACAGCGATCATGTACACGCACCACACGGCGATCACGCCCCAGAGCCAGGTCCGCGACCGGAACTCCCGCCAGCCCTCGACCAGGTCGGCCCGGAAGGCGCGCAGGCCGGGGCCGGCGGTGCGGGCGGCCGCGGGGAGCGGCGGCAGCCGGAGGAGGAGCAGGCACAGGGCGCTGATGGCGTAGGTGGTGGCGTGCACGGCGAACAGGCCGCCCGGCGAGACGAAGCCGACCAGGAGGCCGGCGACGGCCGGGCCTGCGAGCTGTGCCGACGACTCGGCGATCCGGATCGCGCCGTTCGCCCCCTGGATGTCGGGGGCGAGACGGGGCACCGTGCTGGCCACCCCCGGCTGGAAAACGGCCGCGGCCACGCCGTTGACGACACCGATGGCGCAGATCTGCCACAGGACCACGTGCCCGGTGAAGAAGAGACCGGCGGCGAAGGACTGGGTGACGAGCCGGACCAGGTCTGCGCCGATCATCAGCCTGCGGGTGCTGAACCGGTCGGCGATGACCCCGCCGAGTACGACGAGTCCGGCGAAGGCGGCGACGGAGGAGGCCATGGCGAGGCCGACCGCGCCCGCGCCGTACCCGTGCTCCAGCAGACCGGCGGCGAGCGCCACAGGCAGCATGGTGTCGCCGAGGCGGGCGACGGCACGGGCGACGAAGAACAGCGCGAAGTCCCGCGACCAGACGGCCGGAGGCTCGGCACCGGCCTTGCGCCGAACCCGGGAGACGATGCCCACGATGTCACGCCGTGCGTCCGTACCGGTCACTCGTACGCTCCCCTCCCTGCCCCGGGGCATCCCCGCCGCGCGGGATCATGCCACGCCTCCCCCCACCTCCGCCGAGGGATTTTCAGCTGCCGCCGGGCAGACCCAACTCCGGGTGGACCTCGAGGAGTCGGGGCGGGGCGGCCTGCCGCCAGGAGTCGGCGAGGATGTCGCGCAGCTCGTCCTCGCCCTCCAGCGCGGCGAGTCTGGCTCTCACCCAGGCGAACTGCGCCTCGTGGTCGGCGATCCAGAACTTCCCCGGTTCGGCCATGACCAGCTCGTCGCGCTCCTCCTTGGGACAGCGCACGGCGATGGACGTCTCGTCCTCGGGCAGCGTGGCGAACATCTTCCCGGCCACCCGGAACGTGGGCATGCTCCAGGCGATCTTCTCCGTGGTGTCCGGCAGGGACAGGGCGATACGGCGTACGTCTTCAGCATCCGGCATGCCACGCACGGTAGTCCCTGCCACTGACAGTCACCCGGTCGGCGGACCGACCCGCTTGTAGTAGAGGGTCGTCGGGCGCAGTTCGCCGGCCGGGTTCGCCGCGTAGTCGGGGAGGGTGCCGGCCTCGGTCCAGCCGGCCGAGCGGTAGAGGTGTTCGGCGGGGCTGCCGGTCTCGGTGTCCAGGTGGAGGAGGGTGATGCCGGTGGCTGCGGCCGCATCCTCGGCGGTGGTGAGGAGTCTGCGGCCGAGGCCCTGCCCACGCGCGGACCGGTGCACCATCAGCTTCACGAGTTCGGCGCGGTGGCGGCTGTTGGGCTTGTCGGGCAGGGCCAGGCTCACCGTGCCCGCGACACGGTCCGTGTCGTCCACGGCCACCCACACCGCCAGCCGCCCGCTCCCCACCACGTCGGCCCGCTCCCGCCACCAGGCGACGGCCGCCGCCCGCCCGAGCGGCGCGAGGAAGCCGACCGAGGCGCCCCCGGCCACGGCGTCGGCCAGCAGTCCGGCCAACTCCTCGCTCCTGTGACGCACTTGGGCCTCGTTCCAGCGCAGCACCCTCACGGCCGCACCACCGCCAGCGCATAACGAGCCTCTTCCGGCCCGGCGCAGCGGAACCTCGTCGGCCCGAAGACCCTCATCCGCAGGCAGTCGCCCGCGTCGAGACGGTGGCCGGTGTCGCCGACGGTCACCTCCAACTCACCCTCCAGGACCCACAAATGCTGTTCCAGGCCGGACACCGGCGGGCGGTCGTACGCGATGTCGGCGCCCGGGGCGAGCCGGCCCTCGACCAGTTCGCCGCGCAGGCCGGCGTGCGGCGGGGACACGGACCGGCGGACGAAACCGGAGGCGCGGTCCTGCCACACCTGCTGCTCGGCCACCCGTACCAGCGGGGCCGGCTCCGCCTCGACCTCGCTGAGCAGCTGGGACATGGTGCGTCCGTAGACGTGGCAGAGGCGGTTGAGGACGGCCGCGGTGGCACTGATCTCGGCGCGCTCGGCCCGGGACAGGGTCGACCTGCTCACTCCGCTGCGCTCGGCCAGCTCTCCCAGGGACCAGCCGTGGCGAGCCCGGAGTTCGGCGAGCCGGGCACCGATCCGGGCGTCCACGGGGTCGGGACCTTCGCTTCTCATATCCGGGACGCTATCCCGGATATGAGACGTACGTGTTACGGAAGGCTCACGCCTGCGCCGCCTCCCCCAGTGCCGCCAGCACCTGGCGGATCAAGGGGTGCCCCTCGGCTCCTCGCCGTACGGCCGCGAAGACCCGGCGGGTCGGGGCCACGCCGTCGACGGGGCGGACGACCACACCTGTGAGGTCCATGCCGCGCAGGGCCGAGCGCGGCACGAGGGCCACGCCCGCGTCGGCCGAGGCCAGGGCGACGACGGCACGGAAGTCGTCGGAGGAGTGTTCGAGACGGGGCTGGAACCCGGCGCTCTCGCAGGCGAGGACGACCACGTCGTGGCAGGGGTTGCCGGGGTACGGGCCGATCCACGGGTCCTTGGCCAGCTCCGCCAGCGGAACCTCGGGGGCGTCCGCGAGGCGGTGGCCGACCGGGACGACCGCGTCGAAGGGCTCGGCGTACAGGGGCACGTGGGTGAGCCGGGGATCGTCGGCGGGCGGGGCCCCGCGGTACTCGACGGCGACCGCGACGTCCACCTGCCGGTCCAGGACCATGGGCAGACTGGCGTCGCCCTCGGCGTCCTGGACGCGGATGCGTATGCCGGGCGCGGCGGCCGCGAGGCGGGCCACCGCGGGCGCCACCACCTGGGCGATGCCGGTCGCGAAGGCGGCCACGGTGACCGTGCCGGCCTCCCCCGAGCCATAGGCCGCCAGCTCGGCCTCGGCCCGCTCCAGCTGGGCCAGGACCGCGTTGGTGTGGCCGAGCAGGATCTCGCCGGCCGGAGTGAGCCGCACGCCCTTGGCGCTGCGCTCGACCAGGCGGTGCCCGGTCTCCTGCTCCAGGGCCGCCAGCTGCTGGGAGACGGCGGAGGGGGTGAGATAGAGCGCGGCGGCTGCCGCCGTGACCGTGCGGTGGTCGGCCACCGCACGGAGGATGTGGAGCCGCCGGGCTTCGATCATGGGATCAATTATCTCAGGGTGTCCGCACTGGTCAGGCCGCCAGCTCCGCGCGGGCGGCGACGAAGGCGTCCACGGCCCGGTCGACGTCCTCGGTGGAGTGCGCGGCGGACAGCTGCACGCGGATGCGGGCCTGGCCCTGCGGGACGACCGGGTAGGAGAAGCCGATTACGTACACGCCCCGCTCCAGCAGCAGTTCCGCCATGCGGGCCGCCTCGGCCGCGTCGCCGATCATGACCGGGGCGATGGCGTGGTCGCCGGGGAGGATGTCGAAGCCCTCCTCGGTCATCCGGCGGCGGAACAGCGCGGTGTTCTCGGTGAGCCGGACACGCAGGTCGTCGGCCGACTCCAGCAGGTCGAGCACCTTCAGGGAGGCGGCGGCGATCACCGGGGCCAGGGTGTTGGAGAACAGGTACGGGCGGGAGCGCTGGCGCAGCAGGGCGACGATCTCGGCCCGCGCGGCGACATAGCCGCCGGAGGCGCCGCCGAGCGCCTTGCCGAGGGTGCCGGTGATGATGTCGACGCGGTCCATGACGCCGTGCAGCTCGGGGGTGCCGCGGCCGCTGGGGCCGACGAAGCCGACGGCGTGCGAGTCGTCGACCATGACCATGGCGTCGTAGCGGTCGGCGAGGTCGCAGATCTCGCCGAGGGGGGCCACGTAGCCGTCCATGGAGAAGACGCCGTCGGTGACGATCAGCTTGCGCCGCGCGCCGCCCTCGGTCGCCTCCTTGAGCTTGGCCTCCAGGTCCGCGAGGTCGCGGTTGGCGTAGCGGAAGCGGCGGGCCTTGGACAGGCGGATGCCGTCGATGATGGAGGCGTGGTTGAGGGCGTCGGAGATCACCGCGTCCTCCTCGCCGAGCAGGGTCTCGAAGACACCGCCGTTGGCGTCGAAACAGGAGGAGTACAGGATCGTGTCCTCCTGGCCGAGGAACGCGGACAGGCGCGCCTCCAGCTCCTTGTGCACCTCCTGGGTGCCGCAGATGAAGCGCACGGAGGCCATGCCGTAGCCCCAGCGGTCCAGGGCCTGGTGGGCGGCGCCGATCACCTCGGGGTGGTCGGCGAGGCCGAGGTAGTTGTTGGCGCAGAAGTTGAGGACCTCGCCGGGGCGGCCGCCGGCGCTGACGTTGACCGTCGCGGACTGCGGGCTGTCGATGACCCGCTCGGGCTTGTGCAGGCCGGCGGCACGGATCTCGTCGAGCGTGGCTCGCAGGTCGTCACGAACAGAGTTGAACATCAAAGACTCCATCAAGTGCAGGGGCGAGTGAGCCGAAGGGGCGCGCCGGTGTCGAGAGATCGAGCGCGCGGAGGCCCGAAGGGCTGAGCACGGTCGGGCTCTCGACACCGGCACCGAGCGCCCCGGAGGCGAACCGAGCCAGAAATCAGACAGTCCAGTCCAGGATGATCTTGCCGCCGGTGCCGCTGGCCGCGTCGGCGAAGGCCGCCTCGAAGTCGCGGTAGCCGTACCGGCCGGTGATCACCGGGGCGAGGTCCAGGCCGCCCTCCAGCAGGACCGACATCGCGTACCAGGTCTCGAACATCTCCCGGCCGTAGATGCCCTTGATGGTGATCATCGAGGTGACGATCCGGGACCAGTCGACCGCGAACTCCTCGGCGGGCAGGCCGAGCATGGCGATCCGGCCGCCGTGCGTCATGTTGGCGATCATGTCCCGCATGGCCTCGGGGCGGCCGGACATCTCCAGGCCGATGTCGAAGCCCTCGCGCAGGCCGAGCTCCCGCTGCCCGTCGGCGATCGAGGTCCGGGAGACGTTCAGGGCGAGGCTCGCGCCGATCTTGCGGGCGAGCTCCAGGCGCTCCTCGCTGACGTCGGTGATGACGACGTTGCGGGCACCGGCGTGGCGGGCCACCGCCGCCGCCATGAGGCCGATCGGCCCGGCGCCCGTGATCAGGACGTCCTCGCCGACCAGCGGGAAGGACAGCGCGGTGTGCACGGCGTTGCCGAACGGGTCGAAGATCGCGGCGACGTCGAGGTCGACGGGGACGCGGTGCACCCAGACGTTGGACGCGGGCAGCGCGACGTACTCGGCGAACGCGCCGTCCCGGCCGACACCGAGGCCGATGGTGGCCCGGCACAGGTGGCGGCGGCCGGCCAGACAGTTGCGGCACTTGCCGCACACCAGGTGGCCCTCGCCGCTGACCCGGTCGCCCACCCGGATGTCCGTGACGTCGCGGCCGGTCTCGACGACCTGCCCGACGAACTCGTGTCCGAGCACGAGCGGAGTACTGATGGCCTGCTGCGCCCAGCCGTCCCAGGCCCGGATGTGCAGGTCGGTGCCGCAGATACCGGTCCGCATGACCTTGATCAGTACGTCCCCGGGACCGATTTCGGGCTCGGGTACGTCCGCGAGCCAGAGCCCGGGCTCCGCCTTCTGCTTGACCAGCGCCTTCAACGCTACGACTCCTGTGGGTGAGGTCCCGGCCGCGGGCATGCCGAAGGAGCCCGCACCGGGTCAGAGGGGTGGAATCACCCTGCAATCTGCCGTATGCACGGGCCTGGGTCCATCGAGCTTTTCTTAACCGCCGCCTCAGCTTTCCTTCACGCCTCCCGGATCCCCACGGTCGTGTCCATTCCCGCGGGCACCTCAGATCGTCAGCCCGTCGTCCGCGGCCCGTTCGATGCGTACGACGAGTTCGGCGGCCAGCGCCTTGATGGTCTCCAGCCCGGCTCTCCCCCAGGCCCGGGGTGCGATGTCGAAGGCGCACACGGTGCCGAGCGCCATGCCGGAGCTGTCGATGAGCGGGGCGCCGAGGTAGGAGCGGATGCCGTACTCGTCCACGACCGGGTTGCCGGCGAAGCGTGGATAGTCGCAGACGTCCTCCAGCACCAGGGCCTTGCGACGGACCACCACATGCGGGCAGAAGCCGTGGTCGCGCGGCAGGACACGGCCGACCTCGGGCCTGCTGCCGTCCTCCCGGACCACCGGCGCGGCCACCGGCGTGCGCAGACCCGCGAAGTACTGGTGGTCCTCGCCGACGAAGTTGACCATGGCGTACGGCGCGCCGGTGAGCTGGGCGAGATGGTGCGCGAAGGCGTCGAGAGCGGGTTCGGGTCGCTCCCCCAGGCCGAGTCGGCGCAGTCGGGAGATGCGGGCGGGCGCCTCCCTGTCCTCGGGGGTGAGCAGCAGACCCCGGACCGGCCGGGGCGGCTCGTAGCTCATGGCCGGGCTCCGGCGCTGTGGGCGTGTCTCATGGGGCGGCTCCGTGGACGGTATGGCTGGATCACATGTGGGCGCCGTGGCTCGGCGCATGCGCCGGGGCGTGGGCGATGAGGTGGCGTACGAGGGTGAGCAGGGTTTGCACACCGGAGCTGGAGATGCGGGCGTCGCAGCAGACGACAGGGATCTCCGGGTCGAGATCGAGGGCCACGCGCACCTCCTCCGGGTCGTAGCGGTAGCCGCCGTCGAACTCGTTGATGGCGACGATGAAGGCGAGGCCGCGTTCCTCGAAGAAGTCCACGGCCGCGAAGCACTCCTCCAGACGGCGTGTGTCGGCGAGGATGACCGCGCCGAGCGCCCCTTCCGACAGCTCGTCCCACATGAACCAGAACCGCTCCTGCCCCGGCGTGCCGAACAGGTACAGGACGTGCTCCGGATCGAGGGTGATCCGGCCGAAGTCCATGGCGACCGTCGTCTCGACCTTGTTCTCGATGCCGTCGAGGTTGTCCGTGGCGGCGCTGACGGTGGTGAGCAGCTCCTCGGTGCTGAGCGGGGCGATCTCGCTGACCGCTCCCACGAAGGTGGTCTTGCCGACCCCGAACCCGCCCGCCACCAGGATCTTGAGGGCGGTCGGAAACGGGTCAGAGCTGTCGTCGTAGTCCATCGAGCACTGCCTCCAGCAGAGACCGGTCAGTGGGGTTGTGGTGGAAAGCGGGGGGCTTGGTGGTCAGCGCCCCGCAGTCGACGAGGTCCGAGAGGAGCACCTTGGTGACCACGGCGGGCAGTTTCAGATGCGCGGCCACCTCGGCCACCGAGACGGGCGCGCGGCACAGGTCGAGCGCCTGGGCGTGCTCGGGGCCGAGGTAGCCGAGCGGGGTGACACCGGTGGCCATCACCTGCGACATCAGGTCGAGGGCGATGCTGGGCTCGGTGCGGCCGTTGCTGACCGTGAACGGGCGCACCAGCCGCCCGGCCGCGTCGTCGAGCCAGGGTCCGTCGCCGGCTGCGGCCACGTTCAAGGCCTCGTCGCCGTGGATTCGACGGCGTGCTGCCGGGGTGCTGTCACCAGGTACGGGCGGACGCTCTTGACCAGCATCGCCATCTCGTAGCCGAGCACGGCGGCGTCGGCCTCGCGGCCGGCGAGCACGGCGAGGCAGGTGCCGGACCCGGCGGTGGTGACGAACAGCAGCGTCGAGTCGAGTTCGACGACGACCTGGCGGACGTCGCCGCCGTCGCCGAACCGGACCCCCGCGCTGCGGCCGAGGGAGTAGAGGCCGGAGGCCAGGGCCGCCATGTGGTCGGCACTGTCCGGGTCTAGGCCGTGCACGGACTTCACCAGTCCGTCGCACGACAGGAGCACCGCGCTGTTGGTGTGCGGTACGCGCTGCACTAGGCCGCTCAGCAGCCAGTCGAGGTCGGATGCCTGGGCGGTCGGCGCGTCGCTCGCCATGGTGGATCGACTCCTTGGGGTACGAAGGTCAGCGGGAGCGCTGGGGGTGGGGGGTGGTGCGGGACTGGCGAGGGTGGTCATCCGGCCGGTGCGCTCCCGTCGGACCGGCCGGTGCCCTCGGATACGGGCGCGTGCGTGTGCATGTGGGATATGGGCGTCTGGGCCAGAGGGTTGGCCGCGTCCATGGGGTGGGCAGCCATGGGGTTGGCGCCCAGTGGGCTTGCGTCGACGTGTGCGGGGCGCACATGGGGCGACACCGCGGCCGGTGCCGCGTGGGCCGGGCCCGCGTCCAGGTGTCCGGACACCCCGGGTGCGGGCTCCGCACGGGGTGAATCCCCATGTGCAGACTCCCTGTTCTGCTGTGCCTCGGCGAGTCCGATCCCCCGCTGGAAGGCCGCCATCAGACCGGGGTCGTGGCCCGGGACGACGTCGCCGTCCTGGCGGGGAACCGGGCCGCCGCGCAGTTGCGGAACGATGTGCTCCTGGGCGCGCCGGCGGGGCAGTTGGGGCTTGCCCATGGTGCCGCGGACCGCACCGGTGCGTGGAGCGGGCACGGTGCCCGTGTGGGCCTCGAGCACCGACCGGTCCTCGGCGTTGATGCCGGGCGCGGCTTCGGCGATGTGGGGCCGCGGCTCATGGGCGCCACGCACGGGCAGCGGGGGTGGTGAGCCCTCGCCGGGCGAACCCCCGTTCTGGGCGCTCCCGTTGTGCATGCCTCCGCTTTCGGGAGTGCCGCTGTGTCCGGATCCGTACGGCGTGTGCCGCCGCCGTCCGGCCGCCGGGTCCGGTCCGGTCCCGACCTGCCCTCCGGCTCGCGCGCTGCCCGGGCCACTCGTGCCGGGCGCGCCCATCGGGCCCGCCCCTGCCACGGCTCCCGACCGGTGCTCCACGGGTGCGGCGCGCCCCTGCTGCGGCGCCTGGGGGCTCCCCACCGGGTCCCGGGGCTGAGGTGCAGCCCCGGGTACACCCCGCGTCGTGCCCAACAACGCCTGCGGGACCACGAGTACGGCCTGCACACCGCCGTAGATGTTGGTCTGCAGGCGCACGCCGATGCCGTGGCGCCGGGCGAGCTGGGAGACGACGTAGAGGCCGATCCGGCCGTCGGCCAGCAGGCTCGCGACATTGACCTGGTCGGGGTCGGCGAGCAGGGCGTTCATCTTGTTCTGTTCGCCGACCGGCATGCCGAGCCCGCGGTCCTCGACCTCCACGGCGAGCCCGGAGGTGACCAGGTTGGCGCGGAGCAGCACCTGGGTGTGCGGGGCGGAGAACACCGTGGCGTTCTCGACGAGTTCGGCGAGCAGGTGGATGACGTCGGCGACGGCGTGGCCGCGCAGTTCGCCGTCGATGGGCGGCACCAGCTTGACCCGGGAGTACTGCTCGACCTCGGCGATGGCGGAGCGCAGCACCTCGGTCATGCTCACCGGGTTGCTCCACTGTCGGCGGGAGACGGCACCACCGAGCACGGCGAGGTTCTCGGCGTGCCGCCGGATCCGGGTGGCCAGGTGGTCGACGTGGAACAGGCCCTTGAGGAGCGCGGGGTCCTCGATCTCGTGTTCCAGGTCGTCGAGGATCGAGATCTCCCGGTGCACCAGGGACTGCAGCCGCCGCGCGAGGTTGACGAAGACCTCGAGCTTCTGCTCGCTGCCCGCCTGGCTGGAGAGCTGGCTGGCCTGCACGACGGCGGTGACGGCGCCGTCGTACGCGTGTGCCAGGTCGGCGGCGAGCAGCTCGAAGTCGTCGGCGTCCTGCGGCGGCCGGTGACGCGGCCCCCGCTGCGGCGGGGTCTCGCCGTGGCGCAGCGCCTCGACGAGGGCACGCAGATCGGCCTCGCCGCGCGCGGCGCTGCGGCGCAGGGCGCCGACACGGTCGCTGACCGAGCGGGCGGCCCGGTCCGCGGCGACGGCGGCGATCATGATGCCCGCGACGGTCACCGCGACCGCTCCGGCGAGCACGGCCCACAGGGTGGGCGCGGGGCGTGCGCCGGTGGAGCGGATGCTGAACAGGACCGCCGCACTGGCGCTGAGCGCGACCGCGACGGGCGGCAGCACGGCGAGCCGCATGAGCTGAGGCCTTATGTGCGTCTCGGGCAGTGCGGGAGCGGGTCGGGCGACCGGTCGTCCGTGTCGGCCGCCCTCACGGCGGTCGGCACGGGCGGCCGGTGCACGGAGGTGAGACATCTGCGTCCTCGTACTGGTCCGTCGGGCTGCCATCCGGACACTCACAGTAGTCGCCTGAGCATCACGTGCGGTGGGCAGTTGACAAAGTCACCCGGAGAGGGTCCCGCTCTGGTATGAGGCTTCGTACGACAGACCGATAACCGTGCCATGCCCTTCGATCCGACCCGAAAGAGATCGAAACTACCTGCTCAAATGCGGTCATGGGGGCGAGGGGGCGATCCGAGCGCCGGAGCCTTCTCCGCTTCGCCTCGGCCCCGGCGTGAGGCTCGAGATCCCCACCGAAGCACTCCGGAGACCCTCCGCCCGCCCCGAGAAATTGTCACGGAGAGTATCAGTCATGGCCTTGACTCAAGTCCTGTCTGGGGGGTGTCAGTCGAGTGCCGTGACGCAGAACTGGACCAGCCCGGCGTCGACGTCCAGGATGATCCGCTCCATCTCCTGCCAGGGCGGGTGGAAGCCGCCGGGTTCGTCGCCCCACTCGACGGTGAAGCCGAGGATCTTGCCCTTGTGCTCGTCGGCACGGTGCCGGGAGTAGGCGTAGTCGTCGCTGGTTCCACAGGTCGGGTAGAGGTGGAAGGCGGACATCGGGGTGTAGACACGGCCGCGTACGCCGTTCAGTGCCGTGCAGAACTGTTCGGCGAGCACCACGGCGTCGTCGGCGTCGGACTTCGGGAGGTACTCCGCGTACGCGTCACCCGGCACTCCGCGCTGGTGGTCGAAGGCCGGGTTGAGGAAGTTCTGGGACTGGGAGGCGGACTGGTTCTCGTCGTCGCCCCAGACCGTCAGCATGTCCTCGGAGTAGCTGTGCACGTCTACGAGCCAGCGGGTGCGCGGGTAGGTGTCGAGCAGCCAGCGGACGTTGCGGGTCTCGGGTTCCGAGAAGGCGTGGGGACCCTGGTAGACGAGGTCGCCGGGGTCGTCGGAGACGCGCGGTGCCGCGTCCGGGGCGAAGGCGGTGTGGAAATCGAAGAGGAAGTCGTAGTTGCGGTTGATGTCGACGCCGATGCGGTCGGGGTCGCCGTCCGACTGCGCCGGGTTGCGGTTCTTGCGCCACAGCGGCTCGACGGTCTGGCTGTGCAGCCGTCCGTCCGGGTTCACCAGCGGGAAGACGACGACCTCCAACTCGTCCAGGATTCTGTGCACCTGCTCGCTGGTGAAGCTCGTCCCTCCGTAGACCAGACCGGTGCCGGCGTCGTACGCCTCCAGCAGGTCGGCGGCGAAGTGGACCAGGATCTCGCAGCTGCCCCATTCCCGGGCGTGGACGCCGCCGATCAGGACGGCGCAGTCGCGTGTTCCGGCCGGGGCGGCGCCGATCCGCAGAGCGTGACCGGCGCGGCCCTCGACCGAGGGTTCGGGCAGGTCGATGAGCCGGCTCGTGGCCGGGAAGGCGGCGGCCAGGCTGGTCACGCCGGACTCGACCTCGGTGATGTTCAGGTACATGGCGTTCCTCCCGGGCGCTACGCCTTGACGGCCAACCCGTGCGGCACGGCGTCGTCGGGGGCGAACCGGTCCCCCGCGCCGACCTCGGCCTGGCGGGCGAGTCCCTTGGCTGTGGCGTTCTCGACCGTGGTGACCGACACGCCCTCGCGTTCGAGGGCCTCGGCCTGTTCGGCGGTGACGTAGGCATCGATGCTGCACCTGCCGTCATCGGCCCGGCGGGGGCTCCCGCCGACGTCGGGGTGCGCGTCGCGCAGGAGGGCGCGCAGGGTGTCCGCGTCCCGGGCGGTGACGCGCACGCGCAGGACGGGTTGATAGGTGCTGGACATGACCGCTTCTTCCGGCGCCGTCGGGCGCGCCACAAGGCCACCCGGCGGCGCGAGTGCCGCGTGTGAGGACCGTGCGGATTTCGACGATCGGTGACGTTGAATCGGTGAGTTGAACAACGCCGGATGACGTTCGATGACATTTACGTCATATATGTACGTCGTATTCTCAGGGTGCTCCGCCGTGATAGAAGGCGTCAAGGGGAACCTCGGGCAGGCCGCTCAGCAGCCTGTCGAGGCCGGCTGTCAGTTCACGCTCGTCGTCGTACTCGTCGAAGTGCGGGACGAGGGCGCGCAGCCGTGGGTAGTCGGCGGCGGGCAGCCGGTGCAGGCCGAGCCGGAGCATGGGGTCGGGTTCCTCGCTGTCGTCCACCACCTGGCGTTTGTCCACGAGGAGGCAGCCGAGGGTCCAGGCCACGAAGGTGCGGTGGACGGTGAGCACGGTGGGGTCGTCGAATCCGGCGCGAGCCAGGACGGCGAGCACGTGCTCGGTGAGCTGGAGCCAGGACTGCGGGCGGCGAGCCACGGGCACGGCGAGCGGGCGGGTGGCGACCACGGGGAGGATCTCGGGGTGGGCGTGCACGACATACGCGAACACCCGGGCGATCCGGCGCAGTTCGGCCCGCCAGGGCGCTTCTTCGGGTACGGCGCCCGAGCCGGCACCGGCCTGCCGCGCCGAGGTCCGCAGCCGCTCGTTGACCTCGGCGAAGAATGTCTCCACGAGGCCGTCGAGGAGCGCTTCCTTGCCGGCGGTGTACCGGTAGAGAGCCATCGGCTCCACACCGAGGTCGGCGGCGAGACGGCGCATGGTCAGGGCCGCGAGCCCCTCACGGTCGACCAGGTCGACGGCCGCGGCGAGCACGCGGGGACGACTGAGGCGCCCCCGTCTTTCTGGGTTGTCTCGCCGCGCCATGGCCGCACTCCGGATACGACGTACACTTCATCAATAATTGTACGTTTTATCCGGAGAAACGCGCGGGCCGTCGATCACCCGTGGTCGAGCCCCTTGCGCACGCCGGGCTCGGCGGCCAGCGCCCCGAGCGCGCGCCAGGTGCGGCGGACGGTTCCGGAGACTCCTCGCCACCAGGGCTCGGCGGGGAGCTTGCCTGCGGGCTCGAAGGGCTCGCCGGGTCGGGGCAGCGCCACCGCCTGACCGACCTCCTCGGCGACCTCCTTGGTCCACTCGCCGGGTTCGGCCCACGGGTGCGGGGCCAGGTTGAAGGTGCCCCAGTGGATCGGCAGCAGCACTCCGTGCGGGGCGCCGCCCTGGAGGTCGAGGTGGGCGCGCAGGCCCTCCTCGGGAGTCATGTGGATGTCGGGCCAGAACTCGCTGTACGCACCGATCTGGATCATCGTGGCGTCGAACGGGCCGTGGGCGTCGCCGATGTCCTTGAAGCCCTCGAAGTAGCCGGTGTCACCGCTGTGGTAGACGCGGTGCTCCTCGCCCGCCACGGTCCAGGACGCCCACAGGGTGTGCTGGGTGTTGCGCAGGCCGCGGCCGCAGAAGTGGCGGGCCGGGGTGGCGGTGAGGGTGAGTCCGCCGATCTTGGTGGCCTCGTGCCAGTCGAGTTCGCGCAGCCGGTCCGCGGACACCCCCCAGTGCTCGAGATGGGCACCGACACCGAGCGGCACGGCGAACACGGTGTCCGTGCCGGCCAGCGCCTTGATCGTGGGCATGTCCAGGTGGTCGTAGTGGTCGTGCGAGATGACCACCACGTCGACCGGGCCCAGCGCGGCCAGCGGCAGCGGCACCGGGTGCAGCCGCTTGGGCCCGACGAAGGGGAACGGGGAACAGCGCTCGCCCCAGACGGGGTCGAACAGGACGCGGTGGCCGTCGATCTCCACGAGCACGCTGGAGTGGCCCATCCAGGTCACCCGCAGCCCCGTGACCGGCGGCTTGGCGAGGTCGGCCAGGGTGGTGGCGTGCACCGGGACGGTGCCACGGGGGGCGCGCAGCGGCCGGGTGTCCTTGTCCAGGAACACCTTGGCGAAGTCGAGCGTGGAACCGGAGGGCCGGGTGCGGGCGGTGCCGCCGGGGTTCTGGAAGACGCCGTCCTTGAAGTGGGGGGAGCGGCGGATGCGGGCCATGCGCTCACCGCTCGGTTCCGCGCCGAAGGCCTCGGGCTGAAGCATGCCGAGCCCGAAGCTCTGGGAACGCAAACCGGTCACGGTACCTCCTGGTGGAGTCGCTGAGGTCCTCCATTATGGTCGGCGCCGCAGACAGGCCGGGGTGGCCGGGGTCACAGCCCGGCCTCCTGCACGCACCGCTGAGGGTCCGTCGCACGTTGACAGGCCGTCCACCGGATCCAAATACTGACTTGCGATTCAGTAACCCTCACCCGGGAGACCCCATGACCGCCCCTCTGATGTCGCTCGTCTGGACCGACCACATCACCGGCCGCCGGGGTTTCCTGGTCGTGGACCGGCTGGTGCGGGGCGTGGCCAGCGGCGGGCTGCGGATGCGGCCCGGCTGCACCCTGGAGGAGGTCACCGGACTCGCCCGGGGCATGACGATGAAGGAGGCCCTGCACTACGACCCCGAGGGCCGTTACGTCCCTCTCGGCGGCGCCAAGGGCGGCATCGACTGCGATCCGCAGGACCCCGGGGCGTACGGGCTGCTCGTGCGCTACCTGCGGGCCATGCGGCCGTACATCGAGAGCTTCTGGACCACCGGCGAGGATCTGGGCCTCACCCAGGACCTGGTGGACCGTGCGGCGGCGGAGGCGGGCCTGGTCTCCTCCGTGCAGGCCGTGTACCCGCTGCTGGACGACGAGGCGGCGGCCCGCGAGCGACTCGCGGACGCCTTCGCGGTCGAGGTGGACGGCATCGGCCTGGACGAGCTGGCGGGCGGCTGCGGGGTCGCGGAGTCGGTGCTTGCCGCCCTGGACCGGGCGTCGGTGCCGTACCGGGGCACCCGGGTGGCCGTGCAGGGCCTGGGCACGATGGGCGGGGCCACGGCCCGCTTCCTCGCGCGCGCGGGCCTCACGGTGGTGGCCGTGGCCGACATCAAGGGGACCGTCGCCAACCCGGAGGGTCTCGACGTGGAGGCGCTACTGGTCGCGCGGGACGCCTACGGCACGCTCGACCGCTCGGTGCTGCGCCCCGGCGACCGCGAACTGCCCGGTGACGCGTGGCTGTCCGCGGACGCGGAGGTACTGGTGCCCGCGGCGGTGTCGTACGCGATCGGCACCGCCGAGCAGCAGCGGATCGCCGCCCGCTGGATCGTCGAGGCGGCCAACATGCCCGTCCTGCCCGAGGCGGAGAGTCTGCTGGCCGCGCGCGGGGTGACCGTGCTGCCGGACGTGGTGGTCAACTCCGCCACGAACGCCTGGTGGTGGTGGACCCTGTTCGGCGACATCGGCCCGGACGCCGACGAGGCGTTCGCGCACATCCGCCGCTCGATGCGCGCCCTGGTCGACCTGGTGCTCACGCGCGCGGAGGCCGACGGTACGACGCCGCGCGCCGCCGCCCACGCCCTGGTGACCGACCGCCTGCCGGTGATCGCGGAGCGCTTCGGGTGGTACCGCTGACACAGGCCCGGTCCCCTCGGCCCACGGCATGCGAAGTGGCCGAGGGAGCCAGGCCCTTTCCGTGCGGCCGTGAGCGACGGATTAGGGTGGCCGCGTGGCGAGAGTGCGGTTGAGTGTGGCCGAGCGGCGGGAGGAATTGCTGCGGGCTGCCATCGAGCAGATCGAGGCGCGGGGCGTGGCGGCGGTGAGGATCGCCGACGTGGCCTCAGCGCTCGGCGTGAGCAACGCGCTGGTGCTGTACCACTTCTCGACCAAGGAGAAGCTGGTCGCCGAGGCCTTCACCTACGCGGCCGCGGACGACCTCGCGCATCTGCGGGGGCTGCTGGACCGGCGTGCCTCCGCGCTGCGCCGGCTGCGGGCAGCCGTGCGCTGGTACGCGCCCACCGGCCAGGCCAAGGGCTGGCGGCTGTGGATCGAGGGCTGGGCGGTGGCGCTGCGCGAGCCCACCCTCCGACAGGTCACCCGCGATCTGGACCAGCAGTGGAAGGCGGCGATCACCGAGGTCATCGCGGAGGGCGTGGCGGCGGGCGAGTTCGAGTGCGCCGACCCGGCGGGAGCGGCACTGCGGCTCACCGCGCTCCTCGACGGTCTCGCGGTGCAGCTGACGTCGTACCCGGGCTCGGTGCCGCGGTCCCGGGCGCGGCAGTGGGCGGACGAGGCCCTGGCCCGGGAACTCGGGCTGAGCCGGGAGGCGTTGGCCGAGCGGGCGCGGTGAGCGTCCGGTCGGTGCGGTGGTACGGATGTGCCCCGCACCGCCGGGTTCGCGGCGCGGGGCACGGACGGCGGCCGTCACGCCACCGACGCGATCCGCATCTTGATGTCGTCCGGCGACAGGGTGCCCTTCGCCGTCACATGGTCCCCGGAGGACTCGCCGCGCAGCCGGCGGCCGATCCACGGGACGAGGTACTCGCGGGCCCAGTGGACGTCGTCGCGGCGGACCTCCAGGGTGCCCCTGGGCGGGAGCGGCGGCCAGGGCTGCTCCGGGTCGGCCGGGATCTGCAGGCCGAGGGCCTGGCCGGCGCGCAGCGCCACGCGCGTGTGTCCCTCGGGTGAGAGGTGGAGCCGGTCGTCGTCCCACGCCCTGCGGTCCTGGACGGACTTCAGGGACCACAGGTCGAGCACGGGGCACCCGTACCGGTCGGCGATGGCGCGGACGTGCCCGTTGTAGGTGGCGATCTTGCCGCGCAGATGCTTGAGCAGCGGGACGCCACGGGTGTCGAAGCCGGTCGTCACGAGCACGGTGCCCACGGCCTCGGTGAGCTGGGACACGGCCCGCTCGAAGCGCTCGGCCACCTCGTCCGGGTCGGTGCCGGGCCGGATGATGTCGTTGCCGCCCGCGCAGAAGGACACCAGGTCCGGGGCGAGTTCGACGGCCTTCGGGAGCTGGTCCGCCATGATCTGGTCGAGCAGCTTTCCGCGCACGGCCAGGTTGGTGTACGCGAAGTCGCCCTCGGGACGCCGGTCCGCGAGCAGTACCGCGAACCGGTCGGCCCAGCCCACGAACGCCCCGTCGGGGCCGGGGTCGCCCACGCCCTCGGTGAAGCTGTCCCCCACCGCCACGTACGACCCGATCACTGATCTGTTGTCATTCTTCGAATCGTCTGCCACGTCGGACCATGATTCACCTTCGGATGTGACCTACGCGACCGTAGGCAGGGGTTGACGAACGGTGAGATGAGACACCCTTAAATGATGTGCCAATCCAGGAATAACGCCACGGTCAGGCGCGTTGACGGTGCGCACACGCAGAAGGCCGGACCCCGGGATCGGGGTCCGGCCTTCTGCGGCCTGTCAGGGCAGGTGATTCTCGAGAACGCGTCCCACGGAGCGGGAGCCTCAGACGGCGACGCCGTGCGAGCGGAGGTAGCCGACCGGGTCGATGTCCGAGCCGTAGTTCGGCGTGGTGCGGATCTCGAAGTGCAGGTGCGGACCGGTCACGTTGCCGGTCGCGCCGGAGAGGCCGATCTGCTGGCCCGCGGTCACGGTCTGGCCGGCCGAGACGGAGAGCCGCGAGAGGTGACCGTACTGGGCGTAGTAGCCGTCGTTCAGCTTGATGACGACCTGGTTGCCGTAGGCGCCGCCCCACCCGGCGGAGACGACGGTGCCGGCGGCGACGGCCTTGAGCGAGGTACCGGTCGGCACGACGAAGTCGACGCCGGTGTGGTAGCCGCTGGACCACATGCTGCCGGCCACGTGGTAGCCGGTGCCGATGGTGGCGCCGGCGACCGGGAGGGTGTAGCCGGTGGAGGGCACGGAGGGGGCGGAGGGTGCGGAGGGTGCGGTGGCGGCACCGGAGGCCTGGCCGGACCGGGACGGGGATGCCGGCGCCGGGGCGGAGGGCTCGGTGTGCGTCCGGGCGGTCTTCGCGCCGAGCGACAGCTTCAGACCCGGGTGGATCAGCGAGGGGTCCTGGCCGACGGCCTGCCGGTTGTCGTCGTAGAGCCGCTGCCAGCCGCCGCTGACGTGCTGCGCGTCGGCGATCTTCGCAAGCCAGTCGCCGGACTGCACCGTGTAGGTGCGCACACCCGAATTCCGCTGCACGGCCGCCTTCTTCACGGCCGTCTTTTCCACGACCGGAAGGGACTGCACGGCCTTTCCGGAAACGGGTTGCGTGGTGGCGGCGTGCGCTCCGGTGGCCCCGAGGAGTGGCAGGGCCAGCGCGGCACCACCGGTTCCGGCGACGGCGATCGAGCGGCTGAAACGCGGGGTCTTGGGGCGGCGGTGCTTACCCTTCGCGGGCATGGCGCATTCCTCTCCGGCGCCTGCGAGGTGAGCTGACGGGTTCGGGCTGGAGCTGCCCGGCCGCGCGGTGCGCGGCTGCACCCCAGCCTGTCCCGGAGACCGGGACAGGCAGTCGTACCTGGCGGGTCCCCCGCTCCTGCCGAACACGGGTGAAGTGTGTGGGGACTCCGGGCGGCGGCAGGATTCGGCGTTCCGTCCGGATTGGTGGCGAACGTAAGCGAGCAAGACGCAACCGGACAAGCAGCCGGTTCCCGGCGTGGATGTTCCAAGTGATCGAATTCGGGAATTCCCGGTCACTCTGCGTGAATTCCCGAATCCTTCCCCTTTTCAATTTCCTTCGCCTTTATGGGGATTACGTGGACATGACGCGCGACGCACGGTCACGAATATGACGCTCCTCACGCACCGACTCCCCACGCCCCCTTGCCCCAGAGCGAGTTGGAACGAAGGCGCCAATTCGGGCAGATGGCTCAGATGCGGCGCAGTCGGAGAACCGTCGCATCCAGGTCACCCTTCAGCCCGGCGCGCAGCCCGTGGTGCAGCAGGACGGCCCCTCGATGCTCTTCGCCCGTTTCGAGGCATTTGTACGATGCCGTCGGGTCGAGTCCGCGCAGCCGCAGCGCCGGCACCGGCTCGCCGTAGTGCTGCGCCTGGAGGCAGGCGAGGACCACGGTCTCGTCCCCGAGGACGTACTGGACAGCACTCAGACCGCCCGTCGGGGGCCGCAGCCGGTACTGGTCGCCGCGCTGGACGACCGGTCGGATCTCCTTGTAGAGGTCCACCCAGCGACGGGCTTCGGCCAGCTCCTCCCCGGTCCACTCGGTGAGGTCGCCGCCGACGCCGAGGACCCCGGCCATCGAGCTGACGAAACGGAACCGCAGCGAGCTCTCCCGCCCGTTGAGCTGGGTGTTCGGGCTGTCGGTGACCCATGCGGCCATGACCCGCGCCGGATGGATTTGGCTGAAGCCGTGCTGGATGGCGAGCCGGTCGAGCGGGTCGGTGTTGTCGGAGGTCCACACCTGGTCGGTGCGGCTCATCACGCCGAGGTCGATCCGCCCGCCGCCGCCCGAGCAGGACTCGAACGCGACCGAGGGATGGGCGGCTCGCAGCCGGTCCAGCAGGGCGTACAGAGCGCGGACATGGTCCACCCACAGGCGCTGCGGGTACGGCTCCCCGGGCCAGCCGGCGTCGGTGAAGCAGCGATTGAAGTCCCACTTCACGTAGTCGACCGGGGCGCTCGACAGGAGGGCGTCCAGCTGCTCCCAGAGATACTCCTGGACGTCCTCGCGGGCGAGGTTGAGAACGAGCTGGTTGCGCAGTTCCGTCCGCTTGCGTCCCGGCTGGTACTGCACCCAGTCGGGGTGAGCACGGTAGAGGTCGCTGTCGGGGTTGACCATCTCGGGCTCGACCCAGATGCCGAACTGCATGCCGAGGTCGTGCACCTGGTCGGCGAGGGGCTTGAGGCCGTGCGGGAAGCGGTCGGGGTCGGGCGTCCAGTCGCCGAGGCCGGCCCGGTCACTGGTGCGGGCACCGAACCAGCCGTCGTCCACGACGAACAGCTCGACGCCGATCTCGGCGGCCCGCCGGGCGAGGGCGGCCTGCTGCTCCTCGGAGATGTCGAAGTTGGTCGCCTCCCAGGAGTTGAACAGCACCGGCCGGTCCTGCTCCGCGCCCGGGACGACGTACGCCCGCTGGTAGGCGTGCCAGGTGCGGCTGGCCCCGCCGAAGCCGCCGTCGCTCCACAGGCCGGCGAAGACGGGGGTGGTGTACGACTCGCCTGGCTGGAGCAGCAGCAGGCCCGAGTCGTCGTATCCGGCGCCACCGGTGACCTGCACGCGTGCGTCCGGGAGTTGGGCGACGGCGATCCGCCAGGAGCCGGACCAGCCGAGCGCGCAGCCGTAGACCTCGCCGCGTTCCTCGGTCGCGTCGGTGTCCAGCGCGACCCAGGGCAGGTGCTGGTGGCCGGTGTGGCCGCGGCGGCTGCCGATGGTCTTCTCGCCGTAGGTGAGGGGGGCGGTGGTCAGCAGCGACTCGGCGGCCCAGCGGCCGTGCAGCTGGGACAGCCGCCAGCCCTCGCGGTCGGGCAGGGTCCAGGCGGCGGCGTCTGCGCGCAGCAGTTCCACGCGCGCGTGCGAGCCGTTCTCCACGGTCACCCAGCGCTCCACGACGTCCCCGCGCATCCGGTAGTGCAGGGTGACGGCCAGCCCGTCGTCGTCGAAGCGCAGCCGCAGCCCGTCACCGTCGTTGCCGCCCTCGGTGTCGAACGACACGAAGCGCCACTCGGTGCCGCGCCGCTCCTCGGTGCGCACGGACAGGGCCGGACGGACGAAGCGGGGGCCGCCCTCGACGGGGTACTCCTCGCGGCCGTCGAGCGGGGACTCGAAGGGCCAGTAGGCGGGCAGCGGGCTCACCGCCAGGGCCTCGGCGTCGGCGATCGCGATCCGTGGCCCCCAGTGCAGGTGCAGCAGTTCGTCCGCATCGGTGAGATGCAGCGCATAGCTGCTGCCGGGGCCCGACAGGAGCCATGTACGACCGTCTTCGGCGATGTCCACCATCGAGACCTCACAGGTGCCAACAGATCCGCTCAAGTGCGAACATCATTAGGCCCCGCAGCCCCTGGTGGCAACGCCTGTGGACAACTCATTGCCCGAGGAAATCGATGTCGTATCGTCGACGGAGTGCCCGTCGACGAGCCGCGCCGGCGGGGCCGACCGGGAGGAGCCCCCGTGACGCAGCAGGTCCCCTCGACCGAGCCCGAGCTGGCCGGAGTGCGCAATTTCCGCGATGTGGGCGGACTGCCGACCGTGGACGGACGGCGGGTGCGCCCCGGAGCGCTGTTCCGCAGCGGCCATCTCGCGCACGCCACCGAAGAGGACGCGGCCTTCCTAGCGTCCCTGGGCCTGCACACGATCTTCGACTTCCGCAACGCCGCCGACCAGAAGCTGGAGGGTCCGGACGTCGAGCTGCCCGGCGTGCGGAACGTGAACCTGCCGCTGAGCGACCCGGCGGACGGTGCCGAGTTCTGGCAGATGGTCCGCGACGGCGGCATCGAGCAGCTGCGCGGCATCCTCGCGGACGGCAAGGCGGCGGCCCGGATGGTCGCCTCGTACCGGACGATCGTCAAGGAGCGCACCGCCGAGCACTCCCGGGTGCTGCACGCCATCGCCGAGGACAGCGTGCCCGCGCTGATGCACTGCGCTGCGGGCAAGGACCGCGCGGGCATCTCCATAGCCGTCACACTCCTGGCCGTGGGCGTGGAGCGCGATGCCGTCATCGCCGACTACCTGGAGTCCAACGCCAAGCACCGGCGCTACAAGGTCCGTCGCAACGGCAGCGCGGACACCGCGTACACGCCCGAGGTGATGGAGCTGCTCAGCCCGCTCTTCGACGCCCGCGCCGAGTATCTCCAGGCGGCCTTCGCGAGCATCGAGGAGACGTGGGGCGGCACCGACGCCTACTTCGCGCAGGGTCTGGGGCTCACCCCCGAGACCCGGGAGCGGCTGCGGGAGCGCCTGCTGGACTGACGGCGGTCAGCCCTTGCCGCCCAGCTCGAACAGCAGATAGAGGAACGCCGCGAACAGGTGGCCGACGGCGATGTAGATGATCAGCCGGACCCACAGCGAGCGGGGGAACCTCTCCTCGAAGTTGCTCATGGCAGCTCTCCAGTCAGCGGGCCCAGGCACAGCGTGGCCGTGGGACTCTGCAGCAGGGTGTGGACGAACAGCAGCTCCACGCCGTCGTGGTCCTCGGCGGCGAGGCGGTGCGGGGTGAGCGAGTCGAAGTGCGCGCTGTCACCGGGCGTCAGCAGGTGCACGGTGTCCCCCAGGCGCAGCCTGAGCCGCCCCTTGAGGACATGGAGCCACTCCTCGCCGGGGTGGACGCGCACGATGTCGCCCTGGGCGCCGTACGGCACCCGGACGCGCAGCGCCTGCATGCCGCGCCCCGGGGCTCCGGCCTGGAAGTAGGTCCAGCCGCCCGCATGGGTCGGCTCCATGTCGGCGGCGCGCACGACGGCGTCCCGGTCGGCGACCGTCTCGCCGAGCAGCTCCGAGACGGTCGTACCGTAGATACGGGCGAGCGCGAGCAGCATCGGCAGCGAGGGCTGGCGCTGCCCGGTCTCCAGCCGGGACAGATGGGCCGGCGAGAGCCCGGCGGACCGGGCCGCGGCCTCCAGGGTGAGGCCGCTGCGCCGGCGCAAGGCACGCAGCTGCGGCGCCACGGCGGGCAGGTCGTCGCCCTGGCCCGCCGGTGGCGCGGCTTCTGAGGCGTTCATGCCTCCATTCAGCCGGATCATTGCCTCTGCGGCAAATTCCTTGCCTCAGAGGCAAAAGCCGGGGCTCAGCGGTTGGCCACCGCCTGCTTGATCAGGGTCTTGCCGAAGTCCCACATCAGGCCGCTGCCGCTGTGCGCGTCGTCCATCACCGTAGTGAAGGCGTCCACGAACCGGTCCACGTCGGCCTCGTCGACGACCAGCGGCGGGATGAGCTTGATGACCTCCAGGTGGTCGCCGGAGACCTGGGTGAGGATCCGGTGCCGCTGCAGCAGCGGTACGACCACCATCTGCGCGAACAGGCCCTTGCGTGCGGCCTGGAGCATGGTCCAGCGGCCGCGCAGCTTCAGCGAGCTGGGCTTCCCGAACTCGATGCCGATCATCAGGCCCCGGCCGCGCACGTCGGCGAGCAACTCGTACTTGTCGATCAGTGCGGTGAGCCGGGACTTCAGCAGGTCGCCCGTGGTGCGCACCCCGGCGACGATCTGCTCGTCCTCCAACACCGACAGCACGGCGAGTCCGGCCGCCATCGCCTGCGCGTTGGCCCCGAAGCTCGCCGAGTGGACCAGGACGCGGTCCATGGACGAGTAGACCTTCCTGAAGATCCAGTCCTTGCCCAGGGTCGCGCCGACCGGGACGTAGCCGCCGGACAGCGCCTTGGCCACGCACACCAGATCCGGTTCGACGCCGTCCTCGTGCTGGTAGGCGTAGAAGTCGCCGGTACGGCCGAGACCGGTCTGCACCTCGTCGGCGATGAGCAGCGCCTTGTGCCGGTGCAGCAGGTCCTGCGCGGCGCGCAGATAGCCGGGCGGGGTCTCGTGGACGCCCTTGCCCTGGATCGGCTCCACGATCAGGGCGGCCACGTCGCCCTTCTTCAGCTCCCGCGCGAGCGCGTCGAGATCACCGAGGGGCACGGCGGTGTCGGGCAGCAGCGGGGCGAAGCCGTCGCGGAAGCCGTCCTCGCCGTTGACCGAGAGGGAGCCGGTGGTCAGGCCGTGGAACGCGTGGTCGCAGTAGAGGACGCGCGGTCTGCCGGTGGCGTACCGGGCGAACTTCAGGGCGGTCTCGACCGCTTCGGTGCCGCTGTTGCCGAAGAACACCCGGTCCAGGTGCGGGCTGTGGCTGAGCAGCCGCTCCGCGAGCAGGCCGGGCAGCGGCTGGCAGTCGAAGCGGGTGAGGTCGGCGAGGTTGAGGTCCAGGACGTCGTGCAGCGCCTTGCGGACGACCGGGTGGTGGCGGCCGAGGCCCATCACCCCGAACCCGGCGAGCATGTCCAGGTAGTCGTTGCCGTCCGCGTCGTAGAAGTGGGCGCCCTCGGCGCGCTCGTAGACCTTGTCGAAGCCGATGGTGTGCAGCATGCGCGGGAGCTGCGGGTTCAGGTACTTCGTGTGCAGCTCGTAGCGCTCGGCTCCGCGGTCGGCGAGGAGGGCGCCGAGGTCGAACTCCTTGGTCATTCAGCTTTCTCCTTGACTGTGCCCCCCGGGTCCTTGGCGGCGACGCCCGTCTCCTCGACGACGAGAACCGGATCCTTGACGGCCAGGCTCGCGCCGATCCGTCCGGCGATCTCGACGGGCGTGAGGCCGATGTCGGCCAGCACCTCGCTGCGCTTGGCGTGCGCGAGGAACTGCTCCGGGATGCCGAACCTCCGTACCGGCACGTCCACGTCGGCGTCGCCCAGGGCGAGCGCCACGGCCGAACCGACCCCGGCGGCCCGGCTGTTGTCCTCCACGACGGCCACCAGCCGGTGTGCGGCGGCCAGCCCCGGCAGCTCCGGGTCGACGGGCTTGACCCAACGGGGGTCGACCACCGTGCAGCCGATGCCCCGCGCCGCCAGCAGCTCGGCGGCCTGCAGGCACACCGGTGCCATCACGCCTACGGCCACCAGCAGCACCTCGGGGTCTTCGCCGCGGTGCAGGACGTCCATGCCGCCGACGTGGTCGATCGCCGGGATCCGCGGGCCGACGGACTCCTTCGGGAAGCGGACCATGGTGGGCGCGTCGTCCACGGCGACGGCCTCGCGCAGCTGGGCGCGCAGCTGGTCGGCGTCGCGCGGCGCGGCGATCCTGAGGCCGGGGACGACCTGCAGGACGGACATGTCCCACATGCCGTTGTGCGACGCCCCGTCCACGCCGGTGACGCCGGCCCGGTCCAGCACGAAGGTCACCCCGCACCGGTGCAGGGCGACGTCCATCAGCAGCTGGTCGAAGGCGCGGTTGAGGAAGGTGGCGTAGACGGCGACGACCGGGTGCAGTCCGCCGGTGGCGAGACCGGCGGCGGAGACGGCCGCGTGCTGCTCGGCGATGCCGACGTCCCACACCCGGTCCGGGAAGCGCTCGGCGAACTTGCCGAGGCCCACCGGGTGCAGCATGGCCGCCGTGATGGCCACGACGTCCTCCCGTTCCTCCCCGATCCTGACGATCTCGTCGCCGAACACCGAGGTCCAGGAAGGCCCGTTGGACGGCGTGAGCGGTGCGCAGGTGAGCGGGTCCATCACGCCGACGGTGTGGAAGTGGTCCTCCTCGTGGGCGAGGGCGGGTTCGTAGCCGCGGCCCTTCTCCGTGAGGCAGTGGACCAGGACGGGCCCGTGGAAGCGCTTGGCCCGCCGCAGCGCCGACTCGACGGCCTTGATGTCGTGCCCGTCGATCGGACCGACGTACTTCAGGCCCAGGTCCTCGAACATGCCCTGCGGGGCGAAGGCGTCCTTGAAGCCCTTCTTCGCGCCGTGCAGGGACTCGTAGACGGTGTGGCCGACGACCGGGGTCCGCAGCAGCACGTCCTTGCCCCAGGCGAGGACCTTCTCGTAGCCGTCGGTGGTGCGCAGGGTGGCCAGGTGGTTGGCCAGGCCCCCGATGGTCGGGGCGTAGGACCGCTCGTTGTCGTTGACGACGATGATCAGCGGCCGGTCCTTGGCGGCCGCGATGTTGTTCAGCGCCTCCCAGGCCATGCCGCCGGTCAGCGCGCCGTCGCCGATGACCGCGACCACATGGCCCTTCGCCCCCTGTACCTGGTTGGCCTTGGCCAGGCCGTCGGCCCAGCCGAGCGCGGTCGAGGCGTGGCTGTTCTCGATGACGTCGTGCTCGGACTCCTCACGCGAGGGGTAGCCGGACAGGCCGCCCTTGCCGCGCAGCTTGGAGAAGTCCTGACGCCCGGTCAGCAGCTTGTGGACATAGCTCTGGTGGCCGGTGTCCCACAGGATGCGGTCGACCGGCGACTCGAAGACCCGGTGGAGCGCGATGGAGAGTTCCACCACCCCCAGGTTGGGCCCGAGGTGACCGCCGGTTCTCGCCACCGCGTGCACCAGGAACTCACGGATTTCTTCGGACAGTTCACCGAGTTCCGCCTCGGACAGCGCCTTCAGGTCGCGTGGTCCCCTGATGCTCTCCAGAATCGTCACGCTGGGCCCCCTCTCGGTCCGTGCCGTGCTTCAACCCCAACTCACTTCATCTGTTCCGCGAGCTTCATGGCCTCCTCGATGAGGGTCTCCACGATCCTGGACTCGGGGACGGTCTTGACGACCTCACCCCTGACGAAGATCTGGCCCTTGCCGTTGCCCGAGGCAACCCCGAGGTCTGCCTCGCGGGCCTCGCCGGGACCGTTGACGACACACCCCATCACCGCGACCCGCAGCGGCACGTCCAGGCCGTCCAGCCCCGCCGTGACCTCGTCGGCCAGCTTGTACACGTCGACCTGGGCCCGCCCGCAGGACGGACAGGAGACGATCTCCAGGCGCCGCTGCCGCAGCCCCAGGGATTCCAGGATCTGGATGCCGACCTTGACCTCCTCGGCGGGCGGGGCACTCAGCGAGACCCGGACGGTGTCGCCGATCCCCCGCGACAGCAGCGCCCCGAACGCCACCGCCGACTTGATCGTGCCCTGGAAGGCCGGGCCGGCCTCGGTGACCCCCAGGTGCAGCGGGTAGTCGCAGCTCTCGGCGAGCAGCCGGTAGGCCTCGATCATCACGACCGGGTCGTTGTGCTTGACCGAGATCTTGATGTCCCTGAAGTCGTGCTCCTCGAAGAGCGACGCCTCCCACAGCGCGCTCTCGACCAGCGCCTCCGGGGTCGCCTTGCCGTACTTCTGCAGCAGCCGCCGGTCCAGCGAGCCCGCGTTGACGCCGATCCGGATCGGGGTGCCGTGGTCCTTCGCGGCCCGCGCGATCTCCTTCACCTGGTCGTCGAACTTCTTGATGTTGCCCGGGTTCACCCGGACCGCCGCGCAGCCCGCCTCGATGGCCGCGAACACGTACTTCGGCTGGAAGTGGATGTCCGCGATCACCGGGATCTGCGACTTGCGGGCGATGGTCGCTAGAGCGTCCGCGTCGTCCTGCGTGGGGCAGGCGACACGGACGATCTGGCAGCCGGACGCGGTGAGTTCGGCTATCTGCTGCAGGGTGGCACCGATGTCCGAGGTACGGGTCGTCGTCATCGACTGCACCGACACCGGGGCTCCGCCCCCGACCGCCACCGGACCGACGTGGATCTGCCGCGACACGCGCCGCGGTGCGACCGGCCGGGCCGGTACCCCGGGAACGCCCAAGGGGACGGCGGTCATGACGTCACTCCCGGTTCCCGGCAACGGTCTCGCGCATGGCCCGCAGCGACTCCTTCAGGGAGCCCATGGTGGCGAGAACGGCGGTCGGCTCGTAGCCGCAGTGCGCCATGCAGTTGGCGCAGCGCGGGTCCTTGCCGCGGCCGTACTTGTCCCAGTCGGTCTCCTCGACGAGTTCGCGGTACGTCGGCACGTACCCGTCGCTCATCAGGTAGCAGGGACGCTGCCAGCCGAAGAGCGAGTAGTTCGGGATCGCCCACGCGGTGCACGGGAAGTCGACCTTGCCCTCCAGGAAGTCCAGGAAGAGCGGGGAGTGGTTGAGCCGCCAACGCCGGCGGTTGCCGCCCGCGAAGGCCTTCTTGAACAGCTCCCGGGTCTGCTCGACGCCGAGGAAGTGCTCCTGGTCGGGCGCCTTCTCGTAGGCGTAGGCGGGCGAGATCATCATCTCGTCGACCTCGAGGTCGTCGTTGAGGAAGTTGAGCACCTCGATGATGGTCTGCGGGGTGTCGGTGTTGAAGAAGGTGGAGTTGGTGGTCACCCGGAAGCCGCGCCGCTTGGCCTCCTTGATGGCCTCCACCGCCTCGTCGAACACGCCCTCCTTCGCGACGGACTCGTCGTGCCGCTCGCGCAGCCCGTCGATGTGCACCGCGAAGGCAAAGTAGGGCGAGGGCGTGAACTTGTCCATCTTCTTGCGCAGCAACATGGCGTTGGTGCACAGGAAGACGTATTTCCTCCTGGCCACCAACTGGCGCACGATCTCGTCGATCTGAGGGTGCATCAGCGGCTCGCCACCGGCGATGGACACCATCGGCGCACCGGACTCCAGCACCGCGCCCACGGCCTGGGCCACCGGCATGCGCTGCTTGAGCACACCCGCCGGGTGCTGGATCTTGCCGCAGCCCTCGCACTTGAGGTTGCAGGCGAACAGCGGTTCCAGCTCGACGATGAGCGGAAACTTGTCCCGCCTGCGGATCTTCTGTTCAGCCAGGTAAGTAGCGACCTTGATGGACTGACGCAGCGGCATGGCCATCTGGCTCACCTCCGGGGGAGCAACAAAGAACGGTGCCATTCGAAAAAAGCAGGAAGGACGGTACGAAGAACGCGGAAGGCCGATATTCCACCGCGCACCGTGCCGATCCGGACGAGTTCATGTTCTGGAGCGTCCACGACCACCCGTACGGCCGCAACCGGGCGCTCGCCCGCGCGGACAGCGCTCAGGAGCGTGGCCGCGGACTCCATGTCGACCGCGATCGCGCCGGTCGCGAGCAGGTCGGACCGCTCATGGCCGCGGACGACATGGTCGGAGCCGGTGACGGGCCCGGTGTGGACGGTGCGCCCCGGCAGGATGCGCACGAGTTCCTTGACGAGCAGGTCGGTGCCCACGCACGGGACGGTCCCGCGCGGGTCCCGGGTCTCCTCGGCGACGACCAGGTCGCCGGGGTGCATCCCGGGTGCGAGCCCGGCGCAGAAGCCGGTGGCCATAACGGCCGCGTCGGCCAGCGCCGGGTCCGCGAGGAGCCGGGTGACGGAGCGTTCCGCCGCCTTGGGGCCCATGCCCGTACGGACGACGGTGAACGGCCCGCCGGCACCGCCCCGGTCGCCGGTGCGCAGGGCGAGGTGCTCGATGCCGAGCGCGCAGGCGATCAGCAGCGGGGCCGGGGCGGGCTGGGCGCTCATTCAGCTCCCCTTGACCTCGGAGAGCGGCTTCTTGATCTCGGAGAGCGGCTTCCTGGCCCTGGCGAGCAGCTGCCGCTCGAACGGGTCGCCGTGCAGGTACCGGCCGAGCGCGGTGAGCGGGAAGACCTGCCGGTAGAGGTGGTAGTTGATGGAGAAGTCCCAGGGGAAGCCGGTGCCGGTGAAGTACGGCTCGTCCCAGGACCCGTCCTCCCGCTGGGTCTCGGCCAGCCACCGGACACCGCGCTCGACGGCCTTGGAGTCCTGCTCCCCCGCCGCGAGCAGGGCCATCAGCGCCCACCCGGTCTGCGAGGCCGTGGAGGCTCCGCGACCGCTCCACTCCTTGACGTACTTGTAGGAGCGCAGGTCCTCGCCCCAGCCGCCGTCGTCGTTCTGGACGCTCTCCAGCCAGGCCACCGCCCGCCGGATCGCCGGGTGGGAGCCGGGCAGCCCGGCCGCGGTCAGCGCGGGCACCACCGAACCGGTGCCGTAGACGTAGTTGACGCCCCAGCGCCCGAACCACGAGCCGTCCGGCTCCTGTTCGGCGAGCAGCCACTCGATGCCGCGCCGGGTGCGCGGGTCGTGGGCGAGGCCCTCGGCGGCGAGCATCTCGACCACGTGCGCGGTGACGTCCGCGGACGGCGGGTCGATGACCTCGCCGAAGTCGCAGAACGGCAGCCGGTTCGGGAACGGGCTGGTGTTGTCGACGTCGAAGGCGCCCCAGGCGCCGTTCTTCGACTGCATCCCGAGGTTCCAGCGCACCGCGCGCCCGATCGCCCCGTCCACCCGGTCGGGGTCGTGATGCCTGACCCGCCGCAGGGCGAGAGCGACCTCGGCGGTGTCGTCGATGTCCGGGTAGTTGTCGTTGTGGAACTCGAACGCCCAGCCGCCGGGCGGCAGTCCGGGCCGCTTCACGGCCCAGTCGCCGGGCCGGACGATCTCCTCGCCGAGCATCCAGTCGGCGGCCTTCACCAGTTGGGGGTGGTCGACGGGCAGGCCGGCGTCGACGAGCGCGATGGTGGCGAGGCAGGTGTCCCACACCGGGGACTGGCAGGCCTCGATCATCCGGGCGCCGTCCTCGCGCCATACGGCGAAACGGTCCAGCGAGGCGAGGCCCTCGCGCATGACCGGGTGCTGGAGGTCGTAGCCGAGCAGGTGCAGGGCGATGACCGAGTACACGGCCGGTGGCTGGATGCCGCCCCAGCAGCCGTCGTTCTCCTGGCGCTCGATGATCCAGCGGGCGGCGGAGTTCATCGCGGCCCTGCGCAGGCGGCGCGGGGCGACCTTGCGCAGCTGGTGCAGCACCTTGTCCAGGCGCTGGAACGCGCCGTCCCAACTGGCCACCGGCGCAAGGGGCTCGGCCGGGTTGGGGTTCGCCGGGTCGGTGTGCAGCTCGTCCAGCGGAAAGGGCGCCGGGCGGACCGGGCGCTTGGCCGAGACGATGGTCAGCGGCACGATGGTCTGCCGGGCCCAGCAGCCGAAGTCGTAGATGTTGAGCGGCATCCAGCTGGGGAAGTAGATCAGCTCCGGCGGGAGTTCGGGCAGGTCCTCCCACTTCCACCAGCCGAACAGGGCCAGCCAGATCCGCGTGAAGACCCGGGAGGCGGCGATGCCGCCCCGCTCGCGGATCCAGGCGGAGGCCTTCGCCATGTGCGGGGCGTCGGGCGCGTCGCCGGCCAGACGGAGGGCTACGTACGCCTCGACGGTGGTGGACAGTTCACCGGGCCCGCCGTAGAAGGTGGCCCAGGTGCCGTCCGCGCGCTGCTCGCCGCGGATGAACAGGGCGGCGGCCTGTGTCGTCGCCTCGTCGCGGATCCCCAGGAACTGACGGAGCAGCAGGTCCTCGGCGTCCATGGTGACGTTCGTCTCGAGGTCGCCCTTCCACCAGCCCTGGGCGTCCTGCCGTGCCAGCAGGAAGTCGGTGGCACGCCGCGCGGCGCGTTCGGCGGCTTCTTGTACCCCGGCCGCCGCGGGGGTGGTGATGTCGGTTTCGCTGGCCGCGGCAGCGCGGGGCGGGATGGTCGCCCCGGTGCTTCCGTCGGTCGTCGCTGTCATGGCTTCCCCTTAGTGCAGTCGTGCGAGTCGTGCTGCTGTGGGTCCGCCGTCGGCCGGTGTCCGTCGTCCCTCGACACCGGCCGGCGACTACGCGAGGGCTATTCGACCGATAATGATCATCTCTTTCGTACGACGACGAAGTCGGCGAGTGCCGTGAAGGCGGCCCGCACCTGTTCGGGCATGTCGACGACGTCGAGGGCCTCGACGGCGATCGTGTGCTGTCGGCGTGCTTCCTCGGCCGTCCACTCGCGGCCGCCGGCCTCCTCGATGAGGGCGGCGCGGGCCGCGAACTCCTCCTCGGAGAAGTTCTCGAAGTCGCTGCTCTTGGCGTCGGCGGCGAGGATCTCGCCGAGCCGCTCGGAGGCGGAGCCGCCCGCGGCGAGCGCGGCCACGACCGGCAGGGACTTCTTGCGCTGGCGCAGGTCGCTCCAGGTCTGCTTGCCGGTGGACCCCGGGTCGCCCCAGATGCCGAGCAGATCGTCGACGGCCTGGAAGGCGAGGCCCAGGTGGTAGCCGTACTTCTCCAGGGTGTCGGCGGTGCGGTCGTCGGCGCCACCGAGTACCGCGCCGATGGAGCTGGAGGCGGCGAGCAGGGCGCCGGTCTTGTTGCCCTCCATCTCCAGGCACTCCTCGACGCTGACGCGGTCGCGGTGCTCGTAGGAGATGTCCTGCGCCTGACCGTCGATCAGGGCGCGGCTGGCGGCGGTCAGGCGGCGGGTGGCGCGGCCGGCCTCGACGGTGCCGAGCTCCAGCAGGATCTCGTTGGCGAGAGCGAACAGGGCGTCACCGACCAGGATGGCCTGGGCGGGGCCGTGCACCTTCCAGACCGTGTCGCGGTGCCGGCGCTGCTCGTCGCCGTCCATCAGGTCGTCGTGCAACAGCGAGAAGTTGTGGACGAGTTCGACGGCGACGGCCCCGGGGATGCCCACCTCGGGTGCGGCGCCGGTGACCTCGGCGGAGAGGACGGCCAGGGCGGGGCGCACGGCCTTGCCGCCGTCGCCGTCGGCCGGGTTGCCGGCCGCGTCGATCCAGCCGAAGTGGTAGGCGGCGACGGTGTCCATCGGAGGCGCCAGGCGGTCGACGGCCGCACGCAGGACCGGGGTGGCCAGGGTCCGGCCGCGCTCCAGAAGCGCGGTCACGTCCACCGCGGTCCTCCGAGCGGGCGTCGAGGCCGGGGGCACAGTGGGCACAGTCTCTCCTCTTGTTGCGGTACCGGGGGTGCGGGGGCCTGCCGCGTGCTGATCGAGCGTCACGCCGCCTCCTCGAACTCGAAGAGGCGGCGGGGGCGGGGCCGGCCCAGGGCGCTCAGCACGGCGTCGGCCGCGCTCACTCCACTGCGGACCGCACTTTCCATGGTCGCGGGCCACCCGGTGGCGGTCCACGCTCCGGCCAGGTACAGGCCGGGGGCCTTGGTGCGGGCGCCGGGCCGCAGCCGCCCGACGCCGGGGGTGGGAGCGAACGTCGCCGTGCGCTCCCGGGTCACGAAGAAGTCCTTCACCACCGCGCCGCGCGTGCCCGGGACGAGGCGCTCCAGCTCGGGCAGGTAGCGCTCGCGGAGCTCGGCGACCGGTGCGTCGATCTCGTCCTGTGCGGCGGACTGGGACAGGGCCAGGTACTGCCCCTCGGCGAGCCCGGACGCGTCCGTCCGGTCGAAGACCCACTGCACGGGGGTGCCGAGGGCGGCGAAGAAAGGCCGGGCGAGCACCTTGCGGTCGTAGACGACATGCACGTTGAGGATCGGCGCGGTGCCGATCCTCAACAGCTGTTCGGGGGCGTCGAGGGCGCCGGACGGCAGCAGGTCGTACGTCTCACGCTGGGGTACGGCGAGGACGACCGCGTCGGCCCGGAGCGTCTCGCCGGGAACCTGAACGCTCCAGGTCCCGTTTTCGTTGATGGAGACGGAGGTGACGCGTGAACGGACCTCGGTACGGACGCCCGCGGAGTCGAGCGCCTTGCGGGCCAGTCGGTCGTGCAGTTCGCCCAGCGGGACATGGGCCCAGCCGATGTCGGCCGCGCCCGGGTCGGACAGCAGACCGGTCTTGAACACCATCGCGGCGAGCCCCAGCGAGGCGTCGCCCGCGACCGCGTTGAGGGTGGCGACCCCGACCAGGTCCCACAGGGCCTCGACGGCACGCGCCGACTGGCCGTGGGCGGCCAGCCAGCTGCCGAAGTCCTGGGTGTCCAGGGTCGGATCGGCGAGGTCGAGCCCCTTGAGCGCGAGCGCGGCACGCCCGACCGCGGCACGTTCGGCGAGCGACAGGTGCGGATAGGTGGCCAGGCTCCGGCCCAGATGCAGGGGTACGGGCAGGGCGTCGCGCCGCAGCCTGCCGAGCCGCCGTCCCTCGGGCCGGTTCACGTCCAATACGGGCACGTCGAGACGATCCTGCAGCGGCGCCAGCGCCGTGCCCTCGATGCGGTCGAGGAACCAGCGGTAGGCGGTGCAGCAGCGCAGGTACACGTGCTGGCCGTTGTCGACGGTCAGGTCGCCGCGCTGGAAGGAGAAGGCGAGGCCGCCCAGTCTCGGCCTGCCTTCGAGCAGGGTGACCCGGACGCCCGCGTCGGCGAGCGCGAGCGCAGCGGTGACCCCGGCGAGGCCGCCGCCGACCACGACGGCACTGCGCCCTGCCGGCGCCGGGGCGTCGGCGTGCGCCTGCGAGTGGTGTGCGCCCTCGCTCATCGTGCGTCCTTCCGTGCGTGCCCAAGCGCTCCGCTGGACGTGCCGCGATGGGCCGTCGCTCGTCCGCGGCGCCATCGTGGCTGGTCGTGCCCACGCGGCGGTAGCCGCATGTCCCGCACAGCCCCGCGCCCCTTCAGGGCGCTGTCGAACATCAGCGGACTTCGCCTGGCCTGCTTGGCGTGCTGGATGAACGGTGCACGCTCGGCCGTCGCAGTCAGGGACGCCACGCCGCAGCGGAGGGTTGCCCGCCGCATCGGGCCTTCGGAGTCGGCCAGTGCCCCGGAGTCCATCAGGCGCGCCTCCTGACGGTCCGCCGGGACACGTGCCGGGTGTCGAGGCCCGACAGTCCGCGTACGGCGACGTACGCCTTCTCACGTCCGGGCAGCGAGACACGGCCGCGCAGCACGGCCTCCGGGTCGCGCTCGATGCGGTCGAGCAGACGGCGGTAGATGCCGGCCATGGCGGCGACGCAGGCGCCGCTGCGCCGGTCGAGCATGGGGAGGAGCCGGTAGCCCTCGGCGAAAAGGGCCCGGGCCCGTCGCACTTCGAAGTGCACGAGGCCCGCGAAGTCGGAGCTCTCCGGTGGGGTCGGGCCGTTGAATCCGGCCGAGCACCCGAATTTGGCGAGGTCGTCGGCGGGCAGATAGGTACGGCCGCCCTCGGCGTCCTCACGGACGTCCCTGAGGATGTTGGTGAGCTGCAGCGCGAGGCCGAGCGTGTCGGCGTACTCGGACGCGCGCTCGGCGCCGCGCGCCCCCGGCTCCGTGCCGAACACGCCGAGCGAGAGGCGGCCGATCGCACCGGCCACACAGCGGCAGTAGAGCTTCAGGTCGTCCCAGGTCTCGTAGGTCTCCCCGCGCACGTCCATCTGAACGCCGTCGATCAGCTCGTCCAGACCGCCGAGCGGGATCGGGAAGGCCTGGGAGGCATGGGCGAGGGCGACGGCCACCGGGTCGGTGTCGTCCTCCTCGACCCGGCCCGCGCGGACACGGTCGAGCAGGGCCCGGGTGTCCTCGAGGCGCGCGACCTTGACCTCGCCGGGCAGGTCGCCGTCGCCGATGTCGTCGACACGCCGGGAGAAGGCGTACAGCGCGGACATGGCACGGCGCTTGGGCGTCGGCAGCAAGCGGATGCCGTACGCGAAGTTGCGGGCCTGCTGCCCGGTGACGGCCTCGCAGTAGCTGTAGGCGGCGAGTACCGGTGCGGACACGTGTGGCACAGACTCCACGGTCCGGATCACCCCTCTCCTCGCAGAGTCACGCCCACTTCACGCAGCAACTGGACCTTGCCGGGTCTGGGCGGGCCGGGAAGTACGTCGTATTCGGCGGCGGCGATCGCCCGGATCGCCGCCCTTCCCCCTGCCACGAACCCCGCGAGCAGCAGCTTCAACCTGCCGTGGACGCTACCCACCAAGGGGGCGCCTTCATTCAGCAGATCGCGGGCGCGTTGCGCTTCGTATGCAACCAGAGCGCGCAACGATGCGCCCGTGGTTTTCGCGGCGAGATCCGTTTCCTGGACGTGGAAGCGCTTCATGTCCTCGGCGGGCAGATAGATCCGGTCACGGCCGAAGTCCTCGGCCACGTCCTGGAGGTGTTCCACGATCTGCAGTGCGGTGCAGATCGCGTCGGAGAGGCGGATCCGCTCGGGGGTCGAGGTACCGGTGACGGCGAGGACGAGGCGGCCGACGGGGTTGGCGGACAGTTCACAGTAGGCGAGGAGGTCGTCGTAGGTCTCGTACCGGGCGACCAGCTGGTCCTGTCGGTTGGCGGCGATCAGGCCGAGGAAGGGCTCGGGGGTGAGGGCGCGGCGGCGGACGGTGGGCTGCAGGCGGCGGAGCAGCGGGTGGCGGGGTGTGCCGTCGAAGACACGCCGCAGGTCGGCCTCGAAGGCGTCGAGGAGCGCCAGCCGGTCCTCGGCCTCGGCGGCCGTCACACCGAGGACGCGCGCGTCGGCTCCGCCGGGGGCCAGGTCGCCGTCGCCGATGTCGTCCACCAGGCGGGCGAAGCCGTACACCGCCATGAGGTCGGCGCGCCAGGCCCGGGGCAGGAAAACGGGGGCCACGGGGAAGTTCTCGCTCGCAGCCTTGTCCAGGGTGGCGCGCTCCAGTTCCGGCGCCGTGTCGGTTCCCGTCACCGCGCGCTACCCGGGGCGGGGACGGCACATGCTGCGTTGAGCTGGGGAGTTTCCGTAGCCATTGCCGTCACATCTCCCGTTCTACACTGCCGATCCAATACACACTATTTCGGACACGCCGCCCGGCCCTCCGCGGGGCTGCCGCCGGGAGGGTGTCGCGCATTATGGCCCTACTTGCCGCTTTCCGGCACCCGTACAGCTTACGTTGTACAACGCAGCAAGGTCCGTCGGGGTGTCCTGCACATCACAACAACACACCGATTGGCGTCAAGATTCCTAAGGGCGCCGGGAGTTGACGTTTCCTTTGCAGACGCAGGGCCCCACCGGACGGTTGCCGACGGGGCCCTGGCCGAAACGGCTCAACGGGTCACTTGCCCGTGAACTTCTCGTACTCCTTGAGGACCTCTTCGGTCGGTCCGTCCATGCGTAGTTCGCCGCGCTCGAGCCACAGGACACGGTTGCAGGTGTCGCGAATGGACTTGTTGTTGTGACTGACCAGAAACACCGTGCCGGCCTCCTTGCGCAGTTCCCGGATGCGCTCCTCGGAGCGCTTCTGGAACTTGCGGTCACCGGTGGCCAACGCCTCGTCGATCATGAGGACGTCGTGGTCCTTGGCGGCGGCGATGGAGAAACGCAGCCGGGCCGCCATGCCGGAGGAGTAGGTGCGCATCGGCAGGGTGATGAAGTCGCCCTTCTCGTTGATGCCCGAGAAGTCGACGATCTCCTGGTAGCGCTCCTTGACCTGCTCACGGGACATGCCCATGGCCAGACCGCCGAGGATCACGTTGCGCTCGCCGGTGAGGTCGTTCATCAGGGCCGCGTTCACACCGAGCAGCGAGGGCTGGCCGTCGGTGTAGACCTTGCCCTTCTCGGCGGGCAGCAGACCGGCGATGGCGCGCAGCAGGGTGGACTTGCCCGAGCCGTTGGAGCCGATCAGCCCGATGGCCTCACCGCGGTAGGCGACGAAGGAGACGCCCCGCACGGCGTGCACCTTGCGCACGCCCCGCTCCTCGCCACGCTTGAGTATGCGGCTCAGGGCGGCCGTCGCACTGCCCTTGCCCGTCTTCGCGCCGTTGACCCGGTAGACGATGTGCAGGTCGTCGGCGATGACCGTCGGGCGCCGCTCGGCGCTGTCCCGGGGGTTCTGCTCAGCCACGGCCGTACCTCTCCTCCGCCTTCCAGAAGTACACGAACCCGCCGACGAAGGCGACCACGGCCCAGAACAGGGCGATGACCCACACGTGCGGCGGCAGGTTCGAGGCGCCGTAGCCGTCGATCAGCGCGAAGCGCATCAGGTCCATGTAGATGGCGGCCGGGTTCACCTGCAGCAGGCGGACCACCCACTCGGAACGGCCCTCCATCATCTTGCTGATGGAGAACATGACGCCGGAGGCGTACATCCAGGTCCGCAGGATGAACGGCATCAGCTGGGCGAGGTCCGGCGTCTTGGCGCCCATGCGCGCCACGATCAGCGCGAGCCCGGTGTTGAACAGGAACTGCAGTACCAGGACCGGCACGATCAGCAGCCAGGACAGGCTCGGGTAGCTGCCGAAGCCGATCGCCACGAGGAACATCACGATCATCGAGAAGAGCAGCTGCTGCAGCTGCTGCAGCGAGAAGGAGACGGGCAGCGAGGCGCGCGGGAAGTGCAGGGCGCGCACCAGACCCAGGTTGCCGGAGATCGCGCGGACGCCCGACATGATCGAGCTCTGCGTGAAGGTGAAGACGAACACGCCCGTGACGAGGAACGGGATGTACACGTCCTTGGACATGCCCCGGCTCGCGTGCAGGATGACGCCGAAGATGAAGTAGTAGACCGCCGCGTTCAGCAGCGGGGTCGCCACCTGCCACAGCTGGCCGAGCTTGGCCTGGCTGTACTGCGCGGTCAGCTTCGCCTGCGAGAAGGCGAGGATGAAGTGGCGGCGCCCCCACAGCTGCCGGACGTACTCGGTGAGCGAGGGCCGGGCACCGCTCACGGCGAGCCCGTACTTGGCGGCGAGCTGGGCCGCCGTCAGTCCCTCGTCGGGCGACGGGGCCGCGGTCACCGCGACACCGCCGTCGTGCGTTGTCTCACTCACAGGTGGAAGCTTTCGTCTTCGAGTGCGTCGGGTTCGTCGTGAACGTCGTGGTCGGCGTGGTGCGTCGTGCCTGCGCCGTCCGGCTGCGTCGGATCCGGCTTCGGGCGCGCCCGCGGGGGCGCGGCCCGCACGGTCGAGCTTGTCAGATGACGGGGGGCCGGCCCAGTCGTGTGAGCCGCCACACCGTGCGCCACCGCATCGGGCGACGGGGGCCGCACGGCGAGGTCCAGCCCTCCTTGAAGCCGCCGAACCAGGCCCTAAGGGCCGGTCCCGAGGGACGGCGCAGCAGGGTGAGCAGCAGCCAGACCCCGAGGTAGACGGGGACCAGGAGCGCGGGGAGGTTGCGCCGGGCCAGCCAGACCCGGTTGCGGGCGACCATGCGGTGGTACACCGCGTGCCGCGAGGGCGCGGTCGTCGGGTGGTACAGCACCATGTCGGACCGATAGTCGATCATCCAGCCCGCGTCGAGGGCCCGCCAGGCCAGGTCGGTCTCCTCGTGGGCGTAGAAGAACTCGTCCGGGAGCACGCCGGCCTCGGCGAAGACCTGGGTGCGGACCGCGTTGGCGCCGCCGAGGAAGGTGGTGACCCGGGAGGAGCGCATCGGATCGGAGGCGCGCAGCCGCGGGACGTGCCGGCGCTGGGTCTCGCCCGTGTCCGGGTCGGCGATGCGGAAGCTGACGATGCCGAGCTTCGGGTCGGCGTCGAACGCCTGGCGGCACAGCTCGGCGGTGTCGTGGCGGGCCAGCAGGCCGTCGTCGTCGAGGAAGAGGAGTATGTCGACGTCGCGGCCGCCGGGGCCGAAGGCCTCTATGCCGACGTTGCGGCCGCCGGGGATGCCCAGGTTCTCGGGCAGCTCCACGGTCCGTACGCCCTCGGGGACGTCCGGAACGGGCGAGCCGTTGCCGACGACCACCACCTCGACCGGGTCGCCGTCCTGCTTGGCGACCGAGTCGAGCAGGGCACGCAGCTCCTCGGGCCGGTTGCCCATGGTGATGATGACCGCGCCGACCTTCATGCCACTCACCTCAGCCTGCTGGAGGCGAGGATGGACACCAGGTGCAGCACGGTCTGCAGCACGGCGATGCCGGCGAGCACGGCGGTGCCGAGCCGGGTGAAGAACAGGTCGCCGTGGATCTGGTCCAGGATCGCGAGGACCAGGATCAGCAGCGAGGCCTCGATGCCGAGGATCAGCCGGTGGAACTTGAGCGCCGAGGCGGCCCGGCGGGCCAGCGCCATGCCGGAGGAGCGCGGCTCGGACGCCGCTTCCTTGACCGGCGCCATGCCGGCCTGGTGCCGGGCGACACCGACGAGGTCGGTCTCGGCCTTGATCAGGATCGCGCCGAGCGCGGCGAGGGTGCCGAGGAAGGCCCACAGCCAGTCGATACGGCCCGTGCCCCACAGGTCGGCGGCGCGCAGGCCGAGGCCGACCAGGACGGCCGCGTCGGTCAGGTACGCGCCGACGCGGTCCAGGTAGACCCCGCCGAGCGAGTACTGCTTCTTCCAGCGGGCGATCTCGCCGTCGACGCAGTCCAGCAGCAGGTACAGCTGGGTGGCGACCACGCCGAGCACGGCGCCCGCGATCCCCGGCACCAGCAGGGCCGGGGCCGCGAGCACACCGCAGACAGTCATCAGGTACGTGAGCTGGTTGGGCGTGACCCCGGTGTTCACCAGGTAGCGGTCGACGCGCAGGGACACCTCGCGCATGTAGAGGCGTCCCGCCCAGTGCTCACCGCTGCGCCGGTCCTTCACCCCGGCGGGGTGGACGACCGGCCGGAGTTCAGCTACCGATGGCCTTGACATAGTCGGCGTAGATGTCCTTGATCTGGTTCGTCTTGAGGTCGAGGTGCTCGAGGATCGTGTAGCGGCCGGGCCTGGTCTCCGGAGCGAACTCCACGGCGCGGACGAACTCGTCCAGCGTGAAGCCGATCTCCTCCGGAAGCACCGGAAGCCCGTGCCGACGCAGCACCTCGGCCATGTACACCGACTCCTCGTGCGCTCCGCGCAGGTACATCGCGAAGGCGGCACCGAGCCCGCACTGCTCGCCGTGGCTCGCGGCGCGCTTGGGGAAGAGCAGGTCGAAGGCGTGGTTGATCTCGTGGCAGGAGCCCGAGGCGGGCCGGGAGTCACCCGAGATCGACATGGAGATACCGGTGAGGACCAGCGCCTCGGCGAGCACCTGGAGGAAGTCGTTGTCGCCGATGCCGCCGGGGTGCCGGAGCACCGCCTCGCCGGCCTGACGGGCCATGGCCGCGGCCAGACCGTCGATCTTCTCGCCGTTGACGCGGTTGGACAGCTCCCAGTCCGCGACCGAGTTGATGTTGGAGATGGCGTCGCCGATGCCGGAGCGCACGAAGCGCGCCGGTGCCTCGCGGATCACGTCCAGGTCGATGAGGACGGCGATCGGGTTCGGCACACCGTAGGAGCCGCGGCCGGCGTCGTTGTCGAGCGTGGCGACCGGCGAGCACAGGCCGTCGTGCGCGAGGTTCGTCGGCACGGCGACCAGGGGCAGGCCGACACGCGCAGCGGCGAACTTGGCGCAGTCGATGATCTTGCCGCCGCCGAGGCCCACGACGGCGTCGAAGTGGCCGGCCTTCATGTCGCCGGCCAGCCGGATCGCGTCGTCGAGGGTGCCGCCGCCGACCTCGTACCAGGTGGCGCCGGGCAGCGAGGGGGCGATGCGCTCGCGCAGCTTGACGCCGGAGCCGCCGCTGACGGCGACGGCGAGCCGGCCCGACTGCGAGATCCGCTCGTCGGCGAGCACTCCGGCCAGGTCGTCGAGGGCACCCGGGCGGATGTCCACGACGACCGGCGACGGAATGAGCCGCGTCAGTACTGGCACGCGATCTCCCGTCCGCGGGCGAGGTCGTCGTGGTTGTCGATCTCGACCCACTGGACGTCACCGATCGGCGCGACATCGATCTTGAAGCCGCGGTTCACCAGCTCCTGGTACCCGTGCTCGTAGAACTGCTGCGGGTCGGTCTCCCAGACCGTCTTCAGCGCGTCGGCCAGGTCGGGAGCGGCGTCGCCCTCGATCAGGGTGACACCGATGTACTCGCCGGTCGCCTCGGCGGGGTCCATCAGCTTGGTGATCTTCTGGACGCCCTTGGCGGGGTCGACGACGACCTTCATCTCCTCGTCGGCGAGGGACTTCACGGTGTCCAGCGCGAGGATGATCTTCTTGCCGTCGCCGCGGGCGGCCAGCAGGGTCTTCTCGACGGAGACCGGGTGCACGGTGTCGCCGTTGGCGAGGATCACACCGTCCTTGAGGGCGTCACGGCCGCACCACAGGGAGTAGGCGTTGTTCCACTCCTCGGCCTTGTCGTTGTCGATGAGGGTCAGCTTGAGGCCGTACTTCGCCTCCAGCGCCGCCTTGCGCTCGTACACGGCCTCCTTGCGGTAGCCGACGATGATCGCGACCTCGGTCAGGCCGATCTCGGCGAAGTTGCCGAGGGTGAGGTCGAGCACCGTGATCGAGTCCTCTATGCCCGCGGGGCCCACCGGCACGAGTGCCTTGGGAAGGCTGTCGGTGTAAGGGCGCAGACGCCGTCCGGCGCCGGCCGCCAGCACGAGGCCGATCATGCGGGTTCTCCTTCATCGTGTACGGCGGGTGCCCCTGCGGACACCCAGAAGCGGATGCTCTCGATGAGCACCACCAGGGCGACGACCACGGCGAGGACCGTGAGCGCGACCTTGAACTGCGAGGCGGTGAGCACCGCCGCGAGGACGGTGACGAGCACCGTCCGCCCCTCCTGGCCCCCGATGGCACGTACCAGCCAGGCCGGGGGCGCTCCGGCGTTGCCGCGGATGCGGTACACCGTGTCGTAGTGATGGTAGGCGACGGCGGCCACCAGGCCGAAAGCCGCAGGGAGGGCTCCGTTCACCCCTGCGTCACGTGCCAGGACGAGCACCGTGCCGTACTCGGCGGCCCGGAACAGCGGGGGGATCAGCCAGTCGAGGGCGCCCTTGAGGGGGCGGGACAGCGCCCAGCCGGAGGTGACCGCATAGACGGCGGCACCCACGACAGGCCAGCCGACGAAGAGGTTCACGGTGAGGACCGCCACACCCGCGAGCGCCACCAGGAGCGGGGCGCCGGGGCGGACACGCGTCGGACGGGCCACGAGGTCGGCGAGCGGTCCGTTGTCGGCGAGGTCCGCGAGGGCCTGCGCGGCCCGGTCGGTGCGCCTCGCCTTGCGGGTCACCGAGCGCAGCACGCGGCCGGCCGTGGTGTACGTCGCGGCGAGGGCGCACCCGACGAGGAGCACGTAGAAGGTGATGCGGGGGGTGGTGGCCGCGGTCAGGACGGCGATCATGGCCCAGCGTTCACCGATGGGCAGGACGATCATCCGCCGCAGCCAGACCGTCCAGCCGACGCTGTCCAGCTTGTCGGAGAGGGCGGCGGTGGGGCTGGTGTTGGCGGTGGCGTCGTGGTTGGCCTCGTTGAAGGAGAAGTCCACGACGTGCCGGCAGGTCTGCAGGATCATCGCGCCGAGGGCCAGGGCCCACACGTCGTCGCCGCCGCGGGCCGCGCCGAGGGCGAGTCCCGCGTAGTAGGCGTATTCCTTGGCCCGGTCGAAGGTGGCGTCCAGCCAGGCTCCGAGCGTGGAGTACTTCAGGGCGTAGCGGGCGAGCTGGCCGTCCGTGCAGTCCAGGACGAACGAGGCGATCAGCAGCACGCCGGCCGCGACGAAACCGGCCCGGGTGCCGGTCGCCGCGCAGCCCGCGGCTATCAGCGCGGTGAGCAGCGAGGCGGTGGTGACCTGGTTGGGGGTCAGGCCCCGGCGGGCGCACCAGCGGGCGATGTAGCGCGAGTACGGGCTGATGAAGAACGTGGTGAAGAAGCCGTCGCGGGACTTCACGGCCGACTTCAGACGTACGGCCTCGTCGTCGACGGCGGCGACGGCCTGCCGGACCTCGTTGCGGGCCTGCGGGTCCTCCGGCACGGCGGCGACGAGGCTGCCCAGCTCGGGGCGGTGGACCGCGCTGCCGTCGGCGTCGAGGGCGGTGACGACGTGGTCGGCGACGCTGTCGACACCCCCCACGCTCGACTTCGCTCGCGCGGGGGCACCCCCATGGGCCATGCCGTCGCCGGCGGAGGTCTCACGGGCCAGGGCCCGGGCCAGCGCCTGCCGGGCGGCGGGCTGGGCGGTGACGGCTCCGGGGACGGCGGCGAGCGGGAAGCGCGGGTCGGTGAGGCCGAGGCGCAGGGCGTGCAGGTGGCCGACGAAGCGGGCGTCGACCAGGGCCACGCGCCGGTCAGCGGGGACGGCCGCGAGGAGGCTCTCCGCCTCGGAGGCGTCGGCGGCCGCGCGCACGTCGAAGCCGAGGGACCGCAGATCGTTCTCGAGCGACGATCCGGGCACCGGCTGACCGGTGACGATGGCGGTCGACAACCGAACTCACTCCCTGGGTGCCGGCGTGGCGGCGCCGGTCTTCTGCGTGGTTGGGGCGCCCCTGCCTGCGGCTCCCGGGCGGCATGTCGGCGAAGGGTATCCGATGGGCTCGATCCCTTGTTCACCGGCCGTTCATGGTCCGGCCCACGGGGGCTGCCCCGGCCTTTGCCGCGATCATCATCGGTGATCCGGGGCCCGCCCCACAAACCGTGGCCCCAGACCCGGGCATCAGGGACATGCGGACGGGTCGGCATAGGGTGGGCGACCATGACGTGGCTGATCACCGGCGGAGCCGGATACATCGGGGCGCATGTGGCACGGGCCATGACGAGCGCCGGAGAGAGCGTCGTGGCGCTCGACGACCTGTCGGCCGCCGTGCCCTCGCGCCTGCCCGCGGACGTCCCGATCGTCGAGGGTTCGACGATGGACGGCGATCTGCTGAAGCGGGTCTTCGCGGACCACGGCGTGACAGGTGTCGTCCATCTCGCGGCGCGCAAGCAGGTCGCCGAGTCCGTGGCCCAGCCCACCCGCTACTACCGGGAGAACGTGGGCGGCCTGGCGACCCTCCTGGACGCGATGGCCGAGGCCGGCGTCGGCCGGCTGCTGTTCTCCTCGTCGGCGGCCGTGTACGGCAACCCGGACGTGGACCTCATCACCGAGGACACCCCGTGCGCGCCGGTGAACCCGTACGGCGAGACCAAGCTCACCGGGGAGTGGCTGGTGCGGGCGGCGGGAGCCGCGCACGGCATCTCCACGGTGTGCCTGCGCTATTTCAACGTGGCGGGCGCGGCCGCGCCGGAACTGTCGGACACGGGTGTGTTCAACATCGTGCCGATGGTCTTCGACCGGCTCACCCGCGACGAGGCCCCGCGGATCTTCGGTGCCGACTATCCGACGCCGGACGGCACCTGCGTCCGTGACTACATTCACGTGGCCGACCTCGCCGAGGCGCATCTCGCGGCGGCCCGGCGGCTCTCCGACGGGGACCTGACCGGCGATCTGACGCTGAACATCGGCCGCGGCGAGGGCGTCTCGGTGCGCGAGCTGATCACGGTCATCGGTGAGGTCACCGGCGACCGGCGGGCGCCGCTGGTGGAGGGGCGCCGCCCGGGGGACGCGCCGCGCGCGGTCGCCTCGGCCGAGCGGGCCGCCGAGACGCTGGGCTGGCGGGCTCGGCGCGGGGTGCGCGAGATGGTGGAGTCGGCCTGGCAGGGCTGGCAGCTGCATCACGGCAAGTAAGCCGGCAACGCCCTGACCAGCGGTTCGTTTACGCAGGTCAGGGCACATGACAACGGTGTTCAGTGCCGCGTTGCCCGATACCCCCCACCCGTAGTTCACTGTCAGCTCGGGAGCAACACGGAAGGGTGGACTTCTCATGGGGGCAGGGCACGACCACGGGCATACGCACAGCCATGCGCCGCCCACGGGTACGGCAGCGGCCGCGTACCGCGGCCGACTGCGCGTGGCGCTGGGCATCACGCTCATGGTCATGGTGGTCGAGATCGCCGGCGGTCTTCTCGCGGACTCGCTCGCCCTGATCGCGGATGCGGCCCACATGGCGACCGACGCGGTGGGTCTGGGCATGGCACTGCTCGCCATCCACTTCGCGAACCGCCCGCCGAGCACCAACCGCACCTTCGGCTACGCGCGTGCCGAGATCCTCGCCGCCCTGGCCAACTGTCTGCTGCTGCTCTGCGTCGGCGGCTACGTCCTGTACGAGGCGATCCAGCGGTTCGTCACGCCCGCGGAGACCCGGGGCGGCCTGATGATCGTGTTCGGCTTCATCGGCCTGGTCGCGAACACCGTGTCGCTCACCCTGCTGATGCGCGGGCAGAAGGAGAGCCTGAACGTGCGCGGCGCCTTCCTGGAGGTTGCCGCGGACGCGCTGGGCTCGGTGGCGGTGCTGATCTCCGCGACCGTGATCCTCACCACGGGCTGGCAGGCGGCCGACCCGATCGCCTCGCTCGTCATCGGGCTGATGATCGTGCCGAGGACGCTGAAGCTGCTGCGCGAGACGCTGGACGTGCTGCTGGAGGCCGCCCCCAAGGACGTCGACATGGCGGAGGTGCGGGCGCACATCCTGGCTCTGGACGGCGTCGAGGACGTACACGATCTGCACGCCTGGACGATCACCTCGGGCCTGCCCGTGCTGTCCGCGCACGTGGTCGTCAGCTCGGAGGTGCTGAACGCCATCGGGAACGAGAAGATGCTGCACGAACTGCAGGGCTGCCTGGGCGGCCACTTCGACGTGGAGCACTGCACCTTCCAGCTGGAGCCGGGCGGGCACGCGGAGCACGAGGCACGTCTGTGCCACTGACCGCACACACATTCGTTCGATATTCCGGGACGGTTCCCGGCTGTGCCCGCCGGGCACGATGATCTACCGGGCCCCACCTCGGTGCCGCCCCCCGCGCGGGACATGCGGACGTGCCGGGAAGTGCCGGGAGTGCCGGATTCGTACGGCAGACTTGGGGTGCGAAGACCGAGGCGAAGGATGGGTATGCCGATCACACCTGCCACCGAGACGCACAGCTCGTCGAGCGGCACCGCAGAGGCGATTTTGCTGGAACTGGTCGACGAGAAGGGCGTGACGATCGGCACCGCGGAGAAGCTCGCCGCCCATCAGCCACCAGGACAGCTGCACCGGGCGTTCTCGGTGTTCCTCTTCGACGAGCAGGGCCGGCTGCTGCTCCAGCAGCGGGCGCTCGGCAAGTACCACTCCCCCGGTGTGTGGTCCAACACCTGCTGCGGCCACCCCTACCCCGGCGAGGCGCCCTTCGCGGCCGCGGCCCGGCGGACGTACGAGGAGCTGGGCGTGTCGCCGTCGCTGCTGGCGGAGGCGGGCACGGTCCGCTACAACCACCCGGACCCGGCCTCGGGCCTGGTCGAGCAGGAGTTCAACCACCTGTTCGTCGGCCTGGTGCAGGCGCCGCTCGCACCGGACACGGACGAGGTCGGTCAGACCGCCTTCGTGACGGCGGCCGAGCTGGCGGAGCGGCACGCCCGGGACCCGTTCTCGGCGTGGTTCATGACCGTGCTGGACGCGGCCCGTCCGGCGATCAGGGAGCTGACGGGCGAGTCCGCGGGCTGGTAGTCCGCCGTCAGGCGAGGGTCATGGGCTTGAGCGGCAGGGCGGCCCAGATCACCTTGCCGCCGCTCGCCGTGTGCTCCACGTCGACCACTCCGCCCGCCTCCTGGGCCACCTCACGGACCAGGAGCAGCCCGCGGCCGCCGGTCTGGCCGTGATCGGCCTCCAGCGCGGTGGGGCGGTAGGGGTGGTTGTCCTCCACCGACACCCGTACCCACTCGGCCCCGACGGCCACCTCCACGGCGAGCACCGGCGACAGCAGCGCCGCGTGCCGGACCGCGTTCGTGACCAGCTCGGAGACGATCAGCAGCAGTCCGTGGACCAGATCGTCGGAGACCGGTACGCCCTGGCGCAGCAGCAGGTCCCGTACGGCGTGTCGCGCCTGCGGGACCGACGCGTCCACGGCGGCCGCGGTGAACCGCCACACTCCCTCGTACGGCAGTGGATCAGGCAGCCGCTCGGCGCCCCCCGCTGGGCGCGGGTCGTCCCCGCGCCCGTGGTTGTCCATCGTCCGGTCGCCACCCTCGCGCTCGATTGTCACCACACGTCGAGTGTTGGTAACGATCCGCTCCGCACCGAAGGACTGAACACAAGTCAGCGCTTATCGAACGGTTCTGACCGCGTGCGTATGACAACGGCAGTTGTGGGACCGCTCCTGTCCCCCTGACGCCGGTTCACGAACTATTCGTGTTGTGGGAAAACTCCCAAAGAGCCCGACGGCGCCCCCGGATAGCATCCACCGCATGGATCCCCAGCTGTCGCACCAGGTCGTCGACGCCGTCGCCACGGTCGTCATCCGTCACCCGGCCAAGCGCAACGCCATGACGGCCTCGATGTGGCGAGCCCTGCCGCCGTTGCTGGCCCGGCTGGCGGGAGACCCTGACGTGCGGGCACTGGTGCTGATCGGGGAGGGCGCGACCTTCTGCGCGGGCGCGGACATCTCCACGCTCCAGGGCTCGCCCGCCGAGGCGCAGGGGCTGGCCGTGGCGGCCGAGGAGGCCCTCGCCGCGTTTCCCAAGCCGACGCTCGCCGCAGTCCGCGGCCACTGCGTGGGCGGCGGGGCCCAGCTCGCCGCGGCCTGCGATCTGCGGCTGGCGGAGGAGGGCGCGCTGTTCGGGGTGACGCCGGCGAAGCTCGGGATCGTGTACGCGGCTTCCTCCACCCGGCGGCTGGTCTCGCTGGTGGGACCGGCCACCGCCAAGTACCTGCTGTTCTCGGCCGAGTTGATCGACGCCCAGCGGGCGCTGCGCACCGGGCTCGTGGACGAGGTGCTGCCCGAGGGCGAACTGGACAAGCGGGTCGCCGAGTTGGCCCGGATCCTGGTGTCGCGCTCCCAGCTCACCCAGGCCGCCGCGAAGGAGTTCGCGAACGGCCGCACCGACCGGGACGCCCACTGGGCGGAGCAGGCACGCGGCAGCGGCGACACCGCGGAGGGGGTCGCCGCGTTCCTGGAGCGCAGGCAGCCGCGCTTCACCTGGACTACGACAGGATGAAGCGGCTCCGCGCGCGCAGCAGCTCGACGATGTGCGCGGGTGCCTTCTCCGGCGAGCCCGCGTCATAGGGCGGCTGCGGGTCGTACTCGGTCCCCAGCTGGACGGCCTGGGCGTGCTCGTCACCCGCGATCCGGCCGAGCAGGGCGAGCCCCATGTCGATGCCGGAGGACACACCGGCCGCGGTGACGTACTTTCCGTCGAAGACGACGCGTTCGCCCGTGGGCTCGGCCCCGAACCGGCTCAGCTGATCGAGGGCCAGCCAGTGGGAGGTTGCACGTCGCCCCTTGAGAAGCCCGGCGGCGGCCAGGAGCAAAGAGCCGGAGCATACGGAGGTCGTCCAGGTGCTGGTGGCGTCGGCGGCGCGCAGCCAGTCCAGCAGGGGCTCGTGGTCCATCAGCGCGCTCTGACCGGGGCCGCCGGACACCAGCACGATGTCGGGATCGGGTACCGCCGACAGTGCCTTGTCGGCGCTGATCGCGAGAAATCCGGTCTCCGTGCGTACGAGGCCGGCCTCCTCGGCGACGAACACCGTCTCCGCGTCCGGGACCCGGGAGAGGATCTCGTACGGGCCGACGACGTCGAGGGCGGTGAAGCGGTCGTAGACGACGATGGCGATCTGCATCGGTATTCCTTTCAGTGGGCGGATGCGGGCCGGAAGCGGCGGCGGTACTCGGCCGGTGCCGTTCCGAGAGCCCTGACGAAGGCGCGGCGCATGGCCTCCGGGGTGCCGTACCCGCTGGCACGGGAGACCTCCTCGATCCCGTCGCCCGTGTCCTCCAGGAGGCGGCGGGCGTGTTCGAGACGGACCCGGTCGACGAAGCGTCCGGGGCTCATGCCCGTCTCGGCCTGGAACGCGCGGGCGAAGTGCCGCGGTGAGAGGCTCGCCCGGGCCGCGAGCGCCTCCACGGTGAGGTCACCGGCCGGGTGCTCGGTGATCCACTGCTGGACCTCCCGCAGCGGGTCGCGCTGCGCGGTCTGGGCGGCGAGCTGGGCGCTGAACTGGGCCTGGTTTCCGGGCCGCCGCAGGAACACGACCAGGTGGCGGGCGATGACCAGCGCCGCCTGACGGCCCAGGTCCTCCTCCACCAGGGCGAGGGCGAGGTCGATGCCCGAGGTGACGCCGGCCGACGTGGAGATGTGTCCGTCCCGGACGTAGATGGGGTTGGGATCGACCTCGACGGCCGGGTGGTCACGGGCGAGCTTGTCGCAGTACGCCCAGTGGGTCGTGACACGGCGGCCGTCGAGCAGGCCCGCCTCGGCCAGCAGGATCGCACCGGTGCAGACCGAGACGAGGCGTCGCGCGCGCGGGCCGTGCGTGCGCAGCCACTCGGTCAGCAGCGGGTCGGAGCTGCGGGTGCCCTGACCGCCGGGGACCAGCAGGGTGTGCGGATCGGGCACCTCCCCGAGCGCCGCGTCCGGTACGAGGGTCAGACCGCTGGAGGTGCGCACAGGGCCGCCCTCCAGGGAGGCGGTGCGGATGCGGTACGACCCCGGCGTGTGCGTCTCGGCGCCGTTGAACACCTCGAGGGGGCCGGTGACGTCGAGGCTCTGCACGCCGTCGAAGAGGACGAAGAGGAGGGTGCGCTGCGGCATGTCTCGATTCTTCGAGGGTGGGTGCGTGGCCGCAATGACGGATACCCCACCTTTCCTGCCATACGGCACGGGGCAGGCTCGGCTTCTGGGCCCCGCGCCCCGCCGCGTGGCGCCCTGATCCCCGGTTGTCGGTGTCACCTGCCACAATTGCCGCGCAAGCTGACGTGGAGAAGGCGGTACGGGATCGTGACGACACCCCTCGTAGGGTCCATCGAAGGCAGGATCGCCGAGGAGCTCGGCGTACGGGAGCGGCAGGTGAAGGCCGCGGTGGAGCTGCTCGACGGCGGTTCGACGGTGCCCTTCATCGCCCGCTACCGCAAGGAAGCGACCGAGATGCTCGACGACGCGCAGCTGCGCACGCTCGAGGAGCGGCTGCGCTATCTGCGGGAGCTGGAGGAGCGGCGGACCGCGATCCTGGAGTCGGTGCGCGAGCAGGGCAAGCTCACCGAGGAGCTGGAGGCGCAGATCCGCGGCGCCGAGACCAAGGCGCGGCTCGAGGACATCTACCTGCCCTACAAGCCCAAGCGGCGCACCAAGGCGCAGATCGCGCGGGAGGCGGGCCTGGAGCCGCTCGCCGAGGGGCTGCTGGGCGACCCGACGGTCGAACCACTGGCCGCGGCTGCCGCGTTCGTGGACGCCGACAAGGGCGTCGCCGATCCGCAGGCCGCGCTGGAGGGCGCGCGGGCGATCCTGACCGAGCGGTTCTCGGAGGACGCCGACCTGATCGGTGAGGTGCGCGAGCGCATGTGGGTGCGCGGGCGGCTGGCCGCCAAGGTGCGGGACGGCAAGGAGGAGGCGGGCGCCAAGTTCGCCGACTACTTCGACTTCGCCGAGCCGTTCACCGAGCTGCCCTCGCACCGCATCCTGGCGATGCTGCGCGGCGAGAAGGAGGAGGTCCTCGATCTCGTCCTGGAGCCGGAGGAGGCCACGGAGGGCCCGTCCTCGTACGAGGGGATCATCGCCCACCGCTTCGGGATCGCCGACCGGGGCCGCCCCGCCGACAAGTGGCTCACGGACACGGTCCGCTGGGCCTGGCGCACCCGCGTCCTGGTGCACCTCGGCATCGATCTGCGTCTGAGGCTGCGTACGGCGGCCGAGGACGAGGCGGTGAACGTGTTCGCGGCGAACCTGCGCGACCTGCTGCTGGCCGCCCCGGCCGGCACGCGCTCGACGCTCGGCCTGGACCCCGGCTTCCGTACGGGCGTGAAGGTCGCCGTGGTCGACGCCACCGGCAAGGTCGTCGCGACGGACGTGATCTACCCGCACGTCCCGGCCAACAAGTGGGACGAGGCGATCGCCAAGCTCGCGCGGCTGGCGAAGGAGCACGCGGTAGAGCTGGTCGCCATCGGCAACGGCACGGCGTCCCGGGAGACCGACAAGCTCGCCGGTGAACTGATCTCCAAGCACCCGGAGTTGAAGCTCACCAAGGTCATGGTCTCCGAGGCGGGCGCGTCCGTGTACTCGGCGTCGCAGTACGCCTCGCAGGAACTGCCCGACATGGACGTCTCGCTGCGCGGCGCGGTCTCCATCGCCCGCCGGCTGCAGGACCCGCTGGCCGAGCTGGTGAAGATCGACCCGAAGTCCATCGGCGTCGGTCAGTACCAGCACGACCTGTCCGAGGTGAAGCTGTCCCGCTCGCTGGACGCGGTCGTCGAGGACTGTGTGAACGGCGTCGGTGTGGACGTCAACACCGCGTCCGTGCCGCTGCTCTCGCGGGTGTCCGGCATCTCCTCGGGCCTGGCCGAGAACATCGTCGCGCACCGGGACGCGAACGGGCCGTTCTCGTCGCGCTCGGAGCTGAAGAAGGTGGCGCGGCTCGGCCCGAAGGCGTACGAGCAGTGCGCGGGCTTCCTGCGCATCCGCGGCGGCACCGACCCGCTGGACGCCTCCAGCGTGCACCCGGAGGCGTACCCGGTGGTGCGGCGCATGGTGAAGACCTCGGGCCAGGAGGTCGCCGCCCTCATCGGCAACACCGGTGTGCTGCGCTCGCTGCGCCCGGCGGACTTCGTGGACGACACCTTCGGTCTGCCGACCGTCTCCGACATCCTCAAGGAGCTGGAGAAGCCCGGGCGCGACCCGCGGCCCGCCTTCAAGACGGCCACCTTCAAGGAGGGCGTGGAGAAGATCTCCGACCTGTCCGCCGGGATGGTGCTGGAGGGCGTGGTCACCAATGTGGCGGCCTTCGGCGCGTTCGTGGACATCGGTGTGCACCAGGACGGTCTGGTGCACGTCTCGGCGATGTCGAAGACGTTCGTGAAGGACCCGCGGGACGTGGTCAAGCCCGGTGACATCGTCAAGGTGAAGGTCCTCGACGTGGACATCCCGCGCAAGCGGATCGCGCTGACGCTGCGGCTGGACGACGAGGCCGCGCCGCAGGGGCAGGGCGGCAAGCAGCAGCGGGGCGGCGGTTCCCGGCCGCCTCAGCAGCGGCAGGGCGGCCAGGGCCAGCGGCAGGGCGGTCAGGGCCAGGGCCAGCGGCAGGGCCGCGGCGGTGACCGGGGCGGGCGTCAGGCGCCGGCACCGGCCAACAGCGCCATGGCGGACGCGCTGCGGCGGGCGGGGCTGCTGAACCCGAAGGACGGACGCCGCTGAGGCGGGGCTCCGCCCCTGGCTCGTTTCCCACCTGCCCACCCGTCCCGGTGGGCTGAGAAGCACCCTCACGGGGCTTCGCCCCGGACCCCGGCGGGGACGCGTTCATGCGTCGCCGCCGGGTCCGCGTCGGGGCCGCTTCCTCACGCCCGGCCGCGAGTCGGTTTCCCCTCCCCGCACGAACAAATCCGTGGACACGGATCACCCGATCACCAGACTGGTCCCATGACCGGATCAGATCCCAAGGCCGACCTCCAGGTGTATCTGCAGGACGCCCGTGACGTGCTGCTGTGGAAGCTGGAGGGCCTGCCGGAGTACGACGTCCGGCGTCCGCTGACCCCGACCGGGACCAATCTGCTGGGCCTGGTCAAGCACCTCACCGGCGCCGAGGCGCTGTACTTCGGGGCCTGTTTCGGGCGGCCCTTCGACGGGGCACCGCTGTGGATCACCGGGGACGCCGAACCGGACGCCGATCTGTGGGCGCGGCCGGACGAGCGCCGCGAGGAGATCGTCGGGCGGTACCGGGAGGCGTGGGCGCACTCCGACGAGACGATCGCCTCGCTGCCGCTGGACGCGGTCGGCCGGCTGCCGGGGGACACGGGCACCGAGCTGACGCTGCACCGGATCCTCACGCACATGGTCGCCGAGTCCCAGCGGCACGCCGGGCACGCCGACATCGTGCGGGAGTTGATCGACGGGGCCGTGGGACAGCGGCGGAACGGCCTGAACACGGCGCCGTTCGATCCTGAGCACGTCGAGCGGGTAGAGCGGGCGGCGAAGGAGGCCGGGCAGCAGGACCGGTGAAGGGCGGACGGAGGACGGCCGGTCACCGGGACCTGCCCTCCCCCGAGGCGTGTGCCGCACACGAGGAGGGCTGGACGCACTACACCGGCCGGCTCGCCGTCGTGGCGGCGGGCGGCGGGCGGCGATCCCGGTCCCGGTCCCGACGCCTGGAAGTGAGCCGGCCGGACGTGAGCGGCCTGGATGTGGGCCGGCGTCACACGTACCCGCGCCGCTGGACGAAGCCGAGGGCCAGCGCGCCGATGCGGCACGAGGTCGGGTCAGCGTTCCGTGACCTTGCCCGCCGCCACTTCCAGTCGGCGGGTCACCCGGACCGCGTCCAGCATCCGCCGGTCGTGGGTGACCAGGAGCAGCGTGCCCTCGTAGGAGTCCAGGGCCGACTCCAGCTGCTCGATGGCGGGCAGGTCGAGGTGGTTGGTCGGCTCGTCGAGGACGAGCAGGTTGACGCCCCGGCCCTGGAGCAGCGCCAGGGCGGCGCGGGTGCGCTCGCCCGGGGAGAGGGTGGCCGCCGGGCGCAGCACATGGTGCGGCTTCAGGCCGAACTTGGCGAGCAGGGTGCGGACCTCGACCGGCTCGGTGTCCGGGACGGCCGCGCAGAAGGCCTCCAGCAGCGCCTCCGGGCCGTGGAACAGCTTGCGGGCCTGGTCGACCTCGCCGACGAGGACGCCGGAGCCGAGGGAGGCATGGCCGGAGTCGAGCGGGACCCGGCCCAGCAGCGCGCCGAGCAGGGTCGACTTGCCGGCGCCGTTGGCTCCGGTGACCGCGACCCGGTCCGCCCAGTCGATCTGCAGCGACACCGGGCCGAAGGTGAAGTCGCCGCGCCGGACCTCGGCGTCCCGCAGGGTCGCCACCACAGCGCCGGAACGCGGGGCGGCCGCGATCTCCATGCGCAGTTCCCACTCCTTGCGCGGTTCCTCGACGACCTCCAGGCGTTCGATCATGCGCTGGGTCTGCCGGGCCTTGGCGGCCTGCTTCTCGCTGGCCTCGCTGCGGAACTTGCGGCCGATCTTGTCGTTGTCGTTGCCCGCCTTGCGCCGGGCGTTCTTGACGCCCTTGTCCATCCAGGAGCGCTGCATCTGCGCGCGGTCCTGGAGGGCGGCCTTCTTGTCGGCGAACTCCTCGTAGTCCTCGCGGGCGTGCCGACGGGCGACGTCCCGTTCCTCCAGGTAGGCCTCGTAGCCACCGCCGTAGAGGTTGATCTGCCGCTGGGCGAGGTCGAGTTCGAGGACCTTGGTGACCGTGCGGGTGAGGAACTCACGGTCGTGGCTGACGACCACCGTGCCCGCGCGCAGGCCGCTCACGAAGCGCTCGAGGCGCTCCAGCCCGTCCAGGTCGAGGTCGTTGGTCGGCTCGTCGAGCAGGAAGACGTCGTAGCGGGAGAGGAGCAGGGAGGCGAGACCGGCGCGGGCCGCCTGGCCGCCGGAGAGCGAGGTCATCGGCTGGTCCAGGTCCACGGCCAGACCGAGGGAGTCGGCGACCTCCTCGGCGCGCTCCTCCAGGTCCGCGCCACCGAGGTTCAGCCAGCGCTCCAGGCTGGTCGCGTACGCGTCGTCGGCGCCGGGCGCGCCGTCGACCAGCGCCTGCGTGGCCTCGTCCATCACGCGCTGCGCCTCGGCGACGCCGGTGCGGCGGGCCAGGAACTCCCGGACGGTCTCCCCCGGCCTGCGCTCCGGTTCCTGCGGCAGATGGCCGACGGTCGCGGCCGGCGGGGACAGCCGCAGCTCGCCCTGCTCGGGCACGGTCAGCCCGGCGAGCAGCCGCAGCAGGGTGGACTTGCCCGCACCGTTGGCACCGACCAGCCCGATCACGTCGCCGGGCGCGACGACGAGGTCGAGCCCGGAGAAGAGGGAGCGGTCGCCGTGCCCGGCGGCGAGGTTCTTGGCGACGAGGGTGGCAGTCATCAGGAGGCCGATCCTAGTGTCCCGGGCACCGGGCCATCGGCGGGGTTTCCCGGGGACTGCCCGGCCCTCACTTCCCCATCGGCTCCACCAGCACGCTCCCGGACGTTCTGGCCACCACGAACGCCTCCCCCTTCACAGCCTTCGGGTCCAGCGGAATGCGGTGGCGGCCGGGCTCCAGAACGCCGTCGAAGACCTCCTGGGCGTGGGTGCGGTAGAGGCGGTCCAGGCGGTAGGCCGTGACCCGGACCCGGCAGGGCGAGGTGACGTCGACGGTCGCCTCGCCGTCGGCGGCGACCAGGCCGGTCAGCCGCCGCTGTGGGAGCGGGCTGCGGTCCAGGGCGTGTTCGATCTGTGCGACGAGCAGGGGAATGATCGGGGCCAGGCCGCTGACGTAGGCGACCTCGACCCCGGCAAGCTCGAACGCCTCCCGGACGGCGGCCCGGTCCGCCTCGCCGACCGCGCGGCCGAAGGCGACCGCGCCGTAGCCGCGAAGCTCCTCGGCGGGGACGGCACGGGCGTCCTGGGTGATGTCCGCGCCTATGCCGATGGTGCGCAATGCGGCGGCGAGCTTGGCGAGGACCGCGACGCGGGCGCCGATCAGGAGCACCCGGCGGCGGGGCGCGGGCGGGCCGTCGGCGTCCTCGATCAGGGCGGCGAGGGCGGCCCGGTACTCGGGTCCGGCGAAGCGGAACGGCCCTATGCCGTGGTAGCCGTTGAGGTCCAGGTCGGCGTGCTCCTCCGTCTGCCAGGCGAAGTCCCGCCAGATGAAGTCGTCGCCGTCCCGCTCGATCACGGCGGTGACGGCACCACAGGCCAGGTCCGCGCACTCGGGACAGCCGTAGATCACGAACCGGCCGCCCGGGAGCGGTGGTTCGGTCTCCAGCAGCAGGCTGCGCACCTGCGCGGTGAAGATGGCGGGCGGGATGTCGGAGGCGAGCGGGGAGACGGCATCCAGGTCGGAGAGCTGGAACAGGAGCGGACGCCCGTCCACGATGAAGTCCACGAAGTCGCGGTGGACCTGGTAGCCGCCGTCGGCGAGGACACCGCCGGCGCGCATCGCCGGTGCCAGGCCGAAGGTCGCGTATGCGGCAGACATGCTGTGAGTATCCCCACACCGGGACGGATGTGAGCGCGGCATGACATATTCCGTTAGCGTCCTGGCGTGAAGCGCGAGTCGAGTGACGAAGTGATCGTGGTCGGCAGCGGGGTCGCCGGGCTGACGACGGCCGTGGTGCTGGCCGAGTCCGGCCGCCGGGTACGGGTGTGGGCCCGGGAACCCGCCGAGCGCACGACCTCGGCGGTCGCCGGCGCGCTGTGGTGGCCGTACCGGATCGAGCCCGAGCCGCTCGTCGGCGCGTGGGCGCTGGACTCCCTCGGCGTGTACGAGGAGCTGGCCGACCGGCCGGAGGAGACGGGCGTACGCCTGGTCGAGGGCGTACACCGGGGGACCCGGCTGGACGAGCTGGGTGCCTGGGCGGGCCGGGTGCCTGGGCTGCAGGCGGTGGCCGACGGGCTGGCTGCGCGGCTGCCGTTGATCGACATGCCGGTCCATCTGGCGTGGCTGCGGGAGCGGTTCGCCGGGGCGGGCGGCCAGGTGGAGGAGCGGGAGGTGACCGATCTGGCCTCCGTGCCCGCCGGGGTGGTGGTCAACTGCACGGGACTCGGGGCGCGATCGCTGGTGCCGGATCCGGCGGTGCGTCCGGTGCGCGGGCAGCTGGTCGTGGTGGAGAACCCGGGGATCACGACCTGGTTCACCTCCGTCGACCACTCCTCCGACACCTCGACCTACTTCTTCCCGCAGCCCGGCGGGCTGCTTCTGGGCGGTACGGCGGAGGAGGACGCCTGGTCGCCGGAGCCGGACCCGGCGACCGCCGCGGCGATCGTCGCGCGGTGCGCGGCCGTCCGGCCGGAGATCGCCGGGGCACGGGTGCTGGCGCACCGGGTGGGGCTCCGGCCCGCCCGGGACGCCGTACGGCTGGAACGGCAGGCGCTGCCGGACGGGCGGGTACTGGTGCACAACTACGGGCACGGCGGGGCCGGGATCACGGTGGCCTGGGGGTGTGCCCGGGAGGCGGCCGGGCTGACCGGAGCCTGAGCCCGGGGGGTACCGGTGCCGAGCGGGCGACCGCGCGAACGGTCGGCCGCCCAGCACCGGCTGATTCCCCCGAAGGGGACCGAGTACTGCCTGGGTGATCAGCTCGCCGGGACGTGCCGGGTGACGCGCGGGGCACGGACGCCGTCCAGGGTGCGCGCCGCGGGTGCGGCGGTCACACTGCCGGAAGTGGCCCGTTCGAACGCCGCCGTGCCGCCGACCAGCGGGACGCGGGCCGTCGTACGGGACAGATCCAGGGTGAGGGTCGGCTTGGTGGACGGAGGGTCGATGAGGTCCTTGTCGGTGCCTGCGACGATCAGTGCCAGGCGGTGCCCCTTGGGGACGACGTGGTCGGTCGCCGCCAGGGACAGGGTGATCGTGTACGCCTTGCCCGGGGTCAGAGGGACGCCCTGGTCGATGGTGGCGTAGTGGCCGAGGTCGGCCCAGCCGCGGCTGAACACCGTGGAATCGACCTTGGCCGTCTTCGCCTCGGTCGTCTTGAAGCAGGCGCTGTCCCCGGCCGTGCTCTGGCCCCAGCAGGTGCGGTCGGTGAGGGTGGTGATGCCCTCGGCGCTGTCGGCGTAGTCGCGGATGGTGTCCGGGCCGAGGTCCACCAGGACGGCGGAGAGGTGGGCCGAGGAGGTGGTCGGGGTGGCGGTCACGGTCACCTTGGAGGAGCCGGACAGGCGCAGGTCGCGGGTGAGCGGCGCCGTGATGAAACCGGCCTTCTCGGGTGTGGACGTGGTGAGGTGGGCGGCCCAGTCGGTCTCGCTCAGCTTCGGGTCGTCGGTGAACGTCTCGGCGCCGGTGGCCGGGCCGAGGCCGAGGGTGCCGACGCCGGGCTGGGTGCCGCGGGCCGGGTGGAGCGTGGTGGTCCGGGTGCCGTGCGGCGGCCAGACCTTGGAGGTGACCCACTGGTCGGGGTGACGCTCGATGTCGGCCATCGGCTCGCGGTCGATGCCGTTGTCGTAGCCGAGGAGCTCGTGGTCGAACCAGCGGTGCAGGGTGTCGACCCAGGCCCCGCGCCGGTAGTCGAAGGGGTCGACGTGCCCGGTCTGGGAGAGCCAGATCTTGCGCTCGACACCGTGCTCGGCCAGGGCGTTCCACCACTGGCCGAAGTGCTTGGTGCGCACGTTGAGGTCCTGCATGCCGTGCACGAGGAACACGCTGGCCCTGACCTTGCCCGCGTCCTTGACGTAGTTCCGCTCGGTCCACAGCGGGGTCCAGTCCCCGGTGCGCGGGCTGCCGTCGGCGAGCTTCTTCTGCACGGCCGCGCAGTGGGCCGTCGCGCTGTCGCTCTCGACGTAGCCGGCCAGCTCGTCGGGGCCGCCGTCGTACAGCGGGGCGCCCTGGGCGAAGTAGTAGTCGTACCAGGAGGAGATCCCACTGATCGGGACGATCGTCCTCAGGCCCTTGACGCCGGTGGCCGCGACGCCGTTGGCGATGGTGCCGTCCCAGCTCTTGCCGATCATGCCGGTCCGGCCGTTGGTCCAGCTCGCCCTGACGGTTCGGGTACCGGTGCGGGTCGTGTACGCCTTGGCGCGGCCGTTGAGCCAGTCGATGACGGCCTTGGCGGACCGGATGTCGGAACGGCCGCCGACGTCGACGCAGCCGTCGGAGCGGTTGGTGCCGGCGAGGTCCACACCGACGAAGGCGTAGCCGCGGGGCACGAAGTAGTTGTCGTAGAACAGCGGCATCTGGACGACGTGGCCGTGCGCGTCGTACGTCTTCTTCTGGCTCTCGTTGCCACGTCCGCAGCAGGAGTAATAGGGGCTGGCGTCCATGATGACCGGCACCTTGCGGCCCTGGCGGGCGGGTTCGGCGGGTCGGACGATGTCGGCGGCGACGCGGTCCTTCTTCCCGTCACCGTCCTCGTCGAGGCCGGTGTCCACCCAGACAGCCTCGCGGATGGCGTGTGCGTACGAGTAGACGGGACGGCTCTCGCGGGACGCCGCCTGCGCGGCGGCGGGGGCGAGGAATGCGGCCAGCAGGGCTGTGACGGCCGCAATCGCGAGCGGTCTCCAGATCGTGAAGCGCGTGCGCATGGTCGAACGAATCGGCATGCGCGGACGGTACTCCGGACAACTCCCGTACAGAAGAGGGCTTTCCGACGCCTCGCGCGGCTGTGTCGGCCGAATGGCGATCGTGTGACAGCGGGGGCTGTGGACAGGTCAGGGGCCACAGATACTGAATAGGCTCCGAACAGACTTCCTGTCCCGACGACTTGGAGCTGACGTGCACCGCAGAATCATCGCGCCGGGAGCACTCGCGGCGGCCTCCCTCCTGCTGGCGATCCCGGCATCGGCCGCGAGCCACTCCCCCGGCGCGCCGGGCATCGGCGACCCCTACTACCCCGACTACGGCAACGGCGGCTACGACGTCTCGCACTACGACCTGAGGCTGCAGTACCAGCCGAGGACGGACGAGTTGCAGGGCACGGCGACCATCCTGGCGAAGACGACGCAGGACCTGTCCAGCTTCGACCTGGACTTCCTGCTGGACGTGAGCGAGGTGCGGGTCAACGGCGCCAAGGCGTCCTTCACGACGTCCGGCCAGCACGAACTGGTCGTCACCCCGAAGACACCTCTGGCCAAGGGTGCGGCGGTGACCGTCGTCGTCCGCTACAGCGGAGTGCCGTCGGCGAAGAGCGCCTACGGTTTCACCGCCTGGCACCGCACGCCGGACGGCGCCGTGGCCGCGGACGAGCCCGAGGCCGCCTGGTGGTGGTTCCCGAGCAACGACCACCCGAGCGACAAGGCGACCTACGACGTGTCGGTGGCCGTCCCGGACGGCACCCAGGCCATCTCCAACGGCACACTTCAGTCCACCAGTTCGAAGCTGGGCTGGACCCGCTACAACTGGCGGCAGAACAAGCCGCAGGCGACCTATCTGGCCACGCTCGCCCTCGGCGGGTTCGACATCACCACCAGCACCTCCGACGGCGGGGTGCCCGTCATCAACGCCTACAGCAAGGACCTCGGCGACAACGGCGGTGCCGCGCGGGCCAGCGTGGAGCGCACCGGGGAGCTGATGGACTGGCTGAGCGGCTACTTCGGGCCGTATCCGTTCAGCACGGCCGGCGGGTACGTGCCGAACACCACCACCGGCTACGCGCTGGAGACGCAGACCCGTGTCTACTACAGCCCCAAGCAGTTCGCGAACGGCTCCAACACCTCGGTGGTCGTGCACGAGCTGGCCCACCAGTGGTACGGCGACGACGTGTCGCTGAAGGGCTGGAAGGACATCTGGATCAACGAGGGCTTCGCGCGCTACGCGCAGTGGCTGTGGTCCGAGCACGAGGGCGAGGGCACCACCCAGGAACTCGCCGACTACGTGTATGCCTCCCACCCGGCCGACGACGCGTTCTGGACGGTCAAGCCCGGCGACCCGGGCCCGGACGACCAGTTCGACATCGCCGTGTACGACCGGGGTGCGCTCGCCATCCAGGCACTGCGCAACGAGATCGGTGACGACGCCTTCTTCGCCGTCCTGAAGGGCTGGCCGAAGGAGCACGCCTACGGCAACGCGTCCGTGGCCGACTTCCAGAGGTACGCCGAGCAGGTGTCCGGCAAGCCGCTGACCGCCCTGTTCGACACCTGGCTGTTCCAGCCGTCGAAGCCGGCCGCGCCCTCGGCACGCACGGCGTCCCTCACCAAGGCGGGTACGGCGGTCGCCCGGCCGAAGTCGTGGAAGAAGATCGAGGCGACGAACGACGTGCACGGGCACTGATGCCCGGGCGGCTCAGGGTCTCGGCTCGGCCGCCTGCTTGAGCAGTTCGTCCCGGCCTATCGCCTCCGCGCGGGTGGCCGGGACCGTGCAGGCGTACGCCCCGGCGACCGCCCCGTACCGGGCGCACCGCCGGGGCGGCTCGCCGGCGAGGCGGCCGTAGAGGAACGCGGCGGCGAAGGCGTCGCCCGCGCCGTTGGAGTCGACCACCGGCGCGGGCGGCTCCGCCACCGGTATCCGGGTCAGCTCGCCGTCGGCCAGCAGATAGGCACCCTCGGCGCCCGCGGTGGCGACGACGGTTTCGGCCCGGCCACGCTCGGCGATGCGCCGCATGGTCCGCTCGGGATCGGTCAGTGCGGCCGCGGAGAGGAAGACGACGTCCGCCGCGAGCGCGAACGGCTCGTGGTACGGGTTCTCGCCGTCCCAGTCGTGCAGGTCGGTGGAGAGAGGTACGCCCGCCTCGGCCAGCACCGGCAGGGCGTGGGCGCAGGGCTGGGTGATGGTCACGTGGACGTGCCGGCCGGCCGCGGCCAGCTTGCGCAGGGTCTCCTCGGGGAAGCGGTCGTCGGGGTGGGCGCGGCTGGTGTCGTACAGGGACAGCCGGCGCCCGTCCGGGCCGACGAGGTTCACCGCGCGCTTGGTCCCGGCGGGTTGCGGGAGCGCGGTGAGCCCGATGCCCCGCTCCTGGTGCAGGGCCCGGACGAGGGCGCCCTCCGGATCGTCGCCGAGCAGGTCGAGGTGGTGCGTGCGCAGCCCCAGCGCGGCCAGGCCCACGGCGACGAAGTCGCCGGTCTGCCCGGCACGGGTCCGGATCCCGGAGTCGATCATGTAGCTGTCGGCGTACGGGAGCGGCAGCTCCGGGACATACACGATCGTGTCGACGCCGGCTCCGCCCAGCACCAGAACGTCGTGGGCACCTGTCTGTGCGGTCATGCCCCGCCCTCCCCGTGGTCGTAGACCGTCACCGCGACACCGCGGCTCACCAACCGCTCGGTGACGAGCGGTTCTATGCGGGACCACTTGCCGCCCGCCAGGCCGCAGCCTATGCGGGGCATGTGCACGGACGCGCCGAGTTCGATCACTTCGTCGGCGAGGCGGCCGAGGGCGGTGTCGATCGCCTCGTAACGGACGGGGACGCCCTTGCTGCCCGTGCCGATGCCGCGCTGGCCGACCATGTTGGCCACCCACACGTGCGGGTCGACCTTGACGAGCTGGACCGCGCCCAGGCCGAAGTCGTTCTTGGCGCGGTCGCGGTGCCACGCCCGGTAGGCCGCCTCGGGCTCCGGCCAGCGCCGCGAGAGCGCGAGGACGAAGCCCTTCCCCCAGCCCCCGATGTCGTTGCAGACATGGGCGATCACCTTGACGCCCTTGACCGACGGAACGGTGGCGTCACCCCGGACATACGTGATCTCCGACATGACGCCACCGTAGGCGCTGCCACTGACAGTGGCGGTGAGTTGCTGCTTCGCCGGCAACCGCTACTTCGTCAGCTGCGCCAGCTCCTGGTCGGTGTTCTTGGACACCCGGCGGCGCACGCCGAACCAGCCGGCGACCAGCAGCACGGCGATCACCGGGATGAGCAGCAGGGTCTTGCGGCCGACCTCCGGGTCGTTCCACATCATGCCGAGGCAGACCAGCAGGAAGGTGATCGTGGCGATCTCCGTCACCGGGCTGCCCTTCAGGCGGAAGTGCGGCCGGGTGGCCAGGCCCGCGCGGGCACGGCGGACGAAGATCATGTGGCAGAGCATGATGATCACCCAGGTGCTGATGATGCCGAGGGAGGCGATGTTCAGCACGATCTCGAAGGCCTGGCTGGGCATCAGGTAGTTCAGGCCGACACCGAGCACGCAGACCGCGCAGGTCAGCAGGATGCCGCCGTAGGGGACCTGGCTGCGGTTCATCCGGGCGGTGAACCTGGGCGCGGAGCCCGCCATGGCCATCGAGCGCAGGATGCGGCCGGTGGAGTACAGACCGGAGTTCAGCGAGGACATGGCGGCTGTCAGGACGACCAGGTTCATCACGTCGCCGGCCGCCGGGACGCCGATCTTCGACAGGACCGTGACGAACGGGCTCTGGTCGGCGGAGTACACGGAGCCCGGCAGCAGCAGGGCGAGCAGCACGACCGAGCCGACGTAGAACAGGCCCACACGCCACATGATCGAGTTCACCGCGCGCGGGACGACCTTCTCCGGCTCGGCGGTCTCACCGGCGGCGACGCCGACCAGCTCCAGCGCGGCGTACGCGAAGATCACGCCCTGCATGACCAGGACGACGGGCATCACACCGTGCGGGAAGATCCCGCCGTGGTCGGTGATCATGCTCAGGCCGGGGGTGTGGCCGCCGACCTTGTGCTGGGTGGCGAGCAGGAAGATGCCGATCAGCATGAAGCCGACGATGGTGGCGACCTTGACGATCGCGAACCAGAACTCCATCTCGCCGAAGATCTTCACCGAGATCAGGTTCACGGCGAGGACCACCGCGAGGGCGATCAGGGCGAGCACCCACTGGGGAATGCTCGTGAACATGCTCCAGTAGTGCGTGTAGAGCGCGATCGCGGTGATGTCGGCGATGCCGGTGGTCGACCAGTTGAGGAAGTACATCCAGCCGGCGACGTAGGCGCCCTTCTCGCCGAGGAACTCGCGCGCGTACGACACGAAGGAGCCGGAGGACGGGCGGTACAGGACCAGCTCGCCCAGGGCCCGGACGACGAAGAAGGCGAAGACGCCGCAGACCAGGTAGGCCAGGGCGAGCGCAGGGCCCGCGTTGTGCAGGCGGCCGCCGGCGCCCAGGAGGAGTCCGGTGCCGATGGCGCCGCCGATGGCGATCATGTTGACGTGGCGGGCCTTGAGGTCCTTGCTGTAGCCGGCGTCGCCCGCGTCCGCGGGCGTCTGGGCCGCCTGGGGACGGGCGGCCGCCTGGGCCGATTCCACGGCTTCGTTGCTCACGGGTGGTTCTACTTCCTGGTGCGCCCGGACCTCGTGGGCCCGGGTGTCCGTACAGTTCGGCCCGCACCACCCTGGTGAGTCGCGGTACAGACCAAGGCAGCACCTTCCCAGAAAGATCACGGGTATGCGGTGGCCCATGTCACAGAGCGTCACTTCTCACATGATCCATACGGAGTACACACCGTGTTCATTCGGGGTGTCACAGTGCTGGTGAGACAGCGATACTGCTGCACATGACAAGCGAGGCCGAGGAGCCGACCCTCACCATCGACGAGCTGGCCGCCCGGGCGGGTGTCACGGTCCGCACCGTGCGCTTCTACAGCAGCAAGGGGCTGCTCCCGCCGCCGGTGATCGGTCCGCGCCGGGTCGGTCACTACGGGCCCGGGCACGTGGCACGGCTGGCCCTCATCGAGGAGTTGCAGCGGCAGGGCATGACGCTCGCTGCGATCGAGCGGTACCTGGGGCAGCTGCCGCCCGACCTCACCCCGCACGATCTGGCCATCCACCGCGCGGTGGTCACGTCGTGGGCGCCGGACCTGGTGGAGACGGTGTCGCGGCGGGAACTGGAGCGGCGCGCGGGACGGCCGCTCGCCCCCGAGGACATCGAGCGGCTGGCGGCGATGAGCGTCGTCGCGCCCGAGGACGGGGACGGGGACGGGGACGACGAGGAGACCTTCCGGGTCGACTCCGGGCTGCTCCGGCTCGGGGTCCAGCTCCTGGACGTACCGCTGTCGCAGGACGCGATCCTCGCGGCGCGCAAGGTGCTCATCGAGCACTCGCGCGCCGCGGCCCACGAACTGGCTCAGCTCTTCCGTGGCGAGGTGGCGGAGCGTGACGCCCGGGACGTGAAGTCTCTGTCGGCGCACATGCACCCGCTGGTGGTGCAGGCGCTGCTGACGACGTTCCAGCGGTCGCTGCGGGAAGAGCTGAGCGAGTGGCTCAGCGGATCACGAGCCGGCTGAGTCGCTGAACCGCTCCCCCTTCTCCGCCTTCTCCACGAGCAGCGCGGGCGGGGTGAAGCGCTCGCCGTAGCGCTCGGCGAGTTCACGCGCGCGGGCCACGAATCCGGGCAGGCCGACACCTGCCCCGGCGCCGCCGTCGTAGCCGTTGATGTACTGGAGCACACCGCCTGTCCAGCCCGGGAAGCCGATGCCGAAGATGGAGCCGATGTTGGCGTCGGCGACCGAGGTCAGGACGCCCTCTTCGAGGAGCCGTACGGTGTCGAGCGCCTCGGAGAAGAGCATCCGCTCCTGCATGTCGCGGAACGGGATCTCGTACCCGGGCTTGGTGAAGTGCTCGCGCAGCCCCGGCCACAGCCCGGCCCGCCTGCCGTCCTCCGCGTAGTCGTAGAAGCCGCCGCCGCCGCTGCGGCCGGGGCGGCCGAACTCGTCGACCATGCGGTCGATGACCGCCTCCGCCGGGTGCGCGGACCAGGTGCCGCCCGCCTCCTCGACGGCCTTCTTCGACTCGTTGCGGATCTTGCGCGGCAGGGTGAGGGTCAGCTCGTCCATGAGAGAGAGCACCTTGGCCGGGTAGCCGGCCTGGGCGGCGGCCTGCTCGACGGAGGCGGGCTCGACGCCCTCGCCGACCATGGCGACGCCCTCGTTGATGAAGTGGCCGATCACCCGGGAGGTGAAGAAGCCGCGCGAGTCGTTGACGACGATCGGCGTCTTGTTGATCTGCCGGACCAGGTCGAACGCGCGCGCGAGAGCCTCGTCGCCGGTGCGCTCCCCCTTGATGATCTCGACCAGGGGCATCTTGTCGACGGGCGAGAAGAAGTGCAGTCCGATGAAGTCGCCTTGCCGCTCCACGCCCTCGGCGAGGGCGGTGATGGGCAGGGTGGAGGTGTTGGAGCACAGCAGCGCGTCGGGGGCGACGACCGACTCGATCTCCTGGAACACCTTGTGCTTGAGAGCCGTGTCCTCGAAGACGGCTTCGATGACGGCGTCGCAGCCCGCGAGGTCCGCCGCCTCGGCGGTCGGGGTGATGCGGGCGAGCAGCGCGTCGGCCTTCTCCTGGCTGGTACGCCCCCTGGCGACGGCCTTGGCGCACAGCTTCTCGGAGTAGCCCTTGCCCTTGACGGCCGCTTCGAGGGAGACGTCCTTCAGCACGACCTCGATGCCCGCACGGGCGCACGAGTACGCGATGCCGGCGCCCATCATGCCGGCGCCGAGGACGGCGACCTTGCGGACCGGGCGGGGCTCGATGCCCTTGGGGCGGTTGGCGCCGGAGTTGACGGCCTGGAGGTCGAAGAAGAACGCCTGGATCATGTTCTTCGAGGTCTGCCCGGCGGCCAGCTCCACGAAGTAGCGGGCCTCGATGACCTGGGCGGTCTCGAAGTCGACCTGGGAGCCCTCGACGGCCGCGGCGAGGATGTTGCGCGGGGCCGGGTAGGGGGCGCCGTTGGTCTGCTTGCGCAGGGTGGCCGGGAAGGCGGGCAGGTTGGCGGCGAACTTGGGGTTGGCCGGCGTGCCGCCGGGGATCTTGTAGCCCGGCTTGTCCCAGGGCTGCTGCGACTCGGGGTTGGCGTCGATGAAGGCGCGGGCCTTGGCGAGCAGTTCCTCCGGCGTGGCGGCGACCTCGTGGACGAGACCGTTCTCCTGGGCGCGCCCGGCGTTGTACTGCTGGCCCTGGAGGAGCACCTTCAGGAGGGCGTCCGCGATGCCCAGCAGCCGTACGGTGCGGACGACTCCGCCGCCTCCGGGAAGCAGGCCGAGGGTGACCTCGGGGCAGCCGATCTTGGTGCCGGAGGTGTCGAGGGCGACCCGGTGGTGGCAGGCGAGGGCCAGTTCGAAACCGCCGCCCAGGGCGGCGCCGTTGATCGCCGCGACGACCGGCTTGCCGAGGGTCTCGATGCGGCGCAGGTTGCGCTTGATGGCGAGGCCGCCGTCGAACAGGTCCTGCGCGGTCTCCGGCGTGACCCGGATCAGGTCGCGCAGGTCGCCGCCCGCGAAGAAGGTCTTCTTCGCCGAGGTGAAGATGATGCCGCGGATGGAGTCCTGCTCGGCCTCCAGGCGGTCGGTGATGGCGGCGAGGGAGTCGCGGAACGCCTGGTTCATGGTGTTCGCGGACTGGTTGGGGTCGTTGAGGACGAGGGTGACGACACCGGTGTCGTCCTGCTCCCAGCGGATGGTGGTGCTCTCGGTCATGACAGTCGTCTCCGTTGAAGTCTCGTGATTCCGCGGGGAGTTCAGATGCGCTCGACGATGGTGGCGATGCCCATGCCGCCGCCCACGCAGAGGGTGGCGAGGCCGTACCGCTTGTCCTGGCGCTCCAGTTCGTCCACGAGCGAGCCGAGGATCATCGCGCCGGTCGCGCCGAGCGGGTGGCCGAGGGCGATGGCGCCGCCGTTGACGTTGACCTTGTCCAGGGACAGGCCCATGTCCTTCACGAAGCGCAGCACGACCGCGGCGAACGCCTCGTTGATCTCGACCAGGTCGATGTCGTCGATGGTCAGGCCGGCCTTGGCGAGCGCCTTGCGGGTGGCGGGCGCCGGTCCGGTGAGCATGATGGTGGGCTCGGAGCCGGAGACCGCCGCGGAGACGATCCGCGCGCGCGGGGTGAGGCCGTGGCGCTCGCCGACCTCCTTGGAGCCGATCGCGACCAGCGAGGCGCCGTCCACGATGCCGGAGGAGTTGCCCGCGTGGTGGACGTGGTCGATCTTCTCCACCCAGTGGTACTTCTGCAGCGCGACGGCGTCGAAGCCGCCCAGCTCGCCGATGTCCGCGAAGGACGCCTTGAGCTTCGCGAGGGAGTCGGCGGTGGTGCCCGGGCGCATGTGCTCGTCGTGGTCGAGGACGACCAGGCCACTGCGGTCCTTGACGGGGACGACGGAGCGGTCGAAGCGGCCCTCCTTCCAGGCGGTCGCGGCGCGCTCCTGGGACAGTGCCGCGTACTCGTCGACGTCCTGCCGGGAGAAGCCCTCGATGGTGGCGATGAGGTCGGCGCCGATGCCCTGCGGCACGAAGTTGACGGCCAGGTTGGTCATCGGGTCGTTGAACCAGGCGCCGCCGTCCGAGGCCATCGGCACGCGCGACATGGACTCCACGCCACCGGCCAGCACCAGGTCCTCCCAGCCCGAGCGGACCTTCATGGCGGCCAGGTTGACCGCCTCGAGACCCGAGGCACAGAAGCGGTTCTCCTGGACGCCCGCGACCGTGTCCGGCAGCCCGGCGGCGATCGCGGCGATCCGGGCGATGTCGGAGCCCTGGTCGCCGACCGGACCGACGACGCCGAGGACGATGTCGTCGATCGCGGCCGGGTCGAGGCCCGGGAAGCGGTCCCGGATCTCGTGGATCAGGCCGACGACCAGGTCGATGGGCTTCGTGCCGTGCAGGGCGCCGTTCGCCTTGCCGCGGCCGCGCGGGGTGCGGATCGCGTCGTACACGTACGCTTCGGTGCTCACTGATGTGCCTTTCGGGAGGGTGGGCCGAGCGGGAGTCGGTCGCCGAGGGCGGGTGGTCGTCGGGTGGGCGGGGTCAGTCGCCCTCGGTGACGAGGTCGTCGTTCACGAGGTCAGGTATGCCCCAGTCGCGCGCCACCGTCCCGGTGTCGGCGCCCGGCAGGGCCGGGCCGGTGCGGACCGTGGTGGGGGTCGCGGAGAACCGGGGCGCGGGGGCGGGCTGGGTGATGCCGCCGTGGTCGGTGAAGGTGCCGCGGGCGGCCAGGTGCGGATGGTGCGGGGCCTCGCCGAGGGAGAGGACGGGGGCCACGCAGGCGTCGGAGCCCTCGAAGAGGGCCGTCCACTCGTCCCGCGTGCGCGACTTGAAGCGGGCGGCGACGCGTTCGCGCAGCTCGCCCCAGCGGGTCCAGTCCTTGCGGGCCGGGACCAGGTCGTCGAGGCCGAGCAGGTGCAGGAACTCCTCGTAGAACTGCGTCTCCAGGGCGCCGACCGCCATGTGGCCGCCGTCGGCCGTCTCGTAGGTGCCGTAGTACGGGCAGCCGCCGTCCAGGAGGTTGGCGCCGCGCCGGTCCTGCCAGCCGCCGGCGGCGAGCATGCCGTGGATCATCGCGGACAGGTGCGCGGTGCCGTCCACGATGGCCGCGTCCACGACCTGGCCGGTACCCGTCGCGCGTGCGTGGTGCAGGGCGGCGAGGACGCCGACGACCAGGTAGAGGGAGCCGCCCGCGTAGTCGCCGAGCAGGTTGGCGGGGACGGCCGGGGGCTCGTCCGGGCGGCCGATCATGCCGAGGGTGCCGGTGAGGGCGATGTACGCCACGTCGTGGCCCGCGCGGTCGGCCAGCGGGCCGTCCTGTCCCCAGCCGGTCATGCGGCCGTAGACCAGACGGGGGTTGCGGGCGTGGCAGTCCTCGGGGCCGACGCCGAGCCGCTCGGCCACCCCGGGGCGGTAGCCCTCGACGAGGATGTCGGCCCGTGCGGCGAGGTCCAGGACGCGTGCGGGGCCGTCCGGCGCCTTGAGGTCGACGACCACCGAGCGCTTGTTGCGGTTGGTCACGTCGTACGCGGGGTCGATCCCGAGGCCCGGACCACCCGGGCGGTCGACCCGGACCACGTCGGCGCCCAGGTCGGCGAGGAGCATGGCGGCGAACGGACCCGGTCCGATGCCTGCCAGCTCCACCACGCGCACGCCGGAGAGCGGGCCGTGCCCCGACGTCGTCGGCGTCCCTGCCGTCGTCATGCGTCCTGCCCCCAAGCCATGTGACACAACTGATGTAACACCGGTGATGCTAAGAACACGTTCCACCGGACACAAGACCTGAACGAGCAAGCGCTTAGCCAAGTGCCCGGCCGGACCTGCCGAGGCCGTGTCGGGAGTCCGTACGCTTCACGCTAGCCTCAGCCACCGACAGCGGCGCGGCTGCACGACCAAGGGGTGTCATGAGCAGGCTGAAAAGGACGGACCGTCCCTACGACATCGTGCTCTTCGGGGCCACCGGCTTCGTCGGCACGCTCACCGCGGAGTACCTCGCCGCGCACGGACCCGACGACCTCCGCTGGGCGATCGCCGGCCGCGACGAGGGCCGGCTGGAGCGGCTGCGCGACCGACTGCCCGGCGGCTCCGGCATAGGCGTGCTGCGGGCCGACGTGATCGAACCGGTCACCCTGCGCGCACTCGCCGAGCACGCGCGCGTGGTGGCCACGACGGTCGGGCCGTACATCAGCTACGGCGAGGAGCTCGTCGCCGCCTGCGCGGACACCGGGGCCGACTACCTCGACCTCACCGGCGAGCCGGAGTTCGTGGACCTGATGTACGTCCGGCACGACGCACGCGCGCGTGAGACCGGCGCCCGCCTCGTGCACGCCTGCGGTTTCGACTCCGTGCCGCACGACCTGGGCGTGTACTTCACGGTCCGGCAGCTGCCGGAAGGGGTGCCGCTGACCGTGGACGGGTTCGTGACCGCCGACGCGGCCTTCTCCGGGGGCACACTGGCCTCGGCGCTGAACCAGTTCGCGCGCGGGCGGCAGATGGTGGCCGCGGCCCGCGAACGCGGCCGGCACGAGCCGCGTCTGATGGGGCGCCGGGTGACGGCACCGACGGGCGTGCCGCGGTTCGCCAAGGAGGTCGGCGCCTGGGCGGTGCCGCTGCCGACGATCGACCCGCAGGTCGTGCGCCGCTCGGCGAGGGCCCTGGACCGGTACGGCCCCGACTTCCGCTACCGGCACTATGCGGCGGTCCGGCACCTGCCGGTCGCCGCGGGCGGCGTCGCCGCCGTGGGCGCGGTCGCGGCCGCCGCCCAGCTGCCGCCCGCCCGGCGCTGGTTGTCGGACCGGCTGCGGCCCGGGGACGGGCCGAGTCCGCAGAAGCGGGCGAAGAGCTGGTTCCGGGTGCGCTTCGTCGGCGAGGGCGGCGGAGAGCGCGTCTTCACCGAGGTCTCGGGCGGCGACCCGGGCTACGACGAGACGGCGAAGATGTTCGCCGAGGCGGCCCTCGGCCTGGCCTTCGACGAGCTGCCGCCGACCGCCGGTCAGGTCACCACGGCCGCCGCGATGGGCGACGCGCTGACCGAGCGGCTGCGCGCGGCGGGGATCACCTTCCGGGTGGCCGCCAAGCAGTAGCCCGCCGACGCTACATCCGCCATCCCAGCAGGGTCCAGAACATGCCGCCGATCCAGGCGAGCCCCGCCACCACGGCAAGGACCAGAGCGGCCGTCACGGCACGCTCGACGGGCTGGGCGGGACGGGTCACGGTCTTGGCGGAACGGTGCGTCGTCATGGGCGTCAGCCTGCCGTCGGGCCGGTACGGGCACATCCGTACGCGTACTCAGGCGACGTACTCACCCGGCTCGGGCCCCCCTTCTCCCTCATTTGAGACTTTCCGCGCCAGGAGTGCCCGGCCACCTGCGGCCACGCGCTCGAAGTTTCACAGGGAACTTCAATGAGACGCTGGAAGCCCAGGCCGAAGGAGGGGGAACGGAAGTGAAGTTCGTACTCGAAGTGACCGTGGACGAGGGCGCGTCGGCGGCGGACCGGGCCGGCGAGTTGGGGCGGATCCTGCGCTACTGGGGCGGGAACCTCCACCACTACGCCCTCGAACCCGGCGACGGCTCCGCCGTCCACGACTCGCGGTATCAGGAGGTGGGCGCCTGGCGCATCGACGCCTCCTGAAGCGCCCGCCGGCACAGCGCGTCGGCTCTGCGCGTGGTCTCCGGCAGGCGGAACTCCGGGGTCAGGGCCAGGGTGTGTGCCAGGGCGTTGTCGAGGCTCACCCGGTGGCCGACGGAGACGAACACCGGCTTGACGCCGTCCCGGGTGCGCAGGGCGCGGCCGACCTCCTCGCTGCCCGCGAGGAGCGGCGCGGAACTGCCCCGCGCGGGCCCGGGTTCGTCGTACGTGAAGGTGAACGGGTTCTTGGCGACGCCGATGGTCGGCAGGCCGGTGAGCACGCCGAGGTGACTGGCGAGGCCGAAGCGGCGCGGGTGGGCGAGGCCGTAGCCGTCGCACACCACCAGGCCCGGCGCGCAGGGCAGCGCGTCCAGGGCTGCGCGCACGGTCGGGATCTCACGGAAGGCGAGCAGTCCGGGAACGTACGGGAAGGAGATCCTGCCGACGGCCGTCGTCTCCGCGACGACGGCCAGGGTGGCCGCGTCCAGGACGACGGCCGCCGCGGCGACGAGGTCACGGTCGTCGTCGTAGGCGACGTCCACGCCCGTGACGTGCCCCGTCCCGGGCGGCGGCCCCGGCTCGTCGAGCTCCACCCGCCCACGCAGCTCGTCCTGTACGGCGCGGGCCTCTTCCTCGGTCGCGGGCCAGCCCGCGGGTACGCCTACGGTCGTCATGATGGCCAAGACTGTACGGCCCGCCGACACCCGTGCCGGGCCTGGGGGTAGGCTCGCGATCATGTTCGTACTGGAACTGTCCTACACCGCCCCGCTCGATGCCGTGGACGCCGTGATCCCGGCACATGTGGCCTGGCTCGACGAGCAGTACGAGAAGGGTTTCTTCCTCGCCTCCGGACGCAAGAACCCCCGCGACGGCGGCGTGATCCTGGCCGTCGCGGAGAACCGCGCCCGCATCGAGGAGGTAGCCGCGAGCGACCCGTTCATCGCCGCCGGGGTGTGCGAGTACCGCATCACGGAGTTCGTCGCCACGAAGACGGCCCCCGAACTGGCCCGGCACCGGCAGACGCTGGACTGAGTCCGGGGGCTCAGCCCTTCCTGGCGTTCAGCGCGCGCTGCAGCTCCTCCTTGTTCATGTGCGAACGGCCCTCGACACCCCGCTGCCTGGCCTCGTTGTACAGCTGGTCGTAGGTGGGCCCTTGCGGACCCTTGCCGGACCGCCGACCGCCCCGCTCGCCGGACGACATGTCCTGGGTGGAGGTGCGGCTGGCCGTCCTCGACTCGCCGGACCGGGCACGCTCCTTGTTCACCGTCCGCGCGGCGATCTCCTCGGCGCGCCGCGTGCTCTCTCCCCGGTCCAGCGCGCTCTGCTTGATGTGTTCGTACTGGCGTTCCCGCTTGGGGCTGGAACCACGTGGCATGACCGCTCACTTCCTCTCGTGCGCGGTGACCGGGTACCCGCGATCAGGCCTCCTGCATCAGCGCTCCAGCCGGGCCACCCGCCCCTTCTCTCCGGCGGCCCAGCAGCCGAGGTCGGGGGTGCAGGACACGGTGTCGTACGAGCCGGTGTCGATGGTCCGCCAGGTGCGGCCACCGTCGGTGGTCAGGTCGGTGCCGGAGGGGCCGACGGCGAGGGCGGCACTGCGGCTGTGCGGGAGCCAGGCGGCGCCGGAGCGGTAGGCGGGCGGCGGGGTCGCGGCGGGACGCCAGGTGCGGCCGCCGTCGTCGGTGACCGCGGCCGCCTGTGGCGAGGTCTGGTCGGGGCGGTAGTCGCCGCCGACCGCGAGTCCGTGCGTGCGGTCGCGGAAGGCGAGCGCGAAGACTCCCTTGGCCGGATCGCCCGCCGGAACCGGTGTGTCGGCGGCCGTCCAGGTCAGCCCGCGGTCGGCGGAGTGCAGCACGCGCGCGTGGGCGCCGCCGCCGGTCGCCAGCCAGACGTCCCGCGGACCGGAGGTGACCAGGCACTGGCCGCTCGCGGCGAAGCCGGCCTCTCCGTCCAGGGCGGCGGGCATGCCCTCGGCGGGCAGCACCCGCCAGGAGCGGCCGCCGTCACTGGTGGACAGGATGCGGAACCTGCCGTCCACGGGGTCGCTCATGGCGAGGCCGTGACGGCGGTCGAAGAAGGCGAGGCAGTCGTAGAAGGCCTTCGGGTCGGTGTTGCGGAAGGACTCCGTCCAGGTCGCACCTCCGTCGTCGGTGCGGTAGACGCGGGAGGCCTCTCCCTCGCCGATGGCCAGCACCACCGCGCGCCGCGCGTCGAACGCCTCCACGTCCCGGAACTGCAGGTCGGCCGCGCCCGGCGGAGAGACGTTCCGCCAGCTCGCCCCGCCGTCGGTGGTGCGCAGCACGGTGCCTGCCGTACCGGCCAGCCAGGCGGTGTCACGGTCGACTGCGGCCAGGCCGCGGAATCGCACCTGCGGGGTGCCGCTGTTCTTCGCCTCCCAGTGCACGGTTCCCGGGCCTCCCCGACCGAGCTGGCCCGCCTCGGCCGCCGGCACCGTCAGCGCGGCCAGCGCCGCCCCGCACGCCACCCCCGCCGCCACCAGCCGGCCCGTCCGTCCCCTGCGTCGCGTGCTCCCCAAGCGCCTCATGGCGGGCGAAGCTAGTCCACCGGCCCGCCGCCGTCCAGAGGACCTCACGGCCACACTCCCGTGCATGAATGCGGTGACCGAGGTCACTCGTTCCCGACGTGCACGCAATGGCCGATTCCATCGTCTCTTCCAGTACCAGGCCCCACCCGCCCGGGAGCACGTCCAGCCGTCACGAGGGAGCAAGGCGTTGTCCACCGTCATCGAGCAGCCCGTAGAGGCCCGCCTCGTCGCCGCCGCACCGCGCATGCCGAGCATTCCCGCCAAGCTGCGCTACGACCGGAGCGACCCGTTCGCCGTCCGCATGACCTTTCCGGCCCCGGCCACCCTGGAGGGTGTCGAGGTCTGCTGGACCTTCTCCCGCGAGCTGCTCGCGGCCGGGCTGCACGGCCCGGAGGGCTTCGGTGACGTGCGCGTACGGCCGTACGGCTACGACCGCACCGTACTGGAGTTCCACGCCCCCGAGGGCACCGCGATCGTGCACGTGCGCTCCGGCGAGATCCGGCGGTTCCTGCAGGCGACCGGCGACCTGGTGCCCGTCGGCCTGGAGCACCTGCAGCTGGACCTCGACCACGACCTCGCCGAGCTGATGCGGGACGCCTGCTGACCCTGCGCGAAAAGCGCTACGCGCGCGTGAGCAACGCGTTCAGCTCGCCGTAGTCGGCCCCGCCGGCCAGCGCCCCGTACGTCCCCTCCCGCAGCAGCTCCCGCGCGGCGCGGCGGACCAGGGCGTGGGCGGCCTCGGCGAGACTCGAGCCGGCGCTGATCCGGGCGACGCCGAGCGCGGCCAGTTCGGCGACCGTCGGCGCGCCGGGGCCGACCAACACGTTGAGCGGCCCGTCGACGCCCGCGACGAGCGCCTTGACCGTCTCCGGGTCGACGGCCCCGGGGACGAAGATCCCGTCGGCCCCCGCGGCCAGGAAGGCGGCCGCGCGTTCCAGGGTGAGGTCCACTCCCCCGGCGCCGCGCAGGAAGGTGTCGATCCGCGCGTTGACGAACAGCGGCAGGCCCTCCGCGTCGGCCGCCGCACGGGCCGCGGCGATCCGCTCCGCCTGCTCGGCGACCTGCCGCAACGGCTCACCGCCCGCCGCGTGGCGGGCGTCCTCGATGTTGACGCCGACCGCGCCGGCGGCGATCACCGCACGGACGGTGTCGGCGACCCCGGCGGCGTCCTCGGCGTAGCCGCCCTCGATGTCGGCGGTGACCGGGACCCGTACCGCGTCGACGACGCGCGCGACGGCCGCGAGTGCGCGGTCACGGTCGAGCCGGTCGCCGTCGGCGGTGCCCAGCGCCCAGGCGAGCCCCGCGCTGGTGGTCGCGACGGCGGCGGCGCCCGCCTCCACGACGACGGCCGCGCTGACCGGGTCCCAGGCGTTCGGCAGGACCAGAGGGCGGCCGGGCACGTGCAGTGCGCGGAAGGCGAGGGCGGAGTCGGCAAGCGGGTGCTGAAGCGTCATGCGGGGAAGTCAAACAGCCCCGGCGGGGCGAACGCTGGCAGAAATCCGACACCAGCGTGCGCCGCGCCAGAGGCACGGAAATCGGCCACTCGGAAGCACGCGCATTAATCGCGTTGACAGCCTTTCCGGCCCGCTCCTACGGTGTACAGCGTTCCTGTTGCCGTCGATTGGAGAAGGACGTTGCTCGTCTGAGGTCCTGAGACATCGCGTTCACACCGGTGAGGTGTGCGTGGCGTTCGACCTCGGCGTCCGAGCCGTCCTCAGGCACAGGCCCTCTCTCCGTGCCCCAGGTTCTTCGGTTTCCGCCTCGCGGTGTCTCGACATGCGTCCGCCCACACCACACCGAGCAACCGCGAGGCCTGTATGTCTACTTCCCTCACCTGCACGTCCCTGTCCTTCTCCTGGCCCGACGGCACCCCCGTCTTCGGCGGCCTCGACATCGCCTTCGGCCCCGGCAGGACCGGGCTGGTCGGCGTCAACGGATCAGGGAAGTCGACCCTGTTGAAGCTGCTCGCCGGCGAAATCGGCCCGACCGACGGCGCCGTCAAGGTGACCGGCGAGGTCGGCTGTCTGCCGCAGAACGTCACGCTCGACACCACGCTCCGCGTCGACGAGGCCCTCGGCATCGCCGGCCGGCGAGCCGCCCTGCACGCCATCGAGGCGGGCGACGTGTCCGAGGAACACTTCGAGACCGTCGGCGACGACTGGGACGTCGAGGAGCGCGCCCTGGTCACACTCGGCGAACTCGGCCTCGGCCACATCGGCCTGGACCGCACCGTCGGCGAGGTGTCCGGCGGCGAGTCGGTGCTGCTGCGCCTGGCCGCACTGCTGCTGCGCCGCCCCGACATCCTGCTCCTCGACGAACCCACCAACAATCTCGACGTGTACGCGCGCCGGCGGCTGTACGCGGCCGTCGCCTCCTGGCCGGGCGTGCTGGTGGTGGTCAGCCACGACCGTGAGCTCCTGGAGCTGGTCGACCAGATCGCCGAGCTGCGCTCCGGGGAGGTCACCTGGTACGGCGGCAACTTCTCGGCCTACGAGGAGGCTCTCGCCGTGGAACAGGACGCGGCCGAGCGGATGGTGCGGGTGGCCGAGGCGGACGTGCGCAAACAGAAGCGCGAACTCGCCGACGCCCAGGTCAAGCTGGCTCGCCGCAAACGGTACGGGCAGAAGATGTTCGAGCAGAAGCGCGAGCCGAAGATCGTCATGGGCGCACGCAAACGCGCCGCCCAGGAGTCCGCGGGCAAGCACCGCATCATGCACGAGGAGAGGCTCGCCGAGGCCCGGGAGCGGCTGGACGAGGCGGTGGAGGCCGTTCGGGACGACGACGAGATCCGCGTCGACCTGCCGTACACGGCCGTACCGCCCGGCCGGCAGGTGCTCACCCTGGAGAACCTGGAACTGGCCTACGGGGCGCGTGTCCAGGGGATCCTCGATCTGCGCGGCCCGGAGCGGATCGCCCTCGTCGGCCGCAACGGTGCGGGCAAGACGACGTTGCTGCGGACCGTCGCCGGGGAGCTGGCGGCGGAGGCCGGCGAGGCGCGGGCGCACGTCCCGCTGCGGTTCCTGCCGCAGCGCCTGGACGTGCTGGACGACACGCTGACGGTCGCCGAGAACGTGGCCCGGTTCGCGCCGGGCGCCACGAACAACCGGATCCGGGCGCGCCTGGCCCGCTTCCTGTTCCGGGGCGCACGGGCCGACCAGAAGGCCGGGACGCTGTCCGGCGGCGAGCGTTTCCGGGCGGCCCTGGCCGCGCTGATGCTCGCCGAGCCCGCACCGCAACTGCTCCTGCTGGACGAGCCGACCAACAACCTCGACATGGCGAGCGTCCGGCAGCTGACCACGGCCCTGGAGTCGTACGAGGGTGCCCTGCTCGTCGCCAGCCACGACCTGCCGTTCCTGGAGTCGATCGGCATCACCCGGTGGCTGCTGATGGAGGGCGGAGAATTGAAGGAGACCACGCCCGAGACGCTCGGCGATCCGGCGTAGCCGGACCGGTGGGGGTCTCAGGTGGGGCACAGCCTGACAACGAGGGTTTTGTCCGGGCCGCCGTGCCCTGCATGATGGCGGACCGGCGCCGTATCACGGGCGCCGGAGCCGCACCGCCGATAACGAAAGGTCCCTCGTGCCCAGCAAGAAGGCCCTCGTCCGCCGCCCCAGCCCGCGCCTCGCCGAAGGCCTGGTGACGCACATCGAGCGGGAGAAGGTCGACGTGGACCTCGCCGTCGAGCAGTGGGAGGCGTACGTCGAGGCGCTGGGCGAGCACGGGTGGAAGACGATCGAGGTCGATCCGGCCGACGACTGCCCGGACTCGGTGTTCGTCGAGGACACCGTCGTCATGTACAAGAACGTGGCGTTGATCACCCGGCCCGGCGCCGAGTCCCGGCGCGCGGAGACCGCGGGGGTCGAGGAGGCCGTTGCCCGGCTCGGCTGCTCGGTGAACTGGATATGGGAACCGGGCACCTTGGACGGCGGCGACGTCCTGAAGGTCGGCGACACGGTCTACGTCGGCCGGGGCGGGCGCACCAACGCGGCCGGCGTGCAGCAGTTGCGGGCCGCCTTCGAACCGCTGGGCGCGCGCGTGGTCGCCGTACCGGTGAGCAAGGTGCTGCACCTGAAGTCGGCGGTCACCGCGCTGCCGGACGGGACGGTCATCGGGCACATCCCGATGGTGGACCGGCCGTCGCTGTTCCCGGGGTTCCTGTCGGTGCCGGAGGAGTCCGGCGCGCACGTGGTGCTGCTCGGCGGGCACAAGCTGCTCATGGCGACGAGCGCCCCGAAGACGGCGGAAATGCTCACCGATCTCGGCCACGAGGTGGTCACGGTGGACATCAGCGAGTTCGAGAAGCTCGAGGGCTGTGTGACGTGCCTCTCGGTGCGTATGCGGGAGCTGTACACCTGATCGGGTGATCCGCCACTCCGGCAGCCCCGGGACCTGTGGGTCCCGGGGCCGTTTGGCATGCCCTCGGAAAGCCGGGCCGTGGGCGCTGATCAGCGATCTTTACAACGAACTTAACCTACGGCTTCGTAACCTACGGATTCGTAGCCTACGATCTCGTAGGTTTCCGGCTCCGCTCGCCGGACCGTCCCCGTCTCTCCCCCTTCGTACGGCGTCCCCCTGGAGTTCCTGTGACGATCACCTCCCCTCACCTCGGCAGCCCGTCCGTGTGGACCGACGCGCGGCTGCTGTACGCGCTGGAGGAAGTGGTCGAGAAGGAGCTGAACCGGCATCTGCAGGTCGCCAAGGACTGGATGCCGCACGAGTACGTGCCCTGGAGCGACGGCCGTAACTTCCCCGGCCTGTTCGAGGACGGCGAGGCCTGGGACAAGGAACAGTCCAAGGTGACGGAGGTCGGCCGTATCGCTCTCGTCGTCAACCTCCTGACCGAGGACAACCTCCCCAGCTACCACCACGAGATCGCCTCGCTCTTCGGGCGCGACGGCGCCTGGGGCACCTGGGTGCACCGCTGGACGGCCGAGGAGGGCCGGCACGGCATCGTGATGCGCGACTACCTGCTCACCTCGCGCGCGGTGGACCCGGACAAGCTGGAGCAGTTCCGCATGTCCCACATGAGCGAGGGCTTCGAGTCCGACAACCGGCACTCGATGCTGCACTCGATCGCCTACGTCGCCTTCCAGGAGCTGGCGACCCGCATCTCGCACCGCAACACCGGTCACCAGTCCGGCGACCCGGTCTGCGACCGCATGCTGGCGCGCATCGCGACCGACGAGAACCTGCACATGGTCTTCTACCGCAACCTGCTGAAGGCCGCCTTCGAACTCGCTCCCGACCTGACCATGCAGGCGGTCCGGGACGTCGTGGTCAACTTCCGCATGCCCGGCCACGGCATCCCCGGCTTCGAGCGGGCCGCCGCGCAGATGGCGATCGGCGAGGTCTACAACCTGCGCATCCACCACGACGACGTTCTCCAGCCCGTGCTGCGCTTCCTGAAGATCATGGAGATCGACGGCCTCGGCCCGGAGGGCAGCCAGGCGCAGGAGGAACTCGGCCTCTTCATGGGCGGCCTGAACTCGGAGGCCGCCAAGTTCGACGAGAAGCTGGCGGCCCGCAAGGCGCGGATGGCGGCGCGGGCCGCGGGCTGAGCGGCGCTCGGGCCGTCGCCCGAGGTGGCTGTCGGTGGGACGTGCGGCCCGTTCAGTGGGACGTGCGGCGCAGGGCGAGGCGCTCCTTCTCGGAGAGGCCGCCCCAGACCCCGAAACGCTCGTCGTTGGTGAGCGCGTAGTCGAGACAGGCGGAGCGCATCTCGCACATGGCGCAGATGCGCTTCGCCTCGCGCACCGAGCTGCCGGGCTCGGGGAAGAAGAAGTCCGCCCCGGTCTGCGCGCACAGAGCCTGTGCCTGCCAGGCGGTGTCGGCCGGGGTGATCGTGTCGATGTGCATGTCCAGGATCGTGCCGGGCGGCGAAAAACGTTCGATCAACGCCGGGTCAACGGCGCGGCCGCGATGCGGGCCACCCGTTGATGCTCCACCGGAGCCCTGGGCCCCCCGATGATGCTCCGCGTGCAGACGCCCGCGCACGGCGGCGCGCGGAAGCAGTGTGAAAACCCGGAGAACCAGGCGCGGCCCCCAGGGTGACCGGGGGCGTCGGTCCGGCGCGCGGCGGCGCTCCGGCAGCGGTTGTCGGTGGGCGGTGCCAGACTCGGCAGTGCAGAGGACGGGACCCGATTCCGGACGCCCCCTTCAAGGGTTTCCGGACCCCCTTTCAAGGAGGGCGAAGATGCTCACCACCCGTTTCGTCGACGGCGCTCCGAACTGGATCGACGTCGGCACCCCCGACCTCGACGGCGCCCTCGCCTTCTACGGCGGGCTGTTCGGCTGGCAGTTCCAGTCGGCGGGGCCGGACGCCGGCGGCTACGGCTTCTTCCAGCTGGGCGGCAGGACCGTCGCCGGTGGCATGCAGACAGGACCCGACCAGGGGCCTGCGGCCTGGACGGTCTACTTCCAGAGCGAGGACGCGCAGGCCACGGCCAAGGCGGCCGAACAGGCGCACGGCAGCGTGCTGTTCCAGCCCATGGACGTGATGGGTCAGGGGCACATGGCGGTCCTCGCCGACCAGGCGGGCGTGCCGTTCGGGATCTGGCAGCCCGGGCAGACCAAGGGCGTGGACATGGCGAACGAACCGGGCGCGCTGTGCTGGGTCGAGCTGTACACGCCGGACATCGCGGCGGCCGCCGCGTTCTACCAGCGGGTCCTCGGCCTGGAGACCTCGGCCGTGCCGTTCCCGGGCGGCACGTACACCTGTGTGAACCCGGGTGGTGCCGGTGAGGACGCGATGTTCGGCGGGATGGTCCCGCTGGCCGACGACCCGACGGAGGCCGAGGCGGGCGCGTACTGGCTGCCCTACTTCGAGGTCGAGGACACAGACGCCGTGGTCGAGAAGGCGCAGCAGCTGGGCGGCGCGGTGCGCATGCCGGCGACGACCATGGAGGGCGTCGGCCGGATGGCCAAACTCGCCGACCCGTACGGCGTCCGCTTCGCGGTGATCAAGAGCGAGTCGCCGCAGGGCTGAGGCGTCGTCGGGCACGGTGTGCCCGAGCGGGCAGGGTGTGTCTAGGCGGACGCACGTCGTATCAGGGTCGTCGGCAGGACGACGCCGGAGACGGCCGCGTCCGCCGGGGCCGCGTCGCGCGTCCGGCCGGCGAGGCCACGCAGCAGGAGACGGGCCATCAGCCGGCCCATCTCCTCGATGTCCTGACGGACCGTCGTGAGCGGTGGATCGGCCTCTTCGGCGATGGGCAGCACATCGTCGAAGCCGATGACGGCCACGTCGTCCGGCACGCGCCGGCCCCGCTCGCGCAGCACGCGCAGGGCGCCGAGCGCGGTGAGGTCGTTGGCGGCGAACACCGCGTCCACGTCCGGGCAGCGGTCGAGCAGTTCCCGCATGGCGCGCTCGCCGCCGCCGGGGGTGAAGTCGCTCTCCACGACGAGCCGGGCGTCGGCGTCGCCCACCACGTCCCGGTAGCCGTCGAGCCGGTCCACCGCGGAGGTCTGGTCCAGCGCACCGGTGATGTGCGCGATCCGGGTGCGGCCGAGGTCCACGAGGTGGTGTACGGCCTCACGGGCGCCGCCCCGGTTGTCACTGTCGACGTACACCGGACCGGGAGTGCCGTCGCTCCAGTCGGGACGGCCGCCGAACACGGTGGGCACGCCCGCGTTCCGGATCAGGCCGGGCAGCGGGTCGTCGAGGTGGAGGGAGAAGACGAGCGCGCCGTCGACATGGCCTCCGGCGAGATAGCGGGCGACACGGGCGTGGTCGGCGCGGCCCTCGGTCAGCAGCAGCACGAGCTGGTTGTCGTGGGCCGTCAGCTCCTTGCTGATGCCGCGCAGTTGCAGCGCGAAGAAGGGGTCGGCGAAGACCCGGGCCTCGGGTTCGGCGATGACGACGGCGACGGCGTCGTGCCGCTTGGTGACCAGGCTGCGTGCGGCCTGGTTGGGCACGTACCCGAGTTCCTCGACCGCCTGCCGGACCCGTTCGACCAGGGGCTCCCTGACCCCGTCGCCGCCGTTGACGACCCGTGACACGGTGGCCCGGGACACCCCGGCCCGCGCGGCCACGGCCTCCAGCGTGGGACGCGACACTGCCTCGGTCACTTCGGGACTCCTCATCGGCGGCTGGCGATCAGGATAACCGCGGTGCGGTGGGGCCGTCGGGGCCGGAAAAGGGGTTGCCCCCAGCAGCTCCCCAAGTGAGGATCGCCGCATGAAGACGAGAAAGGCTCATGCCGGCTGAGCGCCCCGAGACGCGGCTCGTGCCCTACGCACGGCTGCCGCGCACCTACCGCGACCGGCACATCGTCCACAGCTCGGTCGACGCGTTCGGCCGGGCACACTGGCTGCTCACCGAGCAGCCGCCCGAGAACCTGGACACCGATCCGTACGACGCGCTGGTGGTGACCGTCGGGGAGGGCGCGTGCCACGAGACGTACCTGCACGCGGTGCTGCCCTGGCGCCCCCGTGTCGAGGCCCTGCCCGACGGCGGGTTCGTGCTGGCGGCGCCCCGGGCGGACACGAGCGACGGGCAGCAGGTCCAGGTCTTCGACGCACTGGGCCGGACGACCGGCACCTTCCGCGTGGGAGACGGCATCGAACACCTCCTGGCCGACCGGGCGGGAGACCTCTGGCTCGGGTACTTCGACGAGGGCGTCTACGGCGACGCGTTGAGCGCGCCCGGCCTGCGCCGCTGGAGCATCACGGGCGAACCCCTGTGGTCCTACAGTCCGGTGCCCGGCGCGGGACAGATCGACGACTGCTACACCTTGAACGTGGCGGGGCGCACCGCCTGGGCGTGCCCGTACGCCTGCTTCCCGCTCATCGAGGTGGACGAGGGCCAGGTCGTGCGGGTGCGACAGAACCCGGTGCGGGGTGCGAACGGGCTCTCCGTCCTGGGCGAACGGGCCGTGTTCTTCAGCGGATACGGCGACGACCGCGACCGGCTCGTCGACTGCCGTCTGACGGAGACCTCCGTGGAGCCGGTGGCCGAGAGCCGCCTGGTCCGCCCCGACGGCGGCCGGCTCGGTCGGCGCCGGGTCGTCTCCCGTGGCTCCCGGATCCATGTGCAGGTCAAACCGTTCACCGAGTGGTTCGTGTTCGACCTCGCGTGAGGGTTTTCCACAGGCCCGGGCCGTTGTCAGTGGCGTGCGGCATCCTGTGATCAGTGGCGGAACACGCGCCATGAACCACGGGGAGGGCTGGATGTTCGGGGGGATCGACGACGTCGACTGGGCGTCGATGGGGCATGCGTACACGGAATCGGCGACCGATGTGCCGGAGCTGCTGTGGGGGTTGGCGTCGGACGACCCGGAGCGCAGGGAGATCGCGCTGGACGGCATGTACGGCGCGGTGCACCACCAGGGGGATGTGTACGACAGCACGGTCGCCTGCGTCCCGTTCCTGTTCGAGCTGGTCGCGAACCCGTCGATCGCGGACCGGGGTGCGGTGATCGGCCTGCTGTGCAGCATCGCCCACGTCTCGGACGAGGACGAGTGGGACGAGGAGGAGGCCGAGGCCTTCGCGGAATTCGACGAGGACGAACACGAGGAATGGCTGCGGCACTTCTTCGTGGCGCGTGACCTGGTCCGCGAGCGGGCCGGGGACTTCATCGGGCTGCTCGGCGATCCGGATCCCGGGGTGCGGGCCGCCGTGCCGGGTGCGCTGGCGCGGCTGCACCCGGAGCCGGTGCGGGTGTTCGGCGCCCTGCGTGATCGGGTGCCCGCGGAGACCGACCCGGAGGCCGCCCGGTCGCTGGCGCGCGCCCTGGGCACACTGGCCGGACGGCACCCCGCCGAGCTGGGCGCCGAGGCGGTCCAGGTGCTGAAGGATCTCGTCTCCGGCACCCCCGATCCCCAACTGCGGATGACGGCACTGGCCCGGCTGGCGCGCAGTGCGCCCGGTGAACTGCCGCCGGACACCGTGGAGATCGCGTTGGACGTGATGCGGCTGGCCCGGGAGGCGGACGACCTGGGCCCGCCGCCCGCCACGCCCGAGCGGCCGCGCACGGCCACTCTGATCTCCCATGTGCGCGAGCTGCACGCGGAGCACCGCCGCAGCCTGGACCTGGACGATGCGGCGGACCTGCTCGAAGAGCTGCACACGGAGCTGCGCGACCGGGTCGACCTGCGCTTCCCGCTCCTCGTCGGCCAGTTGGGCAGCCCCAGTCTGCGCCAGCGCAGGCACGCCGTCGGCATGGCGGGACGGCTGCTGACCGGGTGGCGGGCTCCCGACGACGAACCGATGCTGGCGCTGGCCCGACTGCTGGCCGACGACGATCTGCGGCTGCAGAAGGAGGTGCTGTCGGAACTGCGGTATCTCGCGCCGGTGGCACACCGCGTGTCCGAGGGGGTGGCGGCGTACGTCGAGAGCTGGGAGGGTCGCCCGCTGGAGACCGACACGGTCTTCCGGGACATGGCCCTCGGCATGGCGCTCGAGGTGCTGGCGCTGCAGGGCGACGGCCGGATCGTGCCGGCGCTCACCCATGTGCTCGAAGTGGTCGAGTTGCCGGAGAAGCTGTCCCGGTGGCTCGAGGCGCTCGGTCCCGAGGCGGCGGCTCCGCTCGGCCCCGTGCTCCACGACCGGCTGGCCCGACTGGACCACCGCACACCGTCCGCGGAGCTGGACGGCCTCGTCGAGGCCCTGGGCACACTTCGGCACGCCGAGTCGGTGCCCCTGCTGACCCGCGTCCTGGCCGAGGCCGAGCGCTTCCGGACGACACGGGAGGTCCTGGAGGCCCTCTCCGCCTACGGCCCGCAGGCTGCCGAAGCAGCCCCGCTGGTGAGGCGGTTGTGGGACGACGACACCCTCGCGGACGAGCACCGCATCCATGTCGCACACGCCCTGTGGGCCCTGACCGGCGAAGCGGACGCGGTGCTCCCCGTCGTCCGCAAGGGCCTGCGGTCGCGCTCGTGGAGCCCGTGGTACGCGGCCCTGCAGCTGGCCGAGTCCCTGGGCCGGGCCGGTGCCGCACTCGCACCCACCTTCCGCGAGATGATCGCGGACGGCCACACGCCCGCCCGGGCGGCAGTGGGCCTGTGGCAGGTCACCGGGGAGACGGACGAGACGCTCCCCGTGCTCCTGACCGAGTGGTCGGCCACGCCGGCTCAACGCCCCGCCATGGCCCGCTGCCTGGCGGGCATGGGCCCGGCGGCCGTACCCGCGCTTCCGCTGATACGCGCGGAGCTGGCCTCGCCCCGCCGCCACAACAACGACGACTCCACCGGCAACATGCGCTACGACGTTCCCACCGACGTGGCCCTCCAGCAGGACTGCCGGCGCGTGCTGGCCGGGTTCGGCGAGCGGATCGACAGCCCGGTGCGCTAGCGCCGGGCCGGGTCAGGAGTCCTGCTCGCGGCGGGCCCGGCTCGGCTGGACCCGCCTGGGTTCGCCCGGCATCTTCGGGTACTCCGGCGGGTACGGCAGGTCGCCCAGCCCGTGGTCGTGTTCGTCACGGCGGGCCAGTTCGAGGAGGTCGTCGAGGGAGTAGGCGTGGTCGTCCATGTCGGCGTGCACGTCGCCGAGTTCGGCGAAGCGGGCCGGCATGGTGGCGAGGTCGAAGTCGCGGGGGTGGGCCGCGCCGACCTCGTCCCAGCGAAGGGGCGCGGAGACGGGGGCGTTCGGGCGGGGGCGGACGGAGTAGGCGGAGGCGATGGTGCGGTCGCGGGCGGTCTGGTTGTAGTCGAGGAAGATGCGCTCGCCGCGCTCCTCCTTCCACCACTTGATCGTGACCTGGTCGGGCATCCGGCGTTCCATCTCCCGGCCGACCGCGATCGCGGCGCGCCGCACCTGGGTGAACGTCCAGCGCGGTTCGATGGGCACGAAGACGTGCAGGCCGCGGCCTCCCGAGGTCTTGGGCCAGCCGCGCAGGCCGCCGAACTCGTCGAGGACGGCACGCAGTTCGTGGGCGGCACGGACGGCGTCGTCGTAGTCGGTGCCGGGCTGCGGGTCGAGGTCGATGCGGAGTTCGTCGGGATGGTCGACGTGGGTGCGACGCACGGGCCAGGGGTGGAAGGTGAGTGTGCCGTACTGGGCGGCCCACACCACGGCGGCCTCCTCGGTCGGGCACATCTCGTCGGCACTGCGGCCGCTGGGGAAGGTGATGTGGGCGGTGGGGATCCAGTCGGGCATGCCCTTGGGCGCGCGCTTCTGGTAGAACCACTCGCCGTCGACACCGTCCGGGTAGCGCTGCAGGGTGGTGGGGCGGTCGCGCAGGGCGCGCAGGATGCCGGGGCCGACGGCGGCGTAGTACCGGGCGACATCGAGCTTGGTGAATCCGCGCTCCGGGAAGAAGACCTTGTCCGGGCTGGACAGTCGTACGGTCCGGCCGGCCACCTCCAGTTCCACCGCTGCACCCATGCGGCCACGGTAGGCGCACCCGGCACACCCCGCATACCGGGCGGCAGCTGACGTATGCGAGCAGAATCGGACGCATGGATCTGCCGGTGATGCCGCCCGTGAAGCCGATGCTCGCCAAGTCGGTGGCGAAGATCCCGCCGGGCATGCACTACGAGGCGAAGTGGGACGGGTTCCGCGCGATCGTGTTCCGGGACGGGGAAGAGGTGGAGCTGGGCAGCCGTACCGGGAAGCCGCTGACCAGGTACTTCCCGGAGCTGGTAGCGGCGTTGACGGAGCGGGTGCCCGAGCGGTGCGTGCTGGACGGGGAGATCGTGATCGCGCGGGGCGGCCGGCTGGACTTCGACGCGCTGACCGAGCGGATCCATCCGGCGGACTCTCGGGTGCGGATGCTGGCCGAGAAGACTCCGGCCTCCTTCGTGGCCTTCGACCTGCTCGCGCTGGACGACCACGCCCTGCTCGACGTGCCGCTGACCGACCGGCGGGCCCTGCTGGAGCGGGCGCTGTCCGGGGTGAGCGCACCGGTGCATCTGGCGCCGGCGACGACCGACGTGGAGGTGGCGCACCGCTGGTTCGAGCAGTACGAGGGCGCCGGTCTGGACGGGGTCGTCGCCAAGCCGCTCGATCTGCGCTATCTGCAGGACGAGCGGGTCATGTTCAAGATCAAGCACGAGCGGACGGCGGATGTCGTCGTGGCGGGCTACCGGTTCCACAAGAGCGGACCGGTGGTGGGCTCGCTGCTGCTGGGCCTGTACGACGACCGGGGCGCCCTGCAGCACGTGGGCGTGTCGGCGGCTTTCGCCATGAAGAAGCGCGCCGAGCTGGTCGAGGAGCTGGAGCCGCTGCGGATGGACGACGTGACCGGGCATCCGTGGGCGGCCTGGGGCGACGAGGCGGCGCATGAGACGGCCCGGCTGCCGGGGGCACCGAGCCGCTGGTCGGGCAAGAAGGATCTGTCCTGGGTGCCGATCCGGCCGGAGCGGGTCGCCGAAGTGGCCTACGACCACATGGAGAACGGCGCCCGCTTCCGGCACACGGCCCGCTTCCGCCGCTGGCGCCCGGACCGGACACCGGAGAGCTGCACCTACGCGCAGCTGGAGGAACCGGTGCGCTACGACCTCGCGGAGATCCTCGGGGCCGGGGAGGACGGCTCCTAGGTCCGGTCCGCAACGGCCTTCAGGTCGCAGGCGTCGACGGTCACGGTGACGCCGGTGGGTCCGGTCCGCTGCACGTCGGACACCCGGACGCCGCCTAGGGCTGCATCAGGATCTTGATCGCGCCGTCCTGCTTGTGCTGGAACATCTCGTACGCGTGCGGCGCCTCGTCGAGCGGCAGCCGGTGCGTGGCGAAGTCGTCGACGCCGAGTGGGTCCTCGTCCGTGAGATAGGGCATGATCGCGTCGGTCCACCGGCGGACATTGGCCTGCCCCATCCGCATCTGGATCTGCTTGTCGAACAGGGTGAGCATCGGGATCGGGTCGGCCGTGCCGCCGTAGACGCCGACGAGGGAGAGCGTGCCGCCCCGCCGGACCAGTTCGATGGCCAGGTGGAGGGCGCCGAGCCGGTCGACACTGAAGCGTTCCGCGAGCGGCGCGCCCAGCTTGCGGGGCAGCATCGCGGACGCCTGCTGGGCGAGCCGGGCCGCGGCGCTGCCGTGGGCCTCGGTGCCGACGGCGTCGATCACGGCGTCCGGGCCGCGGCCGTCGGTCGCATCGCGTATCGCGGCGACCAGCTCCTTCTCGTCGTCGTAGGCCCTGAGGTCGTACGTCCGCACACCGCGCCGGCTCGCTCGGGCCAGCCGCTCGGGCACCAGGTCGACGCCGAACACCCGCTCGGCCCCCCGGGCCGTCGCGACCCGGCAGGCCATGTCGCCGATCGGGCCGAGGCCGAGGACGGCGAGGCTGCCGCCGGGCGGGAGGGACGCGTACTCGACGGCCTGCCAGGCGGTGGGCAGCACGTCCGAGAGGTAGACGAACCGGTCGTCCGGCGGGCCTTCGGGCACCTTGATCGGGCCGTACTGCGCCTGCGGAACGCGCAGGTACTCGGCTTGGCCGCCCGGCACGGCGCCGTACAGACGGGTGTAGCCGAACAGGGCGGCACCCATGCCCTCACCGGTGACCTGGGTCGTCTCGCACTGGGTGGGCAGCCCGGTCAGGCACATCCAGCAATCGCCGCAGGCGATCTGGAACGGGACCACGACCCGGTCGCCCGCGGCGAGGTCCGGCACCCCGGCACCGACCTCCTGGACGATACCCATCGGTTCGTGGCCGAGGATGTCACCCGGGGTCATGAACGGGGTGAGCACCTCGTACAGATGCAGATCCGAGCCGCACAGGCCGCTGGACGTGACGCGGATGACGGCGTCGGTGGGCTGTTCGATCCGCGGGTCGGGCACGTCCTCCACCCGCACGTCCCGCCTGCCCTGCCAGGTGACTGCCTTCATGGGGTCGCGCTCCTTTGCTCGCGTGCGCGCCGGTTCGCCCTGGCGCGTCCGGTTTGCGGTGGCGCCCGGGTACCCGCGCGTGCCGCGACGAACACCTGCGCCGCCCCGGTGGATCGGACCGCCGGGCCACGCCGTGGACCCGATCGACCCACGGAACGCGCATGACCGGAACCGACCAGGGATGGCCCCCGATGACCCGATGAGCACACAATCGATACATACGAACGGGGGCAACGGTGGTCAGAGGAAGCAGCACGCGCACACGACGCACGGCACTGACGGCGGCCCTGGTCGCCGTCACGATGACGGTCTCCCTGACGACAGGCTGCACACGGCACGGCCCGGCCGGCGACGACCGCTCGCCGCACCGGACCCCGGCACCCATCCGCACCACCGCACCCGCAGACGGCTCACCGCTCGCCGTGAAGATCGACAACGTGCCGGCGGCCCGCCCACAGACGGGGCTCGACGCGGCGGACGTCGTGTACGCGGAGCAGGTCGAGGGCGGCCTGAGCCGCCTGATGGCGGTGTACGCCAGCACTCTTCCCGAGGCGGTCGGCCCGGTGCGCAGCGCCCGCGAGTCCGATCTGGAGCTGCTGCGCCAGTTCGACGAGCCGACGCTGGCGTTCTCCGGAGCCCAGCGCAAGCTGCTGCCGCTGATCCACCAGGCCCCGGTGCGGGCCGAGTCGCCCGACGAGGCCGCAGACGCCTACTACCGGGGCACCGACAGGGCCGCGCCGCACAACCTGTATCTGCACCCCGCCCGGCTGCTGCCCTCCGCGCCGGGCAAGGCCGCGCTGACCACCGGGTTCCGCTACGGTCCGGCGCCCTCCGGTGGCACGCCCGAGTCCGCGCGGACGGTGCGCTATCCGTCGGCACGCTTCACCTTCACCTGGTCCGCGGGGCGGGGCGGCTATCTGGTCGCGATGGACGGCACACCGACGGTGACGACCGACGGGGGGCGGCCGGCGCCGGCGACGGTCGTCGTGCAGTACGTGAAGATCCGCGCGTCGCAGTATCACGACGTACTCGGCAACAGCACGCCGTACACCGAGACGGTCGGCTCCGGGAAGGCCGAGGTGCTGCGGGACGGCCGGTCCTTCGACGCCACCTGGTCCCGGCCGTCGGCGACGGACGGCACGGCGTTCACGGCGGCCGACGGCAGCCCGATGAACTTCGCCGCCGGTCAGGTGTGGGTGGTGTTCGCCGAGGCCCCCTCCTGACCGGGCCGCCGTTCAGCCCTGCGGGGCGACCAGCGGCTCGGCCGGGTTGCGCAGGTCCTCGGCGGCGTCCGCGACCCGGCGGATCAGGTCGAAGAAGACGGCCTGCTCCTCGGGGGAGAGCGGGGCGAGGAAGACCTGGTTCATCCGCGCGGTGCGCACGGTCAGCTTGCGGTGGACGCGCAGGCCCTCGTCGGTGAGGCGGAGCAGGAAGCGGCGGCCGTCCTGCGGATCGCGGACCTTGTGCAGCAGCTCGCGACGGGTGAGCCTGCTGATGACCTCGGCGATGGTCGACCGGTCCAGGCCCACCCGCTCCCCCACGGTCCGCTGGTCGAGACCCGGCTCGGCGACGAGCGCGTTGAGCACCGCGAACTGCGGTGAGGTGATCTCCTCGGAGACCATGGTGTTCCACAGCAGGTAGTGCGCCTGCTGGAGCCGCCGGGCCAGATGCCCGGGATGGGTGGCGAGGTCCACCGCGGCCATGTGCACTCCCTCATTCAATTCGTTGGTGTACTGAACGATACTCGCCCGAAGGCACACGTGTCTGCATGCAGAATCCCGCGTACCACGAGGTCTTGACGGCTCTGGCGTCCGATGGCAGCGTGAGGAGCACCTCGATGAAATACTCAGTGCGCTGATTAATTGCAGAGATGAGGCTTCACGGATGGACAAGGTGGTCGCCACTGCCCTGGAGGCGGTGGCCGATGTGCCGGACGGCGCGTCCCTCGCGGTCGGCGGCTTCGGGCTGAGCGGTGTGCCGAACGTACTGATCCAGGCGCTGTACGAGCGCGGGACGACCGGTCTGCGCGTGGTGTCGAACAACTGCGGTGCGATGGAGTCCGGCCTCGCGGTGCTGCTGGCGGCCGGCCGGATCGCCCGGGTGACCGGCTCCTACATCGGCGGCAACAAGGAGTTCGCCCGCCAGTACCTGTCCGGCGAACTGGAGGTCGAGCTGATCCCGCAGGGCACGCTCGCCGAGCGGCTGCGCGCGGGCGGCGCCGGCATCCCCGCCTTCTACACCCCGGCGGGCGTGGGCACGCAGGTCGCCGAGGGCGGGCTGCCGTTGCGGTACGACGGTGCGGGCGGGGTGGCGCTCGCCTCGCCGCCCAAGGAGGTCCGGGAGTTCGACGGCGTGGAGTACGTCCTCGAGCGGGGCATCCGCACCGACTTCGCGCTGGTCCGCGCCGCCAGGGGCGACCGGCACGGCAACCTCGTCTTCGGCAAGTCCTCCCGGAACTTCAACCCCCTCTCCGCGATGGCCGGCCGAGTGACCGTCGCCGAGGTGGAGGAGCTGGTGGAGCCCGGGGAGATCGCCCCGGACGCGGTGCATCTGCCCGGCGTCTTCGTGCAGCGCGTGGTGGCGCTGACCCCCGAACAGGCGGCGGACAAGAAGATCGAGCAGCGGACGGTGAGGTCCTGATGGCCTGGACACGCGAGGAGATGGCCGCCCGCGCGGCCCGCGAACTGAAGGACGGCCAGTACGTCAACCTCGGCATCGGTCTGCCGACGCTGATCCCGAACCATCTGCCGCCGGGCGTCGAGGTGGTCCTGGAGTCGGAGAACGGCATCCTCGGCACCGGCCCGTACCCCGCCGAGGACGAGGTCGACCCGGACCTGATCAACGCCGGCAAGGAGACCGTGACGGTCCTGCCGGGCGCCTCCTACTTCGACTCGGCCCTGAGCTTCGCGATGATCCGGGGCGGACACATCGACGTGGCCGTGCTGGGCGCGATGCAGGTGTCCGCGGGCGGCGACCTGGCCAACTGGGCGGTCCCGGGGAAGCTGGTCACCGGGATCGGCGGGGCGATGGACCTGGTGCACGGCGCCCGTACGGTCGTCGTCGTCATGACGCACACGGCCAAGGACGGCTCCCCGAAGATCCTGGAGCAGTGCACGCTGCCGCTCACGGGCAAGGCGTGTGTGAACCGAGTCATCACGGATCTGGCGGTGCTGGACATCACGGATGCGGGGCTCGTCCTGGTGGAGACCGCGCCGGGCGTGACCGTCGAAGACGTCGTCACCAGGACCGACGCTGAACTGACCATCGGGGAGAACGTGCTGTGAACCCGGTTTACATCGTCGACGCCGTTCGCACCCCGATCGGCCGCTACGACGGCGGGCTGTCCTCCGTGCGCCCCGACGACCTCGCCGCCCACACCCTCCGCGAACTCCTCGCCCGCACGCCCGGCCTGGACCCCTCCCGCATCGACGACGTCTACTTCGGCAACGCCAACGGCGCCGGCGAGGAGAACCGCAACGTCGCCCGCATGGCCGCCCTGCTCGCGGGCCTGGCGACCTCGGTACCGGGCGTGACGGTCAACCGGCTGTGCGCCTCCGGCCTCGAAGCGGTGATCCAGGCCGCCCGCGCCATCGCGGTCGGCGACGCGCGGATCGCCGTGGCGGGCGGTGTGGAGTCGATGACCCCCGCGCCGTACGTGCTGCCCAAGACGGACAGGCCCTTCCCCACCTCACACACCGAGCTGTACTCGACCACGCTCGGCTGGCGCATGGTCAACCCGGGGATGGACCCGCAGTGGACCATCCCGCTCGGGGAGAGCGCCGAGCTGATCGCCGACAAGCACAAGATCAGCCGCGAGCAGCAGGACGAGTACGCGCTGCACAGCCACCAGAAGGCGGCCGCCGCCCGGCAACAGAGCCTGTTCGACGCCGAGTCGGTGCCCGTCCCGGTCCCGCAGCGCAAGGGCGACCCGGTCGACTTCGCCGCCGACGAGTGCGTACGACCCGACGCCTCCCTGGCCGCGATGGCGAAGCTGAAGCCCTCGTTCCGCGGCGCGAACGAAGCGGGCTCGGGATCCCCCCGGCCGAAGGCTGGGGGAGGTACCGTCACCGCGGGCAACGCCTCCCCGCTCAACGACGGCGCCGCCGCCCTGCTCCTCACCGACGAGGAGGGGCTGAAGGCCACCGGCCGCGAACCCCTCGCCCGGGTCACCGCGACCGGGTGTCGGGAATCGACCCGCAGTACTTCGGGCTCGCTCCCGTCGAGGCCGTCAACCGCGCCCTCGCCAAGGCGGGCAAGGGGTTCGACGACCTGTCCGTGCTGGAACTCAACGAGGCGTTCGCCGCCCAGGTCCTCGGCTGTGTGGCCGAATGGCCCGAGTTCGACCCGGCGATCCTCAACCCCCAGGGCGGGGCGATCGCCCTCGGCCACCCTCCCCCACTCTCGGCTTCGCTCGAGCGGGGGGACCCCCATGGCGCCTCCGGCGCCCGGCTCGCCGGCACCGTGGCCCACCAGCTCGCCCGTCGTGGCTCCGGCACCGGTGTGGCCACCCTCTGCATCGGCGTGGGCCAGGGCCTGGCCCTCGTCCTCGAACGCTGAGGACTCGTCCTCGAACATCAAGGACTCCTCCTCGAACGCCAAGGAAGCGTCAGGTATCCCCCAATGACTCTCACCCAGCAGGACATCGACCAGGAGATCGCGGCCGAGCACGCCGCGTACGAGAAGCGGGTCGCCGACGGAGCACCCGTCGAGCACCACCCGCGCCGCGACTACGCGCCCTACCGCTCCTCCGTGCTCCGCCACCCCAAGCAGCCCTTGGTCGCCATCGACACCCGCCAGGATCCCGAACTGGTGGAACTGCACTCCCCCGCCTTCGGGGAGCGTGACCTCACCGACATCGACAACGACCTCACCCGGCAGCACACCGGCCAGCCGGTCGGTGAGCGGATCACCGTGTCCGGACGGCTCCTGGACCGTGCCGGACGCCCGGTGCGCGGCCAGCTCGTCGAGATCTGGCAGGCCAACTCGGCCGGCCGTTACGCCCACCAGCGCGAGCAGCACGACGCCCCGCTGGACCCCAACTTCACCGGCGTCGGCCGCACCCTCACGGACGCCGAGGGCCGCTACCACTTCACCACCGTCCAGCCCGGCCCCTACCCCTGGCGCAACCACGTCAACGCCTGGCGCCCGGCGCACATCCACTTCTCGGTCTTCGGTACGGCGTTCTCCCAGCGGCTGGTGACGCAGATGTACTTCCCGAACGACCCGCTGTTCCCGTACGACCCGATCCTGCAGTCCGTGACGGACGACGCGGCCCGGCAACGGCTGGTCGCCACCTACGACCACGGCCTGTCGGTGCCGGAGTTCTCCCTCGGCTACCACTGGGACATCGTGCTGGACGGCCCGGCCGCCACCTGGATCGAGGAAGGACGCTGACGGAAGCGATGACGAAGATCGACACGAGCGGCCCGCAGAGCGTGCCGCCCACCCCCTCCCACACGGTCGGCCCCTTCTACGGGTACGCGCTGCCGTTCCGCGGCGGCGAGGACATCGCGCCCGTGGGACACCCCGACACGGTCACCGTGCACGGGTACGTCCTCGACGGCGAGGGCTATCCGCTTCCGGACGCCCTCGTCGAGCTGTGGGGGCCGCGCCCCGACGGCACCGTCCCGCAGGTGGACGGCTCCATCCGGCGGGACCCGGCGACCGGCGGTCATCTGGGTCGCAACGGTGTGGAGTTCACCGGCTGGGGCCGCATCCAGACCGACGCGAACGGCCACTGGTACGCGCGGACGCTGCGGCCCGGCGCACGCGGGCAGAGCGCCCCGTACCTGAGCGTGTGCGTCTTCGCGCGCGGCCTGCTCGTGCACCTGTTCACCCGGATCTACCTGCCGGGCGACGAGGCCGCGCTCGCCGCGGACCCGCTGCTCACCCAAGTGGGCGACCGGCGCGACACGCTGATCGCCGGCGACGAGGGCGGCAGCACCTACCGTTTCGACATCCGCCTTCAGGGCGAAGGCGAGACGGTCTTCCTGGAGTTCCAGTGACATCTGTGTCCCCGCCGTACGCCGACACGGGCCTGCTCGCCCCCGAGTGGGGGCTGTCCGAGGCCGCCTCCGAGACCGGCGACCACGCCTATCTGCGGGCCCTGCTCGACGCCGAGGCCGCGCTGACCCGGGCGCAGGCCGCGCTCGGGCTCGCCCCGGCCGAGGCCGCGGCGGCGGTGACCGAGACGGCCGTCCCGGCGAACTTCGGCATCCGTTCGCTGGCGGCCCGCACCCCGGCGGGCGGCAACCCGGTCATCCCGCTGGTCGCCGACCTGACGGCGGCGGTCGGCGAGGAGTACGGCCCCTACGTCCACCGGGGCGCGACCAGCCAGGACATCATGGACACGGCGATGATGCTGGTCGCCGTACGCACCCTGGAGCCGATCCTCGCCGACCTCGGGCGTACCGAGCGGGCGCTGGCCGGCCTCGCGGCGGAGCACCGCGACACGCCGATGCCCGGCCGGACACTCACCCAGCACGCCGTACCCACGACGTTCGGGTTGAAGGCGGCCGGCTGGCGCTCGCTGGTCCTGGACGCATGCGACCGCATCACCCGGGTCCGGGACTCGCTCCCCGCCCAACTCGGAGGCGCGGCGGGTACTTTGGCCGCCCTGCAGGCGTACGGCGCCCAGGACGCGGAGGCGCTGACCCAGGCGTACGCCCGCGAAGTCGGCCTCGCGGCACCGGCGTTGCCCTGGCACACGCTCCGCACGCCCGTCGCCGACCTGGCCGGCTGCCTCGCCTTCACCGCGGGGGCACTGGGCAAGCTCGCCGTGGACGTGCTGACGCTGTCGCGCACCGAGATCGGCGAGGTGAGCGAGGGCAGGGGCGGCGGCTCCTCCGCCATGCCGCACAAGGCGAACCCGGTGCGGTCCACGCTCCTCGCCGCCGCCGCCCGGCGCGCCCCACAGCTCGCGGCCACCCTGTACGGCTCCCTGGCCGCCGAGGACGAGCGGCCGGCCGGCGCCTGGCACGCCGAGTGGGAGCCGCTGCGCGACCTGCTCCGGCTGGTGGGCGGTGCGGCGGCCCATGCGGCCGAGCTGACCGCGGGGCTGCGTGTGCACCCCGCCGCGATGCGCCGGAACCTCGACACGACCCGGGGTCTGATCGTCTCCGAGCGGCTGTCCGCCGCGCTGGCACCCGTCCTCGGCCGGGCACGGGCCAAGGAGCTGCTGACCGAACTGGCTCGGCGCGCCCATGAGGAGGATCGCTCACTGGGTGAACTCCTCGCCGAGGAAGCAGAGTTGAAGGACGTCGAGCTGGACGACCTCACCGATCCCGCCCACTACACCGGCTTCGCCGGTGACCTCACCGACCGTGCCCTGGAGCGACGTTGACCGTGAAACTCCTCAACCACCTGGCAGAAGGCCCGGCCTCCGCTCCCCCGCTGCTGCTCGGCCCGTCGCTCGGCACCTCGTACGCCCTGTGGGACACGATCGCACCCGAGCTGTCGATCACCCACCGGGTGGTGCGCTGGGACCTGCCGGGGCACGGTGGTTCGGCGCCGGACCTGATCGGGCCGGGTGCCACCGTCGGCGACCTCGCCGCGTCGGTGCTGGCGCTCGCCGACGCGCTCGGCATCGAGCGGTTCGCCTATGCGGGCGTGTCGCTCGGCGGCGCGGTCGGCCTGCATCTGGCCGTGCACCACCCGCAGCGGCTGACCTCGCTGGCCGTCATCTGCTCCTCCGCGCACTTCGGCGGCAGCGCGCCCTGGCGGGAGCGGGCCGAGCGGGTGCGCCGGGAGGGCCTGGGGTGGCTGGTGGAGAGCGCCGACGCGCGGTGGTTCACGCCCGGCTTCACCGTGCCGCGGCTGGTGCTCGACCACCGGGAGGCCGACCCGGCGGCGTACGCCGCCTGCTGCGACGCGCTGGCCGCGTTCGACCTGCGCGACCGGCTCGCCGACATCGCCGTACCGACCCTGCTCATGGCGGGACGGCAGGATCCGGCGACGCCTCCCGCGCATCTGCGGGAGATCGCGGACGCGGTGCCCGCGGCCGCCCTCGTGGAGCTGCCCGGGGCCTCGCACCTGGCACCCGCGCAGTGCCCGCAGGCCGTCCTGACCGCCCTGCGCACCCAGCTGACCGGGGCCCCGGCGAGCGGGATGGCGGTGCGCCGAGAGGTGCTGGGCGATGCGCACGTCGACCGGGCGCAGGCCCGGCAGACCCCGTTCACCGCGCGGTTCCAGGACTTCATCTCCCGCTACGCCTGGGGCGAGATCTGGACCGACCCGACCCTCTCGCGCCGCGAGCGCAGCATGATCACACTGACCGCGCTGGTCGCCCACGGCCACTACGACGAGCTGGCCATGCACGTCCGGGCGGCGCGGCGGGGCGGGCTGACGCCGGAGGAGATCGGCGCGGTGCTGCTGCAGACCGCGGTGTACTGCGGGGTGCCCGCGGCCAACTCGGCGTTCGCGACGGCCCAGCGGGTGCTCGCCGAGGAGGACGGGAAGGACGAGGACGGGACGCCCGGCCGAGGGTGACCCTGCTGGTCGTAGCTTCAACAGCACCTCCTTCCCGGGGCGGGCCGTGTCTAGGGTGGGGGCATGTCGACAGTTCTGATCACGGGCGCCACCTCCGGGCTCGGCCGGTACATCGCCTTCGAACTGGTCCGGGACGGCCATCTCGTCCTCGCCCACGGCCGTGACCGGGCGCGCACCGAGCAGTTGGTCGCGGAGCTGCGCACCGAGGGCCGGGCGGAGGGGTTCGTCGCCGATCTGGCCTCGCTCGCCGAGGTGCGCGAGCTGGGCACCCGGGTCGCCCGGGCCCATCCCGAGCTGGACGTGCTGATCAACAACGCGGGCGCCGGCGGCGGTCCGCACGGCTCCGGGCGGGAGCTGAGCGCCGACGGGCACGAGCTGCGGCTCGCGGTGAACTACCTGGCGCCGGTGGCCCTGACCCGCGCCCTGTTGCCGGTCCTGCGCGCCAACCCGCCCGCCCGGATCGTGAACGTCGGCTCGGCCGGCCAGGAGCCGCTGGACTTCGCCGACCCGGAACTGACCCGTGGCTACAGCGGCGTGTCGGCGTACTGCCGCAGCAAGTTCGCGCTGGCGGCTCACACGTTCGCCCTCGCCGAGGAACTGGCGGGCACCGGGGTGTCCGTCAACGTGCTGCACCCGGCGACCTACATGGACACGACGATGGTGCGCGACGCGGGCGTGACGCCGTGGAACACGGTCGCCGACGGCGCGCCGGGTGTCCTGGCCCTGGCCACCCAGGACCTGGGCACGGGCCGCTACTTCGACGGCACGAGCCCGTCACGGGCGCACGAGGCGACGTACGACCCCGATGTGCGGGGGCGGCTGGCGTCGGTCACCGACCAGCTGCTGGCCATCTGACCCAGGGGCTGTCGTCGCATTCCCGTCCGCCCCGCTCCTTCGCGCGACGACGGGAATGCGACGACAGGCCCTAACGCAGTCCCCGGCCCGTCTCCAGCACTTCCCGCGCCTGGGCCACCAGCCCGTCCGCCCCGATCGAACGGGCCAGCGCCATGCCCCGGTTGAGTTCCGCGACCGAGCGGATCGCGATGCCGTACTCGACCCGGGCCGCCGCGTGCTCGTACTGGCAGGGCGAGGCCTCCAGATAGGCGACAGCCTGGGCGGCCAGGTGGACCGCGCGCTGGCCGGTCTCCAGGGCGGCGGCACAGCGCAGGGCCTCGCCGATGGCGGTGTCCGTGCCGAACCGCTCGGCCTGCCGACGGGCGTCCGCGGCGAGCTGGGCGGCCCGGGCGGGGTCCTGCGTGGCGAGGGCTTTGGCGAGCTCGATGGACCAGGGAGCGAGGACGGGGTTGTGGCCGCCGCGGGAGGCGGCGGTCTTCTCGGCGGCCTCCAGTTCGTTGATGCCCTCCTCGGTGCGGCCCATGGCGAGCAGCAGCCGACCGCGCACGGAGCGGATGTCGGGCAGCACGATCGTGGACGGGTAGGGCGGGGCGAAGCCGTACTGCTCGGCGATCGACCAGGCCTCCTCGACATGGCCACGGGCCAGCAGGGTGTCGACGAGTCCGCAGGTCGACGACCAGTAGAGCGGCAGGCCTCGGCCGACCCGCTCGGCCAGGGTCAGCGCCTCGCGCAGCGTGGTCTCGGCGTCGCGGAGCCGACCCTGCCTGCGGTAGGCGAGGCCGAGGAAGGCGTTGGCCAGGGAGAGGTGGCCGCCGCGCCAGCCGGCGCCGGTGTAGGCGCGCAGGGCCTCGGCGAACAGGCTCTCGGCGCGGTCGAGCCGGTCGGCGTAGGTGTAGGCGCTGCCGAGCATCATCAGCAGTTCGATGCCCCACTCGCCGTCGGTCCAGCCGAGGCCGGGTGCGAGGCGGCCGTTGACGAGGGCGCGGTCGCACAGCTGGAGGACCTCCTCGGCGTTCTCGCCGTGGGTCATCGCGTCGAAGCCGCGCAGGATCAGCAGGGCGCGCTCGGAGTTGTCCCGGCCGGTGCAGGTGCCGGCGAGTTCGGCCAGGCGCCGGGAGCGTTCCTGGGACACGGTCTCGCCGTGGATGCCCTCCCACATGAACTGCACGGCCTGCAGCCGCAGCTTGACCGGGCCCGGCTCGTGCCGGGCGGCCTCGGCCTCGACCGTGCGGACGGCCTCCTCCAGCTGGTCGTTGTGGAGCAGCGCCTGGGAGAGCCGGACCACGGCGTCGACCCGCTGGGTGTTGCTCAGGCCGGGCATGGCGAGCGCGGACTGCAGGTGCTCGATGGTGACGGCGGGTGCGGTGAGCAGGGTGGCGTGGCCCAGTTCGAAGAGCACCTGTGCGTGCGCGTCGGGGAGCGGCGGCTCTGCCAGCGCGCGCTCCAGGCAGCGGCGGGCCGCGTCGGGCGCGCCGACGGCCAGGTGTTCGCGGGCCGCCTCGCGCAACTGCTCGACGAGTTCCTCGTCGTCGTCCGGGTGCACCTTGAGCAGGTGCCGGGAGGCCTCGGCGGCGCTGTGCCCGGTCTCGGTGAGGATCTGAGCGGCGACGCCGTGCATGGCGGTGCACACGCCCGGCGGGATGGAGTTGTAGACGGCGGAGGCGATCAGCGGGTGGACGAACTCCAGCTCGCCCTCCTCGGTCTCGGCGCCGGCCGCCGGGTCGGGTTCGGTGAGGATGCGGGCGGTGCGGAGCAGGTCGGCGCAGCGCTCGGCGACATCGGGGTTCATGGAGGCGAGCCGTGCGACGAGGTCGACGGAGATGCCGGTGCCGAGGATGGCGGCGGCCCAGGCGAACTGGGTGGCGTCGATGCCGAGTCCCTTGAGCCGGTCGACCAGGCCGCCGCCGCGGGCGGAGCGGTTCAGGTCGCGCAGTTCGCCGGCCCGGGACTCGACCGGATGGACCTCGCTGTCCAGCACCTTGGCGAGGAGTTCGACGGTGTCGTACGGGTTGCCTCCGGTGACGGCCCAGACCTCGCGGCAGAACGGGTCGTCGGCGTGCCGGCCGACAGTGGCGCGGGTGAGTCCGGCGGTGGCCTCCGGGGTGAGGGCGCTGAGGTTGTTGACGGGGCGGCCCGCCGCGGCGGCGATCGCTTCGAGGTGACGGGCGCTCTCGCCGGTCACCTCGCCGGGGCGGCGGGCGACCAGGACCAGCACGGACAGGTCGTCCAGGCGTTCGGCGAACGCGGCGAGCCAGCGCAGGGTCTCCTGGTCGGCCCAGTGCGCGTCGTCGATGATCAGCACCAGCGGCCACTCACGGCGGGCCAGTCGGCGTACGGCCGCGACGAGTCCGTCGCAGACGTACTGCGGGTCGACGCTGCCCTCGCCGGGGTCCACTATCCCGAGGGCGGGGCCCGCGATGTCGTACCAGTCGCCGAGGTACTCGCGGGCCTCCCCCGGGAGCAGGGAGACCAGCGCCGGCTGCAGCAGCTGCCGCACCACGTTGAACGGCACGGACTTCAAGGTCTCGCCGCCGCGGGCGTACCACACCGTGCAGCCGCGGCGCTCGGCGATCCGGCGGGTCTCGGTGAGCAGCGCGGTCTTGCCGAGTCCGGCCTCGCCCCGGAAGACCAGCAGGCTGCCCGCGGATGACTGATCGGCACACAGGACGTCGAGCGTCCGTGTGACGGTGGCGATCTCCGCGTCCCGCTCCCACAGGGAAGCCGCGGCGGCCGCCGACGGCCGTCCCTCCGTCATCCCGTTACCTCCCCAGGTCGCCCGAATGACGTACAGACCACGAGCGTAGCCGTCCGATGGGATGTGTGGAGGCCGGTCCGGGCAGGTGTTGCCCCGCCGGGTGAACGATGAGGCGAGTGGGCGACGCGCACGCCGTGCCACCAGCCGCTGTGGAGCCGACGAACCGTCAACAGGGCCTGGAATGAAGCTGATTTTCGAACCCCCCGGAGATCGCGGGGATCACGGGGAACGACACGACCGCGACGATCGCGGATCCCGCGGCGGTACCGCCGCCCGCCCGCCGACGGTGCGGGCGGTGGCGGCGGGGTCGGTGGGCAATCTCGTCGAGTGGTACGAGTTCGGTGTCTACGGCTATCTCGCGACCGTCCTCGCCGAGCGGTTCTTCACCCCGGCGGGCGGAACTCCGGCCGAGGGCCTGGTGCGCACGTACGCCTCCTTCGCGCTGGCCTTCTTCTTCCGGCCCCTCGGCGCGGCCCTGTTCGGCAGACTGGGCGACCGGATCGGGCGGCGGCCGGTGCTGATCGCGGTGATCGTGCTGATGACTGCCGCGACGATGCTGATCGGCGTGTTGCCGACGTACGCCACCGCGGGCGCCCTGGCACCGTGGCTACTGACGTTCCTGAGGGCGCTTCAGGGACTGTCGGCGGGCGGGGAGTTCGGCGGTGCGGTGGCATTGATGACGGAGCTCGCCCCGCCGGGGCGGCGCGGACTGTACGGCGCGTGGCAGTCGTTCACGGTGGCGCTGGGCCTGCTGGGCGGTGCGGGTATCGCGGCGGCGGTGGCCACGTTGCTCGGCGAGAACCAACTCGCCGCCTGGGGCTGGCGGTTGCCGTTCCTCCTGGCGTTGCCGCTGGGGCTGGTGGCGCTGTGGCTGCGGTTCGGGCTCGAGGAGACGCCGGAGTTCCGGGAGCGGGAGAGGACGGCTGTCGGCCCAAATGGCGCCGGGGCGGTCGCCTCGGCGGTGCTGCTCGGCATCGGGCGGGTCATGGGCTGGTCGGCGGCCGGATACACGTTCCTCGTCGTCCTGCCCTCGTATCTCCAGGCCTCGCTGCACACGGGTGTCCGGGAGGCGCTGCTCGCCACCGTACCGGCCAACGTCGGGTTCGCCGTGGCGATCCTCCCGGCGGGGCTGCTCAGCGACCGCGTCGGGCGGCGGCCGGTGATGCTCACCGGGGCGGTCCTGGTGGCCGGACTGGCCGTGCCGCTGTTCAACCTGCTTCAGAATGACGGGACTTCGGCCGTGATCAGGGGCCTGGCCACCGGTGCCGCGGGCGCCGTGGTGGGACTCATGGCCGGGCCCGGGCCCGCGCTGCTCGCCGAGATGTTCCCGGCACGGGTGCGCTGGACGGGCCTCGGGCTGGCCTACTCCCTGTCGAACGCGGTGTTCTCCGGATCCGCGGGGCTGATCACCACGGAGGCCGTACGCCGAACCGGGAACGTGGACGCGCCCGCCTACTACGCGGCGGCGGCGTGTGCGGTGAGCGCGCTGGCGCTGATGAAACCACAGACGAGAAAGGTGAGTTGAGCGATGCGGGTGATCGGGCTGATGTCGGGGACGTCGTACGACGCGGTCGACGCGGCGGCCGCGGATCTACGGCTGGACGGGGACACGCTCGTGCTGAAGCCGTTGGGGATGGCGAGCACGCAGTACGACGGCACGTTGCGCGAAGCGCTCGCCGCGGCGCTGCCGCCGGCCGCCGTCCCGCTCGCCGAGGTGTGCCGCCTCGACACCCTGATCGGACAGGCATTCGCCGCGGCGGCGGTCCGGGCCGACCGTGAACTGTGCGGTGGGCTGGGCGAGTTGGTGGCCTCGCACGGGCAGACCGTCTACCACTGGGTGGACGGCGGTCGGGTGCGCGGCACGCTCCAGCTGGGGCAGCCGGCGTGGATCGCCGAGGCCACCGGACTGCCGGTGGTCGCCGACTTCCGGTCCCGGGACGTCACCGCCGGCGGCCAGGGCGCGCCCCTGGTGAGCCTGGTCGACCTGCTGTGGCTGCGGGGCAGGCCGGGCATGCCGGTGGCGCTGAACATCGGCGGCATCGCCAACCTGACCGCGCCGGACGGGACCGCCTTCGACACCGGGCCGGGCTGCGCGCTGCTCGACGCGGCCGCCAGGGAGTTCAGCGGCGGGCGCCTGGCCTACGACGCCGACGGGGCGCTGGCCGCGCGGGGCCGGCCGGACCTGACGCTGCTGGACCGGCTGCTCGCGGAGCCGTACTACGCGCTGGTCCCGCCCAAGACGACCGGCAAGGAGCTGTTCCACGCCGGGTACCTGCGGGCGGCCGGGGTGGACGGCCTGTCCGCGCCGGACGTACTGGCGACGCTCACCCTGCTGACGGCCCGGACGGTCGCCGACGCGGTACGGTCCGTCGGTGCCACGGAGGTGATCGCCTCCGGTGGAGGCACTCGCAACCCGGTGCTCATGTCCCGGCTCCGGGAGCTGCTCCCGCGGACCGCCGTACGCACCTCGGACCAGCTCGGCCTGTCCGCCGCCGCGAAGGAGGCGTACGCCTTCGCGGTGCTCGGCTTCCTCACCGCCCACGCCCTGCCCGGCACCGACCCGCGCAGCACGGGCGCCCGGCACCCGAGCGTGCTGGGCTCGCTGACACCGGGGCGGGAGGGCCTGCGGCTGCCGCCGGCGCCGCGGGTCGGACCGGTGCGGTTGGTGGTGGCGGTGTGAGGAAGCCCACCGTGCCGTGCCGCACGCCGGCCGGGCTGTGGTGGCCGGAGCGCGGGAGTCCGCGGCGAAGACACGGAAATCCGCGGCGAAGGCAGAGAAATCCGAGGTGAAATGTGCCGGTCCGAGGAATTGGCGGCGGATCCTCTCATCCGGCTTTCACCGATGCCTCATACGGTGGGGGCATGACGCAGGTGACTCCTCCCGGGTGGTACCCCGACCCCGGGCAGACGAATGACGGTCCGCCCACCGAGCGCTGGTGGGACGGCAAGGCCTGGACGGACCAGACCCGCCCCGCCGGGACGGCCGCCACGTGGGGTCCTCCGGCGCAGCAACTTCCCGGCGGCCCGCAGCCGGCTCCCCCGGCGTACGGGGCCGCCTTCCCGGGATATCCGGCCTACCCGGTCCAGCCGTCGGCCGCGCCCCGGCGCGGTCTGCGCACGGGCATAGCCGTCGCGGCGGCGGCCGCGGTCCTGGTGAGCATCGGGGTCGGCGTGTACGCGCTCACCAAGGGCGACGGAGGCAACGCGGGCAACGACCGCGCCGGTTCCCAGCAGGGACCGGGCGGGCAGAACGGCGGGCAGGGCGGACCCGGCGGCGGATCCGGCGGTCCGGGCGGGTCCGGTGGCTCCGGCGAGTCGCCCTCCCCGGGGCAGTCCGCGGCGCCCAAGATCCAGGGCGGCGGCACGGTGCCGGATCCGGTGAACGGGATCAGCATGCCCGTGCCCAAGGGCTGGACCGGCCAGACGATCAGTGTGGGGGCGCAGGTCACGTCCGACACCTCCTACAAGTGCCCCGGCAACAAGCAGCAGACGTGCACCGCGGGCGGCGCCTACTCGGCACCTGCCGTCGCGCTCGGCACGGACGGCGACACGGCCGAGGCGGTCGCCAAGGCGGACATCGCGGCCAACGCCAAGGAGTCCTACGGCGGCACCAGCTACGGCAGCATCACCTCGCACGAGGTGCTGGCCTCCAAGGCGGTCACGGTGGCCGGACAGAAGGGCTACCTGGTGCGCTGGAAGGCGGTCACCGCCAACGGCGCCGACGGCTACGTCGAGTCGGTCGCCTTCCCCTCGCCCAACGACGCCAAGCAGATCGTCGTGGTGCGCTTCGGCGTGGACGTCGGCCGGAAGGTGTCCGTCATCGACGACATCCTGAAGGGGATCAAGGTCTCGTCGGGCGGCGGCAACGGCCAGAACGTCTGAGGACACCGGCAGACAGCAGTCGGCCGGGTGGGGTTCCCCTCCGCTCAAGAGGAACCCCACCCGGCCGGGGGGTGCGCGCCGCCCCCGTCCCCACGGTGCGGCGCCGGCAGGTCACCGTTCAGTCATCCCGTGAACGGCGGCCTGGGTCCTGGGTCAGTCCGAGTGCGGGCAGCACGGCGGACTCCACGAAACGGTCGAGATAGTCGGCGTCGGCGTACTCGCCGCTCAGCACCGGGCGCACCCGCAGGACGCCGAACATCATGGCCGGGATGTACTCGAGCGCGGGGTGGTCCGCGCGCACCTCGCCCCTTTGCACACCTCTCTCCAGCATCTCCTGCAGTGCGGCGATCTCCGGCGTGACGAGTGCGTCGCGCAGCGCCTGCGCCAGTTCGTGGTCGGCCGTGACCGCGTGGCCGAGCGCCTGCAGGAGCCGGGCGTCCTTGTTGGACCAGTCGCCCGCGGCGCGTGCCGCCTGGCGCAGGTCCTCGGCGAGTGAGCCGGTGTCGATCCCGGCGAAGCGCACCTTGCGGTTGGCGCGCAGCGCGGCCGCGACGAACTGGGGTTTGGTCTTCCACTGCCGGTAGAGCGTGGACTTGCTGCACCGGGTGCTGGCGGCGACGCCCTCCATGGTCACGGAGTCGTAGCCGCACTCGCGGATCTGCTCCAGCACGGCGTCGAAGAACTCCCGCTCACGCTCGGGCGTGATCTTGGAGCGGCGCGAGGCGGCGACCGTCTCCGGTCCGTCCGCGGCCTGCGACGTCATGCGTGGCTTCCCCTCACTCGTACCCGGTCCGTTGAAGATCCGCGCAAGGGCGGCTCGGGACCCTGTCTCCAGTGTGTCGCACATCAATCGATACGCAAGTGTACCGGTACTCAAGCGTATCGGTACACTGCCGTATCGGTACACTCGCGTATCGGTACTGAGACGTATCGGTACCTAGGCGTCTCGATGAGCTCCGGACCCCGGTCCGGGTCTCAGCCCGCACCACCACACGCACGACCGTCAGCGAAGGGGCCGGGGGATGAATGCCCGAACCGAGCCTGCAGAAGCGGAGCCGGACGCGATAGCGCGCCCGCCGCTCCTCCGTGAGTTCCTGCTCGTCGCAGGGCTCTTCCTCGTCTACAAGCTCGGGCGGCAGCTGGCCACCGGCCATACCGCGGACGCCTTCCGCAACGCCCACCGGGTGTGGGACCTCGAGCGGACCCTGCACCTTCCCCACGAGACCGCCGTGCAGTCCGCACTGCTGCACGGCGACGCCCTCGTGCACCTGGCGAACACCTACTACGCGACCGTCCACTTCCCGGCCACGCTGGCATTCCTGGTGTGGCTGTACCTCAGGCGGCCCGCGCACTACGTGTGGGCCCGCCGGGTCCTGGCCGTGGTCACCTCCGCGGCCCTGGTGCTGCCGTTCGCGTTCCCGCTGGCTCCGCCGCGGATGCTGACCGACACCGGCCTGGTGGACACCGCCCGGATCTACGGCCCCTCCGTCTACGGCCCGCCGTCCAGCGACCACCTCTCCAACCAGTTCGCGGCGATGCCGTCGCTGCACTTCGGCTGGGCCCTGATGGTGGCGATCGGCCTGATCGCGGCCACCCGGTCACCATGGCGCCTGCTCTGGCTGCTGCACCCGCTGATCACCCTGCTGGTGATCGTGGGCACGGCGAACCACTACTGGCTGGACGCGATCGCGGCGACCGCCATGCTCGGCGTCGCGCTCGCGGTCGTCCACCCGCCGGAGCGGACGTCCAGCACGGCGGGACACGGTGCCCGGAGGCTCGCCCCGAAGGAGCCCGTCCTGGTGGGAGCGGGCCGATGAGCCTCGCCGCACTCCTCGCCGTGGGCCTGTCCCTGATCTCGGCCGTCGCCTACGCCGCGGCCGCCGTCGCCCAGGAACGCCTCGCCTCCCGCAGTCCCGGGACCGGACTCCTGCGGCTGCTGGGCACCGGCGCCTGGTGGTCGGCGGTCGGGCTGAACGCGGCCGCCTCGCTGCTGCACGTCGTGGCCCTCAAGTACGGCCCGCTCACCGTCGTCCAGCCGCTGGGCGCGCTCACCCTCGTCGCGGCAGTGCCGCTCGGGGCGCGGGCGGCCGGGCGGCGGGTCAGCGTGGTGGAGTGGCGCGGTACGGCGCTCACGCTGCTGGGGCTGGCCGCGCTGCTGGTCACCGCGTCGGGTCCGGCACCCGAGCGGGTGCTGAACCTGACCCAGGCGCTGGCGGTCGCCGGTACGACCGCTGCCCTGATCGGCGTGCTCTCCCGGCCCGGCGCCCGGCCGGGCCTGCGGCACGCGACCGCCTCCGGGTTCGCCTCGGGCGTCGCCTCCGCCCTCACCCAGACGGTGACGGTGGCGGCGACGGACCGCACGGGCCCGGCGCCGAGTGCCGAGGTGATCGTGGTCGCCGTCCTGGTCGCCGCGTTCGCCACCGGCGGGCTGCTGCTGTCGCAGACGGCCTACCGCGGCGGCCTCGGCGGCCCGCTGGCCGTGGTCACCCTGGCCAACCCGGTGGCCGCCGCGATCATCGGACTGACCCTGCTCGGGCAGGGCCTGCGGGGCGGAGCCGGCGGCGTGCTGCTGGGGCTGGCCGGGGCGGGGCTGGCGGCCTGGGGCGTGGTCCTGCTGACCCGGTCGGCGCCCGAACCCGACCAGTCCGACGTGCACGACGAGCACGACGACCACCCCGTCGCCGCGGTCCTGGCCCTGGAGCCGGGCACAGCGGCGGCGGAACCAGCGCTGGTGCCCCGGCAGCCGGAGCAGCCCGGGCATCTCACCGCACTCTGAGCGGACACCCGATCCGACCGGACACACGGCCCGACCGGACACACGACGGCGGCCGGTGCGCGCGAAGTCCGCGCGCACCGGCCGCCGTTGCCGTACTCCCCGTGCGGGTCCCGCTCAGTTCCAGCCCCGGGAGTCCTGCTTGAGCGCGGTGTCGACGGTCAGCGCCGTCGCCACGACCAGGCTCAACAGCGGCTCGGGCAGCTGGTAGTGGATCTGCAGGACGTAGTTGTCCGCCGACGTGAACAGCGTCTTGGCGAGGCCTTCCCAGGTCTTGGTGATCCGGGCCACCTCGTTGTCCGCGTGGTCGACGATCGCGAAGTTCCACGCCCGCCAGTTCTCCGCCTTGATCGCGCCGACCTGCTGGCCGTTCGCGTTCATCGCGAAGTTGATCTTCCCGATCATGTTCTGCTGGACGATCTCGCCGACCTGCGAACCGTCCGGGCGCGTCACGATGACCCGGGACTTGAAGATCTTCGCGGGCCGGGTCAGCAGAAGCTGCGGCTGGCCGTAGGCGTCGCGGATCTCCAGCTTGTGCGTCAGGAACTGGTCCCAGCTGGAGAGGAAACGGAAGATCTTCCGCAGCGCGCTCTGCCCGACCTCGGTCACCGCGCCGATCTCGCGGCCGCCCTGATCCATGACCTTGTACTCGTTGGTCAGCTCGATCAGCTTGGCCTTCTGGTTCACGACCAGGACCGGCTCGGTGAAGAGGGTGCCGCCGCCGGGACCGCCGGCCGCGACCCCGGCCTGCTGCTGCACCTGGCGCTGCACCTTGGGGTCGGCGGCCTGCTGGTGCGGGATGTGGGCGGCGGGCTGCTGGGGTGCGGCCTGCTGCTGCGGAACCTGTCCGGCGGCCTGCTGGGCCGGGTTCGTGTGCTCGGTCCACTGCGCGCCGTCCCAGTAACGGAGCGTCTGGGCAGCCCCGTGCGGATCGGGGTACCAGCCTGCAGGAGTGTTCGATTGCGTGGTCACCGGGGCACACTACCCTGATGTGACCGGTACCTGACCAGTCCGCACGGAGCGGTGTTCATCGCCCGTTCACCCCGTTCACCCCGTGATGATGGCCGGGTCGCTGACGCCGGCGTGCCCGTTCTCCACATGGCCGGCGAAGCCGCGAAGGAAGGCCGGGTCGCTGTCCGAGGTGACCGTGAGGTCGTACCACCGCTTGCTCGCCTTGAGGGCGACGGTGTGCTTCACGGTGGCGCCGGGTCGCACGGTGAAGGCGACCGGGCCGCCGCCGTAGCGGTTCACGAGCTTCAGCTTGACCGCGCCGGAGCCCTTGTTGGTGAAGGTCAGCTCGACGTCGTCCCCGGCGTACCGGGCCGTGACCTCGGGTCCGGCGACCTTGTTGCGGCCCTTGAACAGGCGCAGGAAGCCGTTCGGGCCGTGCACGGCGAGGTCGTACGCGCCGCCGGAGTAGACCGAGTTCCAGGTGTCGGAGAGGGTCTTGCCGGCCTCGGTGGTGTAGGGCCAGGGACCGTCGGTGCGGTTGTTCGAGGTGACCAGGAACGCGGCGCCCGCGTGTGTACCGGAGGCGAAGGAGAGCGTGAACTTCCCGGCCGCCGTGTCCGCGGAACCGTCCACCACGGGGGCGTACTTGAGCGGGCGGGTGGGCCGGCAGCCGCGCTCCTGCTTGGGCAGGGCGGGGTTGGCGGGCGGGACGGGCACGTAGTCGGGGTGCCTGTCGTGGTCCGGCGGCTGGTAGCCGGCCGTGGACGGCAGTGTGACCGGCTTGGCGTCCTTGCGGGAGAAGTCGAAGGCGGCGGTCAGGTCGCCGCAGACCGCGCGGCGCCAGGGCGAGATGTTCGGCTCCTGGACGCCGAAGCGGCGCTCGATGAACCGGATGACCGAGGTGTGGTCGAAGGTCTCGGAGCAGACGTAACCGCCCTTGCTCCACGGCGAGACCACCAGCATCGGCACCCGCTGGCCGAGCCCGTAGGGGCCGGCGGGGTGGCCGGCGTCGCCCTTGAACAGGTCGAGCGAGGGGTCCACGGTCGACAGGCCCTGGGCGGCGGAGGCCGGCGGGAAGGGCGGGATCACGTGGTCGAAGAAGCCGTCGTTCTCGTCGTAGGTGATGAACAGCGCGGTCTTGCCCCACACCTCGGGGTTGGAGGTGAGCGCGTCCAGGACCTGGGCGACGTACCAGGCGCCGTAGTTGGCGGGCCAGTTGGGGTGCTCGGTGAAGGCCTCGGGGGCGACGATCCAGGAGACCTGGGGCAGCTTGTCCGCCTTGACGTCCGCCTTGAGCTGGTCGAAGAAGCCCTCGCCCTTGCGCGCGTCGGTGCCGGTGCGGGCCTTGTCGTACAGCGGGTCGCCGGGCTCGGCGTTCCGGTACTGGTTGAAGTAGAGGAGGGAGTTGTCGCCGTAGTTGCCGCGGTAGGCGTCGTTGATCCAGCCCCAGGAGCCGTTCGCGTCCAGGCCGTCGCCGACGTCCTGGTAGATCTTCCAGGAGACGCCGGCCTGCTCCAGGCGCTCGGGGTACGTCGTCCAGCCGTAGCCCTTCTCGTCGTTGCCGAGGACCGGGCCCCCGCCCTTGCCGTCGTTGCCCGTGTAGCCCGTCCACATGTAGTAGCGGTTGGGGTCGGTCGAGCCTATGAAGGAGCAGTGGTAGGCGTCGCAGATGGTGAAGGCGTCGGCGAGCGCGTAGTGGAAGGGGATGTCATCACGCGTCAGGTACGCCATCGTCGTGGACGACTTGGCGGGCACCCACTTGTCGTACTTGCCCCCGTTGAAGGCCGCGTGTCCGTCGTTCCAGCCGTGCGGGAGGTCCTGGATGAAGGCCAGGCCCAGGTCGTCGGCGTCCGGGTGGAACGGGAGGATGTCCTTCGTGCCGTCGGACTGCTTCCAGACGGACTTGCCGTTCTGCGTCACCGGACGCGGGTCGCCGAAGCCCCGCACACCCCGGAGCGAGCCGAAGTAGTGGTCGAACGAACGGTTCTCCTGCATCAGGACGACGATGTGCTCGACGTCCTCGACCGAACCCGTGCGGTGGTGCGCGGGCAGTGCGGCCGCACGCTGGATGCTGCTGGACAGCGCGGTGAACGCCGTCGTGGTGCCCGCGAGTTGGAGGAAGCGCCGCCGATTGACTTCGGTCATGAGTGAGGGTCCTCTCGTCCTGACGTACGTGACGCCGGTAGATGACGGAATCTGCGCGCAGCGAGTGTTCCAAGAGCAGCAAACGTCAGGGAAGGGTCTGATGGCGGCGATGTGAAAGTCGTCGGTACGGAGGGGGTTGGGGCGACTGCACCCTTTGCCCCCGGTTCGGAGAAGTCCCCATATGGGGGGATCGAAAGGATGAAGACATGTAATATCCCGCGCACATGACGTCCGCCGAGCCGTTCTCGGCGGTGCGGGAGGGGCGGAAATCCATGATCAGAAAGTGGGCGCTGACACTCGGGGCGTTACTGCTCGCGAGTGGGTGCGGCGGCGGCTCGTCGCATGATCGGTCGAGTGCGGAGCAGTCCCCGTCGGCGGACGTCTCCGCGTCGGCCTCCGACACGGCCTCGGCGACGCCGGACGTCAGCAGCTCCCCCTCGGACCCCACCCCCACCACGCAGGAACCCGTCGAGGAGACCCCCACCGAGGAGAGTGCGACCTCCGACTCTCCGGACAGCTGGAGCGGGGGCGACGCGACGGACGACGACGGTCGGCCGGCGGGAGACGGCAGCCGGGACTGCGGCAGCCTCACGGGCAGCGGCACCTTCACCGACCCACTGCAACTCGGCGTCGTGGACAGCCTCGTGACAGCCCGGAACTGCGCCCCGCTGACCTCGGGCTCACCGTTCAACGTCCGCTACTTCTCGTTCACCCTGTCCGGGACGCCGGGCACGAACGCCCACGCCGGGGCGTCCTTCACCCTCACCCAGGACGCGCTCGGCCCGGTGTACCCGGCGATCGTCCAGCCGAACGGATGGATCCTCAAGAACAGTCTCGGCTCCGGGTACTGGACCGGAACGGAGCCCGACTTCACCGGCCGCTACCAGGAGATCTCGGACCTTGCTCCGGGCACGTACATCCTCCGCACGGAGAAACTCGACTCCCCGCTGCACTCCCTGTCCACCCCTTCGTACGACGTCGTCGTCGATACGGACGGGTCCTGAGAATCCTCACAGGGCACGGGAATTCACTTCTGTTCTTTATTGACCGAATGTGAATTGACGGCTCTTTAAGGCGTATTATCCCTTAAACTTTCCGGCATCACGCCAGGAAGCGTGCTGGGGGGCGCGTCGGGGGGAGCTGGTTCTCGTGCGCTGCAGATCCTTATGCGCAACACTCTTGAGCTGCGCAGCATTACTCATCCCGCTGTATCTGTCCGCGGCGTCGGCGCACGCTGCGGACCCGACCGCGCCCTACGCCGAACTGACCTCGGATTCCGGGGAGATCGTGCCCGGTGGTGACCCGCTGACCGTGGACGCCACGTTCCACAACACGCTGGACACCGACATCACGGACAGCTTCATCGTCGCCGTCGGCATCCGGCTCGCGCCGCCCGCAGACCGGCTGACGCCCGATCAGGTCACCGTGGAATGGTTCGACGCCGGCCCGTCCGTGTGGCGGCCGGTGGAGTTGACTCCCGGGGACACCGCGCTGAGCGGCTACCTCAGCACGGACGCCGGACTGCCCTCCGTGGGGTCGCTCCCGGCGGGCGACTCGGCCCACATCCCGCTGCGCGTCTCCCTGGCCTCCGGAGTGCCGGCGCCGGCCACGCTCCAGTTCGTCACGCAGGGCCTGATCCAGCCGACGACCTCGGTCGACCCGGCGCCCCTGATGGACGGCAAGGCGTCGTATTCCGTGGTCGAGCAGGCGACGTCCCCGGCACCGACGCCGGACACGCCCTCGGCGAGCCTCGCGCAAGGGAGCCCGGTGAGCGAGGCGACGACACCGACCGACACCCCGTCCGCCTCGCCCTCCCCGCCTCCCCCGTCCGCCACCACCCCCGCCCCTTCGGCGCTGTCCGACGGCACCGGAGGGGACGGGCACACGGACGGCGCCACCTCCGCGTCGATCGTGGCCGCCGGCGTGACAGGCCTCGTGTTCGCCGCGGTTGTCGCCGCCGGCGTGACCCTGCGGCGTCGCCGCAGCCGGCGCTGAACCCACCGCGGTCAAGCAGGCCACCGCCGTCCGCACTTGCACACCGCTCGTCCGCCCGCCCGTCCTCACAGGAGGAACTCATGTACCACCGCACGGGCCAGGACGTCCTGCGCGACGTGGTCCGCCGCGTCGCTCCGGCCGAACTGGAGAAGCTGGACGAGACCTGCCGGGCGTACCTGGCCCGGCCCCATCCCCCGCAGCGCCTGCACCGGCCGGCCGGGGACCCGCTGGGCATCGGCTTCGAGTCGGCGGTGGTGCTGCCGGTTCTGGTGGCGGTGGTCTCACAGGTCCTCGCCGACCTCGCCTCCGGGCGCATCCAGGCAGGCGGCACCCGGCTCAAGCTCTGGTGGCGACGCCGGCGCGAGGCCGACACCGAGGGCAGACGAACCGCGCTGACCGCGGCCGTCCCGGAACTCTCCGGGGTGACCCGGCAGGAACTCGCGGACTGGGCCCTGGCCGTGGGCCGTTCCGCCGGTCTGTCCGCGCCCGAGGGCGAGAGCTGCGCGGAGGTGATCGTCGTGGCAGTGGTGCGTGGGAGCGCGGGCACGCAGCCGGTGCCGGATGCGGCGGTTGCGCCGACTACGCCCATGACACCGGTTGCGCCGACGGACCCCGGGCACCGAGCGGATCCGGAGCCCGAGCGACGTGTCGCCCCGGCCCCGCGGGCTTCGGCCGCCGGGGCGGGCGACCGCGACGACGCGGGGGCGGGGCTGCCGCCGGAGACCGGTGGTGCGCCGGAGATCGATGGCGCACCGGACGTTGGTGACGCATCGGCTGCCTCGAACCCGTCGCCGTCGTGAGCGCCTTGCCGGGCCCCGAAAGCCCGCCCTGCCCCTCCCACTCCACCACCGCCACCACCGCCGCCGCCACCACCACCGAGCAGTCGGACGTGGCACGCGCACTCGTGTCCAGCCCCCTGCCGCTGCCGACCACCACCCGGCTGGCCCTGCTGGTCCTCGTCGCGGGCGCCGGTGCCTCGTTCGCCACCTGGTGGTGGCTGGTCCTGGGCCGGGACAACTGGCCGGGAGCCCAACTCGCCTGCCTGCCCGACGCCGACGCCGCGCCCGACGAGGTTCTCGCCGGTTTCACCGGCTGCGTGAACGACGTACGGCTGGCGCAGTCGGCGGTGGTGTTGTGCGGGCCGCTCGCCCTGCTGGCCCTCGCCGTGCTCTGCCGAGCCGCCGGACGCCGGCTGAGCCTGTGGCGGTGGAAGGCCACGCCGGACCACTCCTCGGCGCTGGCCCGGCGCCTTGCCGCCGTGGTGCCGGAAGGAGAAGGCCCCCGGCCGGTGCTGTGGGTGCGCGGCCGGGGCGTCGGGATCCGGGCGCGTGCCTCGGGCACCGTCCGCCGGCCCCGGATCGTGGCCGACTCCTACCTCCTCAGCCAGTCCGGAGCGTGGACGCGATCTTCCGGCATGAACTGGCTCATCTGCGGCTGCGGGACGTGGGCCGGGTACGGCTGGCCATGGCGGCCGGGTGGCTCCTGCTCCTCGGCGTCACCCTGCCGATGGTGGTCGCACTGGCCCGCGACCCCGGACTGCTGGGCACCGGCCTGCTGGTCCGGATGGCGGTCGTCCTGGTCGTCGTGCTGCTCACCCTGTGCGCCGTGCTGCGCGTGCGGGAGCACGACGCCGACCTCGCCGCGGCGGCGGATCCACGCGCACCACGGGACGCCACCGCCACCCACATCGGCCGGGCCCTCGCGCCGCGCCGCACCGAGCGCCTCGTACGGTCCCTGGGCCTCGCCACGCATCCCGCGCCCGCGGTCCGCCTGGCCGTGCTCGCCGATCCGGCGCGGTCCTGGGGGCTGTCGTCCCTGGAATGCCTCACCACCGGGCTCGCCGCAGGGCTGGTGTTCACCGACCTCACCCTGCTGGTGGCCGCCCTGCTGCCCGATCACACCCAACTGGCCTACATGGTGGGCGGTTTGTTGACGGGCTGGGCCGTGTCCGGGGTGGTGACCGTGGCGTGGTGGCGGGCCGTCGCCGTGGGACACCGGGACGCGGACGGCCCACGCGCGGCGACGGCCGGGGCCGCGATCGGAATCGGTGTGCTCCTCGGCAGCCAGCTCGCCGGGCGGGCGGCCGGTGACTGGGTACGGGACACCGGCACGGCGGACGGACTGGCGACGGCGCTGTCCCTGACCCAGGTGCCGCCTGTGCAGGCACTGGCCCTGGGGGCGGTGCTCGTGGCCGGCGGGGCGCTGTTCGCCCTCTGGAGCACCTCCCTCGCCCGAGCCCTGGGGGCCACGGTGGACGGTCCCCGTTCCGCACCGGTCTGCGCGACGGCCGTAGGACTGTCCGGGCTCCTGCTGGCCGTGCCGCTGGGCAGTTGGTTCCTGTTCGCCCGGCTGACGGCGGCCCGCGCCGCTCCCGACATCCGGTGGGCCGTGATCGACACGCCCTGGTGGGTGGCGGGGGCGCTGACGGCCGTCGTCGGCGCGCTGGTACCGGCGGCCGCCGCCCGCGGGTCGAGGCACCCGGGGCCGCGCGGCGCCGGGCGGTTCCGGCCCCCGGTCCTGCTGGCCGCTGCCACGGTCCTGGTCACGGCCGGAGCCGGCTGGGCGGCGTTCGGCAGCGAGCCGAGCCGAGCGCCGGCCACGCACATCTCCGGCGACTCACCGGTGTCCGCAGCCCGGACGGACTCGCCGAACTCGCAGAACCAGCCGGACCCTGCCGCCTCACCGGTCTCCGGCAGCGGTGACCGTACCGTCCCCCTGGACCAACTCCCCGTGCTGCCGCCCAAGGAGGAGCGGACGGATGCCATGCGGGCGGACACCGCCCTCGTCTGCCGTGCACTGTCCCTGGGCGGCGCCGCCATCTGGACCGACCCCCGACGCCGCGCCGACATGGCCGAATTGCTCGGCGGTCTCGACGACACCGTACTGCGGGCCGCCTCCGACGTCCTCCGGCGCGACCCGTCGGGCCCCGTGGACACTCACGCGCTGGTCGCCTCCGTCCTGCGCTGCGACCTGTACTTCCGCTACGGCCGCTGACCGGCCGCGCCAGACGATCCCCCGCCGTCCGAAGGAGGCACCCGTGAGCCCGAGATCCGTAGCGAATGCCGCCACCGGGCGCCGACGGCTCGCCACCCTGTCGGTCGTGGCGGCGGTGCTGGCGGGTGCGACCCTCGCCGGCTGCGGCAGCGAGGGCCACCGATCGGACACCGTGCCCCCGACGCAGGCACCCGCGCCCTCGGCCTCCACCGGCACCGAGGACCTGTCCGCGGCCCTGCTCACCACCGCCCAGTTGCCGGCCGGCTATGTGAAGACCGTCCTCCGAGACGATCCCCCGACGCGCTCCGACCGGCCCGAATGTCTCACCGCGCTCAACTCCCTGGAGTCCGCTCGCAGTTCCCACCCCGACGCGGTCGAGGCCAGGGTCAACTTCGCCATGAGCCAGAGCGGCCCGTTCCTCCAGCAGGTGCTGCGCCGGCTGCCGGGAACCGGGGCACGGCAGAACCTGAGGCAGGCCGCGCGCACCCTGTCCGGCTGCCCCTCGTTCTCCATCGGCTGGAGCGACGGATCCACGGGTACGGAGCAAGCGGTGCCGCGCGGCTCCGCGGGGATCGGTGACACCTCGTGGCACGCCACGGTCACCGCGACCACCGGGACGTTCACGGTCCAGGAGACCCTGGTCCTGGTGGCCGTGGGCAGGACCCTGCTCGTACTCAGCGACGCGGGCAGCCCCACGGCACCCGAGCGCTCCCGGACACTGGCTCTGGCCCGCACCGCCGCATCCAGGCTCCCTTGATATCCCTGACCAGTCGCTTTCCGAGGACGGCGGCGGACGCGGCGCCGGCTGTCTTGGGGCGCCTGTCAGCACTCCCTCGGCAACTGTGCCTCAAGACATCCGGGCGGGACCGTCGACGGCCCCGCCGACGCCTCAACCCGGCAGTTTCCAGTTCTGGGCCGTCGTACCGTTGCAGGTGAACAGCTGAAGCTGGGTGCCGTTCGTGGTCGAGGAGTTGGGGTCGTCCAGGCACAGGTGCGACTCGGGGTTGACCAGGGACCCGTCGGCTCCGGCGGTCCACTGCTGAGCGCCGGTGCCGTTGCAGGTCCACAGCTGGATCAGCGTGCCGTTGGTGGTTCCGCTGTGATCGGCGTCCAGGCATTTACCGAGGGCCCGGACCGTTCCGTCGCCGCCGACGATCCAGTCCTGGGCGTACGTGTTGTTGCAGCCCCAGATCTGGACGTGGGTGCCGTCGGAGGTGCCCGAAGACGCGTCGTCCGCACAGAGGTTGGAGGCCACCGCGGAGGTGAGCGGACCGATCCGCGGCGAGGTCGGCGCCGTGGTGTCCCCCGCGTACGAGGGCGGGGCCGCGCCGGCCGCGGTCGCCCACGACGTGTTGGCGCTGGTGCCCAGTGTGAAGTCCAGCGTGCCACCGGCCGTGATCGCCGTGGTGGGAGCGTAGGCGTTGTTCCACGCCGTGCCGTTCCACGCCGCGGACTGGATGTAGGGGGCGTTGTCGGCGGCACCGTTGCCGTTGACCGTCAGCGTGTTGCCCGAGGGAAGAGTGACCACGGCTTGCGTGAACAGCGGTGATCCCAGGGCGAGATCAGAGGTTCCGGGCGTCTCGGGGAACATGCCGAGCGCCGACCAGACGTACCAGGCACTCATCGCACCGAGATCGTCGTTGCCGTCGGCCAGGCCGCCCGGGGTGTTCGACCAGATCTGGTCCTGGATCGCCCGCACCGTGCCCTGCGTCTTGTAGGGCTGCCCCGTGTAGTCGTACTCCCACGGCAGTTCGATGCTCGGTTCGTTGCCGACCCAGGCGTAGCCGTTGGCGCCGGTGTAGCTGCGCAGCACGGTGTCCAGGTAATGGTTCATCGCGGTGTTGCCGCCCTTGGCGTGCGCCAGGCCGCCGATGTCGAACGGGACCATACCGGTGTAGATCCACGAGTCGGCCTCGACCATGTCCGTGCCGCTGGTGGGGTCGAAGCCACCGGTCCACGAGCCGCCGGCGTTACGGGGTTCGACGAAACCGGAGGCGGGGTTGAGCACGTTGCGCCAGTCCTGTGCACGGTTGGCGTACGTCCTCTGGTTCGCGGTGTCGCCGAGTGCCCCGGCCATCGCGGAGAGCGCGAAGTCGGCGGTGTCGTACTCCAGGGTGGTGGCGACCGGGCCGTAGAAGTTGCAGCAGCCGTAGCTGCCGTCGTGGGGCATGTATCCCGGCGAGTTCAAGTAGGTGAGGCCGGGCCGGTCGTTGTTGGCCGTGCTCGCCTGCTTGACCATGTCGGCCAGGGCGGTCTTGGCATCGAAGTCCCGGGCGCCGAAGGCGTAGTAGTCGGCGAGGATGGCGTCCGCCGGGTCACCGACCATGACGTACGACTCGCCGTTGTTCTCCGACCACTTGGGGAAGAGCCCGGTCTGCGCGTAGTCGTCGACCATCGACTGCGCGGTGTCGGAGGCGACCTGAGGAGCGACCAGGGCTTCGAGCTGGGCCTGCGAACGGTAGATGTCCCAGCCGGAGTAGTTCGCGTACACGGCGCTGTGGCCGGCGTCCACGGTGTGCGTCTTCCCGTCGAAGCCGTAGTACCGGCCGTTGGTGTCGCTGATCACGTTCGGATGCAGCAGCGAGTGGTAGAGCGCGGTGTAGAAGGTCTGCTGCTGCGCGGCCGTCCCGCCGGCGATCCGTACCTTGCCGAGCGCGCTGTTCCACGCGTTCTGCGCCGCGGTGCGGGTCGCTTCGAAGTCCCAACCGGCGTTCTCCGCGGTCCGGTTGGCGACCGCGCCCGCCACCGACACGTAGGAGATGCCGACCTTGGCCTGCACTACCGGGTTGGTCGTGGTGTCGAAGGTGACGTAGCCGTTCGAGGCGGCGGCATCCGGGGCAGCGCCGTCCTTGGTGGACTTCGCGGACTTCGAGTCCGAAGCGCTGGGGTTCTTGCCGTGCAGCACCGGCTTGTTCGGCTTCTCGGCGGCGTTCTTCGACGCCTCGGCCGGCGCCGTGGAAGGCGCGGACGCCTTGGCGACCGAGCTGCCCTGCGAGGAGAACGGCCGGTCGAAGACCATGTCGAAGTAGACGGTGTACGTGTTCGCGGCGCCGCAGAAGCGGCCGCTGGTCACCTGCCCGCTCACCTCGGTGCTCGACACCTTGGTGAACTGCGTCGACGTGGCGCCGTTCTGGCTGCCCGTCAGCTTGAAGACCAAATTGGCCTGACTGGTCGAGGGGAAGGTGAAGCGCGCCATACCGCTGCGCGTCGTGGTGGTCAGCTCGGTGGTCACCTGGTTCTTCAGCGCGACCTTGTACGACCCGGCGGAAGCCGACTCGTCGGCATGCGAGAACGCGTCCGTCGCACCGGTGTTCACGGCCCCCACCGTGGGCAGCACCGGTATGTCACCGGCCGCGCCACAACCGGGTCCGGCGATGTGGGTCAGACTGAAACCGGTGATCGACGAGTCGTTGTACTCGTAGCCCCCGCCGTCGGGGCGCGACGGGGTGTCCGGGCTCCACTGCACCATGCCGAACGGGACGTCGGCCCCCGGAAAGTCGTCGGCCTGGTTCGACGTGCCGATGAACGGGTTGACCAGAGTCGCCGGCGCGGTGACTGGCGCAGCCTTCCCGGCCGCCCACGCAGGGGTGCACAGCCCGGCCGCGGCCAGCGTCGCAGCGGCGAGGAGACCGATCGCCGTGCCTCCCGGTCTCGACAGTGGTGTCATCACGGGGTTTTCTCCTCTACTCGGAAGCGAGGGCCGACAACGTTGTCTCCGTGCCGAGAAAGCAACCCCGGGTGATGAGCGAGCTTGTCGAGATGTCTGGAGCCGGATCACCGAGGGCTGACAACGTTGTCCAACCGTGGAGATGAGGTGCCTGGAATTCGAGCGCTTCGATGGGGCCCTGGGGCTGCGGACGCCCGGAGGCGCGGGGGAACTCCTCGCGAAGCTAGCCATAAGACAGGGACATGTCAACGATTCGCGTAGGTCCGTACGGTCAGGACCGGTCGGCGGGCAGCCGGAACAACCCACGCCGTCGTCGGAGGGGAAGGCGTACGACTTCTGGGCGATCTCCCGGGACTTGGCCGGGAGATCCACCGCATCGACCAGCTGCTCGGAACCGACCCGCTGCACGGCGCCTGCCACTGCGGGGCCGAACACACCGCGCAGGACCCGTTCGAGATGTGGGAGTGGATGCTCGGGCATCCCGAAGGGCACCGACCCCAGGAGGCCGCACGTGAGTTCGCCGCCGACGGCGTTCTCGCCCGACCCTGCCAGACCCGGACTGGAACGGCAGTACTCTCTGTGCGGCGACCGGGACTCCCCTGCCTCGGAAGGGACCGGGCTCCTCAAGGACGCCACTCACCGCGAGTTCGAGGTCGAACTGGCGCGCAGCCGTCGTACCGTCGCCGTCCCGGCGGACGTCTCCGTGCTGGACGCGGTGCGCGGCGCCGGGGTCGAGGTGCTGTACTCCTGCACCGAGGGCACCTGCGATGCCTGCGGGACGGACGTCCTGGACGGCGTCCCCGACCACCGGGACTCGGTCCTCATGGAGGAGGAGCGGGCAGCGGGCGACACGATGATGATCTGCGTGTCCCGGTGCCGGGGCGCTCGCCTGGTGCTGGAGCTGTGACGCTCGGGCCGGGTCAGGAGGTGAGGTAGGCCTCCACCTCGCTGAACTGCCCGGCCGGCCAGCCCGTGTTGGCGCTGACGCTCAGGCGGAGGTAGCGCAGGTCGGTGCTGCCGGGCAGGGCGACGGTGGCCGTGTTGCCGGTGGCCGGGTCGAAGCGGTAGCCCTGGGAGCCGACCACGGTCGAGTAGGTCGAGCCGTCGGTGCTGCCGAGCACCGTGATGGTCTGGGTGCGGGCGCCCCAGGCCGAGGACGGGGGCAGCTTCAGTACCAGGCGGCGGACCGCGTAGGAGGAGCCGAGGTCGACCGTCCAGGACTGCGGGAACGCGTTGTTGGTGGACTCCCAGTAGCTGTTGGCGTCTGCGTCGACCGCCTTGCCGGGGGTGTAGACGTCCTGGGAGCCGGTCGCGGTGGCCGGGCGGCCCTTGGCGAGGTTGCGGTTCGGGTCCGGGTCGGGGTTGCCCTGGCCGGGCTGGGGCCAGGTGGAGCAGTCCGACCAGGTGCTGGACCAGCCGGAGTTGCCACCGCCGTCGGTGAGCGTGAAGGAGCCGGAGTTCGCCGGGTAGGGGCAGTTGTAGATGCCGGCGGCGCCGACCTGGGTGGCGGTGACGTTGCGGAAGGTGGCCGCGCCCTGTGCCTCGGCCTGGACGACGACCGTCCCCGTGTTCCGCACGGTCGCTCCGGTCACGTTGACGTTCCTGACCGGATGGCCCTGCCCGCCGCCGGAGACGAACTCGAAGGCGCTGTAGGGGCTGTCGGTGATCGTCGTGTTGGTGAGGTTGACCGTCGCGTTGATCGCGCTGTCGTAGGAGTCGACGCGCAGCGCCCCCATCGGATGATTCCAGTTGGGGTTCATGGCGCCGGCGCGGACGAGGGTGTTGCCGTCGACCGTGATGGTGCCGGACAGGGGGGAGAAGGGGTCGAGGAACTTCTGGTTGGAGATCGCGATGCCGCTGCCGAGGGCGTTGGTGTCGGAGATCAGGTTGTTCTTCACCGCGATGTCGGTGCCGCCGTAGATCGCGATGCCGTTGGCGAGGTTGGGCTGCGAGATCGTGTTGTTCTCGAAGCTGGAGTTCGTGTCCGGGGAGTACAGCGACCACATGGCGAGTGCGTCGTCGCCCTGGTTGCGCAGGAAGTTGTTGCTGACGCGGACGCCCTTGGCGGTGCCGTTGAGGTTCAGGCCGTCGGCGGTGGTGTCGAGGATGCGGTTGTTCTCCACCACCAGGTTGTCGTTGTTGCCGGTCAGCCAGAAGCCGACCTTCATGTGCTGGATCCACATGCCGGAGACCGAACTGCCCGGCCCCAGGGAGCCGTTGACGAAGTTGTCCGGGCTGGAGTCGACGCGCTCGGTGACCTCGCCGATCACCGCGAAGTCCTTGATGTGCACGCCGCCGGAGGAGCTGGACTGGTCGATGAACCGGGAGGTGTGCACGACCGAGTACCAGCTGCCCGCGCCCTGCAGGGTCACGTTCTGGACCCCGCCCAGGGAGGAGGTGATCCGGTAGTCGCCCGGCGGGATCCACACCACTGCGCCCTGGGCCGCCGCGATGGCGTCCCGGAAGGCCTGGGTGGAGTCGCCGTTGCCGCTGGGGTCGGCGCCCTTGGACACGACGGACACCGAACCGGCGGGCTGGGCGGCGGCCGCCGCGACCTGCTCGAAGTCGGCGACGTCCACGGTGACCTGGGTGCCGGTCGACTCGAAGGCGATCTTGTCGCCCGCCTGGACGTTCTGCCCCAGCAGCAGCCGGGCGTTGTCGAAGAAGTGGTGGGTCTTCGCGCCCGGGATCCAGCCGGTGTCGACGTAGGAGTACTTGGAGGTCACCGGGAGTGTCCTGGCGAGCTTGGTGCCGTTGACGTACACGTCGAGGGATCCGGACTGCCCGTCCGGGACGCTGTAGGCGAGGTTCACGGCGTTGGACGCGCGCGGCACGGTGAACTCGACCCGCTGCCCGGAGGTCAGCCGTACGGCCTGCCGTCCGGAGGCCTCGGAGGCCTGTGTGCCCTGCGTGTAGTCGGGGCCTGTCTTCGTGCCGGTGGTGCTCGCCGACTCGGCCTCGACGGAGGTGAAGGGGAGCGTGGCGCCCGAAGCCGCGTGGGCGGTGGGGGCCACGGCGACGAGCATGCCGGCGGCCAGGGCGACTACCGCCCCGATTGCTGGCATGCGCCTGACATGTTTGGTGGTGCTGCCGTTGTGCATGTGCTGATCCCTTCGTGGTGGGGGTGCGCGGGATAGCAGGGGGTGCTGGGGCGGCTCAGGCGCGCAGCCAGGCCGCCGTGTCCTGCGGGAGCCGGCCCCGGTCGTCCAGCGGGCCGCTGCTCAGCAGGAGTTCGCAGTGCGCGGGCAGCTCGGCGGGTGCGGCGGCGAGGTTCACCACGCACGTCATGCCCTCCGCGCGGGAGAAGGCGAGCACGCCCTCGGGGGCGGGCAGCCAGGTCAGGGGTCCGTCGCCGAAGACCGGGCGGGTGGCGATGGCCTCGCGGTAGAGGGCCAGCACGGAGGACGCGTTCTGCTGCTGACGGTCGACCGCGTACGACGGCCAGTCGACCGGCTGCGGCAGCCACGGCTCCTCGCGTGAGCCGAATCCCGCGTACGGCGCGCCGGCCGTCCAGGGCAGTGGCACCCGGCAGCCGTCGCGGCCCGGGTCGACACCTTGCGACCGGAAGTACATCGGATCCTGGATGCGGTCGACCGGGATCTCGGCCTCCGGCAGGCCCAGCTCCTCCCCCTGGTAGAGGTACACCGCCCCGGGCAGCGCCAGCGACAGCAGTGCCGCCGCCCGGGCCCGGCGGGTGCCGAGCGCCAGGTCCGTCGGGGTGCCGAAGGCCTTGGTGGCGAAGTCGAAGGCGGTGTCCTCGCGGCCGTAGCGGGTGACCGTGCGCGTCACGTCGTGGTTGCAGAGCACCCAGGTGGCCGGGGCGCCGACCGGAGCGTGTTCGGCGAGGGTGCTGTCGATGGCGGCGCGCAGCCGCTCGGCGTCCCAGGGGCAGGACAGGAAGGCGAAGTTGAAGGCGGTGTGCAGTTCGTCGGGGCGCAGGTAGCGGGCGAAGCGTTCGGGGTCGGGGAGCCAGACCTCGCCGACGAACACACCGCCGTAGGCGTCGGCCACGGACCGCCAGGAGCGGTAGATGTCGTGGAGTTCGTCGCGGTCGACGAAGGGGTGCGGCTCCGGGTGCCCGGCGAGGTCGGGCAGGTCCGGGTCCTTGGCCGGCAGGGCCGCCGAGTCGATGCGCACGCCGGCCACTCCGCGCTCGAACCAGAAGCACAGGATGTCCTCGTGCTCCTGGCGGACCGCCGGGTGGGCCCAGTTGAGGTCGGGCTGCTCGGGAGTGAACAGGTGCAGGTACCAGTCGCCGTCGGGCAGCCGGGTCCAGACCGGTTCGGCGGAGCCGACGAACTGCGAGGGCCAGTCGTTGGGCGGGAGTTCGCCGTGCGGGCCGCGTCCGGGCCGGAAGTGGAACAGCTCGCGCTCGGGGCTGCCGGGCCCCGCGGCGAGGGCCGCCCGGAACCAGGGGTGCTGGTCGGAGACGTGGTTGGGCACGATGTCGACGATCGTGCGGATACCCAGCTCGCGCGCCTCGGAGATGAGCTTCTCGGCCTCGGCGAGGGTGCCGAAGGCCGGGTCGATCGCTCGGTAGTCGGCGACGTCGTAGCCGCCGTCCTTCATGGGTGACAGGTACCAGGGGCTGAACCACAGGGCGTCGACCCCCAGTTCGGCGAGGTACGGCAGCCGCGCGCGGACCCCCGCGAGGTCGCCGGTGCCGTCGCCGTCGCCGTCCGCGAAGCTGCGGACGTACACCTGGTAGATGACGGCCGAGCGCCACCAGTCGTGGTCCGTCGGGGCATGGGTGGGCTGTCCCACTTGGCTTGCCTTTCTGTAGACGGGGCCGCTGTCTCAGCCCTTGGTGCTGCCCGCGCTGATCCCGGCGATGATGTGCCGCTGGAAGACGAGGAACAGCGCCACCATCGGGATGCTGGCGATCACCATCGCGGCGATGAGCACGGTGAGCTGGATGTTCTGCGACAGCTGGACGAGGGCCACGCTGATCGGCTGCTTGTCGGTGTCGGAGAAGACCATCAGCGGCCACAGGAAGTCCTGCCACACCGCGACGAGCGCGAAGATCGACACCACCCCGAGGACCGGCCGGGACATGGGCAGCACGACCGACCACAGGATCCGCAGCTTCCCCGCGCCGTCGATCTCGGCGGCCTCCAGGACATCGCGCGGCAACTGGTCGAAGAACCGCTTCAGCAGATAGAGGTTGAAGGCGTTGGCGACCGCCGGGAGCCAGATGGCGAGGGGGTCGTTGAGCAGGCTGGTGTGGATCAGCGGGAGGTCGGCGACGGTCAGGTACTTGGGTACGACCAGCGCCTGGGCCGGGAGCATCAGGGTGGCCAGGATGCCGCCGAGGATCACCTTGCCGAAGGCGGGCCGCAGCTTGGACAGGGCGTAGGCGGCGGCCGTGCAGAACACCAGCTGGAAGGCCCAGGCGCCGGCCGCCTGCACCACCGTGTTCCACAGGTGCTGCGGCAGCTGCATCAGGTCCCAGGCGTCGGTGTAGCCGGCCGTGTGCCAGTGCTTCGGGATCAGTGTCGGCGGGGTCCGGGCCACCTCGTCCGGGGACTTCGCCGCGCCGGTCACCATCCAGTAGACCGGGAAGAGGAAGGCGAGCGCGAAGAGCAGGACGACACCGGTGAACACGGTCCAGTAGACGGCCCTGCCGCGGGGGCGGGCGAGCGTGGCCGGCGAGATCAGGGTCCGGGTGCTCATGCGTCCCCCTCGGCGCGGGTGAGCCGCAGATAGACGGCGGAGAAGGCGCCGAGCAGCACGAGGAGCATCACGCTGAGCGCGCAGGCGCCGCCGAAGTCGTTGTAGAGAAAGGCGTACTTGTAGATGAGGTAGAGGACGGTGACCGTGGCGTTCTCCGGTCCGCCGCCCGTGATGACGAACGGCTCGGTGAACACCTGCATGGTGGCGATGATCTGGAGGAGCATCAGCATGAGGATGACGAACCGGGTCTGCGGAACCGTCACGTGCCGGATGCGCTGGAGCAGGTTCGCCCCGTCCAGTTCGGCGGCCTCGTACAGCTCGCCGGGGATGGACTGCAGGGCGGCCAGGTAGACGAGGACGGTGCCGCCCATGTTGGCCCAGGTCGCCACGATCACCAGGGAGATCAGTGCGGTGTCGGTGCCGTTGGTCCAGTTCGAGGTGGGCAGGTGCAGGAAGCGCAGCGTCTCGTCGGCGAGGCCGGCTCCGGGGTCGTAGAACCACTTCCACAGCAGGGCGCTGACCACCGGCGGGATCATCACCGGCAGGTAGACCACGACCCGGAAGAAGGCCTTCGCGTGCCGCAGCTCGTTGAGGACGAGGGCGAGGACGAAGGGGACGGCGAAGCCGATCAGCAGGGCCAGCAGGGTGAAGGTGAGGGTGTTGCGCCAGGCCGCCGTGAACTCGGGGTCGTGCCAGACGCGGGTGAAGTTGGCGGTGCCGACCCACTCGGGCGAGGAGCCTGGCGTGTACTTCTGGAAGGCGATGACGACCGCGCGGATCGCCGGGTACCAGGAGAACAGCGCGAAGCAGACGAGGCCGCCGAGCAGGAAGGCGTGGGCGCGGGCCTGTTCGGCGAGGCGGCGCCGCCCCCGGCCCCCTACCGGGGACGGCGCCTGCACCGGGTGGGTGGCGGGCTCCTCGACCGGGCGCCGCTCGGCCGTCTTCGTCATGGCGGTCAGCTCCGGGCCAGAATGCTGTCGATCTTGCCGGACGCGTCCTTGAGGAGCTGGTCGATGTCCGCGTCCTTCTTGGTGAGGACGGCGGAGACGACGCCGTCGAGGACGGAGTAGATCTGCTGGGCGTGCGGCGGCTCGATCTTCATCCGCAGCTGCTGGTTGCCGTCGAGGAAGGCCTGGTAGTTCTCCACCGGGACGTTGGCGTTGGCCTTCTTGACCTGCTGGTCCTTGGCGTCGGCGGCGCCGGTGAACAGGCGCGGCTCGGGCAGGCCGACGGGTGCGTCGTTCTTCTTGGCACGGGCGTAGTCCCCGAGGAAACCGGATCCCGGGGTGAGGAACATGTGGTCGAGCCACTTCAGGCCGGCGCGGATCTGGGCGGGCGTGTCCTTCTTGTTGAACATGTAGCCGTCGCCGCCGATGAGGGTGCCCTTGCCGCCGGGCATGGGGGCGAGGGCGAGGTCCTTGTAGTCGCCGCCCTTCTCCTTGACCAGGATCGGGATGTTGTCGGGGGCGCTGAGGTACATGCCGAGCTTCCCCGAACCCATCATCTGCTGCACGTCGTTGATGACGAGGAGCTGCTTGCTGCCCATCGAGTCGTCCGTCCACCGCATGTCGTGCAGGTTCTGCAGGACGGCATGGCCCTCGGGGGTGTCGACGGTGGCCTTCTTGCCGTCGGCGCTGACGACGTCACCGCCCTGCGAGTACAGCTCGGCGGTGAAGTGCCAGCCGCCCTGGTTCTGCGCGCTGTAGTCGGCGTATCCGACGGTGCCTTCGCCCAGGGCGGCGATCCTCTTGGCGTCGGCACGGACCTCGTCCCAGGTCGCCGGGGGCCTGTCGGGGTCGAGTCCGGCCTTCTCGAAGAGCTTGCGGTTGTAGATCAACCCCATGCTGTATCCGGTACGCGGTATGCCGTAGACCTTGCCGTCCACCGTGTAGATGTCCCGCAGCTGCTTCTGCACGGTGCCGTAGCTCTTGAGTTCCTTGAGGTACGGCGTGAGGTCGGCGGCCTGGTTGACGTCGACGACGTGCCCGGCGTCGGTGAAGTACGTGTAGAAGACGTCCTCCATCTGCCCGCCGGCGAGCTTGGCGTCGAACGTCTTCGGGTCCTGGCAGGGGAAGGCGTCGTGCGCGACGACGTCGATGTCCGGGTTCTGCTTCTCGAACGAGGCGATGTCCTGCTCGAAGAACCGCCGGTCGACCTTGGCGCTCTTGGGCGGCTCGCAGTTGACCGTGATGCGGGTCTTGCCGCTCGCCGAGCCGTCGTCGCCGGACCCGCAGGCGGACGCGGCGAGAGCGAGGGAGGAACAGACGCCGATCGCGGCGACGGTACGGCGGAACCCGGTGCTTCTCATCGGTGGACCCCTCAAGGCAGGAGCGGTGGGCGCCGCACACTCAAGCACCGACGACATCGTCCCGCAAGATGTCGCGTAGAATCTGTAATTATTCGACAGTCGAGTGGATCTCAGGGACGAGGCGCTTGCGCGGTCGACCCCCGGACCACCAGTTCCGGTTCGAACAGCAGCTCCTCCGCCGGTACGGCCGTCCCGCCGATCTGTACGTTCAACAGCTCGACCGCCGCCCGGCCCATGGCCTCGATGGGCTGGCGGACGGTGGTCAGCGGGGGTTCGGTGCAGTTCATGAACGCGGAGTCGTCGTAACCGACCACGGAGACCTGGGACGGGACGTCGAGCCCCTTGCGGCGGGCCGCCCTGATCGCGCCGAGCGCGAGCGGGTCGCTGGCGCAGATGATGCCCGTGACGCCCTGGTCGATCAGCCGGGAGGCCGCCGCGTGACCGCCCTCGATGGAGAAGATGGCCCGGGCGACGAAGGCGTCCGGCAGCTCGCCCGCGACCGCCCGCGCCGCCGCCAGCTTCCGCGCGGACGGCACATGGTCCCCGGGCCCGAGCACGAGACCGATCCGCTCGTGCCCGAGGGAGGCGAGGTGCCGCCAGGCCTGCTCGACGGCGACGGCGTCGTCGCAGGACACGCCCGGGAAGCCGAGGTGCTCGATGGCCGCGTTGACCAGCACGACCGGGATGTTGCGGTCGGCGAGCAGCCGGTAGTGGTCGTGCGGGGCGTCGGCCTGCGCGTACAGGCCGCCGGCGAAGACGACGCCGGAGACCTGCTGCTGCAGGAGCAGCTCCACGTAGTCCGCCTCCGAGACCCCGCCCTTGGTCTGCGTGCACAGCACCGGGGTGAGTCCCAGCTGAGCGAGGGCACCCCCGATGACCTCGGCGAACGCCGGGAAGATGGGGTTCTGCAGCTCCGGCAGGACCAGGCCGACGAGGCGGGCGCGTTCACCGCGCAGCTGGGTGGGCCGCTCGTAGCCGAGGACGTCGAGGGCCGTCAGCACCGCCTGCCGGGTGGCTTCGGAGACTCCGGGCTTGCCGTTGAGCACCCGGCTGACCGTGGCCTCGCTGACCCCGACCTTCTTCGCTACTTCCGCAAGTCGTCGCGTCATGCGCGCAAGCGTAGCGCAAGTTACGCAAGCCGTTTGCGTAAACTGGACAGGGGGTGTCACAGGCTCGGACCTGGGCGTCGTCGGACGGAGAAGGGTTCCGGCCCGGCCCCGTCGGCGACCTGAACGCCGACGGAGCCGGGTCAGTCCTCGGGGTCCGGGACGACCGTCAGATGGGTGCCCGCTCCGCGCGCCCGGCGCGGCCGGCGCGAGGCCGCGGCCGGACGGCGGGCGTCACGCAGGACCATGGTCAGGCGGGCACAGCCGATCTCCTGGAGTGTCCGGGGCGTCTCCTCGACGATCCGGCACTCGGTCGGACCCCGCCGCGGATCGGGGTGGACCAGGAGGCGTACGGCGCCGTCGAGCTGTGTCCCGGCCTCGCCGACGGCGCGGATCCAGTGCGGCAGACCCTGCCGGTAGGCGGCCTCCATGATCGGGTCCTGGGCGATGTCCCGGCGGACGGCCTGCAGTTCGTGATCGTGGCCGTAGCGCTCCACGGCGGTCTTGAAGTGGGCCAGCATCGGCAGGCACCAACCCGCCTCGTGATCGTCGAGGATCTCGGCGGCGTCGGGGTGGAACAGGACGAACCGGAGGAAGTTCTCCCCGGGCATGGCCGTCGGATGAGGGCGCACGCCCCGAAAAAGTGTCTCGAACGCGCCGTTGGCCAGCACCACGTTCCAGCGGTGGTCGACGACCAGGGACGGGAGCGGAACAGCCTCCAGAAGCGTGGCGTAGTCCTGTAGGTACGCCTGGACCTCGCAGCCCTCGGGGACGGGCCGCGGCGCCGGCCACTGCCCTCCTGCCTGATGTGCCATCGGGAGGTCACCCCTCTTGCCTCTGCGGCCTTCACGCGGCGAAGCGATCCTGCTGCCCCGACGAGAACCATGTCAACTATCGTGGCATTCCATGCCGGTTGACGGCCGAAATTCGCCACAGTTGTGGCGAGACCTGGCTGCGAGTTCGAAGCACCCGCTACTCTCCGGGAAGTTCACGACAACCGCTTGTGAGAAGCGACGCACCTCAAGCCCTCGAGAGACGTAGGAGTTCTGTCGGTGACGGATGGCTACGAGGATCCGGGCGCCACGGAGACCACTCAGCTGCCGGCCGTCGTCGCCCGCGTCACCGCACTCGCCGACCGGCTCGGCGTGCCGCACGCCGAGGTCTTCGACGTCGGGCGGCTCTCCGTCGCCTGCGGTGTCCCGGAACCGGTGGTCAAGGCCCTGCTCAGCGGCCGCCCGGCGGGCGAGCCGGACGTCCAGGCCCGCTTTCTGCAACGCCTGGACCTGCTGCGCCGCACCCGGCTGAAGCCCAACGGGCGCAAGCACACCCAGCAGGAGATCGCCGACGGCGCGGGCATGTCCCGGCAGCAGGCCGGCGCTCTCATCAACGGCGACCGGCGGCCCACGATGGAGCACTGCGACGCCTTGCAGCGGTTCTTCCGGGTGCACGCAGGCTTCCTCACCGCGGAGGACCCCGAGGCCCTCGCGGGCGCGCTGCAGCGCACCGAGCAGGAGCTGCTGCAGAAGCTCGCCGACCGGGAGCGGGCCGCCGCCGCGGCCGCGGCGGCGGACGATCCGCTGGAGCGGCTGCTGCAGGACCACGGGGTGCGCGGGATCGCCTGGCGGGCCGCGCAACTGCCCACCGACCAGCACCGGGACAAGGTCGCGGAGTGGCTCGACATGCTGCTGGAGAGCGTCAAGCGGCCCGAGTCGTGAACCAGGGGAGGACTGTGGGCATCGGCAGGGACATGCGCCGGTTGTGCGCCGAGCTGGTCGGGGAACTCACCCTGCCCGCGCCGGCCCCGCCGCACGAGCTGTACCGCGCGCTGTGCGACACGATGAGCCGCCGCCGCGGCCGCCCCGTCCACTTCCGTACGGCCGCCTTCCCGCCCGGTACGGCCAGCGGGCTGTGGCTGGACATGGCCGACCGCGACCTGGTCGTCGTGGAGCAACGCACCGCGCCCGCCCACCAGTTGGTCATCCTCGGTCACGAGCTGTGGCACATGCAGGCCGACCACTGCGGCCACCACCTCGACCATGCCGGAAACGGCGTCGCGACGCGTCTGCTGAGCGACGACACCGACCAGGCCGCCCTGCAGGCCACGATCCATCGCGTCGCCGCCCGCACCCGCTTCGACCAGACCGAGGAGCGCGAGGCCGAGACCTTCGGCCTCCTCCTCGCCAGCAAGTGCCGCACCTGGCTGTCCGGTTCGGCCCTGCGCGGCCCGGGCCGCCGGGACGACGTGGCCGGCCGCATCGAGACGTCACTCGGGTATCCGGGACCGCAGGGCTGACCCGCCCCGCACCCCGCCGCGAACCTCACGTCGCACCGCGTGCGCTCGCCTCGCGCGTTTCCGGCACCGGTGCGCAGCCGTACGGCCCGCACCGGGCGCCGTCGCGGCATGCCGGCCACCCCTGCATCCAGGGGTTTCGGTGGCGTTTCGCCTCGGCTAAGCGGGCGAACCGAAGCAGAGCCGAACAGCGTTGTCAGTGGTGGACGGCAAGCTGGAGGTGTGCGCCGTGCGACTGCGGTGCACGGCGCCGCAGGGCGCGCGACCGTGACGCCGAACCGGGGAGAGCCGACCGATGCCCACCGCCGTACTGACCGACCGTGAGCGCACCGCCGTACAGGCCTATCTGAGGCTGCTGCACACCGTGCGCGCAGCCTTCGACGGCCCCGTGGACGGCGGCCGGCCCGTCATGGTGCCGCCCGCCGTGCTCGCCGAGGCGGACGGGGCCCTGGCCCGGGCGGGGCTCGCGGGCAACGAGGAGGAGTTCTTCAGGTTGCTGCGCCACTGGTGCCCACAGGAGTGAGCCGGCGACGCGCGCCCGTCCCGTTCAGTGGTGCGGGACGGCGACCGTCGTCAGTACGAGACCGTCCGACACCAGCCAGCGGCCGTCGAACCCGGTCAGGCGTACGCCGTCCACCTCCGGCCCCGGGACGAGGAGCCGGGCATGGAAGCGGCCGCGCAGGCCGGGGCCGGGTTCGGGTTCGGCTACCAGCTCGATGTCGGCCTCGGAGAAGTCCAGCCAGGCGCGGGCAAGGGGAAACCACGCCTTGTAGACGGACTCCTTGGCGCTGAACAGCACCCGGCCCCAGTGGACCCCGGGCCGGGTGGTGCACAGATGACGGTGCCGGTCCTGCTCGGCGGGCAGCGCGATGCTCTCGAACACACCCTCCGGCAGTGGTCCGTGGACCTCGGCGTCGATCCCGAGGGAGGCCAGATCCGCGGCGCGGACCAGTGCGGCGGCGCGGTACCCGTCGCAGTGGGTCATGCTGCCGACCAGCCCGGCCGGCCAGCGGGGTGCACCGCGCTCGCCGGACAGCACGGGCTGCGGCGGCACGCCGAGCTTCTCCATGGCGCGCCGGGCGCAGACCCGTACGGCCGCGAACTCCCGGCGGCGCTTGGTCACCGCCCGCGCCACGAGCTGCCGCTCCTCCGGGTACAGCGAGCTCTCCTGGTCCTCGTGGTCACCGAACGCTTCCACGGCCACCACCGACTCCGGGAGCAGCTCCTCGATCACCGGGTTCGACCTCCATCGGCAGGATGCGGCGCGGCTGCCCCGGGGGTACCGAGCGCTTGCGCCATTCACGGGGGTATCCCACGGACACCTCTTCGAAGCGGACACCCTCGTGCCAGGTGGTCCGCGGGATGTGCAGGTGTCCGTAGACCATGGTCTCGACCCGGAACCGGCGGTGCCAGTCGGCGGTGAGGGCGGTGCCGCACCACATGGCGAACTCCGGGTGCCAGAGCACGTCCATCGGGTGCCGGTCGAGCGGGTAGTGGCCGGCGACGACGGTGGGCAGGTCCGCGGGCAGCTCGGCGAGTCTGCGCTCGGTCTCGGCGACGCGGGCCCGGCACCAGTCCTCGCGGGTCGGGTAGGGGTCGGGGTGGAGCAGGTACTCGTCGTTGCAGACGATGCCGGTGCTCTCCGCGTAGGCCAGCCCCTCCTCCTTCGTGGCGCAGCCGGCCGGCAGGAAGGAGTAGTCGTACAGCAGGAACAGCGGGGCGACGACGACCGGGCCGCCCGGGCCGTGCCAGACCGGGTACGGATCCTCGGGCGTGGTCACGCCCAGTTCCCGGCACAGGGCGACGAGGTGCTCGTAACGAGCGACGCCGCGCAGGGTGACGGTGTCCCTCGGATGCGTCCACAGGTCGTGGTTGCCGGGCGCCCACAGGACCTTGCGGAAGCGGCCCGCGAGGGTGGCGAGGGTCCAGCGGATGTCCTCGACGGTCTCCGCGATGTCCCCGGCCACGATCAGCCAGTCGTCGTCCGTCCCGGGCTGCATACGCTCCACGAGCGCGCGGTTCTCCGGATAGGAGATGTGCAGGTCACTGATGGCCAGCAGCTGTCCGGCCCCGGCCGTCGACTCCACCCCGCACCCCTTCCGATCATCCTGTCCGCACCACGACAACACATTTCACCGGCCGGGGACAAGGGGATCCCGCGCCGGTCGGGTCCCGCTGGACAGGCGCTGGAAATCCGTAACATCAGCGTTGCACGCGGGGGCTCTTGAAAGCCGTATGATCGCCCCAACGCCAACGCCCCTAATCCCCCTTCGCACAGGGCCGTTTGGTGACCCTTCCTCCCTCCTGCCCGGGCACGGGCCGCTGAGCCCTGCCCGAAAACCCTGAAAGGCGGCCTGCATGCTCTCTCGCGTACGCGTCTGGCTCAACCGCACGTACGCGGAGAACGTGTTCTTCATGGATCAGCTGCGGAGAAATCCCAGCGACCGGGCGGTCGAGATCCACGCCACGCACGGGGACGCCGACTCCCCCGTGCTGGCCGCCGCCGACACCGCCGACCTGGAGCCGGAGGGCCTGTCCCCGGCCGCGTACGTCGAGTACGCCCTCGACCAGTGCGCGCGGCGCGGGATCGACGTGTTCGTGCCCCGGCTGCACCAGGCGGCGATCGTGGCGCACCGCGCCGATTTCGCGGCGGTGGGTACGGCGCTGCTGGCGCCGACCCCCGAGGCGGTGGCCGTGTTCGAGGACAAGGCGACCGCGTACGAGGCGGTCCGCTCGGTCGGCGTGCCGGTGCCGCCGTGGTGGCGGGTGCGTACGGCGGACGAACTTGTCGCGGCAGTGGAGGAGTTGGAGGCGGCCGGGCACAGGGCGTGCTTCAAGCCGGCCGCCGGCGCGGGCGGGGTCGGCTTCCGTGTGATCACGCGCGCCCCCTTCTCCCTCATGCACCTCGACGGCTTCCCGGGCCCGTACGTCCAGCTGGACCTGGTCGTCGAGGCCCTGGAGCGGGCCGAGGAGACCGTGGACTGGCTGGTGATGCCGCGCCTGGAGCAGCCGGAGGTGTCCGTCGACTGCCTGACCGGTCCGGACAACCATGTCCGGCTGGCCGTCGGCCGCACCAAGAACGGCCGCCGCCGGGGCTTCACCCTGCACGAGCAGTGGTTGGAGCCGGCCCGGCTGATCGCGGAGGGCTTCGGGCTGCACTACCTGTCCAACATCCAGTTCCGCATGCTCGGCGACCGTCCGGTGCTGCTGGACGTCAACACGAGGCCCGCGGGCGGGCTGCACCAGCTGTCGCTCTGTGGGGTGAACGCACCTTGGGCGGCTGTTCAGTTGGCGCTGGGCGAGGACCCGGGTGTGGTCGAGCCGCCGTTCCTTGGGCAGGACTACACGGTGGTGTCCGGGCCGCGTCCGCTGCGGCCGGTGTCGCTGCCGCAGCAGAGGGTGGCGGAGGCGGAAGTCCTGCTGCCGGCCGTACCGACGCCCGCTCCCGAGGTCACCACGGAGGCCGGTGCACCCGCCACCGCCCCCGCATGACCTCGACACGCACACCGGTCTGGACCAATCTGGGTTCACCCTCTTGACACCCTGATTGGTCCATACCAACTTGGTTGGCGCACCCCGCACTCCCCCGCACTCCCCCGCACTCCCCTGCACACTCCCGAACACCCCATTCCCCACAGGGAGATCGCGTGCGCCACACACTCAGACGTTCCAGACGTCGGCTTCTCGCCCTCCTCGGCACCGCCGCCCTCGCGCTCGGCGGCGCCATCGCCCTCCCCGGCACCGCTCAGGCCGCCAACATCCTCACCAACCCCGGATTCGAGTCGGGCAGCCTCTCCCCCTGGAGCTGCACCGGCAACCTCGGCTCGGTCGTCTCCTCCCCCGTGCACGGCGGCTCCAAGGCCCTGCAGGGCGCGGTGACTTCGAGCGACAACGCGCAGTGCAGCCAGACCGTCTCCGTGCAGCCGAACACGACGTACAGCCTGAGCGGCTGGGTCCGCGGCTCGTACGTGTACCTCGGCGTCAACGGCGGCGCCTCCACCTGGACGACGTCCCCGTCCGCGTACAGCCAGCTCAGCGTCTCCTTCACCACCGGTGCCTCGCAGACCAGCGCGACCATCTATGTGCACGGCTGGTACGCGCAGGGCACCTACTACGCCGACGACATCAGCCTGGACGGCCCGGGCGGCGGCGGAGGCGGCGGGGACACCCAGGCGCCGACCGCGCCCAGCGGGCTCACCTCGACGGGCAAGACCTCGTCGAGCGTGTCGCTCCAGTGGAACGCCTCCTCGGACAACGTGGGCGTGACGGCGTACGACATCTACAGCGGCTCCAACCAGGTGCTCAGCGTCTCCGGTACGTCCGCCACGGTCAGCGGGCTGTCGCCGAGCACGGCGTACACCTTCACGGTCAAGGCGCGGGACGCGGCCGGGAACACCTCCGCGGCCTCCAACTCCGTCTCGGTCACGACGGACGCGGGCAGCGGCGGCGGCACCGGCTTCAAGCAGGCGGCACCGTACCTGTACGAGGGCTGGGGCGATCCACCGAACCCGAGCACGGTGATGAGCGCGACCGGCGTCAAGTGGTTCACGATGGCGTTCGTGCTGGACTCGGGCGGCTGCACCCCGGCCTGGGACGGCAGCCGGGCGCTGACCGGCGGTGTCGACCAGACCGCCGTCAACCAGATCCGCTCGGCGGGCGGTGACATCGTCCCGTCGTTCGGCGGCTGGCAGGGCAGCAAGCTGGGCGCCAACTGCTCCTCGTCGAGCGCGCTGGCCGGGGCGATCCAGAAGGTGATCGACGCCTACTCGCTCAAGGCGATCGACATGGACATCGAGAACACGGACGAGTTCGAGAACGAGGCCGTCCAGGCGAAGATCCTCACCGCCCTGAAGACGGTCAAGGCCAACAACCCCGGCCTGAAGACCATCGTCACCTTCGGCACCTCGACCACCGGCCCGACCTACTACGGCAACCGGCTCATCGAGCAGGCGCAGTCGCTCGGCGCCGGCATCGACGTCTTCACGATCATGCCGTTCGACTTCGGCGGCGGCTCCGACATGTACGGCAACACGGTCAACGCGGCCGAGGGGCTGAAGAACAAGCTGAAGTCCACCTTCGGCTGGGACGACGCGACCGCCTACTCCCACATCGGCATCTCCGGCATGAACGGCCTGTCCGACCAGCAGGAGAACACCACCCCGGCGATCTGGACCCAGATCCGCGACTGGGCGAACTCGCACCACATCGCCCGGCTCGCCTACTGGGCCGTCAACCGCGACCGGCCCTGCCCCGGCGGTGGCGTGGTGAGCAACTGCTCCGGCATCAGCCAGAACACCTGGCAGTTCACCTCGATCACGGCCGGGTTCACCGGCTGAGGACGGCATCGGCACGACCGGAATCCCCCGGCTCCCGAGCCGGGGGATTTTTTTTCCGCCCAGGGTGTATCAGGCGGCGACCTGGCCGCTCTCCATATCGGGAACGGGAAGCACGGGGGATCAACGGGGGAAGCACCAACGGGGAAACGGGGGAAACGGGGGGAACGGGGGGAACGGGGGGAACGGGGGGAACGGGGGAAGCACCAACGGGGGATCGGGTCGGTCGGTCGCGGTCACGGGGAGCGACCGGCCGACCCGATGCACATGTCCCGGGGCGAAAGCGGCTGCGCCGCCGTCAGGAGCGGCCCGCTCCCCGGTAGAGCTCCAGCTCACCGGCCAGTTCCACCGCGAGCACCGTGGCATGCGGGTCGAGGTCGGCCGGCGCGGGCGGCTCGATCCACAGCACCCCCGGCGTCTCGTGCAGACCCCCGGTGACCCGGTGGGCCAGCTCCCTGCCGCTGCCGAGCACGCTGACCCGGCGCACCTCGCCGAGCAGCCCGCGTACGTTGATCTCGGCGCGCGGGGCGTCGAACAGCACCAGATACAGGGTGCGGCGGTCCTTGGACAGGGTGCTCGGGCCGTAGTGGTGCCCGGCGGGCAGCCCCCGCACGGTCCCGTACACCGCCTCCGCGTGTCTGCGGATCCAGTCGCCGAGCCCCTCCAAGCGTTCGGCCTGCTCGGCCGGGATCGTCCCGTCCTCCCGCGGGCCGACGTCGAGCAGCAGGTTGCCCCCGCCGCCGATGGTCTCCGTGAAGTACCGGATCAGCTGGTCGACCGACTTGTGGTTGTGGTCGTGGTGCTGCAAGCCCCAGGAGTCGTTGACCGTCAGGCACAGCTCCCAGGGCCCGTCCGGCGGGACCACCGGGGCACCCTGCTCGGGCGTGGCGTAGTCGCCCTGGCCGAGCATGCGGGCGTTGAAGACGACGTCCGGCGTGTACGAACGGATCAGCGCGGCGAGTTCGGGGATGCGCCACTGCTCCTCGCTGCGTTCCCACTCGCCGTCGAACCACATCAGGTCGGGCCGGTAGCGGGAGGCCAACTCCGTGATCTGGCCGTCCCGGTAGGCGATGAACCGCTCCCAGGCCGCCAGGTCCTCGAACTCGGCCGCGACCTCGGAGTAGCGGTTGTCCTCCTGCTCCGGCGGCCGGCCCGGCCTGCGTGTGGAGGCGTAGTCGGGGTGGCTCCAGTCGGAGTGGGAGTAGTAGAGGCCCACCTTCAGGCCCTGTTCGCGCAGGGCCTCGGCGTACGGTCCGATGAGGTCGCGGCCCAGGCCGAGGTCGCCGTGCGCGGTGTCCCACAGGGCGACGCCGTCGTGGTGCCGGCTGGTCAGCACGGCGTACCGGGCACCCGCGCGGGCGAACAGGGCCGCCCAGTCGCGTGGTTCGTAGCGCGCGGCGGTGAACCGGTCGAGCTGGGACATGTAACGGTCGTACGGCACGATGTCGTCGTAGAACGACCAGGACTCCTGGACGCCGTCGACGGCGTAGATGCCCCAGTGGACGAAGATCCCCAATTTGGCGTCGGTGAACCAGGGTTGTACGGCCATGGGTCAACCCACCTCGGCGCGCCGCAGCCGCAGGGTCAGGATCTGGAAGGGCCGCAGGGCGACGGAGATCCCGCCGTCGTCCCGCACGACGGCGTCCTTTAGGGGCCGTTCCAGCAGGTCGGTGACCTGGGCACCGGCGAGCGGGAATCCGGTGCGCAGCACACCGCTCGCCCGCCCGCCCCGGGACTCGTAGAGGCGTACGACGACGTCACCGGAGCGGTCGTCGGCGAGCTTGACCGCCTCGACCGTCACGCCCTCGCCGGCCACCGAGACGACCGGCTCCGGCGCGCCCGCCGCGTCCGTCACCCGCAGCGGGAGATTGAGCGCGTAGCCCTCGGCGACCGCGTCCGCGATGTCCGCGCCGGGCAGCAGGGAGTAGGTGAAGCGGTGCCGGCCCTGGTCGGAGCCCGGGTCCGGGACGCGCGGGGCGCGCACCAGGCTCAGGCGGACCGTGGTGGTCGTACCCCCGTCCTCGCGGACCGTGCGGGAGACGTCGTGGCCGTAGGTCGAGTCGTTGAGGACCGCGACGCCGTAGCCGGGCTCGGCGACGTGCACCCAGCGGTGGCCGGAGACCTCGAAACGGGCCGCCTCCCAGCTGGTGTTGGTGTGGGTGGGGCGCTGGACGTGGCCGAACTGGATCTCGGCCGAGGAGTGCGGGGCGCGGACGTCCACCGGGAAGGCGGCCTTGAGGATCTTCTCGGTCTCGTGCCAGTCGATGTCCGTCTCGATGTCGATCCGGGGGCTGCCCGCGCGCACGATGAGGGTCTGGGTGATCTTCGAGCCCTTGCCGAAGGAGCGCGCGACGCGGATCGCGCCGACGAGCGGCCCGTCCTCGGCGACGGTGACGGAGTCGGCGTCCAGGAGGTCCGTGTACCGGTTCTTGTAGTGCTTGTCGATGTCCCAGGCGTCCCAGTAGTTGGGGAGGTCGGTGTGGAGGCGGAGGAGGTTGCCCGGCTCGGCGAGGACCTCGCGGTCCGCCCGCAGGTCGTACACGGACGACAGCGTTCCGTCTGCTGCCACCTCCACCCGGACCAGACCGTTGTCGAGGACGCCACCGCTGACCGTGACCGGCTGCGGGGGTTCCGCGTCCGCGACGGGTGCGCTGCCGTTCGCGGGCACGCGCACGTACGCCGGCGCGCCCCCGGACGTGCGGACCACCTCGGCACGGTCGTACGGGCTGGTGTTGAACACACGCGTCCCGCCGGTGCCGAGCGCGGCCACCGCCTCGGCGGTCAGCTCCTCCAGCTCCCCTGCCACGCGGGCGTACTCGGCCTCGGCCTCGCGGTGCACCCAGGCGATGGACGAGCCGGGCAGGATGTCGTGGAACTGGTGCAGCAGGACCGTCTTCCAGAGGCGGTCGAGCCGCTCGTACGGGTAGGTGTAGCCCGGCGCGTGCAGCGCGGCCGTCGTCGCCCACAACTCGGCCTCGCGCAGCCGGTGTTCGCTGCGCCGGTTGCCCTGCTTGGTGCGGGCCTGGGAGGTGTAGGTGGCGCGGTGCAGCTCCAGGTACAGCTCGCCGACCCAGACGGGGGCGTCCGGGTACTCGGCGCGGGCCTTCGCGAAGAACGTGTCGGGGTGTTCGATCTCGACCTTCGCGGAGCCCTCCAGATCCTTCAGCCGCCGGGCCCGCTCCATGATCTCGCGGGTGGGGCCGCCACCGCCGTCGCCCCAGCCGAAGGGGGCCAGGGAGCGTGTGGCGCCGCCCTTCTCGCTGTAGTTGCGGACCGCGCGGGCCATCTCCTCGCCGCTGAAGCGGGCGTTGTAGGTGTCGACCGGCGGGAAGTGGGTGAAGATGCGGGTGCCGTCGATGCCCTCCCACCAGAAGGTGTGGTGGGGGAACTTGTTGGTCTGGTTCCAGGAGATCTTCTGGGTCAGGAACCAGTCGTTGCCCGCGAGCCTGGCCAGCTGCGGGTAGGCGGCGGTGTAGCCGAAGGAGTCGGGCAGCCACACGCCCTTGGTCTCGACGCCGAAGTGCTCGATGAAGAAGCGCTTGCCGTGGACGAGCTGGCGGGCGAGGGCCTCGCCGCCGGGCAGGTTGCCGTCGGCCTCCACCCACATGCCGCCGACCGGCGCCCACTGGCCCTTCTTGACGGACTCCTGGATGCGGGCCCACACGTGCGGGTAGTTGTCGCGCACCCACTCGTACTGCTGGGCCTGCGAGCAGGCGAAGACGAACTCCTCGTACTCGTCGGCCAGGGAGGTCACGTTGGAGAAGGTGCGGGACGTCTTGCGCTTGGTCTCGCGGATCGGCCACAGCCAGGCCGAGTCGATGTGGGCGTGGCCGACTCCGGAGATGAGGTGCGCGCTGGCGTTCGCGGGCTTGGACAGGGCCGGCTTCAGCGCCTCGCGCACGTCGGCCGCCGAGCCGGAGACGTCGTCCAGGTCGAGGAGGTCCATGGCCCGGTCGAGGGCGTGCATGATCTCGTGCCGGCGCGGGTCGTGCTCGCCCAGCTGCAGCATCAGCTCGCGCAGTACCTGGATGTCGAGGTCGAGGTGCCAGACCTGCTCGTCGAGGACGGCGATGTCGGCGCGGCGGAAGGTGTACAGGGGACGGTCGCCTGCCGTCAGTACATCGCCGAGCGGGGTCGGACCCGCGAAGTCGTTGGCAAGGATGTCCGGGTTCGAGGCCGCCTCGACCAGGTAGTCGACCGTCTCACCGCCCGCCGCCGGGTTGGCGATCGGCACGTACTGGTTGAGCGGGTTGACGGCCTTCAGCGGCGTCCCGTTGGCCAGGTGCACCAGCGCCTCGGCCTGGTTGCCGGGCCAGTCGCCCACGAAGCCGAGGTCGATGACGGCCTCGACGCGTCGGCCCGCGAACTCGGCGGGCACGTGGCCGCGCATCCGGAACCAGGTCGTGCCCCAGGGCGGTCCCCACGGGGTGTTCATCGCGAAGGGCTCGTACGGCGCGGCCGCGGCCTCCTCGAAGGGGACCGGCTCTCCCGGGGCCTGCCAGGACTCCACGTCGAAGGGAACGGCGGCCGCGTAGATCGCGGGCTTGATGCGCTGGTGGTGGAGTCGCTCTACGCGCTCCTCGATCCGGCGGCGTTCATCGTGCATGGAAGTCTCCAGGGAACGGGGAGGGAAAGCGCTTACTCAAGATACGCCAGGCCCGGATGGACCTGGGTGTAGCCCTCGACCAGCCTGCGGGCCACGTTCACGGAGTCGACCAGCGGGTGCAGCGCGAAGGCCTTCACGGCCGTGGCACGCGAACCGGACTCGGCGGCGGCGAGCACCTCACGCTCGACCGCCTTGACCGCGCACACCAGACCGGTGGCGTGACCGGGCAGTGGATCGACGGCGACCGGATGGGCCCCGTTGGCGTCGACCAGACACGGCACCTCGATGACGGCGTCCGGGTCGAGGACCGACAGGGTGCCCTGGTTGCGGACGTTGAGGATCAGGGTGGTGCGCTCGTCCCGGGCGATGGCCCGCATCAGGGCGAGGGCCACCTTCTCGTAGCCGCCGGAGAGGTCGTCGGCGTCGCGCTCGCCGGCACCGGCCGTCTCCCGGGCCTCGGCCATGTAGGTCGCCTCGCGTTCGGCGCGGGTGCGGTCCCAGGCGCCGAGGGCGGAGACCTCCGCACGCCGGGCCTCCTCGTAGAACCGCGCCTGCTGGTCGCGCAGGAAGGCACCGCGGGTCTTCTCGGCCTGCTGGTAGGCGCGTACGGCCTCGCGGTTGAAGTAGTAGTAGTGCAGGTACTCGTTGGGGATCGCGCCGAGGGACCGCAGCCAGTCGGCACCGAACAGCTTGCCCTCCTCGAAGGAGCCGAGCAGGCCGGGGTCGGCGAGCAGGCGCGGGAGTTCGTCGCGGCCCGCGATGCGCAGACCGCGCACCCAGCCGAGGTGGTTGAGGCCGACGTAGTCGATCCACGCCTCGTTCGGGTTCGCGCCGAGGACCCGCGCGATTCGGCGGCCGAGGCCGACCGGCGAGTCGCAGATGCCGATGACCCGGTCGCCGAGGTGGCGGGACATGGCCTCGGTGACCAGTCCGGCCGGGTTGGTGAAGTTGATGACCCAGGCGTCGGGCGCCAGGCGGGCCACCCGCCGCGCGATGTCGACGGCGACCGGGACCGTCCGCAGACCGTAGGCGATCCCGCCCGCGCCGACCGTCTCCTGGCCGAGAACGCCCTCCGCGAGAGCCACCCGCTCGTCGTTCGCCCTGCCCTCCAGGCCGCCGACGCGGATCGCGGAGAAGACGAAGTCGGCGCCGCGCAGGGCTTCGTCGAGGTCGGTGGTCGCGGTCACGCGGGGGGCGTCGGCGACGGCCGACGCCTGCTCCTCCAGCACCCGGGCGACCGCGTGCAGCCGGCTGTCGTCCAGATCGTGCAGGACGACCTCGGTGACCCGCCCCTCCGCGCGGTCCGCCAGCAGCGCCCCGTACACGAGCGGCACCCGGAATCCGCCGCCGCCCAGAATCGTCAGCTTCACGTCTGCACCCTTCCCGCCAGGACCACTTCGACGCCCGCCTCCTCCAGTGCGGAGCGGGTCACCGGGTCGACCGGCGCGTTCGTCACCACCACGTCCAGGTCCTCGGGACCGCAGACCTTCGCCATCCCCGTACCCGGGAACTTCGCCGCGTCGGCGAGCAGCACGACCCGGTCACCGGCCTTGATCATGGCGCGCTTGACCGGCACCTCGACGACCGTCGTGTCCATCACCTGCCCGCCCGGGCGCACTCCGCTGGTGCCGAGGAAGAGCCAGTCGGCGTGCAGTTGGCGCAGGTTGTCCTCGGTGAGGAAGCCGACCAGGGAGCGGTACTCGCGCCGGACCATGCCGCCGAGCAGCACCAGTTCGATGCCCTCGTCGTCGGCCAGCTCCTCGTAGACCACCAGGTTGCTGGTGATCACGGTGAGCCGGCGGCCGTGCAGCTGGCGGGCGAGCCGGTAGGCGGTGGTGCCGATGTCGAGCAGCACCGACTGGCCGTCCTCGACCATCGCCGCCGCGCGCGCCGCTATGGCGTCCTTCTCGGCCACGCGCACCTCGGCGACCTCGGCGAAGGGCTGGTCGCCCTCCTCCGCGACCGCGCCGCCGTGGACGCGGGTGAGCAGGCCGTCCTCCTCGAGTTTGACCAGGTCGCGCCTGATCGTGGCGGGGCTGACGCCCAGCTGTTCGGAGAGGTCGGTCACGGCCGCGGGGCCGCCGGAGCGCAGGGCCCGCAGGATGAGTTGGTGTCGTCGTTCTGCCAGCACGGCATGAACACTACTCGTCATCTTCAATCAAATCCATGCTCACTTCTGCTCGGGTATTGACCAATCTCCCGCAGCGGCGCACGATTCCGTGCACCGAAATTGAACAGTTCTGACGAACGGTTCCGACGAGAGGACGTCTCCGTGGATGACGACCGGCCCGATGTGCTGCTGACCGGGCTGCTCTTCTACGACCTCGTCCTCACGGGTCTGGGCAGCCCGCCGACACCGGGCGAGGAGATCTGGACCTCGGGCATGGGCTGCGGCCCGGGCGGCATAGCCAACCTCGCGGTGGCCGCCTCCCGGTTCGGGCTCGGCACCTCGCTCGCCACCGTCTTCGGCGACGACTTCTACGGCGCCCACTGCCAGGAGATCCTCGCCGGCCAGGAGGACGTCGACCTCTCCCTCTCCCGCACGGCGGACGGCTGGCCCACCCCGGTCACCGTCTCCCTCGCACACGGTGCCGACCGGGCCCTGGTCACCCACGGCAGCGGGCCGCCGTACTCGCAGGACGCGCTGATGGGCGACCCGCCCGAGGCACGCACCGCCCTCGTGCACCTCGAGGCGGAACCCCGCGCATGGCTCGCGAAGGCCGCCGCGAACGGCACCCACATCTACGCCGACGTCGGCTGGGACCCCACCCAGCAGTGGTCCCGTGACCTCCTCGACCAGCTCTCCCTGTGCCACGCCTTCCTCCCCAACGAGGCCGAGGCGATGGCCTACACCCGTACCGACACCGCCGTCGCCGCGCTCGGCACGCTCGCCGAACTGGTCCCGGTGGCGGTCGTGACGCGCGGCGGCGACGGAGCGCTCGCCGTCGACCAGACCACCGGCGAGTACGCCGACGTCCCGGCCCTTGACATCGATGTCCTGGACGCGACGGGCGCCGGTGACGTGTTCGGGGCGAGCTTCGTCGCCGCGACGCTCTCGGGCTGGCCCCTGGCGGAACGGCTGCGGTTCGCCGTCCTGGCCGCCGGCCTGTCCGTCCAGCGGCACGGCGGGGCACTGGCGGCACCGGGCTGGTACGGCGTCGACCGCTGGTGGCGCTCGCTGACCGACCCCGAACTCAGGCGCACGTACGGCTTCCTCGCCGACCGTCTTCCGGCGGACCCGGGCCCGCCCGTGAGGTACGCCCCGGTCACTCCCCCCGCACGGCAGCACCGGCACTGAACCCCCCGCACCCATGCGAAGTCCCGAACAGATCCGAAAGGCGGTGGGAGCTGTGCGGCTCTCACGAAGAGGCCTGCTGCGCGCGGGCCTGGCCCCTGCGGCCGCCACGGCGCTCGGCGGCCTGGCGTCCGGCTGCGCCGTTCCGACCGGCTCCACCGGCCGGAACATGGTCCTGTGGTACTGGGACGGCGGCCTCGGCGACACGGTCCTGAAGAGGGCCGAGGCACGCTACGGCGGCTCCGTCGACCTCCGGCCCATCAAGATCGGCGGCTACTACCGGTCCAAGCTGATCACCACGATGACCGGCCGCGCCCACGTCCCCGACATCGCGGGCCTCAAGGGCGAGGACATGGCGTCCTATCTGCCCAACGCCGACCAGTTCGTCGACCTGCGTACCCTCGGCGCCGAGAAGTACCGCGCCCAGTACCTGTCGTGGAAGTGGGACCAGGGCACAGCCGACGACGGCACGATGATCGGCTTCCCGATCGACTGCGGCCCGGTCGCGCACTACTACCAGTACGGCGTCTTCCAAAAGGCCGAGCTGCCGCACGAACCCGACGACGTCTCCCGGGAGTTGAACACCTGGGACAGGTTCTTCGCGGCGGGCGAGCAGCTGCGGAAGCGGATCCCGGGGACCTATCTGCTCACCGACGTCAACGCCGTCTTCGAGAACGTGGTGCAGCAGGGAAGCAGGCGCTACGTCGACAAGGACCGCCACTTCATCGGCGACCAGGACCATGTCCGCCAGGCCTGGGCGCTGGCCGTGGAGGCGAAGCGGCGGAAGATCGTCTCGGACCTCGTCACCGGCACCCCGGACCAGCTCTCCGCCATCCAGGACGGCAAACTGCCGAGCCAGCTCAACGCCTCCTGGGCGACCAACGACCTCAAGAGCGGTGTACCGAAGACCAAGGGTCGCTGGCGGGTGGCCCAGATGCCGGTGCGCCCCTCCAACAGCGGCGGCTCGTTCCTCTCCGTCACCAAGGCGTGCCGCGAGCCCGAGCAGGCCTTCCAGATCATCACGTGGATCCTGAACGCGGCCAACCAGGCCCAGGGCTTCGTCGACGCGGGCCTCTTCCCCTCCACTCCCGCCTCCTACGGCCTCGGGCAACTGCGCGAGCCCGACCCCTTCTTCGGCGGCCAGGTGACCATGGACGTCTTCGGACCCGCAGCGCAGCGGATCGCGGTCGCCTACAACAGCCCGTACGACATCGCGCTCGGGCAGCCCCTCAAGGACGAGATCAAGAACGTCGGCGTCCTCGGCAAGGACCCGAAGAAGGCCTGGAGTGACGCCATGAGCAAGTGCCGGCGGATCGCGCAGCACCTGGGGGTGAGCCACTGATGGCCACCGCACTGGAAAAGCCCCGGGTCACCGTGGAACGGACAGCCACCCCGCGGCCCCGCGGGGGCCTGCGCAAACACTGGCACCTCTACGCCGCGATCTCCCCCTTCTACCTCCTCTTCCTCGGCTTCGGCCTGATCCCCGTCGGCTTCTCGCTCTACGTCTCCTTCCACCGCTGGGACGGCCTCGGCTCCATGGAGTGGGCGGGCCTGTCGCAGTACCGGTATCTGCTGGGCGACAGCGACTTCTGGAGTTCGGTCGGGAACACCATCCTCATCTGGGCGCTGGCCACCTTCCCGATGATCTTCCTGGCGATGGTCACCGCCGTGATGCTCAACTCGGCGGTCCGCTTCAGGAACGTCTACCGGTTCGCCTACTTCCTGCCGAACGTCACCTCGGTCGTCGCCGTCGCGATCATCTTCGGCTCGGTGTTCTCCACCAACTTCGGCCTGGTGAACGCCCTGTTGCAGGCGTTCGGTCTGGACCAGGTGGCCTGGCTGAACACACCGTGGGGCATCAAGGTCGCCGTCGCCACCCTGATGACCTGGCAGTGGACCGGCTACAACGCGATCATCTTCCTCGCGGGACTGCAGACGATCCCCGGTGAGCTGTACGAGGCGGCCCGTATGGACGGTGCCGGTCCCGCGCAGACCTTCTTCCGGATCACGCTGCCGATGATGCGGCCGGTGCTGCTGTTCGTACTGGTCGTCTCGACGGTCACCGGGTTGCAGAGCTTCTCCGAACCGCAGGTGCTGCTGCAGACGACGGCCAACGACTCCACGTTCTCCGGCGGTCCCGGCCACGCCGGCCGGACCATGGTCCTCTACTTCTTCCAGCAGACCTTCGACAACAACGACTTCGGCTACGGCGCCGCCGTGGCCTGGGGGATCTTCCTCGTCGTCGTCCTCTTCTCGATCGTCAACTGGCGCCTGCTGCAGCGCCGGGGCGAAGAATAGGCAGGCCGGTCACCATGGCATCCATCAAGGGAACCCGCGGCAGAGGGATCGCGCTGCACGCCGTCCTGGTCGTCGGGCTGCTCCTGTCGGCCTTCCCGTTCTACTGGGCCGTGATCATGTCGACGCACACGTCGAGCGAGATCTTCTCCTACCCGCCGAAGCTGCTGCCCGGCTCGCACTTCCTGCAGAACGTCCGCCATCTCCTCGACAGCGTCGACTTCTTCGGCTCGATGCTGAACTCGCTGCTGGTCGCGGGTTCGGTGACCGCGCTGGTGCTCTTCTTCGACTCGCTCGCCGCGTTCGTGTTCGCCAAGTTCGAGTTCCCGGGCCGGCGGCTGCTGTTCGGGCTGCTGATGGTCATCTTCATGGTGCCGGCGCAGCTCTCCGCCATCCCGCAGTTCGTGATCATGGCGAAGCTCGGCTGGATCGGCTCGATGACCTCGCTGATCGTGCCGGCGGCCGCCAACGCGTTCGGCATCTTCTGGATGCGCCAGTACATGCGCGGCGCCATCCACGACGAGCTGCTCGACGCCTCCCGCATCGACGGCGCGCACTTCCTGCGCCAGTACTGGCACGTGGCCCTGCCGGTGGTCCGGCCCGGGCTGGCCTTCCTCGGCATCTTCACCTTCATGGGCCAGTGGAACGACTACGCCTGGCCCCTGATCGCCCTGACCGACCCGGGCAACGTCACCCTCCAGGTGGCCCTCTCGCAGCTCAACGGCACCCACGGCACGACGGACTACGGCATGGTGATGACCGGCGCGCTGCTGGCCCTCGTCCCCCTGCTGATCGTCTTCGCGGTCGGCGCCCGGCAGATCATCGGGGACCTCGGCAAGGGGGCCATCCGCTGATGGACCCCCTGCTGGCGCTGCGTCCCTGGGAGGCGCCCGAGGTGACCTCCTGGGGGCGGTTGCCGATGCATGCGGTCGACCGTCGACGGGACGCGGTGTCCCTGGACGGTGAGTGGCGCTTCCAGTTGCTGCCGGCGCCGGAGGCCGCGGTGCGCGGTACGTGGTCGACCGCGTACGTGCCGGGCGTCTGGACCATGCAGGACACGGACGACCTTCCGCAGTACACGAACGTCCGCATGCCGTATGCGCAATTCCCTCCGCGGTCGCCCGCGGACAATCCGACGGGCGTCTACGAGCGTGCGGTGGACATCCCGGCCGACTGGTCCGGCCGCCGTGTCGTCCTCCAGGTCGGCGCCGCCGAGAGCGTCCTGCTGGTGCACGTGGACGGGCGGCCCGTCGGCATCTCGAAGGACTCCCACCTGGCCGCCGAGTTCGACCTGTCGGGTGTCGTACGCGCCGGGGAGCGGTGCGTCGTACGGCTGACCGTGGTGAAGTGGTCGGACGCCTCGCACATCGAGGACCAGGACCAGTGGTGGCACGGCGGGATCACCCGGTCGGTGCTGCTGTACGCGACGGATCCGCTGCACCTCGCGGACGTGACCGTTCGGGCGGGGATCGACGGCGCACTGCAGGTGGACTGCCGGGTGCGGGACGCGGGCGGTGCCGCGCTGCCCGACGGGTGGTTCGTCGGCGCGGAGCTGGACGGGCGGCCCCTCCCCCGGGACGAGGAGTTCGACCGGGCCAACGCCGAGGACGAGCGGATCTCCGACTTCCTGGGTGAGGCGCGTGTCGGCGCCGTCGTCCCCGAGGTCCGCACCTGGACCGCCGAGACCCCCGAGCTGTACGACCTCACCGTCCGCCTGCACCGCGCCGACGGCACGGTCGCCGACGTCTCCCGCCACCGCGTCGGCTTCCGCGACGTCGAGATCGTCGGACGCGACCTGCTGGTCAATGGCGAGCGCGTGTTCATCCGGGGCGTGAACCGGCACGACTTCCATCCGCTGACCGGGCGGACGGTGTCGTACGACGACATGCGCGCGGATCTCGTGCTGCTCAAGCGGTTCGGCTTCAACGCCGTCCGCACCTCGCACTACCCGAACGACCCGGCCCTGTACGACCTCGCGGACGAGCTGGGCTTCTACGTCGTCGACGAGGCCGACATCGAATCGCACGACCACGCGCACGAGATCGCCGACGACCCTCGCTACCTGAACGCCTTCGTGGACCGGGTCTCCCGCATGGTGCTGCGGGACAAGAACCACCCGTCGGTCATCATCTGGTCGCTGGGCAACGAGTCCGACTACGGCGCGCACCACGACGCGGCGGCCGGCTGGGTGCGGCGGCACGACCCGACCCGGCCGCTCCAGTACGAGGGGGCCGCCAAGCGCGGCTGGGCGGATCCGGACGTGGCGTCCGACATCGCCTGCCCGATGTACGCGCCGATCGAGGACTGTGTGGCGCACGCCCTGTCCGGGGAGCAGACCAGGCCGCTGATCCAGTGCGAGTACTCGCACGCGATGGGCAACAGCAACGGCACGCTCGCGGACCACTGGGCGGCCATCGAGTCAACGCCGGGTCTTCAGGGCGGCTTCATCTGGGAGTTCTGGGACCACGGAATTCTGCAGCGCGTGAGCGACGGAAGACCGGCCGGGCGCGCAGGCGCCGGGCTCCATGACAACGGTGTCGCCGCGCCCGGCCATCGCTGGGCGTACGGCGGCGACTTCGGCGAGACCCTCCACGACGGTGCCTTCATCGCCGACGGGGTCGTCTTCCCGGACCGCACGCCCAAGCCCGTGATGTACGAGCACCGTGAGCTGGCGGCACCGGTCCGCATCCGGTGCTACCGGCACGAGGGGATCGTCCTCGCCAACCACCAGCACTTCCGCGGCCTGAACTGGCTGGCGGCCACCTGGGAGCTGTCGCTGGCCGACGGCCGCGTCCTGACGGCGCCGGCCGAGCTGCCCGATCTGCGCCCCGGCGAGACGGCCGCCGTACCGCTGCCCTTCGCGCTGCCCCGGGACGGCGGTGAGGCGTGGCTGACACTGCGGGTGACGACCGCGGAGGACGAGCCGTGGGCGCCGCGCGGCACGGAGGTGTGCACGCCGCAGATAAGGCTGCGGGCGGCCGCCGTACCGGAGCCGCGGCCGGCCGTGGCCGGCCCGCCGGTGGAGGTGGACGACGACGGGCTGCTGACGCACCCGCTGCTGACGGCCGCGCCGGTGCTGTCCCTGTGGCGGGCGCCCACCGACAACGACGAGCTGGGCGGCGTCGCCCGGCGCTGGCGCGCCTGGTGTCTGGACGCGCTGGTCCGCAAGGTCGTCTCGGTGCGCCGTGAGGGCGGGGCGGTGACCGTGCTCGCCGAGTACGCGGGGACGGCCGGTGTCGTACGGCACCGGCAGGAGTTCACGCCGGTCGAGGGCGGCATCAGGGTGGCCGAATCGGCGGAACTGCCCGCCGGGTTCGACGATGTGGCCCGGGTCGGGTCGGTGTTCGAGACGGTGCCGGGGCTCGATCTGCTGGAGTGGTTCGGGCAGGGTCCCTGGGAGTCGTACCCGGACCGCTCGGCGGGGGCACCGGTGGGCCATCACGCCCTGCCGGTGGACGAGTTGTTCACGCCGTATCTGCGCCCGCAGGAGAGCGGCGGGCGGCACGGGGTACGGCGGTTCACGCTGTCGGCGGCGGACGCCACCGCGCCGGACGACCCCGGGGAAGTTCGGGCACGCCCCCACGCCGCCCGGCACGCACTCTCGCCGCACCGGCCAAAGTCCCGAGCAGCACCACTACGAGAGCCTTCGTCCGGCACGCCGAGCGCACGCACCGAACGACGCGGGGACGCACCCGCACTTCCCCGGGGGCGCCTGGCGGTCGAGCTGGACGAGCCGCGGCAGGTGTCCGTGACGCGCTATCGCGCCGAGGACCTGACCGCCGCCGCCCACCATGACGAACTGGCGCCGCGTCCTGGCTGCGTGGTGCACCTCGACGCCGTGCACCGGGGCCTCGGCACCGCGTCCTGCGGTCCCGACACGGCTGCCTCCTACCGCGTTCCCGCCGGGGTCCACCGCTGGAGCTGGACCCTGCGCGTTCTCTGACTCCCCCCCACGCCTCCTCTCCCCCGTCACCTCTCACGGAGCACACGTGTGTACTTCGCATGACCACCCCCAGGGCGAGGCCGCGCAGGCCGGAGCCGGACGACGCAGCTTCCTCAGGGCCACGGCGCTGCTCGGCGCCGCCGCCACTGCCGGGGTCGCCCTGCCGACCGCCGCCGAGGCGGCGCCCCGGCCGGCCTCCCGCCGGGGGCCCGATCCGGAGAGCCGCCGCTTCACGCTCGCGGTGATGCCGGACACCCAGTACCTCTTCGACGGCCCCAGCATCGACAAGGCGCCCGTCGAGGCCTCCCTGCGCTATCTGCTGGAGCACGGCCGGGACGAGAACATCGTCTTCCTGTCCCACCTCGGTGACCTCACCCAGAACGGCGCCAAGGAGGAGTTCGCCGCCATCGGCGAGGCGTTCGGGATCCTCGACCGGCGGGGCGTCGGCTACAGCGTCCTCGCCGGCAACCACGACGTGCGGTCCTCGACGGACGACCAGCGCGGTGCGACGCCGTACCTGGACGCCTTCGGGCCGCAGCGCTTCCAGGGCACGAAGACGTTCGGCGGGGCCTCGCCCGACGGCTACAACACCTTCCACCTCTTCCGGGCCGGCGGACGGGAGTGGATGGTGCTGGCGCTGGACTGGCGGCTGTCGGCGAAGGGATACGCCTGGGCGAAGGACGTCCTCGCCCGGCACCCGAAGACGCCGGTCGTCCTCACCACGCACGAGCTGGTCGTCGAGGACGACACCCTGTCGGCCTACGGGCAGCAGTTGTGGGACCAGCTGATCGAGGACCACGACCAGATCTTCCTGACCCTGAACGGCCACTACTGGCCCGCGGGCCGCGCGACCCGCAGGAACGCGGCCGGCAACGAGGTGCACCTGCATCTGACGAACTACCAGAACCGCTACTTCGGCGGCGCCGCGATGATCCGCCTCTACCGCTTCGACCTGGACCGGGGCGTCATCGACGTGGAGACGATCTCCCCGTGGATCCTGGGCCGGGCCGCGAAGGGCCTCAACGAGCTGGAGCGGCAGGAGATCGAGCTGAGCGGCGACGCGGACCGCTTCTCGGTCGAGATCGACTTCGCCGAGCGGTTCTCCGGCTTCGACCCGGTACCGGCCCGCCCGGCACGGCCCGCCTCGGAGATGCTGATAGGGGGCACGGTCGCCTACTGGCGCTTCGATTCGCCTGTCTCGGGAACCGTCCGTGACCTGTCCGGCCGCGGCAACGACCTCACCGTGGTCTCCGTGGGCGGCGGCCGGCTCGGCTGGTCCGCCGACCACCACCCCGACCAGCCCGGACACGGCAGCCTGGAGTTCCAGGGGGACAAGTCCCCGCTGAAGGGCGCCTATCTGCGCACGGTCGACGGAGCCCCGCTCAACTCGGCCACGTTCAAGGACGGTTACACCATCGAGGCGTTCTACCGCCTGCCCGCCGACTGGGACGCCCGGCACAACGCCTGGTCCGGCCTGGTCAGCCGCACCGGCCGCAACGGTTCCGTCGGACCGGTCACGGACGATCCCGACGAGCCGCTCGCCACGCTGTCGATCTCCGACGGACCGGGCCCGCAGTGGGCGGCCCATCCGCTCAACCAGCAGCGGCTCGCCACCAACTGGGGGGACGAGACCGCCCGCGAGAAGTGGTGGCACCTGGCCGTGGTCAACGACGGACGGCACACGACGATGTACGTCCAGGGCTGTCCCGTGGCCCGCAACCCGCACGCCGCCGCCGTCGGGATCGCCTCGGCCGGGCTGCCCTGGCTGCTCGGCGGCTACGAGTACGCCGACAGGATCGACCAGATCCTGCACGGCCGCCTCGGCGACGTCCGCATCGTCGAACGGGCGCTGCCCGTCACCTCCTTCATGACCCACTGACGCCTTCACAGAGGACCTTGACGATCATGACCGAGCAGCAACTGCCCGCCTGGGCAGACCCGTCCGTGTCCGCCGCATCCCTCGACGCGCAGGGCGTGTCGAGACGCGGACTCCTGCGCCGCGCCGGCCTGTTCGGCGCAGCGTTCGCCCTCGGCTCGGCCGCGACGCCCGCCTTCGCCGCCAATGCCTCCGCCTCCGCCTCCGACAAGAAGGGCTTCGGCGGCGACGACCCGCACCTCGCCTACCTCGTGGGCGACCACCACGTCCACTCCGTGTACAGCCACGACGCCAAGTACACGTTCTCGCAGCAGGCCCAGGCCGCCGCCAGGTACGGCCTGGACTGGATGGTGTTCAACGAGCACTCCAACTTCGGGCACGCCCGCTACGGCGCAGCGCTGGAACACCAGGAGATCCTCAAGGCCCGCGCCGAGAATCCGCGCCAGCTGATCTTCCAGGGCCTGGAGTGGTACATCCCGGCCGCCGAGCACTGCACGGTCTTCGCCGCCCCCGGCCCCCACGAGGTCGACCTGCTCACCCGGTTCGAGCTGGCCTACGACGGCAAGCTGCTCGGCTACACCGACGGTGCCCCGGGCAACGCCGACACCGCCCGCAACGAGGCCCATGCCGTCAAGGCGGTCCAGTGGCTGGCCGAGCAGCGCCGCACCGGCTACGTCGACGACGTCCTCGTCCTCGCCAACCACCCGCTGCGCCTCGGCATCGACTCCCCGCACGAGATGCGCAACTGGCGGGACGCGGCTCCCGAGATCGTGATCGGTATGGAGGGCGCGCCCGGCGCCCAGGGCGCGGCCATCCCGGGCTGGCGCGGCTCGACGTCGATCCGCGGCGAGTACGAGAACAAGCCGTCCGCCAACTCCTTCGCCGGCTACCCGGCGGACGCCTACCTCACCTATGGCGGCTTCGACTGGGCGACCGCGACGGTCGGCGGTCTGTGGGACTCGATGCTGGCCGAGGGCCGGCTGTTCTCGATCACCACCAACTCCGACAACCACCGCACCGTCTTCGACACCTGGAAGAACGGCGACTGGCAGCCCGGCCAGAACTTCGACAACACCGGCAGGCTGCCCGACCCCGTCGACACCGACACCCCGCAGCCCGGCAGCGACTTCTGGCCCGGCGAGTTCAGCCGCACCCACGTGGGTGTGACCCGCTACGGCTACCGTGCCGTGATGGCGGGCCTGCGCGCGGGCCGCGTCTGGCTGGACCACGGGCATCTGCTCGACGGGCTCGACGTGCGGCTGAAGCGGGACTGCGACTTCGGGCGGGGCGTCACGCTGGGCGGACGGCTGCGCGTCCGCAGGGGCGAGAAGATCACGCTGTACGTGACGGTGACCACCGCCTCCCGGGCCAACCCGCAGGGGATCCTGCCCCAGTTGGCGCACGTGGACGTGATCCGGGGCGCGGTGCGCGGCCCGGTCGCCGATCTCGACAGCTGGCAGGCGCCGGACACCAAGGTCGTCCGGACCAAGGACGTCAGCGGCCGCAACGGCACGTACACCCTGCGCATCCCGCTGACCGCGGGCGACGAGTCCTTCTATGTGCGCCTGCGCGGCAGCGACGGCAACCGGCACGGCGCCGGCTACCTCGGCGCGGCGATCGATCCGCACGGTCCGATCACCCACGAACCCGGAGACGGTGACCCGTGGGCCGATACGTGGTTCTATTCCAACCCCATCTTCGTCGACGTGGCAGGAGCCTGATGAGACGTCATCTCCTCACCCTCACCGCCTTATCGGGTGTGCTCGCCCTGGGCGCCCCGAGCGCCTCCGCCGCCGAGGGCCCCCAGTGGGCGCAGGCCGGGACGTCGTACACCGACACCCTCGGCGGCGGTCAGGGGCTCGCGAGCCGGGCGGACGGTTCGCTGCTGCACCGCGGTCTGCTGGACATCCCGCTGGACCTGCGGATCAAGGGCTGGAACCACGTGGGCGACCCGGACATCGTGCGCGGCTACGTCTTCGACGCCTACCAGGGCGCCGACACGGCCACGTCGAAGATGTACGCGGTCACCACGCCGTCCGGGAAGCGGTACGACTACGTGCACCGGCTGGATCCCGGCGAGAAGGTGAACAACTCCTTCGCGACCGTCTCGCCCGACGGCCAGTGGCTGGTGTCGGGCGAGTGGGGCGACCAGAACCGGCTCCAGGTGTTCCCGGCGCCCCTGCTCAACCCGGCCACGCCGGCCACCGGCGGGTCGCTGGCACAGGCCGGGCAGATCAGCCTGGACAAGCCGGTGCGGGACATCCAGGGCTGTGACTTCGTCACCGCCACCCGGCTGGTGTGCGCCTCGGACGACGCCTCCGGCGCGCTCTTCCCGCAGAGCAGGCCCCTGCTCCAGGTCGACCTGCCGCACCCGCTGGACGGCAAGCCCGTCACCGGCAGGGTGACGAGCCTGTTCGGTCTGGAGCAGAAGAGCGTGTGCACCGACACGTTCGAGGCGGAGGGCGTCGACTACGACCCGGGCAGCGGCACGCTGCGGGCCGAGGTGATCCCGCCGGGCGTGTGCGCGGTCGCGACCACCGTGTACGCCTACCGGCAGCAGTAGCCGCTCACGCGTAGAAACGGGAGAGACTCTGCAGGACGGCGGCGGGCTTCCCGCCGCCGTCGATCTCCATCGTGCCGTCGACGGCGATCTGCACCCCGCCCGGCACCTCCTCGACGGAGGCGAGCCGCGCAACGAGCCGGATGCGCGAGCCCACCTTCACCGGGGCGGGGAAACGTACCTTGTTCAGCCCGTAGTTGACCTTCGTGGTCACGCCCTGGACGTCCAGCAGCTCCGTGAAGAGCGGGATGAACAGAGAGAGGGTGAGGTAGCCGTGGGCGATCGGGGCGCCGAACGGGCCCTCCTCGGCGCGTTCGGGGTCCACGTGGATCCACTGGTGGTCGCCGGTGGCGTCGGCGAAGGTGTCGATGCGTTCCTGGGTGACCTCGATCCACTCGCTGGTGCCGAGGTCGCTGCCGGCCAGCTTCTTCAGCTCGTCCAGACCGCTTACGGTGACGCTCATGAGGTGCCTTTCTCCTTAGGGGAGTCGGTGACCGAAGTGCTTGCGCACCCGGGACTTGAGCAGCTTTCCGGAGGCGGTGCGCGGGAGTTCGTCCGCGACCACCAGCGACTTGGGGATCTTGTACCTGGCGAGCCGGCCGGCCAGCGAGGCCAGCACCTCGTCCGGGTCCAGGTCCACGCCCGCCTCGGGTACGACGACCGCGCGGGGCACCTCGCCCCACCTGGCGTCCGGGACGCCGATGACCGCACACTCGGCGATGCCGGGGTGGGCGAGCAGCAGGTCCTCGATCTCCGCGGGGTAGACGTTCTCCCCGCCCGAGATGATCATGTCCTTCATGCGGTCGACGATGTACACGTAGCCGTCCGCGTCGACACGGGCCGCGTCCCCGCTGCGGAACCAGCCGTCGGCGAAGGAGGCGGCCGACTCCTCGGGCAGTCCCCAGTAGCCGGGCATGACGTGCGGCCCGCGCACGACGACCTCGCCGGTCTCGCCCACGTCCACCGGGGTGAGGTCGGGCCGCACGACCCGGACGTCGCTGAAGAAGTGCGGTACACCTGCCGAGCCGGCCTTGCTCACCGCGTGCTCGGCGTCCAGGAACAGGGTGCCGGGCGCGGCCTCGGTCATGCCGTAGCCCTGCAGGAAGGTGAGACCGCGCTCCTGGTAGGCGGCGATGAGCGGTGTCGGGACGGGTGAGCCGCCACAGGTGAGGATCCTGAGCGAGGACAGGTCGGCGGCGGGCCAGCGGGGGTGCCGGGCGATCTGGTCGAACATGGTCGGCACGCCGAACATGAAGGTGATCCGATGCCGTTCGACCAGGTCGAAAGTGGCCTGTGGGTCGAAGGACTCCACCAGGACGCAGCTGCCGCCCTTCAGCAGGACCGGCAGGGTCAGCATGTTCAGGCCGGCCGTGTGGAACAGCGGGGCACAGACAAGGGCGCGTTCGTCGGTGGTCAGGTCGGTGTCCACCAGGACGTTGACCGCGTTCCAGGTGAGGTTGCCATGGGTGAGCACCGCCCCCTTGGGCCGACCGGTCGTCCCCGAGGTGTACATGATGATGCAGGTGTCGTCGGGAGTGACCGGCTCGTCGATCGGCTCGTCGTCCGCCGACGCCAGCAACTCCTCGTACGCGGCGCCCACTTCGACATGCGTCCGCACCTCGGGGGCGTCGGGCAGTGCGGTGCGGGCGGGGGCGTGGACCAGGACTCGGGCGCCGGAGTCGGCCAGCTGGTAGGCGAGTTCGGGGCCGGCGAGGCGGGTGTTGAGCGGGACGAGGACGGCACCGAGCAGGCCGGCCGCGAACAGGGTCTCCAGGTAGGCGGGGTGGTTGGGTCCGAGATAGGCGACGCGGTCGCCGCGGCGGACGCCCCGGGCGCGCAGGGCCCGGGCCAGCCGGGTGGTGCGGGTGTGCAGTGTGCGGTAGTCGGTCGACCGGTCACCGTGTACCAGCGCTGTGCGGTGCGGGGTCTTGCGAGCCCGGCGTGCGGGCCACGACCCCAGTCCCTGGTTGCGCATCCGGCACCCCTTACGGTTTCGTCAGCCCGAGCAGGCGGGCGGCGTTCTCCTTGAGGATCTTCGGCCTGACCTCGTCCTTGACGGACAGCGCGGCGAAGTCGGCGAGCCAGCGGTCCGGGGTGAGGACGGGGAAGTCGGAGCCGAACAGGACCTTGTCCTTCAGCAGCGTGTTGGCGTACTGCACCAGCTGCGGCGGGAAGTACTTCGGCGACCAGCCGGACAGGTCGATGTGCACGCCCGGCTTGTGGGTGGCGACGGCCAGGGCCTCGTCCTGCCAGGGGAACGAGGGATGCGCCAGGATGATCTTCAGATGCGGGAAGTCGGCGGCGACGTCGTCCACATGGAGCGGGTTGGAGTACTTCAGGCGGATGCCGCCCCCGCCGGGCACGCCCGCGCCGATACCGGTCTGGCCGGTGTGGAACAGGGCGATGGCGCCGGTCTCCTCGATCACCTCGTACAACGCGTACGCCACCGCACGGTCGTTGGGGAAGAAGCCCTGGATGCCGGGATGGAACTTGAAGCCCTTCACCCCGTACTCCTCCACCAACCGCCGGGCCTGCCGTACGCCGGCCTTCCCGCGGAAGGGGTCGACGGAGGCGAAGGGGATCAGGACGTCCGCGTTGGCCGCGGCCGCCTCCGCCACCTCCTCGTTCGGGACGGGCGCGGTGCCGGTGGCGGACTCGGCGTCCACCGTGAAGATCACCGCGGCCATCCTCCGCTCGCGGTAGTACGCGGCCGTCTCCTCCAGGGTGGGCTTCCGCTTGCCCTCGACCTTGAAGTACGCGCAGGAGGCGTCGTGCAGGTCGTCGTCCAGGGAGGAGTGGCCCTTCGAGGACACCTCCGCGTGGGTGTGGACGTCGATCGCGACCAGGTCCTCGATGTCCATCACGCCCCCGGAACCTTCGGAGCCGGGATGCCGACGGTCTGGGGTTCTGCGCCCACCGACGTGTGCCAGGCGTCGGCCAGCGTCTCGGGGCTCCAGCCGCCGTCCGCATAGGCGGCCCGGATCTCCTGCGGGTGCGACCAGAGTGCCACCTTGTCGCCGCCGATACCGATGGCCTGGCCGGTGATGCCACGCGCCGCCTCGGAGGCGAGGAAGGGTACGAGGGCCGCGCAGTCCTCGGGGGTGCCGAAGCCCTCGCCCCTGCGCAGGAAGTCCGGCAGCGCCTCGCCGCCCCGCATCGCCTCGACGTAGGGGGCGAAGGCCGGGATCGTCTCGGTCATCGCGGTCGCGGCGACCGGCACGATCGCGTTGACGGTGATCTGCGCGCGGGCCAGCTCCATCGACCAGGTGCGGGCCATGGCGGCGATGCCTGCCTTGGCGGCGGCGTAGTTGGTCTGCCCGAAGTTGCCGCGCTGCCCGGCCGGGGAGCCGACCAGGATCAGGGTGCCGCCCTCGCCCTGCGCGCGCATGCGGACGGCGGCGGCGCGGGCGCAGGTGAAGGTGCCCCTGAGATGGGTGGTGACCACGGCGTCGAAGTCCTCGTCGGTCATCTTCCACAGCACCTTGTCGCGCAGGATGCCGGCGTTGGTGACCAGGACGTCGAGCCGGCCGAACGCCTCGACCGCGCGGGCGACCAGCCGGTCGGCGGCCTCGGCGGTGCCGACCGGGACCACCTCGGCCACGGCGGTGCCGCCGGCCTCGGTGAGGGACTTCACGGCCTGTTCGGCCACGGCCTCATCGACGTCGTTGACGACCACCGAGGCGCCGTGGGCGGCGAGGGCTTGGGCGTAGGCGAGGCCGAGACCCCGGCCGCCGCCGGTGACGACGGCGGCGTTGCCGGTGAGATCGATGGGGGGCACGTGCGGGTCCTTTCGGACGGGAACGGCTCGAGAGGCGGACGGCTGCGTCCGCGAGATCGAAGCTAAGAGCAATAATTGTTGTCGTCAATAGTTGTTGCTGCCCTTCGGATGCGGCATGCTGGGCTCCACCCACCAGCCGAGAAGACCGAGACCAGGGGGCCCGCCATCACCCGCCGGCACACGAAGAACCCGAGCCCGATCGACGCGGACGAGCCCTGGATGCGCGGCCTGCACGCGGACACGGGCTATCTGCTGTACCGCCTCGGTCTGCGCTCCGGGCAGATGTTCAACGCCTCCCTGCAGGAGTCCGGGCTGCGGCTGCGGCACTACGCGGTGCTGCGCTTCCTCGCCACCTCCGAGGGCGCGCTCCAGCGCGAGCTGAGCACCCGGCTCGGCTACGACCCGAGCGCGATCGTGGGCCTGGTCGACGACCTGGAGAAGCTGGGCTTCGCCGAGCGCCGCCCCTCCCCCGACGACCGGCGCAGCAGGATCGTCGTACTGACGGAAAACGGCCGTACGTTCCTGCGCGACACCGACCAGGCGGGCCTGAGGGTGACGAACGACCTGCTGGCCCCGCTCGACGCCGCTGAGCGCGAGACCCTGCACGCGCTGCTCCTGCGGGTCGCCGACCAGCCGTGACCGCCGTCCGCTCGGCGCACGAGCGGCCCGCGGGCCCGGCGCTCCGGCAGGTCGCGCTGCCGTACCTGGAGGACCTGCACGAAGCGACCCGCGAGAACGTGCAGTTGGCGGTGCGCGACGGCGCGGACGTCGTCTACATCGAGTGGCTGTCGGGGCGTTCGATGGTCGGCGTGCACCTCCGCGTCGGCGCCCGCCGGCCGCTGCACGCCACCGGAGTCGGACTCGCCGTCCTCGCCCACGGCGACCCCGGCATCCAGGAGGTGTACTGCGCCGGACCACTCGCTTCCTTCACACCGGACACGATTCGCGATCCCGTACGGCTGCGCCGCACTCTGGCCGAAGTCCGGTGCGCCGGCGCAGCAGTGAGTAGCCGTCAGGTCACTGACGACGCCCTGTCGGTGGCGGCCGCGGTTCGCGGCGGCCGGAGAAGAAGTCCGGATGAGCGGCCCGTGCTTGCGAGCTCGCAGTCTCCTCGGCCACAGGGGGCGAATCACTGGGTGGGGCGCTCAGCCTGAGCCCTCCCCAGGAGTTCCGTGAAGGGTGTCTGTGCCATTGAGCCACGCACGTCTTCGAGGCCGTACCGATCAACGGCATCTTGGTTCGCGTGGATGTCGTATGAGTCGAAGCCCTTCCTTTCACCCGGTGGCGCCACATTCACATAAATGGCCGGCTTCTCGCGATCATCAACCCGCCACAGCGTCACGCGTTGCCGACCTCGAGTCAAATTGAGAATCTCATCACTGTTCGAGATGTCGGATTGATATCTGAGATATTCGCCGTCAGGCCCCTGAGGGTCTTTGTCTTTATGCTGCTCCTTGAGTCGCCAGGCATGCTCCCCCGAACGATCATAGCCGGCACCCATTCTCACCCTGTCTCTCCTGATCACGTAAACCTCGGTCTGGACCCTGACTGCATCATATTTGGACTTTTCAGGGTTCTTGATTTCCACGACCGCATCCTGCGCAACTTCTTCCCCTGGGTTCAATGCTCGCCCCAGTGGCGTGACGAAATCGCCAGAGTTGATCAAATCGTATGTTGCACGCTCATCCCTGCCGTGAATCCAGAAGATACTACCGAGGATGTAGACGGAGATCTTGCCGGAATTCTTTACATAAAGATGGACCGGCAGATACATCACCGTCCCCTCCCTGTTCATGCTCGGCGTCTCGAATTCAGCTCCACTCTGCACCAGCGGATCTGTCGTATAGGGAACATAGACTTGCGAATACGTCAAGTTGGCGATCGCAAGGAGGGCGGATGCGGTCGCCCCGATCGCGATCCGCCTAGGATTTCGAATGCCCTTCCATGCCTGACCACGGACGAGTATCCACAGGGCCCATGAAGACCAGAACACAAGGGCTACCCAAAGCAGAAGGCGACCGTTGACCACCCGGCCGTGGACTTGCACGGCGAGTAGCAACAAGCCGACACTGAGGGCGACCAGGACGCCGAACAGAATGACCGCCCCCGAGTATTTCATTTTCCGCTTACGCCAATAGTCGAGAGTGGCGAAGGCGGCAACTAATTCCACGAGGGCCAGGAAAATAAAAATCGCCCCTGTGATTCGCCCGGCATAGGTCAGTGAATTAGTGGAATCCACTACGCCGATCCTGATGAGCACACAATCTGCAGCCACAAGACCGACTGCCATGAGGGCGCCGATTGTTCGCCGCCGCCACGGGCGGTCTGGCCAGACAGTTCCGTCGACGCCGAGCCATTCGATGTCGTACCCGGATGCCAGACCAACGCGACGCAGGAGTCTTTGCAGCTCCCTCGGACACCGCACCCTGTCCACGGTCCTGCCGCCGATCATGACTTTCCGCAAGCCGAGGTCATCCGGTGCCCCGACCGTCACCACGGGTGTGTTCGCCATGACATCAGCCTGCTGCTCGCACCCGGTGAGTGCACCTCTGGAGCGCCTCCCGTGTCACGGCACGGGCACGCCCATCACCCGATTGGAGTAATGGGGCGCGCACCTCGCATCGCGCGGGGTGAACCTGGCCATGTCCTGTCACTCGTCCGTACAGGAGCTCCTCATGCGCACACGACGACTTCTCGGGTTCATCGCCGCCGTGATACTTGCTGCTCTTGGCGCCATGGGCCCTGTTGCCCAGGCTGCCGTGACTGGTGTCGACGGGCAGAAGTGTATGAGCGCCGGCGGAAAGGTGAAGTACGACTCTGGTACCGGCCTGTGGACCTGCATCGGCGGCAAGTACGACGGCGAGCCCATCTCCTGACAAATTCGGTTTGCGAACACCTCGAACCCTCGCCGTCATCGGCGAAGTCCCCGTGCCGTGGGGTTCCGGCACGGGGATTTTGACGGCGGGCGAACTCCGCCGCGGGGATCAGCAGTTGCCCTTCGTCTCCTTTCCGTCGAACCGGTCGCCGAGCCAGGCCACGACATCGCCGACCGCCTGGGCGTCGCCGGTGAGGTGGTCACCGACGTACGACGTCCACTGGGTGGTGATCCCGGCGGCGCAGTAGGCGCGGCGGGTCTCACTCGCCATCTGCGCCGGGATCACCTCGTCCGCCAGGCCCCGATACTGCAGCACCGGGAAGCCGATCTCGTAGCGGGCGCCCGAGCCGGGGGTGCCGACCCCGGCGCCCAGTTTGTTGGCCGCGACGACGTCGCCCCAGGTGGCGCCGCCGGAGCCGTGCAGGGCGTACATCTGGTCGAGCGTCAGCCCGTCCTTGGTGTACTGCTCGATCCGCGCGCCCGGGAAACGGCTCACGGTACCGACCGCGCACAGCGACTCGGCGTCCTTGACGGCCTTGCGGCCGCTGTCGTTGAGGAGGTCGTCGAACGGCATGTCGGGATGGGTGACGGACAGACCGATGAACGCGTCCATCAGGAACCCGGCGAAGAACTGTCCGTCGAGGTTGCTCGCCACCTGCTTGAGGTCGGCGGGGACCCCGCCCGAGGCCGAGCCGACGACGTTCAGTCCAGGGGCGTAGGACCGGGCGAGCTGGGCCGCCCACAGGCTGCCGGAGCCGCCCTCCGAATAGCCCCAGATCCCGATCTTGGCATCGGGGCTCACCCCGGTGCCGGGCACCCGGGAGGCCGCGCGGGCCATGTCGAGGGTGGCGTGACCGGCCTCCACCCCCGAGGCGTACGGGTGGACCTTGCCGTCCATGTAGCCCTGGCCGTCCGTCGCGGCGACGGCGTAACCGGCGTTGAGCAGCGCCGCGATGTTCGGACCCTCGTAGGCGTCCTGGTACTGGCCCGCGAGCTGCTTGGAGAACGCGCACTGCGGTCCGATGCCGAGGGTGCCCGGCACGAACGCGACCAGCGGCCGCTCGCCCGGTCCGGTCCACGGCTTCCGCGGTACGACGACGGTGCCGACGACGGAGACCGGCCGGCCCCGCCCGTCGGTGGAGCCGTACTGCACCTTCCAGGCGTTCAGCGGCGGACCGCCGATCACCATGGGCAGCGAGTCGACCTTGCGGCAGGCGACGACGGCGCCCGGTGCGGCGGTGGGGCTGTCCGGGGGCCGGTAGATGTCGGCGTCAGCGGCGGAGCACGCCTCCGGCGTCCCGGCCGCAGCGGTCGCCGCCGGCACCGCCAGCAGTCCGCCGAGCAGGCTCGCGGCGGCGAGCAGTGCGGCTCTCTTCGGCAACGGCTTCCTGGGCCTTGGGGAGTTCACCTCAGAGCGTCCCTTCTGTGGGGTGAAGAGTGAAGCTGAGCAGGCCGAGAGGTTACGGAGGCGTAGGTAAGCGCTGATAGTTAAAGGACGATGAACCGGCGGGGGCGGGGCTGTGCGCCGGTGACTAGCGCGGCGGGAGGACCGATCGGCTCTCCGGGCAACCGGAGGCGGGCCCGGCGTCGTCCTCGTGATCACCATGCCCACTACAAATCCGGCCGGCTCTCCGGCCTCCCCGATCGGTCAGCTGCTCGATTTCACCTGGGTGCAGACCCGGGCCTGCGCCTTCGCCATCGCCCTGCTGGCCGGGGTGGCGGCATCGACCCTGCTGCCGCCGCTGCCGGTGGCCCGCTACGACCTGCTCGCCTGCTACGGCGTGCTCCTCACGCTGCTGTTCTGGCGGCGCGGCTGGGAGAGCGGACGCGACGTCGCCGTCATCGCCGCCTGCCATGTCATCGGTCTCGCCTTCGAGTTGGTGAAGGTCTCGCTCGGCTCGTGGAGCTACCCGGAACCGGCCGTGCTGAAGTTCGCGGGCGTCCCGCTGTACGGGGGCTTCCTCTACGCGGCCGTCGGCAGCTACATCTGCCGGGCCTGGCACCTGTTCGACCTGGAAGTGGTCCGCTACCGGCCACGGGCGACGGCCCTGGTGGCCACCGCCGTATACATCAACTTCTTCAGCCACCACTGGCTGCCCGACGTCCGCTGGCCCCTGGCGGCCCTCCTCGTGGCCGTCACCGCGGGCACCACCGTGCACTTCACGGTGCGCGGGACACGGCGCCGCATGCCGCTCGCGCTGTCCTTCACCCTGATCGGGTTCTTCCTGTGGCTGGCGGAGAACATCGCCACCTATGTGGGCGCGTGGCGCTACCCGTACCAGCTGCACGGCTGGCAGCCCGTCGACGTCGGCAAGTTCGGCGCCTGGGCCCTGCTCATCAGCGTCACGTTCGTCCTCGCGGCGTTCGGCCGGTCCAGGACGCCCTCTGCACCTCGGTGACTGCCGTTGCGCCCCAGGCTCCCCCGGCAGGGGGAGCCTGGGGCCGGTTTCCGGCATGCGATCGAGTCGGGGCCCCAGTGGAGGCGGACGTCCGGTCAGCCGGACAGGCCGGCCAGCAACCGCCGGTCCCGGGGAGCCGGTTTGCGGTCGAGGCGGGCGTCCAGGAGGCGGCGGGCGGCGTCACTGCGGCCCGCTGCCACGAGGGCGTACAGCAGTGTCTCCTCGACGACCTCCCGCTGGGCCGCGCTGCCGCCGACGCTGCGCAGCACGGGCAGCAGCGCGTCGAGGCCACGGGCCGCCTCCGCGAAGCGTTCCTCGACGAGCGCGGCCAGCGCCTCGCACAGCGGCGCGACGACCTCGCGTTGCACCAGGTCCGCCCCCAGGGCGTGGTCGCGCAGCCGGCGCAGGGCGGGCAGGTCCCCGGCGGCGGTGCGGGCGACCGCGACGTGCAGCGCGGTGAACGCGGTCGCCGGCCGCTCCAGCACCTCCCGCTCGACCGACTCCAGCACGTCGGCCGCGGGCAGTTCGCCCCGCCAGCTGTCGCTCAGCCGCGCCCGCCACAGCAGCGACCCCGAGTCGACCAGGGCCCGCATTCCGGTCACCCGGCCGGGCGCGAGCTGCGCGAACCAGCGCCTGCGGACCGCCGCCGGGTCGTCGAGGGCGAGTTCGTGCAGCGCGATGTGCCAGGAGAAGTGCGCCCGGTGGACCGCACCCCGGCCCCGGCCCGACACCCAGCGGTCCAGCCAGTCGCGTCCGGCCTCGTGCGCGCCCGACTCGTAGTGCACGTGCGCCAGGGCGTGCACAGCGTGCCCGGAGGCGGGCTCGACGGCCAGCGCCCGGTGTGCCAGCTCGCCCGCCTCGTACAGGCGGCCCTCCTCCTGGCGCAGGAAGGCGAGCAGCGAGGTGTGGAACCAGTGTCCGTCGTACGCCGGTGACGTCAGTTCGAGCAGACCGAGCGCGTCGTCGTCGTGCAGGTCGCTGACCCCTGAGAAGGCGATGGTGGGCACGGCGGCGGCGAGCGCGAGTGCGTCGGCGGGGTAGGTCCGCAGGTGTCGTACGAGCGCCTCGTCCCCGTCGTCGCCGGTGATCCGCTGTGTGACCACGTCCACGAAGGACCGCTCGCGTGTGTCGGCCCGCTCGCGGGCGCAGCGCTGTGCGTCGGCGAGGGCGCGGGGCACGTCGACGGCGGCCCCGCACTCGTGGCCCAACAGCGCGAGGGCGGCGTGGCCGAGGGCGAAGCCGGGGTCGAGGGCGACCGCGCGGGCGAAGGCCTGCGGGGCACCGGAGCGGACCTTGAGGACCCGGTCGAGTCCGCCGCGGTAGGCGGCGGCCGCCTCGGCGTGGGTGGTCAGGGCGAGGCCGTGCCCGTCGACGGGGCGGCGGGTCGTACGGCGCCTCGGGGTGATCGGGGCCAGCAGCTGTTGGGCCAACTCGGCTGCCTGGACGCGGATTTCGGGGATCGCGGTGGTCTCCCACAGCTCGCCCCGGCGCGGGGCGCCCAGCGTGAACAGCGGGAGCCCGGCACCGCCCCGGTCGTCGAGGAGGCGGCCGTCCCGGGTCGCGACGCCCATGCCGAGCGGACCGGGAACCGCCGCCCCGGACGCGAACAGCCCGCGCCACAGCGGGGCGTCGAGGTTCCGCCCCGGGCCGGTGCAGTCGACCACCCAGCCCACGTGCAGCGTACGGCCGCCCGAGAGCTCGACGGCGAGCCCCGCGTCGTCGGACGCCATGGCCCGCACGACCGCGCCCGTGTGGACCTGGAGGCGGCGCGCGGTGCGGGCCCGGGAGACGTGCTCGGCGGTGGCGGGGGCCATGCGGTGGCGGTGGGTGTTCCACAGGGCGCCCTCGCGGGCGAGGAACTCCTCCCGCTCCTCGGGGGTGAGGCTGCGCCACAGACGCGTGGTGTGCGGGCGGAGGCTGTCGAGGCCGGGGCGCCAGTCGCCGTGCGTGCGGACCGAGCGGCTGAGGTGCCGGTAGACGGCACGGCGCAGCCGGCCCAGGGACGCGTCGTGCAGGTCCTGCGGCGCGGGCATCACGGCGGCCGGGCCGAGCGCGTGCGGCTGGGGCAGCAGGCCGTTGCGGGAGAGGGCGTGGAGGGTGCGGCCGGGGCGGTCGAGGGTCAGCGCCAGGTCGACAGCGGTCAGGCCCGTGCCGACGAGCAGCACGTCGTCGCTGCCGTCCCGGGCGCCGTCCGAGGCGCCCTCCAGGGCCCCGTCCAGCGCGCCCGGCGCCCACGGCGCGCCGACGAAGCGAGGCGAGGCGCGCAGAGCGGGCGGAGCCCATGCGGCGGTCGCGGCGGCGGGGCCGGTGGCGAGGACCGCGGCGTCGGCGGTCAGGTGTCCCCCGTCGGCGAGGCTCAGCTCCACCCTGCCGTCGGGGGTGCCGGTACAGCTCTCCGCCCGGGTGCGCAGCCGGCGTACGGCGACCGTGCCGTGGGCGCGGACGATCGCCTGGCCGAGGGTGTCGGCGAGGTAGGCGCCGTAGCGGTAGCGGGTGGCGTAGTCGGCGCCGGTGACCTCGGGTTCGCCGTGCCGGCACAGCCAGCGGGTGAAGTGGCCCGGATCGTCCGGGTAGGCGCTCATGTTGCCGGCGGGCACGTTCAGGCGGTGACGTGGGTCGCGGGTGGCATAGGCGGTGCCCCGGCCCGCCTCGGGGGCCGCGTCGATCAGGACGACGTCGAGGGGAGTCCGGCGGCGGGTCGCCGTCTCGCAGAGCTGGACCGCGGTCAGGGCGCCTGCCGCGCCGGCTCCGACGATGGCCACGGTCTGCCGCTTGCGGACGTCGGTCACGGATACCTCCGGCTGGTCGGTGAAACTGTTTCTTCACTCTTCCGATCGGGTCCCGGCCCCCACAACCACGACTTCCAGCCGTCTCGGCGTGTCCTCATGGGAATCTCAGGGAGCACCCCGCGGATTCAAAGGGCCGGCCCAGACAACCGGCGCAGGATGCCCACGCACCGACAGACAACTCAGGAAGGCGTGTCGTGGGCGTCTCGCACATATCGAACCGGTCCGGACAGCGGTCGCGCGGGTGGTCCCGGCGCGGAATCCTCGCCGTTCTCGGAGCGGTACCGGCCGCCGCCCTGGCGGGCTGCAGTTCCTCGACGGATGCCTCGACGGCCTCGGAGGGCAAAGGCGCGACGGCGTCCGCGCGGGCCGCGACGACGAAGCAGGCGACCGTCGCCGTCACGCCCGCGGCCGGCAAGAAGTTGGCCGATTTCACCAGCCCCGTCGAGGTCACCGTCACCGACGGCACGTTGACCTCCGTCCACGTCACCGGCAACGACGGCTCCACCCTGGCGGGCACCCTCAACCCGGCCAGGACCAAGTGGACCTCGGCCCGAAATCCCTACTCGGGCACGAAGTACACGGTGACGGCCAAGACGGAGGGCGCCGCCGAGGAGACCGTGTCGACGTTCACCACCAGGTCGCCCGGCGCCACGTTCGTCAGCTACTTCACACCAGAGGCGGGCTCCACCTCCGGTGTCGGCATGCCGGTGTCGATCAACTTCACGCACGCCGTCGCCGACCGGGCCGCCGTCCAGAAGGCGATCACGGTGACCGCCGAACCGGCCGTCGAGGTGGTGGGACACTGGTTCAGCGACACCCGGCTGGACTTCCGCCCGGAGACCTACTGGGCCCCCGGCACGAAGATCACCCTCAGCCTGCGGCTGAAGGACGTCGAGGGTGCGGACGGCGTCTACGGCATCCAGCACAAGGACGCCACCTTCCACATCGGCCGCGAGCAGATCAGCACGGTCGACCTCACGACGAAGACGATGACGGTCCGTCGGGACGGGAGGACCGCCGCCGCCTACCCGGTCACCGGCGGCGACTCCGGCCACACCACCTGGTCCGGGATCATGGTGATCAGCGAGCGCTTCAAGCAGACCCGCATGCAGTCGTCCACGGTCGGCCTCGGCGACGAGTACGACATCCCGGACGTGCCGCACGCCCAGCGGCTCACCACCTCCGGCACCTTCGTGCACGGCAACTACTGGGCGGCCGCCTCGGTGTTCGGGCACCGGAACGCCAGTCACGGCTGCATCGGCCTGCACGACGCCAAGGGCGCGGGCGACAGCTCCGTGGCCGGCTACAAGTTCTACGAGAGTTCGATGCTCGGCGACGTGGTGATCGTGAAGAACTCCGGCGAGAGGACCGTGGACCCGGCCAACGGGCTCAACGGGTGGAACCTGTCCTGGGCCGACTGGAAGGCGGGCAGCGCGGTCTGAGCCGGTCTGGGTGGCTTCATGGGGTGAACTCCCGTGCGGCAAAAGGAGTTTCTCTGCTTTAACTCTTGACGACCGCAGGGCCGGGGAGCACATTGGCGGCACCTTGAGAGCGCTCTCAATTCATCATGGGAGCGCTCTCACGGGGCTCCCGCACTCCCCTCCGTACCCGAGAGGCCCTCCCTCATGAGCGAATCCTCCGGCATACCCAGACCCCGCGCCTTCCGCCGCGCGCTCGTCGCCGCGGTCGCCACGCTCGGTCTGGCCGCCGCCGTGGCGACGGCGGCCACCGCACCCGCCAGCGCCTCGGCCCCGACTCCCCCGTCGGGCTGGACGCAGGTCTTCCTCGACGACTTCAACGGCTCGGCCGGCTCCGGCGTCAACACCTCCAACTGGCAGTACGACACCGGCACTTCGTATCCCGGCGGCGCCGCGAACTGGGGCACCGGCGAGGTCGAGACAATGACCTCCAGCACCAACAACGTCGCGCTGGACGGCAATGGCAACCTGCTCATCACCCCGCGCCGCGACGCGTCCGGCAACTGGACCTCCGGGCGCATCGAGACGACCCGCACCGACTTCCAGCCACCGGCAGGCGGCAAGCTGCGCGTGCAGGCCCGTATCCAGATGCCCAACGTCACCGGCGCGGCCGCCAAGGGCTACTGGCCGGCGTTCTGGATGCTGGGCGCGCCCTACCGCGGCAACTACCAGAACTGGCCGAGCGTCGGCGAGCTGGACATCATGGAGAACGTCCAGGGCCTGAACACCGACTGGGCCACGATGCACTGCGGCACCAACCCGGGCGGCCCCTGCAACGAGACCTCCGGTATCGGCAATTCCACCCCCTGCACCGGCAGCACCTGCCAGGCGGGCTTCCACACCTACGCGATGGAGTGGGACCGCTCGACCAGCCCCGAGGAGATCCGCTTCTACCTCGACGGCGTCAACTTCCACACGGTCAAGGCCAACCAGGTCGACGCGACGACCTGGGCCAACGCCACCAACCACGGCTTCTTCGTCATCCTGAACGTGGCGATGGGCGGCGGCTTCCCGGCCGCCTTCGGCGGCGGCCCGGACAGTGGCACCGAGCCGAACCACCCGATGACCGTGGACTACGTACAGGTGCTCCAGTCCACGGGCGGCGGCGGCACCACTCCCCCGCCCTCCGGCAACCGGGACGCCTACAGCGCGATCCAGGCCGAGTCCGACGACAGCCAGTCCGGCGTGAGCACCGAGACCACCACGGACACCGGCGGCGGACAGGACATCGGCTCCCTCGCGAACGGCGACTGGGCCCTCTACAAGGGCGTCGACTTCGGCTCCACTGCGGCCACCCAGTTCTACGGGCGGGTGGCGAGCGGCGCCGGGTCCGGGGTGAGCGGCCTGGTCGAGGTGCGCCTCGACAGCCGCAGCAACGCACCCGTCGGCAGCTTCGCCCTGTCCAACACCGGGGGCTGGCAGAGCTGGAAGACGATCCCGGCGAACATCACCTCGGTGACCGGCACGCACGACGTCTATCTCACCTTCACCAGCGGCCAGCCGTCCGACTTCGTGAACGTGAACTGGTTCGACTTCGGCCACTGACAGGGGTGCCGACGCCGCCCCGCGAGCGGGACCGCCGCGGCCGGCGCATCCAGCCCGGTCCGGGAGCGAGTTCACACTCCCTCCCGGACCGGGCCGATGCACGCACGGCGGGGCTGCGAGGATGGGGCGTGTGGTGACGGATGCGAAGTGGGAGCGGATCCGGAGGGGCCCTGATTTCGAGACCTGGTGGGCGGACAGCCGGCAGCAGATCCGTCTGAAGCCGGCCGATCCGCGCTACCTGCGGAGGGACTTCGCGGAGTTCACCGCACGTTTCAGGCCCGGCCGGCCGGCCGACGTCGGCCGACCGGTACTCGCCGGCCGACCACCGTCGCCGTCAGGCCGACTGCGGTCGCCGTAGCCCCCGAAGGAGCAGTTCGACCAGTCGGCGGGGGTCGTAGCGGGGGTCGCTGTCGCGGCCGATGCAGAGGTTGCCGATGCCGCGCATCAGTTCGTAGGGGTGCGTACCGGGCCTGATCTCGTCGGCGTCGACCGCGGCGTCGAGCAACTGCGCGCAGACAGGCACCAGTCGGTCGAGGAAGTAGGAGTGCAGCGCCTCGAAGCCGCTGCTGTCCGACTGCATCGCGTTGGCGAGTCCGTGCTTCGTGACCAGGAAGTCGACGAAGAGGTCGACCCACTGACGGAGTGCCGCGAACGGGGAGTCGGCGCTGACCAGCAGGCTCGGGCCGGCCTCGGCGCAGGCCTCGACCTGGTGGCGGTAGACGGCGACGACGAGGTCCGCCCGCGTCGGGAAGTGGCGGTAGATGGTCCCCACCCCGACCCCCGCCCTGGCCGCGATCTCACGGATCGGCGCATCGACGCCGGAGGTGACGAACACCGCGGCGGCGGCGGCAAGCAGCGTCTGCTGATTGCGCTGCGCGTCGGCCCGCCTGCTTCGGGCCGGCACCTCCCCGGACTGGCCTGCAGTGGGCACCACGCTCTCCTCCCGATGATCCTTGCCTAACCGGAACACTGTTCCGTATATTAATCGGAACGACGTTCCGGTTTCAGGGTAGCTGAAACCGGACGCTCCCGACCGCCTCCCCCCGCCGGACGAACGAGACCGGCAGCAGAGGCAATCGAAGGGACACACACATCGTGAGTGCATCGACCTCCACAGCCGGCAGTCCCGGCTCGCCCACCCCCGTCCTCTCGGTCAGTCCGGTGGCGCTGCCGGCCCCCGACCGCGCCGTGGACCTCCAGGTGCGCGTCTCCGCGCCGGTGACCGGAAACGACCTGCCGGTCATCCTTCTCTCGCACGGCCAGGGCTACTCGAACCACCTGTCCTCGCTGAACGGCTACGCGCCCCTCGTCAACTTCTGGGCGGCGCACGGGTTCGTCGTGATCCAGCCCACCCACCTGAGCTCACGGACCCTGACACTGGATCCCGACACCCCCGGGGCCCCTCTGTACTGGCGATCACGCGCCGAGGACATGACGCGCATCCTCGACCGGCTCGACGCGATCGAGGCCGCCGTCCCGCAGCTCCTCGGGCGCTTGGACCGAAACAAGGTCGCCGTGGCCGGGCACTCGATGGGCGGGCACACCGCGAGCCTGCTGCTGGGCGCCCGGCTCACCGATCCGGACGACGGAAAGGAAGTGAACCTGGCCGAGCCCCGGATCACGGCGGGGGTGCTGCTCGCCGCACCCGGCCGAGGGGGCGATGCCCTCACCGATTTCGTGGCCGAGAACTGGCCCTTCTTCTCGACCACGGACTTCTCCGGGATGACGACGCCCACGCTCGTGGTCGCCGGCGACAAGGACGACTCCGCCCACCTCACGGTCCGGGGCCCGGACTGGCACGCCGATCCGTACTTCCTCTCCCCGGGCCCCAAGTCCCTGCTCACCCTGTTCGACGCGGAACACGGCCTCGGCGGTGTCTCCGGATACGACGTCGCCGAGACCACGGACGAGAACCCCGGGCGCGTGGCCGCGATCCAGCGGCTCACCTGGGCCTACCTCCGCAGCCGGCTCAACCCCGGGGACCCCGCCTGGCAGGCGGCGTGTGAAGCGCTGGCGGCCGGCCCGAGCCCGCTCGGACGGGTCGAGTCCAAGTAACGCCGAGGCGCTACCGCAGCTCCGCCCGGAACGCCGCCGGCGGGACGCCGGTGTGCAGATGGAAGAACTTGGAGAAGTTCGCCGCGTCGGGGAAGCCCACGGCCGCCCCGACGCGGCCTATCGGCATGTCCGTGTGGGCGAGCAGGCGCTTGGCCTCCAGGACCACCCGCTTGTCGATGAACCCCTTCGGCGTCTCACCGGTGGCCGCGCGGACCGCGCGGACGAGGGTGCGGCGGGAGTAACCGAGCGCGTCGGCGTACGCGCTGACGCTGTGGTTGGTCGCGAAGCCCTGCTCCACCGCGTCCCGGAAGAGGGTGAAGGTGGTGTCCGCCTGCTCCCGGGACGACTCCGCCGAACTGGCCGCGAGATGGGCCAGACGCAGCAGGAACGCGGTCAGCGTGTGCCGGAGCACGGCCGTGTGCAGGCTCAGCGGGAGCGTCGCGGTGTCCTCGTACTCGCGGCGCAGCTGGTCGAGGGCCGCTTGCAGGGCGGCCAGCCGTGCCGGGTCGGGGTGCAGCAGCGGGGGCAGGTCGTAGCGGTAGAGGCCGGTGGCCTCGACGGTGGCGCGGGGCAGGAAGCCGGGCTGCATGGTCAGGACGGTGCCGCGGTACTCACTGGTCCGGGAGAACCGGTGGACCTGTCCGGGGCGGATCCACAGCAGGTCGCCGGCCGACGCCTCGTACTCGGCGAAGTCGATCATGTGCCGTACGGGGCCCCCGGTGAAGAGCATGACGACGTGGAAGTCGATGCGGTGGACGCGATGCAGCGGCGCGTCGACGTGCCAACTGTGGTCGGTCCCCATGGGGCCGACCTGCATGCCGACACCGCCGACGGCCAGCTCGGTCGGGAAGGGGAAGGTCCTGATGCCCTCACCGTCGCCTTGATGCGTTCTGTCCGCCATGTCTTGATCGTGCCGCCCTGTCGCCCGTTCGCTGTCCCAGATTCACCACAGGCTGACACACCTCTCCCTTCCCTCTAAAAAGTCAGACTTTTAGTTTTGAACGCGTCCAGCCAGCGATCCCGCACTGAACGAGGACTTCTTGAAGATGAGCACGCAGACATCCGACGGCTTCGAGTGGACCGACCTCGACCGGCGTGCCGTGGACACCGCCCGACTTCTCGCGGCTGACGCGGTGCAGAAGGTCGGCAACGGCCACCCGGGAACCGCAATGAGCCTGGCCCCTGCCGCGTACACGATCTTTCAGAAGGTGATGCGACATGACCCGGCCGACCCGGAGTGGACCGGCCGTGACCGCTTCGTGCTGTCCCCCGGCCACACCTCGCTGACCCTCTACACCCAGCTCTTCCTCGCCGGGTACGAGCTGGAACTGGACGACCTGAAGGCGTTCCGCACCCACGGCTCGAAGACGCCCGGCCACCCGGAGTACGGGCACACCGCCGGCGTCGAGACCACCACCGGCCCGCTCGGCCAGGGCGTCGCCAACGCCGTCGGCATGGCGATGGCCGCCCGCTACGAGCGCGGCCTGTTCGACCCCGAGGCCCCCGAGGGCACCTCCCCCTTCGACCACACCGTCTGGGCGATCGTCTCCGACGGCGACCTGGAGGAGGGCGTCTCCGCCGAGGCCTCCTCCCTGGCGGGCCACCAGAAGCTCGGCAACCTGGTCTTCCTCTACGACGACAACCACATCTCCATCGAGGGCGACACCGCGACCGCCTTCTCCGAGGACGTGCTGAAGCGGTACGAGGCCTACGGCTGGCACACCCAGCGCATCGAGCCCACCGCCGACGGCGACGTGGACGTGCCCGCCCTGTACGCGGCGCTGAAGACCGCGCAGGCCGAGACCGAGCGGCCCTCGATCATCGCGATGCGCACGATCATCGCCTGGCCGGCCCCGAACGCGCAGAACACCGAGGCCTCCCACGGCTCCGCGCTCGGCGCGGACGAGATCGCGGCCACCAAGCGCGTCCTCGGTTTCGACCCGGAGCAGTCCTTCGAGGTCACCGACGAGGTCCTGAATCACACCCGCCGAGCCCTGGACCGAGGCGCCGAGGCGCACGCGGCCTGGGACAAGCGGATCGCCGAGTGGCGCACGGCCGACCCGGAGCGGGCCCAGCTGTTCGACCGGATCAGCAAGGGTGAGCTGCCCGAGGGCTGGCAGGACGCCCTGCCGGTCTTCGAGGAGGGCAAGTCCGTCGCCACCCGTGCCGCCTCCGGCAAGGTGCTGCAGGCGCTCGGCCCGGTCCTCCCCGAGCTGTGGGGCGGCTCCGCCGACCTGGCCGGCTCGAACAACACCACCATCGACAGGACCAGCTCCTTCCTGCCCAAGGGCAACCCGCTGCCCGAGGCGGACCCGTACGGCCGAACCGTCCACTTCGGCATCCGCGAGTTCTCGATGGCCGCGGAGATGAACGGCATCGCCCTGCACGGCAACACCCGCGTCTACGGCGGCACCTTCCTGGTCTTCTCCGACTACATGCGCAACGCCGTCCGGATGTCGGCGCTGATGCAGCTGCCCGTGACGTACGTGTGGACGCACGACTCCGTCGGCCTCGGCGAGGACGGGCCCACCCACCAGCCGGTCGAACACCTGGCCTCGCTGCGCGCGATCCCGGGCCTGAACGTCGTCCGCCCGGCGGACGCCAACGAGACCGCGGTCGTCTGGGCCGAGATCCTGAAGAGGCACGCCACCGCCCCGGCACCGCACGGGCTCGCACTCACCCGCCAGGGCGTGCCGGTGTACGCGCCCCACGAGGACGCGGCCAAGGGCGGCTATGTGCTGCGCGAGTCCTCGACCGAGACCCCGGAGGTGATCATCATCGCTACGGGATCCGAGGTGCAGCTGGCCGTCGCCGCGCGGGAGCGGCTGGAGGCCGAGGGGATCGGCACGCGGGTGGTGTCGATGCCGTCCGTGGAGTGGTTCGAGGAGCAGCCGCGCGCCTACCGCGAGAGCGTGCTGCCGCCGGCCGTGAAGGCCCGTGTCGCCGTCGAGGCCGGTATCGGTCTGACGTGGTACCGGTTCGTGGGCGACGCAGGTCGGATTGTCTCACTGGAACATTTCGGTGCCTCCGCCGATGCGACCACACTGTTCGCCGAGTTCGGCTTCACCCCCGAGAACGTCGCCGCCGCTGCCCGCGAATCGCTGGCCGCCGCGCGCGCCTGATACCGACGCGACTAGAAAGATGATCACTGTGACCGAAGCAATCGCGACCCCGGGAGCCCTCGAGCGCCTCGCCGACGAGGACGTGTCGATCTGGCTGGACGACCTGTCGCGCAAGCGGATCACGTCGGGCGGCCTGGCCGAGCTGGTGAAGAGCGGTGGCGTCGTCGGCGTCACCACCAACCCGTCGATCTTCCAGGCGGCCATAGGCTCCGGCGAGGGCTACGAGGAGCAGCTGACCGACCTCGCCGTACGGAGTGTCACGGTCGAAGAAGCCGTGCGGATGATGACGACCGCCGATGTGCGCGCGGCCGCCGACATCCTGCGTCCGGTGTACGACGCCACCGGTGGCCGCGACGGCCGGGTCTCCATCGAGGTCGACCCCCGCCTCGCGCACCACACCATGGCGACGGTCGCCGAGGCCAGGCAGCTGGCCTGGCTGGTCGACCGCCCCAACGTGATGATCAAGATCCCGGCGACCGAGGCGGGCCTTCCGGCCATCACCGAGGTCATCGGCCTCGGCATCAGTGTGAACGTGACGCTGATCTTCTCCCTGGAGCGCTACCGCGAGGTCATGGCCGCCTACCTGGCCGGCCTGGCGAAGGCCCGCGAGCGGGGCCTGGACCTGTCGCGGATCCACTCGGTGGCTTCCTTCTTCGTCTCCCGCGTGGACAGCGAGATCGACAAGCGGCTGACCGCCCTCGGCACCGACGAGGCCCTCGCGCTCAAGGGCCGGGCGGCGCTCGCCAACGCGCGGCTCGCCTACGAGGCGTACGAGGAAGTCTTCGCCTCCGAGGGCTGGCAGGCGCTCGCGGCGGACAAGGCGAACAAGCAGCGCCCGCTGTGGGCCTCCACCGGCGTGAAGGATCCCGCGTACAAGGACACGCTGTACGTGGACGAGTTGGTCGCGCCCGGTACCGTGAACACGATGCCGGAGGCCACCCTGAAGGCCACCGCCGACCACGGCGAGATCACCGGTGACACGGTGACCGGCGGCTACGCGCAGGCCCGCGCCGACCTCGCCGCCGTGGAGCGGCTCGGCATCTCCTACGACGAGGTCGTCCAGCAGCTGGAGGACGAAGGCGTCGCCAAGTTCGAGACGGCCTGGCAGGAGCTGCTGGACGCCGTCACCAAGTCCCTGGACAGCAAGGGAGTTGACGCGTAATGACGACCAATGCTCCGGAGCCCGAGACGCCTCCCGCCGCGCTGGTCGGCGTCCCGGACGCCCCGGCCACCGACTGGGACAACCCGCTGCGCGACGCCCGCGACCGCCGGCTCCCGCGGATCGCGGGCCCCTCCGGTCTGGTCATCTTCGGTGTGACCGGCGACCTGTCCCGCAAGAAGCTGATGCCGGCCGTGTACGACCTGGCCAACCGCGGCCTGCTGCCGCCGGGCTTCTCCCTCGTCGGCTTCGCCCGCCGCGACTGGGAGGACCAGGACTTCGCACAGGTCGTCCATGACGCGGTGCGCGAGCACTCCCGCACCCCGTTCCGCGAGGAGGTGTGGCAACAGCTCGCCGAGGGCATGCGGTTCATCCCCGGCGACTTCGACGACGACACCGCCTTCAAGCAGCTGAAGCAGGCCGTCGAGGAGCTGGACGCCTCCCGCGGCACCGGCGGCAACTTCGCCTTCTACCTCTCCGTGCCGCCGAAGTTCTTCCCCAAGGTCGTGCAGCAGCTGAAGAAGCACGGCCTGGCCAACCCGCCGCAGGGCTCCTGGCGCCGGGCGGTCATCGAGAAGCCGTTCGGCCACGACCTGAAGTCGGCCCAGGAGCTGAACGCGGTCGTGCACGACGTGTTCGAGCCCGACCAGGTCTTCCGGATCGACCACTACCTGGGCAAGGAGACCGTCCAGAACATCCTGGCGCTCCGCTTCGCCAACCAGATGTACGAGCCGATCTGGAACCGCAGTTACGTCGACCACGTGCAGATCACCATGGCCGAGGACATCGGCATCGGCGGCCGCGCGGGCTACTACGACGGCATCGGCTCGGCCCGTGACGTCATCCAGAACCACCTCCTGCAGTTGATGGCACTCACCGCCATGGAGGAGCCCATCGCGTTCGACGCGGAGGCGCTGCTCACCGAGAAGCTGAAGGTGCTCAAGTCGGTGCGGCTGCCGCAGGAGCTGGGCAAGCACACCGTGCGCGGCCAGTACGCGGCCGGCTGGCAGGGCGGCGAGAAGGTCGTCGGCTACCTGGAGGAGGACGGCATCGACCCCAAGTCGAAGACCGACACCTTCGCCGCGATCAAGCTGGGCATCGACAACCGCCGCTGGGCGGGCGTCCCGTTCTACCTGCGCACCGGCAAGCGGCTCGGCCGCCGGGTCACCGAGATCGCGGTGGTCTTCAAGCGGGCCCCGCACTCCCCGTTCGACTCCACCGCCACCGAGGAGCTGGGCCAGAACGCGATCGTCATCCGCGTCCAGCCCGACGAGGGCATGACCGTCCGGTTCGGCTCGAAGGTGCCGGGCACCTCGATGGAGATCCGGGACGTGTCCATGGACTTCGCCTACGGCGAGTCGTTCACCGAGTCGAGCCCGGAGGCGTACGAGCGGCTCATCCTGGACGTACTGCTCGGCGACGCCAATTTGTTCCCCCGTCACCAGGAAGTGGAAGAGTCCTGGAAGATCCTCGACCCGATCGAGGAGTACTGGGCGGCGCACGGCAGGCCGGCGCAGTACGCATCGGGCAGCTGGGGACCGAGGGAAGCCGACGAGATGCTCGCACGAGACGGACGGAGCTGGCGCAGGCCATGAAGATCGACCTGACCGACACCACGGCAAGCAAGATCAACAAGGCGCTGGTGCAGGGCCGCCGCGCCATCGGCACCCCTGCCGTGGGCATGGTCCTGACGATGGTCATCGTCACGGACGAGGAGAACGCCTACGACTCGATCAAGGCCGCCGAGGAAGCCTCGCACGAGCACCCCTCGCGCACCCTGGTCGTCATCAAGCGGCACGCCCGCACCCTGCGCGACCGCACCGCCTCGCGGCTGGACGCCGAGGTCCGGGTCGGCTCGGAGGCCGGCACCGGCGAGACCGTCGTGCTGCGGACCTACGGCGAAGTGTCCGACCACGCCGGCTCCGTGGTCCTGCCGCTGCTGCTGCCGGACGCCCCGGTGGTCGTGTGGTGGCCGGTGGACGCTCCGGACACCCCGTCCAAGGACCCGCTCGGCGCGCTCGCCCAGCGCCGGATCACCGACCTGTACGCGGTCGAACGGCCGATGGAGGTCCTGGAGACCCGGGCCGGCAACTACGCGCCCGGCGACACCGACCTCGCCTGGACCCGGCTCACGCTGTGGCGGTCCATGCTGGCCGCGGCCCTGGACCAGGCCCGCGAGAAGGTCACGTCGGCGGCCGTGGAGGCCGAGGCGGACAACCCCAGCGCCGAACTCCTCGCCCGCTGGCTGGAGGCCCGCCTGCACGTCCGGGTGGACCGCGTGGTCACCGCGGGCCCGGTCGTCACGGCCGTACGCCTCGGCACCGCGAACGGCGAGATCGTCATCGACCGGCCCGAAGGCCCCCTCGCGACGCTCACCCTGCCCGGCCAGCCGCCGCGCACCCTCGCTCTGAAGGTCCGTGGCACCTCCGAACTCATCGCCGAGGAGCTGCGCCGCCTCGACGCCGACGAGATGTACGCCATCGCCCTCAAGGGCGTGGCCGCCAAGGAGAACGCCTGAGATGTCCGACGCACCGTCAGACTTCCCCAAGCTCACCCGCCGGCCGGAATGGACGGCCCTCGCCGACCACCGCGCCGAGGGGCAGCCGCACCTGCGTGAGCTGTTCGCGACGGACCCCGGCCGCGCCGAGCGGTACGTCGTCCGGGTGGGCGATCTGCACATCGACTACAGCAAGCACCTGATCACCGACGAGACCCTGGCGCTCCTCCAGGAACTCGCCACCGCAACCGGCGTATTCGCGCTGCGGGACGCCACGTTCCGCGGCGAGAGGATCAACATCACCGAGCGGCGGGCCGTCCTGCACACCGCGCTGCGCGCCCCGCGGGACGCGGTGGTCGAGGTCGACGGCGAGAACGTCGTACCGCGTGTGCACGCCGTCCTGGACAAGATGGCCGGGTTCGCCGAGCGGGTCCGCTCGGGCGAGTGGACCGGCCACACCGGCAAGCGGATCCGCAACGTCGTCAACGTCGGCATCGGCGGGTCCGACCTCGGCCCGGCGATGGCTTACGAGTCCCTGCGCGCCTTCACGGCACGGGAGTTGACGTTCCGGTTCGTGTCGAACGTGGACGGCGCCGACCTGCACGAGGCCACCCGCGACCTGGACCCGGCGGAGACCCTGTTCATCGTCGCGTCCAAGACGTTCACCACGATCGAGACGATCACCAACGCCACCTCGGCCCGCTCCTGGCTGCTGAAGGCCTTTGACGGCGAAGAGAAGGCGGTCGCAAAGCACTTCGTGGCCCTGTCCACGAACGCCGAGAAGGTTGCCGAGTTCGGCATCGACACGGCCAACATGTTCGAGTTCTGGGACTGGGTCGGCGGCCGCTACTCCTACGACTCCGCGATCGGCCTGTCCCTGATGATCGCCATCGGGCCCGACCGGTTCCGGGAGATGCTCGACGGCTTCCGCCTGGTCGACGACCACTTCCGCACCGCGCCCGCCGAGTCCAACGCGCCCCTGCTCCTGGGCCTGCTGGGCATCTGGTACGGCAACTTCCACGACGCCCAGTCGCACGCGGTGCTGCCGTACAGCCACTACCTCTCCAAGTTCACCGCCTATCTCCAGCAGCTGGACATGGAGTCCAACGGCAAGTCGGTGGACCGGGCCGGCGACCCGGTGGAGTGGCAGACCGGCCCGGTCGTGTGGGGCACGCCCGGCACGAACGGACAGCACGCCTACTACCAGCTCATCCACCAGGGCACCAAGCTGATCCCGGCGGACTTCATCGGCTTCGCCGAGCCGGTCGCCGAGCTGAGCGGTGAACTCAAGGCCCAGCACGACCTGTTGATGGCCAACTTCTTCGCCCAGACCCAGGCCCTCGCCTTCGGCAAGACGGCCGAGGAGGTCCGCGCGGAGGGCGTGCCGGAGGAGCAGGTGGCGCACCGCACCTTCCGCGGCAACCACCCCACCACCACGATCCTCGCGCGCGAGCTGACCCCGTCCGTGCTCGGCCAGCTGGTCGCGCTCTACGAGCACAAGGTGTTCGTCCAGGGCGCCGTCTGGAACATCGACTCCTTCGACCAGTGGGGCGTGGAGCTGGGCAAGGTCCTCGCCAAGCGCATCGAGCCCGCCCTGACCACCGGCGCGGACGTGCCCGGTCTCGACCCGTCCACCACGGCCCTCGTCGCCGCCTACCGCAATCTCAGGAAGTGAACTGATCATGCAGCTCGGTCTCATCGGTCTCGGCAAGATGGGCGGCAACATGCGCGAGCGGATCCGCCGCGCCGGCCACACCGTCCTCGGCTACGACCGCAACCCGGAGGTCTCCGACGTCAAGAGCCTCGAGGAACTGGTCCAGCAGCTCGACGCGCCGCGCACCATCTGGGTGATGGTCCCGGCCGGCACCGCCACCCAGACGGTCATCGACGAACTCAAGGACCTGCTCTTCCCCGGCGACGTGGTCGTGGACGGCGGCAACTCCCGCTGGACGGACGACGAGAAGCACGCCGCCGAACTCGGCATCAAGGGCATCGGCTTCGTCGACGCGGGTGTCTCCGGCGGTGTGTGGGGCCTGCAGAACGGCTACGCGCTCATGGTCGGCGGCGACAAGGAGCACGTGGAGCGCCTGAAGCCCATCTTCGAGGCGCTCAAGCCGGAGGGCCCCTACGGCTACGTCCACGCCGGCCGGGTCGGCGCCGGGCACTTCTCGAAGATGGTCCACAACGGCATCGAGTACGCCATGATGCAGGCCTACGCCGAGGGCTGGGAGCTGCTGGAGAAGGTCCACTCGGTGGAGAACGTCCGCGAGGTGTTCCGCTCCTGGCAGGAGGGCACCGTCATCCGTTCCTGGCTGCTGGACCTCGCGGTCAACGCCCTGGACGAGGACGAGCACCTGGAGAAGCTGCGCGGGTACGCGGAGGACTCCGGCGAGGGCCGCTGGACGGTCGAGGCCGCCATCGACAACGCGGTGCCGCTGCCCGCGATCACCGCCTCGCTGTTCGCCCGGTTCGCCTCCCGGCAGGACGACTCCCCGCAGATGAAGATGATCGCCGCGCTGCGCAACCAGTTCGGCGGGCACGCCGTAGAGACCAAGGGCTGAGCGGCCGTGGGGGACCTCCTGCTGGTCCGCCACGGCGAGACGGAGTGGAGCGTGTCGGGACAGCACACCAGCTGGACCGACCTGCCCCTCACCACGCACGGTGAGGAACAGGCCAAGTCCCTCGCCCCGCTCCTCACCGAACGGACCTACGCCCTCGCGCTGACCAGCCCGCTGGACCGCGCGATACGCACCGCCGAACTGGCCGGCCTGACCGGGGCCGTACCCGACCCGGATCTCCACGAGTGGGACTACGGCGGCTACGAGGGTGTCACCACGGTCGACATCCATCGCACCCGCCCCGACTGGGACCTGTGGACCGACGGCGTACCGCCCGGCCCCGAAGGGCGCCCCGGCGAGTCGCCCGAGCAGATCGGGGCGCGCGCCGACCGGGTGCTGGCCCGGGTGGAGAAGGCGCTCGCCACGGACACCGGTGACGTGATCCTGGTCGCGCACGCCCACTTCCTGCGGGTGCTCGCCGCCCGCCGGCTGGGTCTGCCGCCTGCCGAGGGCAGGCTGTTCCAGCTGGCGACCGGCACGGTCAGCCGGCTCTCCACGGAGCACGGACGGCCGGTCGTCGCCGAGTGGAACCGACGCCCGTAGCAGCCACTTTCCGCGGCCCGGGTCACCCCGAGTGACCCGGGCCGCAGTCGTACAGCAGCCGGGTCCGGTCGCCGGGGTCGTAGGCGGCGGGCGGGACGAGCCGGCAGTGGGCGGTGGTCCAGCGCACCAGGGTCGCGGCCGGGACGCGTGCGGTACGGGCGCCGGGGCGCAGGTCGGCGCGCGACAGGACGACGTAGCGCAGCCGCCCGGAGCCGATCAGGCGGTGGAAGGCCGCCGGTGCCGGGTACGGGACGCGGCCGGTGAAGCCGCCCATCGGCAGCACGGGCGCGTCGGCGGCGATGACGTAGGGCGCGGCGGCCTGCCAGCCGGGGACCGCGGCCAGGTAGCGGGCGCCGTCGCGGTGCGCGGTCAGGTAGGCGAGGAGCCGCTGCCGCTCGGGGCCGAGCGTGGACAGCACGGAGCCGGTGCGGGTGCTGGTGGGGCCGACCCGGCCGAAGCCGCCGGGCTGGTTGTAGCGCAGGGACAGCGCGGAGGCCGACCACACGGCCGGGATCAGCAGGACGGCACAGACGCCGACGGCGAGTGCGGCCGGCCGGCGCGCGCCGGCCAGGAGCAGCGCGAGCAGGCCCAGGGCCACGGCGTACGCCGCCGACCAGGCGAAGAACCGCGGGTACCACAGCGTCAGGGCCGCGCACCAGAAGACATTGACCAGCAGCACCACCGGCAGCACACGACTGCGTCGCGCCCGCGCGATCCCGGCCGCGGCGAGCGCGCACACGGCCACCGCGACCACGCCCATGTAGTAGGTGTGGCCGGTCACGCTGCCGAAGCTGAACACCAGGAAGAAGGTCGCCAGCCACACGCCCCACAGCAGGAACCCGGCGAACAGCGGGTCCGTGCGCGGCAGGCCCCGCCCGCGCAGCGCGAGCAGCCCGCCGACGAGGCCGAACGCGGCGAGCGGGTACAGCCAGCCCGTCTGGGTGGCCAGGCCCGGGCCGAACATCTTCCAGACGCCGTCGCCCATGCCGGGCGGCAGCCGGTGGCCGCCGTGGGCCGCCCGGCTCGCGACGATGCTGCCGGTGCCGGCCGCGTCGACGCCGACGGCATGAAAGCGTGTCAGGAAGTTGTAGCCGACGACCATCCCGAACGGCGAGTCGTCGGTGGTGCCGTCGAGGTACGGGCGGGCCCCGGACGGGGTGAACGCGGCCACCAGCATCCACGACAGCGACACCACGACCATGACCGCTGCGGCCAGGGCGAGATGGCCGACGCGGCGGCGGAGCGTGGTGGGGGCGGCGACGGCATAGGTCACGGCCAGGGCGGGCAGCACCGCCCACGCCTCCAGCATCTTGCACTGGAAGGCGAGCCCCACCCAGAACGCGGCGAGCAGCAGGGTGCGCGGCCGGGCGTGCACGGTGGCCCGCCAGGTGGCCTCGGCGGCCAGCAGCAGGAGCAGCACGAACGGCGCGTCCTCGGTGACCGAACGGCCCAGGCCCACGGTCACCGGCGTCAGCGCGAGGAACGCGGCGGCGAGCAGCCCGGCCGGCACCCCGGCCCAGCGGCGCACCAGGACGTGGAGCAGCAGCACGCAGGCCACCGTCTCCAGCGCCTGCGGCAGCACCAGCGCCCACGGGTGGAATCCGAACAGCAGCGCGGAGAGGGCCTGCGGCCACAGGAACCCGGGCAGCTTGTCCAGGGTGATGGAGTTCGCCGGGTCGAAGGAGCCGTAGAAGAAGGCGACCGGGTTGTCGGTCATGCTGCGTACGGCGGCCGCGTAGAAGGCGTGGTAGGCGCTGTTGCCGAGCCCCCACAGACACAACACGGCCGTGAGCGCGGCGAGGGCCGCCAGCACCGGGCGCTCGTAGCGGTCGGCGCCGGTGCGTACGGCCGTGGTGGGTATGGGCGGTGGGGCATGGCGGACGAGGAGTGGCTTGCTGGCGGGGCTCGGCATGTACGGCCTTCCAGGCATCCCGGGGATGTCACGGTCCGGGACGCTGGGCACGCCTCGCACCGTGGTGAGTATCGGCCGGGGCTGCGGGGCCGGTGGCCGAGGCGGGGCCGGGTCTCACCGAGGTCTCACCGCGGGCACACCTGCTGCTTGGCGGGCTCTCACCGGGGGCGAGCCGCTGCCCGGGGCGCCCTCACGGGGTGCGAACACGGCCTGCCTCCGGCTCACCGACGTACGGGGGCTGTCCGACGCGCGTACCGGCGCCGACCGCAGCCACCGCGTCCGTATGTGTTCGTATGTGTTCGTATGCGTCCACGGTCGAGCCGGGGTGCTCGGCCACCGTGGCCCGGCCGGCCTGCCCCGGCTGCGTGGCACCCGGCGCCTCGGCCGCGTGGGCGCCACCGCATGACATCCCGCGGCTCGGCCGCGTGGGCGCGACCAGCCGTGGACGGCCCGCCCCTGTACGCCGCCTGACCCGCGTCATAGCGCCTGCCCCGCGTCAGACCGCGGCCCGCCCCTGTACGCCGCCTGACCCGCGTCATAGCGCCTGCCCCGCGTCAGACCGCCCGCCCCGCGGAGTACTCCGCGCCGGCCAGTTCCGTGATGTCCGCCAGCATGCGGACCGTATCGGGCTCACGGCCCGTGAACAGGCGGAAGGCGTCAGCGGCCTGGAAGACCGCCATCCCGCCCCCGTCCAGCACCGCGCAGCCGGCCGCCCGCGCCGTGCGCAGCAGTTCGGTCTCCAGCGGGCGGTAGACGACCTCGGCGACCCACAGCCCGGGGTGCAGGAGGTCCGCGGGCAGGGGCAGGCCGGGGTGGGCGGCCATGCCGGTGGGGGTCGCGTGGACGAGGCCGTCGGCGCGGGACAGCAGGTCCGCGAGGCGCTCCGGGGGCGCGGAAGCCGCCCGGCCGGCGCCGAAGTGCCCGTTCAGGGACGCGGCGAGGGCGGCGGCGCGCTCCGGCAGCGCGTCGACGACCGTGACCCGCTCGGCGCCGAGGGTGAGGGTGGCGTGGGCGACGGCCGCGCCCGCTCCGCCGGCGCCGAGCTGCACGATCTCCCGCAGGGGTGCGTCGGGCAGGCCGCGCGCGAAGGACGCGGCGAAGCCCGTGACGTCCGTGTTGTGCCCGACCGCTCGCCCGTCCGGCTCGAGGACGACCGTGTTGACCGCGCCGAGCGCCTCGGCCTGCGGGGCGAGCGCGTCGAGGTGCTCGATGACGAGCTGCTTGCACGGGTGGGTGATGTTGAGCCCGTCGAAGCCCAGGTCACCGGCCGCCCGGACGAGATCCCCCACGGCCTCGGGCGGCATGCCGAGCGCGTCGATGTCGATGAGCCGGTAGAGGTAGCGCAGCCCTTGGCGATCGGCCTCGCGTTCGTGCAGCGCGGGACTGAGCGACGGGCCGATGCCGGAACCGATCAGCCCGACGAGATACGCGTCCTTGGCCACGGGGACCTCCTGGTACGACTCACTAATGTACGAACTAGTACGTTAGCTATATCAGTCTCCGCCCGCTTCGGAAAGGCCGGGCCGGTCCGGCGGGTCCTGCTCCGGGCCCTGCTTCTACAATCACCGGCACTGGCCCCATGCCCGAAGGAACCCGATGACCAGCGTCGAAGAACCGGTACACCCCGGCGGGCGGACGCGTGACGCCCTCCGCACCCAGGCCGAGATCCTCGACGTGGCCACGCAGGAGTTCGCACGGGCCGGCTACGACGGCGCCCGGGTGGACGAGATCGCGGCCCGCACCCGCACCACCAAGCGGATGATCTACTACTACTTCGGCGGCAAGGAGCAGCTGTTCACGGCCGTGCTGGAGCGTGCGTACGGCGTGATCCGCGAGGTCGAGCAGCGGCTGGACGTCGAGCACCTGGACCCGGTCGCGGCGATCCGGCGCCTGGCCGAGCTGACCTTCGACCACCACGAGCAGCACCCGGACTTCATCCGCCTGGTCAGCATCGAGAACATCCACGGAGCCGAGCACATCGCGGCCTCCGAGAAGCTCGGGCGGATGGGTTCCCCGGTGCTGGACGTGATCCGCCGGATCCTGGCCGCCGGACAGGACTCCGGGCTGTTCACGGCCGAAGTCGACGCCGTCGACCTGCACGCGATGATCAGCTCGTTCTGCTTCTTCCGGGTCGCCAACCGGCACACCTTCGGCGCCCTGTTCGGCCGCGACCTGGTGGACCCGGCGCAGCGCGAGCACTACCGGACCATGCTCGGCGACATGGTGATCGCCTACCTCACCGCGGAACGAGCCACCGACTGACGCGGACCGACGCGCACCGACCGGCTCACGCACGACCTCTTGACACGGCGGAAACGCGGGCGCAACATCCCACCCACCACAACTAACTATCCAGTGGGTTAATTAGCTGCCGAGATCCGGCCCTCCGCCCCGCCGCCCACTCCGCCCCTCCGCAGGGTGGAGTTCCCCCGAAGGAGCACCGCCGTGTCCGTCCCCACCCCCGCGCCCGCCGCCGAGGCCCCACCCGGCCAGCCGAGGAAGGCCGCCACCGCCGCCTGGATCGGCAGCGCGCTCGAGTACTACGACTTCTTCATCTACGGCAGCGCCGCCGCGCTGATCTTCCCGAAGGTGTTCTTCGACGCCTCCGACCCGGCGACCGCGACCCTGCTGTCGCTGGCCACGTTCGGGGTGGCCTATGCGGCCCGGCCCATCGGCGCCCTGTTCCTCGGGCACGTCGGGGACCGGCTCGGGCGCAAGAAGATCATGGTGTTCACGCTGATCCTGATGGGTCTGTCGACGTTCCTGATCGGCTGTCTGCCGACCCGCGCGCAGGTCGGCACCCTCGCTCCGGTGCTGCTGGTGCTGTGCCGGGTCCTGCAGGGCATATCGGCCGCCGGTGAGCAGGCCAGTGCCAGCTCGATGAGCCTGGAGCACGCGCCACCGGACCGGCGGGGCTTCTTCACCAGCTTCACGCTCAGCGGCACCCAGGGCGGCCAGCTCATCGCCACCCTCGTCTTCATCCCCATCGCCCAGCTCCCCGAGGACCAACTGCTGTCCTGGGGCTGGCGGGTGCCGTTCTGGCTGAGCGTGGCGGTCGCCGTCGTCGGCTACGTCATCCGGCGCAGGCTCCAGGAGACCCCGGCGTTCGCCCGGCAGGCGGCGACCGAGGGCGTGGTCCGACTGCCGCTGGCGGTGCTGATGCGGGAACACTGGGCGGATGTGCTGCGGGTGATCGCGGGCGCGCTGATCGCCTCGGTGAGCACGATCCTCACGGTGTGGGCGCTCGCGTACGCCACGAGCGACGCGGTCGGCATGTCCCGCACGTCGATGCTGTGGGTGGGCGCCCTGGCCAACCTGGTCGCCCTGGCCGCGATCCCGCTGTGGGCGACGCTGTCCGACCGGATCGGGCGCCGCCCCGTCTACCTGATCGGCGCGGTGGGCAGCGCGGCGGCGATGGCCGGCTACCTGTGGGCGATCTCCACCGGCTCCTACCCCCTCACACTGACCCTCGGGATCATCGCCTTCGGTCTCGTCTACAGCGCCGCGAACGGCGTGTGGCCCGCCTTCTACGGCGAGATGTTCGCGACCCGGGTCCGGCTGTCCGGCATGGCGATCGGCACCCAGATCGGCTTCGCGGTGGCGGGATTCGCGGTCACCTTCGCCGCCGAGATCGCCGGCCCCGGCGGCGACGACTGGCAGGCGGTCGCCCTGTTCACCGCGGCTCTGTGCGTCCCTCCGACCCTGGCAGCCCTCTCCGCCCGCGAGACCCACACGGTCCCGACGGAACTCCTGGGCGAACGGGCGGGCCGCAGCGGGTCACACCAGGAGACGGTGTCGGCCTGACCCGCTTCGACCTGCCGGCAACCGCACGACGCGCCGGGCTGCCGGGCCTGCACCGCCTCCACACGGCAGGCCCGGCAGTCCGACAGCCGACAACAGCCGCCCCGACCGCGCCCCGGCGACTCCCGGTATCCGGACGTGAACGCCGGCACCGACCACCCGCCCCGTACCCTCGCAGCGCTACGGCCGTGGATGGCGCGGCTCGTACAGCCCGAGCCGACCGCCGCCCGGCAGCCGGAGCGCGGTGAGCCGGCCCCACCGAGCCTCCTCGACCGACTGCGTGAACTCCACGCCTTTCTCGGCGAGTTGCTCCCGTGTCGCGTCGAGGTCGTCGCACATCAGCATCAGCTCGTGCGACGGGCTGCCCTCCGTCGGATGACAGGCCACCTCCGTGGGCGGCGCCTGGAAGATCAGCCAACCGTGGCCCGCGTCGACGTGCGGCCATCCGAGGACGTCCCGCAGGAAGGCCCGGTCGGCTTCGGCGTCACGGCTGTAGATCACCACATGTGCCCCATTGATCACGCGCGGAGGCTAGTGCGGGAGGCCGCACGGAACAAGCACCTGCGCGCCGGGCGTCACCCGGAGGAGACCACCGCGGCGTCGAGCAGCGGCCCGAGTTCGCGGACCACGGCCTGCAGCGGGCGTACGTCCTCCTCGGCCCGGGCCATCAGAATCGCGCCCTCCAGGGTGCTGATCATCAGGGTGGCGAGGGAGTCGGCGCGGGCGGCGGGGACGCCCATGCCGGTCAGGGCCTCGGCGACCGGGGCGCGCCAGGTCGCGAACGCCGCGGCGGCCGCCTCGCGCGTGGAGGTGCCCGCGGCAGCACCGTCCACGGTCGCGGCGGCGACCGGGCAGCCGCCGGCGAAGCCATCCGTCTCGTACTCGTCCGTCCACTGGGCCGCCATCGCCGCGAACAGACCGCTCGGCGTCGGCTCGCCCAGGCCTGCGAGGAAGCGGGCGACGCGCTTGCCGGCGTACCGCCCGGCCCAGCCAACGGCCTCGTTGACCAGCTGTTCCTTGCCTCCCGGGAAGTAGTGCTGGAGCGAACCGCGCGGTGCCCCGGCGTGGGCGGCGACGTCCCGCATGCCGGTCGAGCCGACCCCCTCGCGCCGGATCAGCTGGGCCGCGCTGAACACCATCCGCTCGCGCGGCCCGTGCCGCGACTGCGCCATGGCCCACCTCCGATCATCCTCATCCTCGGCCTTCACCCTATGACCAGCGTCATAACACTCGCTACTATGACGGCGGTCATAGTCGGCCGGCAGACGGAAGGGCGGCCCCCGTGCACGTCGGTTTCATCGGTCTCGGAGTGATGGGTCAGCCGATGGCGCTGCGCCTGGCGACCTGCGGCACACCCCTCGTGGTGTGGAACCGGACGCCGGAGCGCACCGCGCCGTTGCGGGCGGTCGGCGCCGAGGTCGCGGCGGACGCCGACGAGGTGTTCGCGCGGGCCGAGGTGGTGCTGCTGATGCTCGCCGACGAGGCCGCGGTCGACACCGTCCTCGGCCGCGGCACCCCCGCCCTCGCCGCACGGGTCGCCGGACGCGTGGTCGTCCACATGGGCACGACCTCCCCCGAGTACTCCCACGCCCTGGAGTCAGACATCCGCGCGGTCGGCGGCCGGTACGTCGAGGCGCCCGTCTCCGGCTCCCGGGTGCCGGCGGAGCAGGGGCAACTGGTGGCGATGCTGGCCGGCGAGGAGTCCGCCGTGGACGTCGTACGACCGCTGCTCGCACCCCTGTGCCGGGAGACCTTCGCGTGCGGCAAGGCGCCGGGCGCACTGCTGATGAAGCTGTCCGTGAACCTCTTCCTGATCACCCTGGTGACCGGGCTGACCGAGGCCTTCCACTTCGCCGACCGGCAGGGTCTGGACCGGCGCCTGTTCCTGGACGTCCTGGACGCGGGCCCGATGGCCAGCGGGGTCTCCCGGATGAAGGCGCCCAAGCTGCGCGAGCGGGACTTCGCGGTGCAGGCGGCCGCCCAGGACGTCCTGAAGAACAACCGGCTCATCGCCGAGGCGGCCCGCAAGGCACACCTGGCCTCGCCCCTGCTCGACGTCTGCCACAGTTTGTTCGAGGAGACGGTGACGCAGGGGTACGGCGGCGAGGACATGGTGGCGGTACTGCGGGCGATCGAGGCGCGGACCGCCGAAGCACCGTAGGTCAGCCCTGGCTCGTCGGGATGCCGTACGCCCGCTCGACGGGCAGCCGCAGCACCAGCCGCCGGTCGCGGACCATCGCGGCCCGGTAGTCGTCCCAGTCCGGATGTTCGCCGAGGACGTCCCGGTAGAGCCGGACCAGCTCCTCGACGGTCTCGTCGTTCGGGTCCTCGGCGACCGGCGACAGCTCGGCCGTGCCCTCGGCGACCGTGTACGCCCAGCGGTCCTGGCTGGTGACGTGATAGGAGGCCCGGGGGTCGCGGCGGAGGTTGCGGGTCTTGGCGCGGTCGTCGGTGATCGAGATCCGGATGACCCGCTCGTCGGGGTAGTAGGCGTGGCTGACGTTCGACAGCTGGGGCCGGCCGTCGCTCTTGAGCGTGACCAGCACTCCGCCTCGCGTCTCGGAGAGCAGCTTGAGCAGGGCGTCCTGCGTCGGGTCCTGAGTCATATGAGGGTCAACTGGCCCGAGGGCATGGGCATTCCCTCGCACGGACACGCGAGTAGACACCGTCTACGCACACCTGGTAGACACTGTCTATGACTGAATCCGGCACGTCGCTGCGCACCCGCCTCGTCGACATCGGCGTGGACCTGGTCGCCGCCGAGGGTGTCCAGGCGCTGACACTCCGGGAGATCGCCCGCCGCGCGGGGGTCTCGCACGGGGCGCCACGCCGCTACTTCCCCACCCATCTGGAACTGCTGTCCGCCATCGCCCGACGGGGGTTCGCCGATCTGGGCGACCGGGTCCGGCCGACGCTCGACGGCACCAGCGACCCACGCGCACAGGTGCGAGAACTGGCCCGCGTCTACCTGGAGTTCGCTCTGGACAACCCGGGCATGTACGAGCTGATGTTCCGCCACGATCTGCTGGAGAGCGGCCACTTGGGACTGCGCGAAACGAGCCTGTCGCTGTTCGCTCTCCTCGCGGACCTCGTCGGCCAGGTCCGCCCCGAGACGGACGCCCGGCGCACGGCGGGCGCCCTGTGGGCGAACCTGCACGGCATCGCCCAGCTGTGGCGCTGGGGCAGCCTTCAACTCGCCACGGCCGAAACGGACTTCAAGGCACTGCTGGACACGGCCCTCCTCGCCCACCTGGGTCCGGAGGGCGGGCGGTGAACCGCCGACTGGCCTTGGTGAGCAGTGTGGGCGCCGTACTCGTCGCCCTCGACGGCACAGTCCTCACGGTCGCCCAGCCCTCCCTGCAGCGGACGCTGCACGCGTCGTACGCGCAGGTGCAGTGGACCAGCACCGCGTACCTCGTGGCGGTGGCGAGCCTGCTGGTGTTCGCGGGCCGCCTCGGCGACCGCTACGGGCAGCGGCGGATGTTCGCGCTCGGCATGCTGGGGTTCGGCGCGGCCTCGGCGGGTGTCGGACTGGCGCCCTCGATCGGCTGGGTAATCGGACTGCGGGCGGCGCAGGGGGTGTTCGGGGCGCTGCTGCAGCCCGCCACGCTCGGGATGCTGCGGGCCGCCTTCCCGCCGGACCGGCTGGCGATGCCGCTCGCGGTACGCACCAGCGCGATCGGGCTGGCGGCGGCAGCGGGGCCGCTGGTGGGCGGGGCACTGGTGAACGGGCTGGGCTGGCAGGCGGTGTTCTTCCTGAGCGTGCCACCGGCCGCAGGCCTCGGACTGGCGGCCCTGGTCCTGCCCGACCCGGACCCCGAGCCAACTCCCCGCACCCCATTGGACCTACCGGGGGCACTGCTTCTCGCCGTGACGCTGGCCTGCCTCGTCCAGACGCTGGTCGCGCTGCCCGCCTCCGGTGCGCCCATCGCCGCCGGGCCGGCCGTTGCCGCGTTCGCCGCTGCCACCTTCGTACGGCACGAACGCCACACCACAAGCCCCCTGCTCCCCCCTGACGTGATCCGCTCACCCGCGGTCGGGGCGGCCCTCACCCTGCTGGTCGCCGCGTCGGCCTCACTCTTCGGCACCCTGTTCGTCGAGACGTACGTGCTGCAGCGCCGGCTCGGCCTCGACCCGTTCCAAAGCGCCCTGCGCAGCCTGCCGTTGGCGGTGCTGATGGTGGGGTCCGCTCCCCTGTGCCCGATGCTGCTGCGCAGGCTGGGCGCACGGCGCACGGGAGCGACGGCAATGGCACTGCTCGCACTCGGCGTCCTGGTCCTGTCCGGGGCAACCGGCGCGCTCGCCCAGGGCTGCGCCTTCGCGCTGCTGGGAGCCGGGTTCGGCACGGTGATGGTGGCGGCCACCCATGTGGTCGTACGCCAGGCCCGGGTGGCGGTGGCCGGAGTGGCAGGGGGTCTGCAGCAGACCGCGCTCAACATCGGGCCCGTCCTCGGCGTGGCCGCGGGCACCGCGCTGATGGGCGCGGGCCCGAGGACGGCGCTGCTCGTGCTCGCCGCAGTGGCCGCGATCGCCGTGCCGGCGGCGCGCGCGCTGCCGGGGCCCGGGGTCGCGTCGATCACACACACCGCTGATGAACAGGTCCGTTCCGGGGTTCCTGCGCGACGATGAGGTGTGCGTTGCGGCGCAGGTGCCTGCCCGCACGCGCGTACGACGCGACCGGAGGAGAGCGATGGCACAGCTGCGACAGGAAGTCGACCCGGACGAGGCCGGACTGGACGCGAAGGCCCTGGACCGCCTCGACCAGCACTTCGCCCAGCACGTCGACGAAGGCCGCCTGCCCGGGTTCCTGTTGGCCGTGGCCCGCGGTGGCCGCGTCGCGCACCTCACCACGTACGGCCACCGGAACGTCGCGGCCGGGCTGCCCGTCGAGACGGACACCCTCTGGCGCATCTACTCCATGACCAAGCCCGTCACAGCGGTCGCGGTGCTGCAACTGGTGGAGGAGGGCCGCCTGTCCCTGGACGACCCGGTCGACCGCTACCTACCGGAATTCGCCGACCCCCAGGTGTACGAGAGCGGTGCGGGCACCGAGGTACGCACACGCCCCGCCTCCGGCCCGATCCTCATCCGGCATCTGCTCACCCACACGGCGGGCCTGACCTTCGGCTTCTACTACAAACACCCCGTGGACGCCCTCTACCGCGAGGCCGGCCTGGAGTCGTCCGTGCCGCCGGGCGCGAACCTGGCCGAGACGATGCAGGTGTACGCGCGCCTGCCCCTGCAGTTCGAGCCAGGCACGCAGTGGAACTATTCCATCGCCTCCAACGTGCTGGGCAGAATCATCGAGGTGGTCTCCTCACAACCCCTGGACGACTACTTCACCGAGCGCATCTTCCGCCCCCTCGGCATGACCGACGCAGGCTTCCACATCACCCCCGAACAGGCCGAGCGACTGGCCGAGATGTACGGCGAGACCGAGGACGGCGGCATCACACCGATCCCGGGACTGCCACTGCGCGGCCGGCCCCGCTTCCTGTCCGGCAGCGGCGGCACGGTCGCCACGGCCCTGGACTTCCACCGCTTCATGGAGATGCTCCGCCGGGGCGGCGAACTGGACGGCACCCGCCTCCTGTCCCCCGACACGGTCGCCCTGATGACCCGCAACCATCTCCCCGGCAACACCGACCTGCGCACCTTCGGCGCCCCCACCCACCAGGAACGCAACAACGACGGCCTCGGCTTCGGCTTCAACGTCTCCGTCGTCATCGACCCCAGCCGCACCCTGGCTCCCCAGGGCCTCGGCACCTACGGCTGGACCGGCGTGGCCACCACGGCCTTCTGGATCGACCCGGGCAACGACCTGACCGTCCAGTTCATGACCCAGGTACGCCCGAAGAAGCTGAAGGTCTTTCCGGAGCTGCGGCGCATGGTGCACGAGGCTCTGGTGGGCTGATCGCTCGGCTACGGTGCTCTCCCGCCGGCAACCCAGGATGCGGGGACACCGGCGTCCAGCGCACGGTCGATCATGCGGGCGGCGATGCCGGTGTACTGCCAACGGGCAGGATCTACGCTGTGGCCTGCGGCCACCGCAAGATCGTCGGTCTTCACACACCGATGATCAGCGGTGGCCGTCACTGTCCCTCAGCCGGCTCCCGGCAGGACCGCACCGTACGGCTGGAGCACCAGGTCGCGCTGGTACCAGGTCCCTGGCTTACCGCCGAGGTGGGCCGGGTCGGCGGGCCCGACGGGGACGAAGCCGGCTTTGGTCAGCACCCTCTGGGACGCGGCATTCTGGTGGGCGGTCGCCGCCCGCAGTGTGCGCAGCCCGTGCCGGGCCGCCGCCGGCCGACACAGCTCCCGGACCGTCGCGGTCGCCACGCCGCGGCCGGCGACGTGCTGCGCGACCCGGTAGCCGAGTTCCGCAGTACGGTCCTCGATGTCGACCAGATTGAACCTGCCCAGTACCGAGCCGTCTTCGGCCACGAGCAGGTAGAAGGCACAGATGCCGGCCTCCTGCTCGGCCAGCAAGGCGTTGTACCGGTCGGTGAACTGATCGAAGAAGTCGTCGCCGCGGTCGGAGACCGAGGCAGCGAAGTAGGCGCGGTTGGCCAGCTCGAAGGCCAGGACCGCCGGGGCATGGCTGGCATGCAGCCGCTTCAGCTCGGGCATTGCTCGACCGTACCCAGGTCGTACGCCGGCCCCCACCTGGTTTCCGTCAGCGGAGGCTGGATTGCAGAGCCTGTCAGTGGCGCTTAGCGTGATGTCGGGGACTCCGGGCCGCACGACCCAGCTCGCTCACATGATCATGGTGGGCGAGTCGGTAAAGGCCTGGAGGGGACCTGCCGCCGATGACGCTCTGCGCACGGGCCTGCTCCGTCGAAGGAGAAAGGTCCGGGGCCTGGTCGCCGACGTGGGTGCCGCCATCGGCATTGTTCCTGTCCAGAACGCCCCCCCGAGTTCGTCTGGCGCTGAGAGACGAAAGGTCACTCATGCCACAATCCATGCGCGCGCTCGTAGCCGGACGGGTTGGCGAGCCGGCCGATGTCCTGCGGCTGGAATCCCGTCCTGTTCCCACGCCAGCAGCCGGCCAGGCGTTGATCCGCGTGAAGGCGACTCCGGTTCACGCCAGTGATCTGCACGTACTGCGCGGCCGCTACGGTTTCTCCCCCGAGTTTCCCGCTGTCGGGGGTCACATGGAATGCGTGGGCCGTATTGAGGCCCTGGGCCCGGACACCGAGGCACTGAAGATCGGCGAGCGCGTGGTGGCCGTTGCCGTCCCGGCGGTACCCGGGCCGCATGTGTCCGGCACTTGGCAGGAATACCTTGTTGCCGATACACGAAGGCTCCTGCCCGTCCCCGACCGACTGAGCGATTCCAGCGCCTGTCAGCTCGCCGTCAACCCGTTGACCGCGTTACTCCTGGTGACTCGCGAACTCGACGTACAGCCGGGTGAATGGTTGTTGCAGACGGCCGCGGGCTCCACCGTCGGCCGGCTCGTCATTCAGCTGGCCAGGCATCTGGGTATACGCACGATCAATGTCGTACGGCGGCGCGCTGCCGTCGAGGAGATCAAGGCGCTTGGTGGTGACGAGGTCATCTGCACTGAGGACGAGGACCTGTTGCAGCGTGTGGCCGAGATCGCAGGATCGGCCGGCGTGCGCAAGGCCATCGACTGTGTCGCGGGCCAGGTGGGTGCCCAGGTGTCCCAGGCGTTGGCTCCGGGAGGAGTTGTCGTGGTCTACGGCGCACTCTCCACCCATCGGCAGACAGACCCGGCAGCGCTGACGATCCCGCTGCTGGCACGCTCGGTCATCTACGAGACCAAGGCAATCCGTGGCTTCTGGCTGAACCGCTGGTTCGGCACTGCCTCACCTGCGGATGCGCTGCGCGCGCTGTCCGAGGTTCGCAGTCTCGTCGCTGATGAAGTGCTGAGCATCCCCCAAGGCGAGCCGTTCCCGCTCGAACGCTTCCCTGAAGCCATCTCGCTCGCCGAAGCACCCGCACATGGCGCGAAACCGCTCTTCGTCTTCGAGGACGGCCGGGACGAAGACGGCAGGTAGGACGCAGACCAGGGGCATCAGGCCGGCGCCCGCGATCAGGTCTCGCCGGAACAGCCTCGGATCGAACTGCTCCTGAGCCGGCCCTTTACTCTCTGTCAGTAGGCAGCAGGCGATTCAGGCGCGTTGCTACCGCACGTCCACGTAGTCGCCGGCCGTCTTGTCGAACGCGATGACGGCGCCTGTCGCGCGCGTCCTCCGTGCACCGGCCGATGATGGGAGTACGGCCGAACACGCGGAGCTGATCATGACGGGTTGGCGTGTCAGGGACTACTCCCAGGACGATCTCGAGGCGGTGGTCCGCGTCGATGCGGAGAGCGGGACGACCGGGGAGCCTCCTCTCTTCCCGCTCTCGGACGCCGTGGCGGCCCTCCAGGCCCTCCACCCGGCGGTGGTGGCCACGGCGGACGACGTGGTCGTCGGCGTCGCAGTGAGCAGAGTGGAGGGCGACCGTGCATGGATCCTGCGCATCTGCATGGCACCTGCCTGGCGGCAACGCGGGCTGGGCAGTGCCCTGATCACGGCCCTTGAGCAACGGCTCTTCGCCGACGGCGTCCGAGCGGTGTACGCGGGCCTGCCCGAGGGCGAGACAGGTGCCGCGGCACTGCACAACTGCGGCTTCGGCGCCCGCTCGGGCCTGGTCCTCTTCACGAAGCGCGGACCGGTGACCCCACAGTCGGCCGGGGTGCTGTCCTCGCTCGGAGCGGAGCTGCCGGCCGGGGGGCTGTGGCAGAAGGTCGCGGGCATGCAGAGGGAGAAACAGCTCATCGAACGCCGCCTCGTCCTGCCCTTGGCCCATCCCGAACTGGCCGCCCGGCACGGAGTGGAACTGCCGCGGGCGGTCATGCTGTTCGGTCCGCCCGGGACCGGCAAGAGCACGTTCGCGCACGCGATCGCCAGCCGTCTGGGATGGCCCTTCCTCGAACTGTTCCCCGCGCGGCTGGCCGCCGAGTACGGCCTGGCGAGCGGCCTGAGCCGTCGCTTCGACGAGATCGCCCAGCTCGACCACGTGCTCGTCTTCATCGACGAGGTCGAGGAGGTCGCCGGGACACGCAGCGGTGCGGACGCGACCGCGGTCGGCGTCGTCAACGAACTGCTCAAGGCTATCGTCCGGTTCCGGAGCCAGGAGGGGCGACTGCTCGTCTGTGCCACGAACAACGTGACCACGCTCGACCCGGCCTTCCTCCGGCACGGCCGCTTCGACTACGTGCTGCCCCTCGGCCCTCCCGACCACACCGCCAGGATCGCACTCTGGAAGAGCTACCTGGCCCGAGCAGGCGCCGAGGCCGACAGCGCGGCACTGGCGTCCGCCAGCGAGGGGTTCACCCCGGCCGACATCGCCCACGTGGCGCGAACCGTCTCCCAGGCTCAGTTCGAGCGCACCTTCGACACCGGAACCCGGACCGCCCCCACCACCGACGACTACCTGGACACGATCCGCGACACCAAGCCCACGGTCAGCGCCGCCATGGCCCAGGAATTCGCCCAGCACACCGAGGAGTTCGCCCGCATCTAGCGTCCTGGCTCGCGGGGATCGCGGCTGCGGTGCGGAGGTGTCAGGTCGGCGAAGACGGCAGGTCGCTGCCGACGTCGATCTCGATGAGGATCTGCTCGGCCTCGGTGACGTTGTCGGCCCGGACGGCCCTGGCCATCGCGGCGCGTGCCGCGTCAGGTGCCGTGTCCGGTGGAACCACCAGCAGGGAGAAATGGTCCCGATCCCCCCGGGTGATGAGGACGGTGTCGTCACCGACCGGGAAGGAGTCGATGTGCACGACCCGGCCGTCGACCGTCAGCCGTGTCGGCAGTTCGTCCCAGGTGCCGGCGTCGAGTCCGACGCGGGTGACAGGTCCGAGATGCTCGGTCAACGCGGTGATCAGCGAGGGAAGCTCGGCACCGATGTCCCGGGACCGCGGCCACCAGGCACCGTCCAGGACTCCCTCGCGTACACGTGTCGTCTCCAGCCTCAGCAGGGCCGTCCCGGGTCTCACCGACTCGTGGACGGCGTCCGGCAGGAACCTGGAAGTGCCGGAGATGTCGGAGTCGGTCATGGTGTCCGCCCGTCCTTCGTATGCCGGTCGCACGCCCCGCGGCGGCCGCACTGCCTCGGTGAACGCGGCTCAGCCACGTGCTTCCTCCTGTGTCTCCATCTGCCGGATCCCCTGGTGCGTCAGCGTGATCATCGCGGGCGTGTTGCCCCTCGCCCAATCGACGACGACCCAGCCTTCGCCCGCCAGATACGTACAGGCAGCGGCCATGTCCTGCTCAGGGATACCGAGGTCGTCGCGGAGCTTCGCCCCGTCGACGCCCAGGAGCCGATTGCCCTCGGCGGCTTCGTACACAGCCCGCAAGATCTTCTCGCGATACGTCTTCCGCTCGCGCAGTGTTGCCATGACGTGCCGTCCTTCGCCGTCCTCGGTCGTGCCGAAGTCGATGTCATCCGCGGTCGCCGTCGCGGTGGGGCGCGTCGGAGCGATCGCGTCCACCGCCGCCCGGCGGTGCCTCCGGGTCCGACGACCGATCCCCGGCAGGGCATCGCCATAGTGGAAGGCGGCGATCCGTTCGGCGTGCTGAGCATTGAGCCGGTGGATCAGAACGACTCCGACGGCGATCGCGACAAGCAACACAGCCGCGGCGATGAGTGTCACGGCTCTCTCACATCCCTTGGCCGGAGGGCGGACGGCCGCCCTGGCAAGCCGATGTGCCGCGGCAGGGCCGACGCCCTGGATGCCCCGCCATCGGTCTCCCACGCTTCTTCCCGGCTTCGGGCATCGACGCTGTCTGTCTCTTCCCGGCCACCGGCGCCTTGCAACCTGCCCGGAACCGGGCGCGCCAGTGTCAGCGAGAAGCGGGCCGGCGGCGAAGGTGCGCGCTCACTCGGTGTCGTACGGTTGATGGTCACGTTCATGGCGCGAACCTGTCCCCGGGCTCGTCTGCGACAGCCCCGGCATTGTTGATCACCGGGAACGACACCCGCGTAGGAGCCGGTGCGCGAAAGACTCCCGGTGCCTTCAGCCTACTCCGCTTCCGAGCCCGAAAATGTGCGTATGACCAGCGATTTTCCTCGCTCGGGAGCGACCGGTCGGAGCCAGTGCAGCGGTGTCGCGCAGGCGCCGTCGTGTCGACCGCGCGGCCGGGTACTCGCAAAGGGACCATCGTGGCACCGATGTCTCCGTGGCCCTGGGGCCAAAGGCCCCGGCGGCGGTGTGGTCTGTGCAGGGAAAGGCGGCGGCGTGGTGGACGGCGTGAGGCCCGACGGAGAGCGGGAGTGGCGGCTGTCGGCAGCGGAGCCGGGTCTGTGGCAGCACGTGGTCGACCAGCTGGGTACGGCCGTGGTCGTGCTGGACCCGGCGGGACTGATCGTCGCGGTCAATCCGGCCGCCGAGCGGCTGCTGGGGCGGGCGGCAGCGGTGATGTACGGGCAGGACCTGCATGACCTGTGCCACCGGGACCCGGGAGGCACCCGGATCCCCCGAGAGCGCTGCCCGCTGCTGCAGGCACTTGCCGAGGGGCGTTCGGCGCGCGGGGACGACGACAGGTGCCTGCGGGGTGACGGACGGCTGATCCCGATCTCCTGGTCGGCCACGCCTCTGACGGACGACGGCGTCTCCCAGGGCATGGTCGTGCTGGTCGTCGAGACCGCGGCGGACCGCCGTGCCCGTAGGGAACGCGCGGAACGGGCGGAACGGGCGGAACGGGCGGAACAGGCGGAACGGGTGGAACGAGCCGCCCATACGAGTGCTCTGGAGAGTCTCACCGAGCGGTTGACACTCCTCGCGGAGATCACCGACGTGCTCGGCCAGACCCTGGAGGTGGACGAGGCCCTCGCCCGGCTGAGCCGGCTTCTGGTTCCCCGCCTGGCCGACTGGGCGGTGGTGGATCTACGGGTCGGCTCCCATCAGGTGCACCGGGTGGCGGTGACCGGCCCCGAGGGCCGTGACGCCGGACAGGAAGACTGGCGTGGTCCACTTCCGTCGGCCGGAGATGCGGCCCACTCGCCCCTGGTGCAGGTGCTGAACGGAGGCGGTCCCGTCCTGCAGGACCGGGCGGACATGGACGCACCACCCGACTCCCCCTTGGCCGCCGTGCACAGTGCCTTCCTCGGAGCAACCGGCGCGGCATCCGTCATCACAGTGCCGCTGGGCAGCAGACGGCAGGTCACCGGTGCCCTGACACTGGTGCGCACCGACCCGGCACGCCCCTTCGGCACCGGCGATGTGGACGTGGTGAGCGACATCGGCCGCCGGGTCGGCCTCGTCATCGACAACGCCCGCCGGTTCGGCCGCCAGCGCGCCGTCGCCGAGGCCATGCAGCGCAACCTCCTTCCCCCGCTGCCCCAGCCCGGCCGGATCCAGCTGGCCGCCCGGTACCAGCCCGCCCCGGCCGGCTCGCAGGTCGGCGGCGACTGGTACGACGCGTTCACCCTGAGGGATGGCACGCTCGCCCTGGTCATCGGCGACGTCGAGGGCCACGATCTGACCGCCGCGGCCGGCATGGCGCAGTTGCACGGCATCCTTCGCTCGCTCGTCTGGGACCACACCGAGCCGACCGGTGCCGTCGTGGACCGTCTCGACAACGCCATGCACGCCATCACGACCGTGCCGACGGCCACCCTCGTCCTCGCCCGGGTGGAAGGCCCGGACACCGGCCCCTGGACGCTGCGCTGGACCAGTGCCGGGCACCCGCCGCCCCTGCTGCTGACCCCCGACGGGAACGCGCAGTACCTCGAAGCCGGGCAGGGACTGCTCCTCGGAGCAGACCTGAGCGCCGGCGGTCATCGGCCGAGCGCCGCCCACGCGCTGCCGCCGGGATCCACGCTCCTGCTCTACACCGACGGCCTGATCGAGGTGCCCGGCAGCGACCTGGACACCGGTCTCGGCCGACTGCGCCGCCATGCCCTCGCCCTCGCCCACGAACCTCTGGACACGCTGTGCGACCGGCTGTCTTCCCGGATGCCCCCCGGCAGCACCGACGACATCGCCCTCCTCGCCCTGCGCCTGCCCATGCCCTGACCGGGTCCGAGGCATGATCGACGCCAGGGGTGCTCATGCCCCCGGAGCCAGCACCAGAACGCGGAACGGGCCGGTCGGCAAGGCCGCAAGGATGTCGTCTCCGGCGCACTGCCAGCCCCAGGACCGCAGTGTCTCGATGGTCCCGTCGTCCCAGGCGTCCACCAGGGTGACGCCGAGCGCGGCGCCGTGGTCGGCGAGCAGGCGCCGCTGCAGGCGCCGGGCGAGGTTCCAGACATGGTCCCGGTACTCCCGGCGTACGCGAGGCGGGACGACGATTCCAGAGACGACGAAGAGCCGCCCGGAGGAAGCGCGGCGGAGCCGTTTCCCCGGAAGATGTCCGTCGAAACCCTCTTCCCACCCCGGACCGGCACCGTCCACGGGAAAGCCGTAGGCACATCCGGTCAGGGCGGTGGTCTCCGCGATCAGCAGCGAGAACCCCGGGCGTCGTGCGTCGGCCACGAGATGGCGCAGAAAGGCGGCCCGCGCCTGGTTCCACGCCCATGGGTCGCCACCGGAGAGCTCCGCGTAGAGGTCGCCCAACTCCTGCAGGCGGTCCCCGACCTGACCACGCGTCAGCGGGCGGACACGTTCTGCCACCTGGGGCGAGGACCTGCGCTCGGCCCTCGGCGGGCCCGGCACGCGGGTGCGCGGCCTGCCCCGTGCGGGCCGGAGCGTGGGGAGGGCCAAGGTCGTCGGGAGGAACACGTGCGCGGTCATGGCCAACCCTGCCCCGGGTGCGGACGAAGGCCGACCCGGCATCGCCGATCCCCGAGAACGGCACCGGTCTCGGAGGCGGTGCGCGGCGTACCCTCGGTGTCTCCACCGTACTCCCGGCCGGGCCCGCCTCGGCGGCCCCGCGGCCGGCGACGACCGCGGCGGTCGGCGCCGGCGACGGCACCGATCTTCCGGGAGCTGTAGCCGCCTCCCGGCTCGGCCCGGCTCATGCGACCACCGGGCTCGGGCGACCGGCAAGCGGCCGGACGGCCATGGCACGCACGGCCCCCCTTACCCGGCATACCCTTCAGACGAGGGCCGCCGTGGAAACGCGCCCGCGGCCCCCGCACCGTCGCCCGGCGTGTCGGGCAGCGACCGGATTCGTGGTCCGTACCCGTCGCCTGCCAGGAGGTCCGTATGGAGAACAAGCCCTTGCCCTCCGAGAGCCACGCCGAGGTCCGCATCGTCGCCGCGACGCCGGAGGTCGCCCGTCGCGTAGCCGAAGTACTCCGGCGCTGCTTCGCCTCGACCGAGCAGCGCAGCTACCCCGCCGGCCGCGAAGGAGGGACCCGGCTCCATCTCACCCTCGACACCGCGCACACCGCGGAACCCGCACGGTCCTGGCTCGCGACCAGTAAATCGACAGACCAGGCGCACGCTCACGCCGACGAGGTGTGACCCGGGTCCGTGAAGCCACGAGGATCCGCTGTCGTGTCCGTCCCCGCGCGGCCGTCACCGCGGAGAACGACAGCGAAGAGGACGATCGGGAGAGGACGGCGAAGACACAGTCGGACGACTGACCCGACCGCTTGTCCTCGGCAGGGAGTAGCCTGACCGTACCGAGAGCTTTTCGCGCAGCGCGTTCGGCGGTGCCGTTCCCGGCGAGTGACGAAACGGGCAGTCGTCCCACGGCTCCCGGGACGGGACCGCACGATGGAACGCAGCAGAACGCCGGCCGAAGGCGTGCCCGCGGCCGACGCTCAGACGTACCGCATGCCCCTGCCCCGCCTGACCCTCACCCCGGACGTGAGCCATGGCCCGCTGGACGGTGCCTGGTGGCCGCGCTGCGACGCGCTGGAAATCGAACTTCCGTCGCTCGTCGGCTCGTTGGAGCCTGACCCGGGCGCCGCGGTACGGGTCACCGTGGACCCCGCCGAATGGCCCGACGCCCCGCGCACGGTCATGGCGCCCGGCGGGGTGATCGCCGTGGAGCCGACCGAACCCGGAAGCGAGACGCACGTCATCACCCTGGACTGCGGCACCGTGGGACGCTGGGTGCTCCTGGTCGTCCCGCCCGAGGAGCCCGCCGGAACAGCCGCCCGACTGCTGGCCGCCGCTGCCGATCCCGAAAACCTGCTGACCGCCGCACGGATGCTGGCGCTCGCCGAAACGGGTCGCCCGGTGGACACGACCGGGGAGACGGAATGAGGCACGCGGCTCCTTGGGAGCCCACGGCAGGGACAGCCTACCGACCTCAACTACCTTCATCGCGCGAGCCGTTGACCACCCAGGACGAAGCGCCCACGCTCTTCGAGGAGTGCCGTATCGTCCGTGCACGCGGCGAACTGGACACGCAGACCGTGGCACCACTGGTCCGCGCCCTGGCCGAGGCCCGCGCGGCCCGGCCCGGACGGCTCCTCCTCATCGTGGACCTGAGCGAGGTGACCTTCACCGACTGCGGCATCCTGACGCCACTGTGCGAGGCGTGGTCCGACTGCCGCGCCCGGGGCGGCTGGATGCGCATCGTCCACGACAACCACACGACCGACCTGGTCATCCGTCACGCCGGCCTCCTCGCCCACTTCCCCGCCTACGCAAGCGCGCAGGACGCCTGGGAGGGACGAACGGCCCACCCCGCCCTCCCTCTCACCGCGAGCGCGCTCCCGACCGCCAGGGCATACCGTCCGCCCGAGGGCGACGTACCGCGCCTGACCACTCGACGGGACACCTCATGAGCGACCGACCACGGCTCCCGTCAACGGCCCCGCCTCTCCTCCGCCTGTACCTCGCGCCCGAGAGCACCGTGCCACGCCGTGTCGACGGGGCCTGGTGGCCGCGCACCTTCGATCTCCTGACGGAACTCCCGCCACTGCTCTCCGGCCTGCCCCGCACCTGGGGCCGGATCGCAAGTGTTCTGGTGAACGGCACGGCGTTGACCGGTGCGCCGGGCCGCATGTTCGTCTGCAACCAGGCCGTCCGGCTGCGCAGGACCACTACGGCACACCTGCCGAGCACGATCGTTCTGATGGCCCCCGGCCATGGGCGCAGGGATCTGCTGGTCGTGCCACCGGAGGCGACCGAGCAGGCCGCCGAATCGCTCATGTCCGCAGTCGGGCTGACATCGGAGCGGGGCCACTTCGCGAGCTGAGCGCGCGGGGAAATCTGTCACGGCGAGACCACATCCTCATGCCTGCCGGAGTTAGGGTTGTCGCACGAGGCAGATGGCGCTGAGTCCTTCGGAGCACGGGTGCCACGCACGCCCGGATCCCTTGCCGCGCCCCCGAAAACGAAGGTGCTATGCCCACTGAGAACGACGCCCCTGTCGCCGGCAACCTCGACGACGACGACTATCCCGCCTACACCATGGGGCGAGCCGCAGACGTTCTCGGCACCACCCCCGCCTTCCTCCGGGCCGTCGGCGAAGCCGGGCTGGTCACTCCACTGCGCTCGGAAGGCGGCCACCGCCGGTACTCCCGCCGCCAGTTGCGCATCGCCGCCCGCGCCCGTGAGCTGGTCGACCAGGGCACCCCCATCGAGGCCGCGTGCCGCATCATCTCCCTTGAGAACCAGCTCGACGACGCCCTCCGCCTGAACCGGGAAGTGCGCCCGAAGCTGGACGAGCACGGTGCGCATACCTAGTCTCGCCGGTACAGAAATACAGACTCCGGCCGGATAGGAATGACCGACCGAACACGGAAACGCACGACCGCTTCCGCTTTACCTGTGTTAGCCTGATAGCAGTTGCAGTTTTGGTTGCCAGAGATTTTTTTCTTTGCAGAGCTTTCCGGATCTTTCCGGAGGGGTGATCATCGCGGCGACTCGGCTCCGCGAAGTGCGGAGTGCGGACCTGCCCCCAAGGGAGATTCAATATGGCATCTGGCACCGTGAAGTGGTTCAACGCGGAAAAGGGCTTCGGCTTCATCGAGCAGGACGGTGGCGGCGCCGACGTGTTCGCCCACTACTCGAACATCGCCACCACCGGTTTCCGTGAGCTTCAGGAAGGCCAGAAGGTCACCTTCGACGTCACGCAGGGCCAGAAGGGCCCGCAGGCCGAGAACATCGTTCCCGCCTGACACTGACGCGTACCGTCGCGAGCCACTGACTCGCACATCACATGGCTGGGGCCCGCGCTCTTGGGGTGCGGGCCCCAGCTCATTGCTTTACCCGGTTTTTTTGCATTTCCCTTCGGCTCATTCTTGTGAATCCTGCGCGGCCGCCCGCCGCTGGACGGAATTCCTCGATACGCCGCATCGAGGAAGGTTCCTCCATGAACCGCACCCGTCGCAGCGGCGGCAGTTCCGGCCGCTTCCGCACAGACAGAAATTCGACGCGCTCGACAGGCTCCCCTCGCGGCAGCCACTTCCGTACGCAGGAGACGGGCCGACAAGGCCCTCGTCCGGGGACCGGACGAAAGAACGGTCAAGGAGCACGCTCCACGACACGCCGACAGGAGTTCACCCTGCCGGTCACCCTCACCGAACCACTGCCGGCGGTCGAGACGTTCGCCGAACTGGACATGCCCGCGCGTCTGCTGGCCGCGCTCGGCGCCCAGGGCGTTGCCGTGCCCTTCCCGATCCAGGCGGCGACGCTGCCGAACGCGCTGGCCGGCCGGGACGTCCTGGGCCGGGGGCGCACGGGCTCGGGCAAGACGCTCGCCTTCGGTCTGCCTCTGCTCGCCCGTCTGGACGGGCAGCGGGCCCAGCCCCGACAGCCACTCGCCCTCGTGCTCGTCCCCACCCGGGAACTGGCCCAGCAGGTCACTGACGCGCTCGTCCCCTATGCCCGTGCCCTGCGGCTGCGACTCGCCACCGTGGTGGGCGGCATGTCGACAGGCCGTCAGGCGAGTGCGCTGCGCGGCGGCACCGAGGTCGTCGTCGCGACGCCCGGCCGTCTCAAGGACCTCATCGAGCGGGGGGACTGCCGACTCGACCAGGTCGCCGTCACCGTCCTGGACGAGGCCGACCAGATGGCCGACATGGGCTTCATGCCGCAGGTGACCGCACTGCTCGACCAAGTCCCTTCCGGCGGCCAGCGATTGCTGTTCTCGGCCACCTTGGACCGCAACATCGACCTCCTGGTGCGCCGCTACCTCCACGACCCCGTGGTGCACTCGGTCGACCCGTCAGCGGGCAGCGTCAGCACCATGGAGCACCATCTGCTGCACGTGCACGACGCCGACAAGCACACCGCCGCGACCGAGATCGCCGCCCGCGACGGGCGAGTGATCATGTTCCTGGACACCAAGCACGCGGTGGACCGGCTGACCGAGCATCTGCTGTCCGTGGGTGTGCGCGCCTCGGCCCTGCACGGCGGCAAGTCCCAACCGCAGCGCAACCGGACACTCGCCCAGTTCAAGGACGGCCACGTCACGGCCCTGGTGGCCACCAACGTCGCCGCCCGCGGAATCCACGTCGACAGCCTCGACCTCGTCGTGAACGTCGACCCTCCGAGCGACCACAAGGACTACCTGCACCGCGGCGGCCGTACCGCGCGCGCCGGCGAGTCCGGCACCGTCGTCACCCTCGTCCTGCCGCACCAACGTCGCGCGGTGGACCGTCTGATGGACGACGCCGGCATCGCTCCGCGTACGGTCCGGATCCGCCCGGGCGAAGCTGAGCTGCATCGCATCACCGGCGCCCGGACCCCCTCCGGCGTGCCCGTCAGTGTCACGCCACCAGTCGCCGAACAACGCGAGGGCAAGGGATCCGCCGGCCGCAGTCGCCGGGGCCGGGCTGCCGGCCGTGGCAGGACCGGCCCGGCCGCCGCCCGAGTCCGTCGGTCCGCCCCGAGGAACACCCCATAGCCACAGCACGGGGATGCGCTCCCAGCGGCCGGGACGAACCGTCGCCCGCCCTGCCCGCCCGACGAAGAGGAGAAGCCCTTGACACCGACTCCGCCCCGAACGTGGCAGGCCGACGGCACCGGTCTGACCGCACGTGACGCCATGCACGCACCCGGGCCGCAGGTGGACGACCACATGGCCGTCGACGTGGCACTTTCCGTGCTCATCGGTGCCCGCGTAGCGCACTTGCTCCTCCAGGACGAAGACGGGCGGTGCGCGGGACTTGTCACCCGGGCCCAGCTCGCCGCACACCGCGGCGGCTCGTGGTACCGCGACCGGACATGCCTGCGGGACATCCCGTTCGACCGCGGACCGTTCACCTCGTCCGTGGCCGCACTCAGCGAGGCCGTAGCCGCCATGCAGGACCGTGCCCTGGACGTGTCTCCCGTGATCGACGAGCACGGATACGCCCTGGGCGTTCTCGCTCTCACCCCCTGACCGTCGTCCGACCGCCGTCGCGCGGTCGGCCTCTCCGGTGTTCTTCCCCACCCCTGTGGAGGCCTCCATGCGCTGTGTCATCGCCCGTTTCCCCTTCGACCTGACCAAGAGTGAGGTCGAGCAGTCGATGAGCCGCATCACGCCCGCCCCCGTCACCGGCGTGTCCGTGACCATCGCTCGCAGCATCTACCCCGTGATGCAGGTCGGGGAAGTGATCACCAGGCTGAACCGCAGGGACTTCACGACGGGTGAGATGCGCCGGGCACTGACCCGCCTCGGCTTCACCTGCCACGACGCGCGCCCGGTCATGCCGGTCCGAGACGCGCGAGCCGACGAGGATGCGCTCGGCTGGTGACGCTTTCCGCGGCGGCAGGTCATGCGCCGTTTGCGGGTCGGGAAGCAAGTTCGTCATGGGCGAGCGAGTCCCTGGGCGGTTGCGACACCGATCCCCCCTTCTGACAGGCCCGAGCAATCGGGCTCGCGCAGCGGTCCTGTTTGACCTTGACACGGTGACAGGGTCTTCACTGCTTGCCAGGGAGGTGGTCTCGATGACGATCACGAGACAGGACGGGGATGCGGTACGAGTTCTCCAGGGGTTGGAGGACAGCCGTTCGTCCGTACGACTGCGGACTGCTCTGGCGGTCGGCACGACGCCCGACCCGCGCTTCGTCGACAAGCTCGTCGAGCGATGCGCGATCGAGCCCGAGTTTCTCGTCCGCGACATGCTGACCTGGGCGCTCACCCGCTACCCGGTGTCCATGACACTTCCCGAGCTGCTCCGCGAAGTCCGCTCGGAGCGTGCGCAGGCACGGAGTCAGGCGCTGCACACGCTGTCCAAGATCGGGGACCGGCAGGCGTGGCCGGCGATCACACGGACGCTCCTGTCCGACGCCGACGACGAGGTGGCCAGAAGCGCGTGGCGGGCCGCGGTCGTGCTCGTGCCGGAAGGCGAGGAGTCCGCGTTGGCCGAGGTGTTGGCGACGCAGCTCGGGCGCGGTGAGCGGGAGACGCGGCTGAGTCTCAGCCGGGCGCTGGTCGCGCTGGGTGAAGCGATCGTGCCGGCTCTTCGTTCTGCGACGGCGGCCCCTGACCCGCGCATGCGCGCGCACGCGCTCGCCACACAACGGCTGCTGCGCGACCCGGACGCCGGATTCGAGTTCGCGATCGAGGAGGCGAAGCGCGTCGTGGCCCTCGGCGGGTCCGGCCAGGAGGGACGATAGGACGTGTTGATCGGTGACGTGGCGCGGCGGTCCGGGGTCAGTGCCCGCATGCTCCGGCATTACGAGTCGCTCGGTCTGGTGCGCCCTTCGGGTCGTACCGGCTCCGGATACCGGGAGTACTCCGGCGAGGACATCCAGCGGATCTTCCATATCGAGAGCCTGCGGTCGCTGGGACTGTCGCTGCGTGAGATCGGACGCGCGCTCGACGATCCCAGCTTCACGCCCTCGGCACTCGTCGACGACCTCATCCGTCAGACGCGCGACCGCATCGCGGCCGAGACCGAGCTGCTCACGCGGCTCCGCCGGATCCATGCCGCGGACCCCGTCGACTGAGAGGGCGTCCTCCAGGTCGTTGCGCTCCTCCAGGCACTGGGTTCGAAGAGCCCCGGTGTGCGCCAGCGCGCGGCCCTCTCCTCGGACGAGGTTCCGGTGCCGGTGGAGGCCCTGGTCGAGGCGGCACTCAGCGAGACCGAGCCGAACGTCGCCGGAGCCCTTCGATGGGCGCTGGCGCGATCGGGCGACGGCGGCCTGGCACTGCTGGCGAGGGGCCTCGGCTCACCGGTGGCCGCGGTGCGGGAACGTGCCGTCAAGTCCCTCGCCGAAATACCCGGTGGCGAAGCTACCGCGCAGCTGCGGGATGCCCTCGCGAACCCCGATGTCGTGGTCCGCGGGTATGCGGCTTTGGCGCTCGGCACACGTGGTGGGGCCGATGCGGTCCCGACGCTCATCGACATGATCGCGGAGGGAAGGAACGACATCGATGCGGCCGATGCGCTGAGCGTGCTGGCGAGCGACACCGAGGCGGCGGATCGGATAGCCGCCAGGCTCGTCGACCGCCTCACCCACGACACCACCGAGGCGCCTGAACGCTGGCGGCTGACCCAGGCGCTGGCGGGCATCCCGGGGACGAGGGCGTCATGTGCCCTCGTGGAGCTGTCGCATGACGTGGACCGTGCCGTTGCGCTGACTGCGGCGTACCTGCTTCAGCTACGCGCCGCACGGTGAGGATCTCTCTACAGGACGACCGCATCGTGCGGGCGTCCGCACTTGTCGTGCTGGAGGTGCAGTCGGCGGAGGTCTTGCAGTGCAGCGACGGGAAAGGGGTGCTGGACCCGCTTCGCCATACAGCCGTCCTCACCGTGGAGCCGCAGTACTGATTGAGCAGTCGATCATCTCCGGAGACGGTACAGCGCAGAGCCAGGCGGTGCGCGCGCTTCCCTTCCGACGCGACCGAGGGCGATGACCTCACCGGTCAGCGTCAGAGGGTGTTGATTCGCCAGGCAAGAACGCCCGTAGAGCGCTTGGTACCGACAACATCGATCCGGACTGTTCCGCTCCCGGTGATCCGCTGCTGGACTACGGACCGGTCGCAAGGAACCGTTGCGCCGGAACCCGAGGTCGTAGGGACGACAGTCAGGCGTGCACTGCCCTGACCGACGCACGTCAGGACGAGTTGGTACGTCTTCCCCTTGTTCAGTACCGGGCGAGTGTGGATGCCGTCTCCGACACGCTCCGATCCGCCCTCCAGCAGTACGCCTCCGGACACGCTCGCCACGACCGATGTCGCCTGCCCCAGCAAAGCCGTATCCGGCGTCGAACTTGACGCAGGAGCGAGGGTGGTGGGGTGCGGAGGGGGCGTGGAGCGCCCCGCGCCGCGCTTATCGGAATCCTGGCTGCAAGAGGCAAGGAGGAGGACCGATGCGGCTACGGCGGCGCTTACCGGAACAGCGCGCCGAATAATCGGACGGCTCATGACGACGTCTCCCACTGCTTCCACCCCGTCTCGACCGTCGGCAGGATCGTCTTCCCTGCCTGCTCGGTCGTTGATGTCCGTCGCCTCGTCGTCGGCGAGTGCAGGAGCAGCGGCCGGTTGGCGATCAAGGCCCTAACGCTATCCGCCAGCCATGAGCACGACAATCACAGCCGGGGGTTCTGAGGAGCATTTGAGGGTCTGTGACGGTGGCGAGCGGGGACAGGGCCATCAGCGCCGGCGACAGCCGCATGCCTGCGGCCGTTACCAGGAGGCTGGTGCGCGTCCCCCGCACTTCCGTGAGAAAGCCGCCGAGGAGCGAGCCGAGCGGGGTCAGCCCCATGCCGACAAAGTTGATCGTCGCGGCCGCGCGGCCTTGCATCCCGTCCGGAGTGACGTGTCCCGGCGGCAGTGACCACCCCTCCCAACGGGGCTCATCCCCACCTTGATGGCGTAGCGGGGCGTGGTCCGTCTGTCAGTCCCGCAACCACGGCGGAAACAACGGAGGTCACCACGAAACTCCCTATCATGACCATCCCCACGCCGACCATGAAGAGGCCGCTGGCGTCGTCCGACCAGTCGAAACCGGCAGCAACCGTCAGGCCGGCCGTGGTGCCGAGCACAGCTCCTGTCCTGTAGCGCCGATACGCCGCCCAGCACACCGGTGCCAGCAGTGTCAGCACCAGCCCGATCACTTGCCACGCTTCGTACGGGCCGGTCGTCGAACCGTCAGGGTGGACGTCACGATGCTGGTCCCAGCCGAGCCAGGCTGCCCACAGTGCCAGCGACACCCCGGCCAGCACGGGGATCGACAGCAGCCGGCGAACGGGTTCTGGTTGTCTTTGACTCATGGCTCCAGCGTTCCGGCTCGCCCCGTCACCGCCCAGAGTTCAAGTACTCAGGTGCACGTGAGTAAGGGCAACAGTGGGGCGCAGCCGGGCACCGCACCCGTAGTCGGTGCCGCCTGCTCTACATGAGCCCACGACCGGGTGACTACAGGTCCGCATCGACGACCAACGCGACAGCAGCGCCTCCTCTGCTACTGGCCGACTCGCAGAGTGAAGCTCAGTCCCTCCTCGGCGAGTTCGGCGAGCCAGGCGTCCGACCGCTCCGCCGTCTCCGCCGCCCGGTTCAGTCCCGCCGGCAGGCTGCCGTCCAGGATGTGGCGGACGCCCAGGGCCAAGGGGCGGGAGACACACCGGGCCATGGCCGACTCCTCGGCGGTACCCACGAGGTCGAGGAAGTAGCTGCCCGTCCAGGTGCGGTCCGGGGTCTCGACCTCCAGGGACACCGAAAGCACCACGCGGTCACGGTCCTCGTCCGTCGTCGGGTAGGTGGCCGCCAGCTCGCGGGCCAGGGCGGCGACACTCTCGTCGTCACCCGCCTTCAGCTCCTCGAAGACCGGCTCCCACGCCTTCAGCCAGCCGTCCAGGCGCAGGGTGCCCCGTACGAAGGTGCGTGGGGTCCAGGCGGGCGGGAGGCCGTACTGGGCGATGAAGGGGATGCTGTCCCTGTTGGGGTAGGCCTCGAAGGTCTCCCCGGAGAGGACGTGCGGCCTGGTCGCCTCCCAGGGGCGGGGGGCCGTGGTCTCGGTGCCGTTCTCCAGGTAACGGGCGGGTGAGCGCAGGGCGTTGAGGACGCCCAGGGGTGCCCAGCTGAAACGGTACCGGAAGTCGTTCGGGACCGCCGGGACCCCGCCGCAGTAGGAGGTGAGGCGGTAGGTCGCCGGAGTGTCCGCGCCGATCTCCGTGCGCGCCCTGCCGATGAGGCTGTGCGCGAAGAGGTGGTCCATGCCCGGGTCGAGGCCCGCCTCGGTGAGGACGACCAGGCCGGCTGCCTCCGCTGTCGGCACCTGGTCCAGGACCTCGGGCGAGACGTAGCTGGAGCAGGAGAAATGGGCTCGCGCGGCTGCACACGCGGACAGGAGTGCGGCGTGCTCCGGCGCGGGCAGCATCGATACGACGACGTCCCCGGGCGCCAGTTCGGCGGTGAGCGCGGGGAGCGTGAAGGCGCGAGGCTCGGCCCGGTCGGTCAGGCCCAGGGCGGCCAGGGCGTCGGCCGCGCGTGCCTCGGTGCGGTGCCACAGCCGTACCCGCTGGGCCTTGCCGCAGAGTACGGCCAGTCCGCAGCCGGTGGACAGGCCCGCGCCGACCCAGTGGACGGTGCCGGACGCCGGGACTCGGTCAGTCATGGGGCAACTCCCTTTCGTCGACGATGCCCAGCTCACGGCAGGCCTGGTGGAAGCGGTCGAGGCAGCGCCCCCACTGGCCCGAGGTGCCGAAGTCGAGGAGCTGGGGCAGGAGGGCCGCGGAGAAGTCGGTGCTGGACTCGCGGGGCAGCAGCGAGGGCAGGTTGTCGATGGCGATCAGGGCCAGCGGTGGCTCCTTGCGCAGCCGTCGCACGGGGTCCGTCCAGTCGGTGGTGCGGTCGTAGACGGGCAGGACGTTCAGCGGGGAGCCGACGTCGCAGGTGACGTCGCAGAGAGTGCGCAGGCGGCGGGCCGGGTCGTCCAGGTCCGCCTCGCGCAGGAAGGGTGGGACGGGGGTGGTGGCCAGGACGCAGTTCACCATCACGTCGTGGCGGAGCAGGGCCGGGCGGTCCAGGGTGCGGGTCTCGGCGAGGTCCCAGTGGGTCGCGGTGACGCCTGCGGTGGCGAAGGCGGCCGCGGCGCCCCGGCCGCTGCGGCCCAGCGCGCCGATGACGAGTGCCGTGAAGTCCGCGTCTCCGGGCGTCGGTTCGAGGGTGGCGTCCAGGTCCTCCTTGGTGGTGGGGTGCAGGGGTGCCATGAGGCGGCCCCGGTGCTGGAGCACGGCAAGCGCGGCGCCCAGGTAGCCCGCCCAGTAGCCGAAGGCCGCCAGTCTGCGGCCCTGGTCGTCCACCAGGTACTCCAGGTCCAGCAGCGCTCCTCCCCCGGCCGCGAAACGGCGCAGCAGCTCCGCCGCCCCCGGCTGCTGCTTGTAGGCGTGCCCGAAGAAAATGTGACGGTGCGGCAATGACGGCGGCTCGTCCGGGAGTTCCTTCAGGCCGAGGATCACCGCAGCGCGCGGTGCCGTCGGCCAGGAGCCCGCCGGTGCGCGGCGGCAGCCGGCCGCCTCGTACTCCTCGACGGGGAAGATCCGCTGCGGGGAATCCTCTACGGTCAGCCGCACCCCGCTCTCGGTCAGGCGGCGGGCGTCGGCGGGGACGATCGGTGTGCGCCGCTCGGTGGTACGGGCCTCGTGGCGCAGCCACAGGTGGAGCTCGCTCATACCAGGTTGGCCTCCGGGCGCGGGGCGTCGGCCGCGAACCGGCCGGCGCTCAGGGGGCGGACGTCGAGGAAGGGTACGCGGCCCAGGTACAGGTCGCGGACGATCTCGCCCACGGCGGGTCCCTGCAGGAAGCCGTGGCCGGAGAAGCCTGTCGCGTACAGGAAGCGGGACACCGAAGGCGCTTCGCCGATCAGGGCGTTGTGGTCGGGGGTGTTCTCGTACAGGCCCGCCCAGGTGCCGGCGCGGCGCAGGTCGAGCAGGGCGGGGGCGCGGTGCTGCATCGCCTCGTACAGCCGGGGGATCCAGCGGTCGTGGGTGTCGGTGGCGAAGCCGGGTTTCTCGTCCGGGTCGGACATGCCGAGGAGCAGGCCGGGGCCCTCGGCGTGGAAGTAGAGGCTGGTGGTGAAGTCGATGGTCATGGGGAGCGTCGGCGGCAGCCCGGGGACGGGTTCGGTGACCGCGATCTGGCGGCGCAGCGGTTGCACGGGCAGGTCCACGCCCACCATCGCGCCGACCGCCCTGGACCAGGCGCCGGCCGCGCAGATCACCGTGTCGGTGGCGATGCGGCCGAGGGTGGTGCTGACGGCGGTGACGGTGTCGCCGTGCAGTTCGATGCCGGTCAGTTCGGTGTGGCGCAGGATGCGGACGCCGTGGGCGCGGGCGGCGGCCGCGTAGCCGTGGACGACGGCCTCGGGTGTGCAGTGGCCGTCGTCCGCGGAGTAGGCGGCGGCCAGCAGCCCGTCGGTGGTGATCAGCGGGGAGAGCCGGCGGGCCTCCCGCGGGGTGAGCATCCTGCTGGGCACGCCGAGGGAGTTCTGCAGCCGCACCCCGGCCTCGAAGGAGGCGACCTCCTCGGGCGTGGACAGCAGGAACAGATAGCCGACCCGGTGCAGCCCGATGTCCTGTCCGATCTCCTCCGTGAACCGGCCGAAGGCCTCCAGGCTGCGCGCGCCGAGCTGGATGTTCAGCTCGTCGGAGAACTGCGCCCGTACTCCGCCCGCGGCCTTGGAGGTGGAGCCTGCGGCCAGTTCGTCGCGTTCGACCAGGACGACGTCACGCACTCCGGCGCGCGCCAGGTGGTAGGCGATGCTCGTGCCCATCACCCCACCGCCGACGATGACCACCCGGGCCTGAAGGTTCACTCGGCTGCCTCCTTCGCGGCGCGGATCACGGCCCAGGCCGCCGCGGCGTCCTGGATGCCGAGTCCGGTGCTGTTGTAGTAGACGATGTCCTGCGGTGCGGTACGGGCGCCGCGGCGTCCGGTGAGCACCTCGCCCAGCGGGATCAGGGCGTCGGGGGTGAGCTGTCCGTCGCGTAGGGCGTCCACGACCGGCCCGGCGTGCCCGGCCGCGGTACCGGCGTCGTCCACGACGACGGCCGCGGCACGTCGTACGACGTCGGCGTCGACCTCGTGGCGGGTGGGCTCGAAGGAGCCGACGCTGACCACCGTGCAGCCCGGGGCCAGCCATGCGCCGCGCACCACGGGCGTCGTGCTGAGCGTGCAGGCGGCGACCACCCCGGCGCCGGTCACGGCCTCCTCGGCGTTGTCCACCGCCCGGACGGGAACGCCGAGCCCGGTGGCGAGGGTGTCCGCTGCGGCGGTGCGGCGGCTCCGGGTCGGGCTCCACAGCCGTACCGCCGTCACCTCCCGCACCCGGGCGATCATGCGGGCGTGGGCGAGGGCCTGGGTGCCGGAACCGAGCAGCGCCAGCTCCGTGCGGCCGGGCACGGCGAGGGCGTCCACGGCCACGGCGCTGCCCGCGGCCGTTCGCAGCGTGGTCACCGCCGTACCGTCCAGGACGGCCGCGAGCCGCCCGGTGTCCGGGTCGAGCGCGGTGACGACCGCGTGCACGGTGGGCAGCCCGGCGGCCGCGTTGCCCGGGTTGACGCTGCCGAACTTCGCCACCGCCCCGGTGTCCTTGGACAGCCGGGACACGTAGGCGAAGACCACGCTGTCGTCGAAACGGCTCGGCTGCATGATCTTGCCGGGCAGATCGGCCTCGCCCGTGCCGAGCGCGGTGAAGGCCGCCCGCTGCGAGGCGATCGCCGCGTCCGGGCCGAGCAGCCGGGTCACCTCGGCCGCGGAGAGGAAGAGGACGTCGTCGGTCATCCCCTGATCCTGTCCGGACGGCCGCCCGTCGAATCAGGAGCCGTGGGCGACCGCGTCCAGATGGGGCAGGTGGTGGTCCAGCCGCTCCCGCTTCGTCCGCAGATACGTGATGTTGCTCTCGCACGGCTCGATCAGCAGCGGCACCTGCTCGGCGACCTGGATGCCGTGCCGCACCAGCGCCTCCCGCTTGCGCGGGTTGTTGGACATGAGCCGCACCGAGCGCACCCCGAGGTCGTGCAGGATCTGCGCGGCGACGCCGTAGTCGCGGGCGTCGACCGGCAGCCCGAGCGCCAGGTTCGCCTCGACCGTGTCCAGGCCCTCCGCCTGCAGGGCCATCGCGCGCAGCTTCGCCAGCAGACCGATGCCGCGGCCCTCGTGACCCCTCAAGTACACGACGACACCGCTGCCTTCGGCGACCACCGCACGCAGCGCCGCAGCCAGCTGGTCGCCGCACTCGCAGTGCTGGGAGCCGAACGCGTCGCCGGTCAGGCACTCCGAGTGCAGTCGGACGAGAACGTTGTCGGCGCCGATCTCCCCGTACACCAGGGCGACTTGCTCGTCACCGCGGTCGTGGTCCAGGTAGCCGATCGCCTGGAATTTCCCGTACACGGTGGGCAGCGGGGTATTCACAACGCGTTCCGCGCCCGAACGCCGCGGGGACTTCTTGCCGAGGATGCCGATGTTTTCTGTCATGATCTGATTCCTAAGCAGAGACGAAAGGCCGGGAAAAGATGAGTGGTTCGGGCGCGCGTTCGGCGGCATACGGGGTGGTGCCGGCAGACACCACGGAAGACGTACGGATGCGGGGGGCGAGCGTTTCAACTCAGGTCGCGGTCCTTCCCGTCGGCAGCTTCGAACAGCATGGCCCCTTCCTTCCGCTGGCGACCGACACGCTGATCGCCTGTACCGTGGCGCGGGAGATCGCCGCCGCGTACCCGGTACACCTCCTCCCTCCGGTGACGGTCTCCTGCTCGCACGAGCACGCGACCTGGCCGGGGACCGTCAGCATCTCCGCCGTGACCCTCCATGCGGTGGTCCGGGACATCGCGGCGTCGCTGCGCCGCTCCGGAGTCGACGCGCTCGTCGTGGTCAACGGGCACGGCGGCAACTATGTGCTGGGCAACGTCGTACAGGAAGCCTCCGCGCGCGGCGAGACGATGGGACTGTTCCCGGCTGCCGAGGACTGGGAGGCGGCGCGGGAGGCGGCGGGAGTGCGCACCTCGCTGCTCACCGACATGCACGCAGGGGAAATCGAGACCTCCATTCTGCTGCACGCTCATCCCGAATTCGTCCGTCCTGGATACGAGTCCGCCGATTTCACCGCGGACGACCGTCGTCATCTGCTCACCGTGGGAATGTCCGCCTACACCGAGTCGGGCGTCATCGGCCGTCCCTCCCTGGGTTCGGCGGAAAAGGGGAAGGAACTGCTGGCGAGCCTCACGGAATCGTTCGGCGCGATTTTCGCGCTGCTCACGTCCGCCGAGGGCTCCGAGGACGCACGGGGGTAGCCGCGCAGCCCGCTGTACCAGCGGGCGACGAGGACGACGGCGCCGGGCAGGCTCGCCACGAAGCTGAGCACGCCGTACACGACGGCGACGGCCACTCCGCTGCTCGCGCCGAGCCCGGCGGCGCCGAACGCCCAGGCGGTGACTCCCTCGCGGGGGCCGAAACCGCCGACGTTCAGCGGCAGGCCCATGGCGACCAGGGCGAGGACCGCGAGCGGGAGCAGCACCGCCACGGAGGCGGCGGAGCCGGCGACCCGGGCCGCCACAACGAACATCGCGACGTGCCCGGCCAGAATGACCGCCGAGGACAGTGCGACACCGGGCCCGGCCTGACGGGACAGCAGCCCCTCCCGCATCTCGCCGAGGCCCCTGCGCAGGGCGCCGCCGCGGCGGGAGGCCGCGCGGTTCATCCGTACGGCGAGGAACACGGCCAGCGCACCCGCCGCGGCGAGGGCCGTCGGCGCGGCGATGGTGCGGACGTCGTTCCGGACGGGCGACGGCAGGGTCAGCAGCACCGCCGCGCCGAACACGGTCAGCGCGACCTGCCCGGCGACGCGCTCCAGGACGACCGCCTTCACCCCGCGCCGCAGGTCACCGGCGCTCTGCCCGTGCCGGACCGCCCGGTGCACATCGCCGAGGACCCCGCCGGGCAGGGCCGCGTTCAGGAACAGCGCCCGGTAGTAGTCGGCCATCGCGGGGCCGAAGGGCAGCCGGATGCGCAGCCCCCGGGCCACCAACTGCCAGCGCCACGCGCTGAACACGGTGGTGACCACGCCGATGCCCAGCGCGACCAGCAGCGTCACCGTGTCGATCCGCCGCAGCCCGTCGAGCAGCACACCGGTCCCCAGCCGCCACAGCAGGGCGCCGAGGATGGCCACGCCGGCGACGGTTCCGAAGTGGGTGCGCAGGGCGCGGGAGTTGAAGCGGCGGGTGCTGCGCTCCTCGGACTCGAGGGCGACGCGTCCGTCGGGCTCGGGGGCGACGCGCTCCTCGGCCCCGGAGGCGACGCGCTCCGCGGGCTCGGAGGCCACGCGCTCCGCGGGCTCGGAAGCAGTACGCTCCGCGGGCTCGGAGGCAGTACGCCCCGCAGGCTCGGAAGCAGTACGCCCCGCAGGCTCGGAAGCAGTACGCCCCGCAGGCTCGGAAGCAGTACGCCCCGCAGGCTCGGAAGCAGTACGCTCCGCAGGCTCGGAAGCAGTACGCCCCGCAGGCTCGGAAGCAGTACGCCCCGCAGGCTCGGAAGCAGTACGCCCCGCAGGCTCGGAAGCGATGCGCCCCGCAAGCCCGGAGGCAGCACGCCCCGCAGGCTCGGAGAGGACACACCCCTCGGACACGGAGGCAGTACGCCCCGCAGGTACGGAGGCAGTACGCCCCGTGGGCTCGGAGGCAGCACGCCCCTCGGCCTCGGAGGCGATGTGCCCCGCAAGCCCGGGGGCGATGTGCCCCGCAACCCCGGGGGCGCATGCATGCGTCGCCTCGCCGACAGGCGGCTCCAGCAGTGCCGTCACGGCTTCCGGGGCCGACACAGCGCCCGCCTGCCCGCTCATGACGCCCCTCCCGCCGGCCGCGGCAGCGCAAGCAGGTCGCTGTGGTGGAGGACCACCTGCAACTCACCGGCCTCGCAGGCGGCCAGGCGTTCGCGCAGATAACGCTCGGCGGGCTCGCGCAGTTCGGGCCGCTGTTCGACGGCCGCGCCCACCCAGCCCCGCAGCCACTGCGCGGTCAGCGCGGACTCCTCGGGGCCGAGCCGCCACGGGCTCGGATGCACCCGTACCGTCGCCCCGCGCTCGGAGAACGCCTCGCAGGCCACCGTGACCGCGTCCGGACCGAGCATGCCGCTACGGCGCTGGTGGGCGTTGAACGCCTCGGTGATCTCCGCGTCCAGCGGGTCGGACGGGGTGAGTTCGACGCGTCCGGCGACGGACAGCGTGAGCAGGGCCGGGCAGCCCGCTCCGGTGCAGGCCGCGGCGAGGGCCTCGATCTCCTCGCGGGTGAGGACGTCCAGCAGGGCCGAGGCCGTCACCAGGGAGGCCCCGGTCAGCGCGTCCGGGGTGAGCCGGGCGACGTCGCCGCGCCGGGTCTCGACCGAGACCCGGCTGCCGTCGGCGGCGGAGCGCGGGGAGGCCACGGCGGCGAAGTGCAGCAGGTACGGGTCGCGGTCGTGCAGGACCCAGTGCTGGGCGCCGTCCAGGCGGGGTGCGAGCCAGCGGCCCATCGAGCCGGTGCCGCAGCCCAGGTCGTGCACGACGAGACCGCCGGTGCGGCCCGGCAGGTCGGCCAGCCGGATCCGCAGCGGGTCCAGCAGGTCCTCCGCCCGGGCGGCGGCGTCGACCGGTTCCCGCAGCTGCAGCCACTCGGGCGCGTAGCGGGCCTGCTCCTCTTCCCCGCCTTCCCGCAGCCGTACGGTGGCCCGCTCGCCGGGACGGGCGACGGGCCCGGCGCCGGCGATCACACCGGACGAGTCGTCGTTTCGGGGAGGCGTGCCCGGCACCTGCTCGTCGCTCGGCCCGGGCTGGGCCGGGATCCCTCCGGTCACGGTCCTGGTGTCGCTCATGCCGCCCTCCTCGGTGCCTCGGGCAGCCGTCCGAGGACGCCGGCCAGGCTGCGCGCGGTGGTCGCCCAGCCGTCCAGGGCCGCGCGACGACTGCGGGCGGCGGCCTTCAGACGGCGGCGTACGTCGGGTTCGCCGAACCAGCCGCGCAGTTCGGCGGCGAGTGCGGCCGGGTCCTCCGGCGGGACGAGGATGCCGGGGACGCCGCCGTCGGGAGCGCGGCCGACAGCTTCGGGGACACCGCCGACGTCGGTCGCCAGCACCGGGATGCCGCGGGCGAGGGCCTCGGTGATCGCCATGCCGTACGTCTCGGCGTACGAGGTGAGGACCATCAGGTCGGCCGCCGCGTAGGCGGCGTCGAGTTCGGCGCCGGCCTGCGGTCCGGCGAGCCGCAGCCGGTCCTGGAGGCCGTGGCGCCGGATCAGCTCGCGCAGATGGGCGACGTACTCCGGGTCGTGGGTCAGCCCACCGACGCAGACGCAGTTCCACGGCAGGTCGGTCACCGCGGCCAGCGCCTCCACCAGTCGGTGCTGGCCTTTGCGCGGGGTGACGGCGGCGACGCACACCAGCTGGGAGACGCCGTCGGTGCCGGGCGCGAGGGGCGCGATGTCGGCGCCGGGGGCGGCGACGTGCACCCGCTCGGGGGCGAGGCCGTGGTGGGAGACGAGGCGGCGGACCGCCCAGTCGCTGGTGGCGATGACCGCGGGCACCGCCCGCAGCACCTGCCGCTCGCGGGCGTCGAGCTCGGCGGCCACGGCCGCGTCCAGGCCGGTCTCGTCACCGAGGGGCAGGTGCACCAGCACGGCGAGCCGCAGGCGTTCGACCTCGGGGACGACGACCTCGGGGACGCCGCAGGCGACCAGGCCGTCGAGGAGCACGACGGTGTCGTCCGGCAGGTCCCGCAGGACGCGGGCGAGCACGTCACGGTCGGACCGGCCGGGGCGCGGCCAGCTGCCGGGCACGGAGTGCCGCACGGCCTGCCAGCCGAAGCCGGGCAGGTCCAGGCAGACCCGGCGGTCGTAGGCGTTGCCGCCGCTCGGCGCGGCCGGGTCGTCGACACCGCCCGGCATGACGAAGTGCACGGTGCGCAGGGACATGGGGATGATCCCGACGTTCTCGGAAGGGGCCGGCTGCTGGGGCACGTAGGCGAGCCGCGTCTTCGCCACGGTCGTCTCGGTCACAGGCCACGCTCGTAACTCGCCCAGGCGATGTGCGACTCGTGCAGCGTGACGGTCATGTTCTTGAGGCCCTTCGCGCCTTCGCCCAGCGCGCCCTTGTGGATGCGTTCGGCGAGCCGGTCGGCGATGACCTTGGCCAGGAACTCCGTGGAGGTGTTGATCCCGGCGAACTCGGGCTCGTCGTCGAGGTTGCGGTAGTTCAGCTCGGCGACGACGGCGCCCAGTTCCTGCGTGGCCAGGCCGATGTCCACGACGATGTTGTCCTCGTCCAGCTGTTCACGGCGGAAGGTGGCGTCCACGAGGAACGTGGCGCCGTGCAGTTTCTGCGCGGGCCCGAACACCTCGCCGCGGAAGCTGTGGGCGATCATGATGTGATCGCGGACGGTGATGCTGAACAACGGACGACCCTCCAGGTGCGGCGCGTCTGGTGCCCCCTGCGGTTCCCTGCCGGGGGATTGCCGTGTAGTACGGCTCTTCGCTTCCCCTTGTTCAGCCTCCTCTCACTCTTTTCTCAGGTCAGGCCGTTGCCGGTGTAGTTGATGCGGTGGCACAGGGCGGGGATCTCGCCGGCGGCGAGCTTCGGCATCACTTCGGGCAGCTCCTCGAAGGCGCTTTCGCCGGTGACGAGGGCGTCCAGGCCCGGGTCGGCGAGCAGGTCGAGGGCGAGCGCCATCCGTTCGGCGTAGCCGCGCCCGGCGCGGGCGGCCGGGGAGACGGTGCCGACCTGGCTGCTGCGCACGGTGAGCCGGCGCGAGTGGAAGGCCTCGCCGAGCGGCAGGGCTACGCGCCGGTCGCCGTACCAGCTCAGCTCGACGACCGTGCCCTCGGCGGCGAGGAGTTCGAGGGAGCGGGTGAGGCCCTGTTCGGTGGCGCTGGCGTGCACGACGAGGTCACAGTCGCCGAGGGCGTCCCCAGGTGCGGCGAAGTCCACGCCGAGGGCCTCGGCGGTCTTCGCGCGGTCCGGGTCGGCGTCGACCAGCTGCAGCCGTACGCCGGGGAAGCGGGCCAGCAGCGCGGCCACCGAGCAGCCGACCATGCCGCCGCCGACCACCGCGATCCGGTCGCCGATCAGGGGCGCCGCGTCCCAGACGGCGTTCACCGCGGTCTCCACGGTCCCCGCGAGCACGGCCCGCTCGGCGGGCACCCGCTCGGGTACGACGGTGACGGCGCTCACCGGAACGACGTAACGGCTCTGATGCGGATACAGGCAGAACACCGTACGGCCGACGAGCGCGTCCGGCCCCTCCTCGACGACGCCGACGTTCAGGTAGCCGTACTTCACCGGCCCGGGGAAGTCGCCCTCCTGGAACGGCGCCCGCATCACGGCGTGTTGGGACTCGGGCACCCCGCCACGGAAGACCAGGGTCTCCGTGCCACGGCTGACTCCGGAGTACAGCGTGCGGACCAGAACCTCGCCCTCGGCCGGCCCCACGAGGGTGACGTCGCGGATCTCGCCGTGCCCCGGCGAGCGGAGCCAGAACGCGCGGGCCGAGTGGTTCATCGGCATCCTCCTGAACGATAGGGAAGTTGTTCACGTACCGAGAAGTGCACAGGCCGCGCACAGTACGCGGCGTTGATCGACTCTGTCACTCGGCCGGAGGAATGCGCGGTGGCCCTGAACAACACGTTTGACGCGAGGCTTCAGCAGGAGACCGCCGTGGGAGCGGGCGTGCAGATCCTGCTGCTGGCCCTGCTCGGCACGGCGATCGGCATGGGGCCGGCCGGCTGGCTGACCGGGCTCGCCTTCGCGTTCGCCACCTGGGCGGTCCTCTCCCGCGCCCTGCACCGCTCCCGGCTCAGCTCCTTCGGTCCCGCCAACCGGGTCACCCTCGGCAGGGCCACCCTGGTCGGCGGGGTGACCGCGCTGGTCGCGGACTCCTTCGAGAGCGCACCGCCGGTGACCCTGCTGGTCGCCCTGACCGCCGTCGCCCTGCTCCTGGACGGCGTGGACGGCAAGGTGGCCCGCCGCACCGGCACCTCCAGCGCACTCGGCGCCCGCTTCGACATGGAGGTGGACGCGTTCCTGATCCTGGTGCTGAGCGTGTACGTGTCCATGCAGTTCGGCCCGTGGGTGCTGCTGATCGGCGGCATGCGCTACGGGTTCGTCGCCGCGGCCCGCGTCGCCCCCTGGCTGAACGCCCCGCTGCCGCCGTCCTTCGCCCGCAAGACGGTCGCCGCGCTCCAGGGCATCTGCCTGCTGCTGGCGGGCGCCGAGCTGCTGCCGCAGGTGGCCAACCTGGCGATCGTGCTGCTGGCCCTGGGCTCGCTGGTGTGGTCGTTCGGCCGGGACGTGCTGTGGCTGTGGCGGAACTCGCGTACGGCTGCCGTGGAGGTGCCGGCGGAGCACAGGGTGCTGGAGCTGGCAGGGCGCTGAGGGCGTACGACGAAGGGCCCGGACCGATCACCGGTCCGGGCCCTTCGTCGTGCTTCGTGCGGTCAGGAGCGGGCGGACCGGCCCCGTACGATCGCGAACGCGGCGGCGGCGAGACCGAGCACGCCGACCACCAGCCCGGCGACGCCGAGACCACGGGCGGTCGAGTCGCTCGAATCAGCGGCCTTCGACGTGCTGCCCGAGCTGCTCTTCGAATCCGCCGGCGTCGTCTTCTCCCCACCGGCCGTGAGCTTCAGCACCGGCGCCGGGTTCTCCGGCTCGTCCCCGCCGGTCTGCTCCTCGATCCAGCGGGCGACCTTGCCGTCGGAGTAGGTCTGCAGCGTCTTGAAGGTCAACTGGTCGCTGTCGTCCGGCAACTGCCCGAAGGCGACGTCGAAGTCCTCGTACTGCCCGGCGCCGATCTTCCCACCGGTCCAGGTGATCGCGGAGACCGCCTCGGTGATGGTGCCGTCGTCGGTCTTGACCGGCGTCTTGAGCTTGGTGGTGGTCACCTTGGCCGTCCACCCGTCCCGCGGGTGGACCAGCACGCCGAGCACGGGGTGGTCGGTGGGCAGGAAGACCTGCACCTTGGTGGTGGAGGCGGTGTCCTCCTCGTTGGGCACACGGAAGGTGAGCAGGCCGTCCGTGGCTCCCTTGGCGTAGCTCTCCGGGTGGACGGTGACGTGCGCGGAGGCGACACCGGCCGCGGCAAGGACCCCGGCGGCGGTGAGAGCGGTGACGGCCGCGGCGCGCCGCAGAGTGGTGCGTGTCGAGGTCATGTGCTTGGACATGGGTGAGTGGATCTCCGTACGACTGAGGGGTGTTGGTCGGTCAGCTCGGGTACGGGATCGGGGCCGGGGGTCCGCGCCGGCTGACGGCGTGCCGCAGCGTCGGCCGACGGGGCGGTTCGGGGCCGGCGGGAAGACTCGGGATGCGCCCGGCGGGGGCGGGCAGCGGGGCGTCCCGCCACCAGGCGACGAGCCCCGGCACGAACGCGACCGCACGCCGCAGCAGCGCCCACAGCGCGGCCTCACCACGCCTCAGCCACCAGGCGGCGACCAGGGCGGCGAGGAGGTGGGCGAGGGTGGCGTGGGCGGTGGTGGCGTGGGGCGTCGAGTGGGCGTGCATCGCCACCATGGAGTGACCCGGCATCGATGCCATGTGCATGGCGTGCGCGCGGTCGGCGCCGCCGCTCCGGTGCGCGGCGTCGAATGCGACGTGCAGACCTGCCTGGGTGAGGAGCATGGCAGCACCGATGCCGGGCAGCGACCGCTCCCGTCCCCCGAGCGTCCAGCCGAGCGCGAAGACACCCAGGAAGGCGGCGGCGTCGGCCCACAGGGGCGGCATGTCACCCATGGCCAGTCCGTGCCCGGCGGCAGCGAGCAGCACGCACACCGCGGCGAACACCGCGGCGCGCAGGCTTCTCACTGCCGGGGATGCGGTCATGGTGAGGGATCTTCCCACGGTCGGGTCATACGTGAGGCAGCGATGTCGTGTTCACGGTGTTCCGCGGGCTGCGCCGACCAAGCTGTCACCCATCACTGTGGCCGGCACGGACGCGGTGCGCATAGCGACAGTCGCTCAATTCACTCCCTTGCCTTCTCCGAAAACCTCCACGGCTGGCAGCCATCTCAGGCGTCGCGCCGTGTCGGACGGCACGACCGTGGCATCGGGTGAGACCCGGGTGAAGCCCGACAGGGCGCGGACTTCGCGCAACCGGTCGGCGAGGACGACCGACGCGCGGGGTGATCACGTTCCCTGCCTCGCCGCAGACCTCACCGCGCCCCCGGACGCGGAGTCGGGTCGTGGCCTGCTCATGGTGACCGCCCTGGCCGACCGCTGGGGCACAGAGCCGTGTCCGCCTGGCGGCAAGACTGTCTGGGCGGAACTGGTCATGCTCCGTTCGCACCCAGACTGAAGCACGACCCACCCTGGTGCCGTTACGCCCCGCAAATCCTCGTGCGATAGAAAAGGCATTCAACTGGCCTTAGGTGTCTGGTCATTCATCGTGAGGAGATTCGTGTGGGGCTGCGGCCGGACCTGAAGGACAACGCAGCCTACTGGGAGTCGATGACGGCCATGAGCGGTGTCAGTGGCTCCGCGCGGTACGTACCCTGAGAGTGAAGGACTTCTGTGGCAGCCGAGTACAACCTCCGGTCGAACTTCGTCTTCGCCCCGCCCGAGGACAACCCAGCCGCGTGGCAGGCGAGCCTGGACACCTTCCGAGACGCGTTGGAGCGGGACTTTCCCGGCGCCTTCCTGGAGGCAGACACTTCCACCCTGCGCGGTTTTCCTGTCCTGGACTTCGAGATCGAGGTCGCTCCGGACGTCTACATCACCGGAACGTCAGCGATGCCGACCGTGGACTACGCCTACATCAGCATCATCGAGGCGACCGCCGACGAAGCAGCCGCGTTCGCCGTGTGGCTCCGCGACTCGAACGTCCCCTCACCTGCCAGTGTGCGTTTCATGAGCAGCTTCGTGATGGAGAACGGTGACGAGATGTCGTGGTGTCTCCCGGCGACAGGAGATGCCACGGACATCGCGGCCGTGATGCGCGAGCACCTGGCAGCCGCGGGAGCCGAGTGACCCGCACCTCCGGGTGGTCAGGTGGCGCGCATTCTTGAGGCATGCACGCCATAAATCGCCCTAACGTCCCCAGGACGAGTGTGGCGCCTCAGCCAGTCACCGGCTCCCAGCGGTAGCCCTCGCCGCCTCCTCATACGGCAACAGAAGCGGCCCCAGTTCCGCACGCACCAACTCGGTGTCATCCGGCGGCAGGTCAGCGAAGCACGACGCATGCGCACGCTCCACGTCGCCGGGTCGGGGACCACCGACAGGCGCGGTACGAGATCGCGCACGACGAGCCCTTCGCGGAAGCGGGTCAGGCCTGACACCTCCAACCGGCACCCTTCCGCGAAGCTGCGCTCGCCGAAGACGACCGGCTCCTCCAAGGCCCGGACGGGGCTGGCGACCGAGGTCCGACCCACGACACGGCCAAGGTCGCACCGATCACGATAGCCGGGCGAGGACTCGTGCTCGACGGGCGAGGGGACTCGCGCCGAAGGCCCGTCCCGTCTCGTCTCCGTACCGTCGTCCTACGACCCCGCCCTCGCCAGCAGCACCGGCAGCGCCTCGGGTTTCACCTTCCGCACCGACCTCACCTGGCCGAGCTTCAGTTCCTCCTGCGCTTGCCGTAGGCGGCCTCCCAGTCCAGGACGACCCGGTCGACGCGGATCACGGCGCCGAGGTCGACGCGGATCCAGGCGTCGTCGGCGAAGTTGCTGGACCAGCGGGTGGCGCCGTTGCCGTCGACGGCGAGGTCGGGGGTGAGGCCGGCGTTTTCGCTGCCGGAGGCGGTGACGGCCGCCGGGTTCACGGCGTAGGCGGCGGCCGCGCGGTCGGTGTCCCAGGAGACGGCGGCCGCGGCGGCGTGGGCGGGGGCGGCCAGGAGGGGGCCGGAGGCTGCCAGCAGGGCCGCGGCGACGGCGGCGAGCAGGGGCAGGGTGCGGGGGGTACGGGACGGCATGCGGCTCTCCTTGCGGGGTGGATGTGCTCCTCGTGCTCCTCGTGCTTCTCATACTTGGCGTGGACTTGTTGCGTTCATGACAGTCACGGGAGGGGGCGGGCCGGTGGACACGGGCTCCCGCACCGTGGCCACCGGCCCTCCGGCCCCGGCTCAGGCAGCCCGGCGCCCCCGCCCCCGGTGCGCGCGGACGATGTCCGCGTACCGGTGTCCGCTGCCCTTGATCGTGCGCACCTGGGTGCGGTAGTCGACGTGGACGAGGCCGAAGCGCTTGGCGTAGCCGTACGCCCACTCGAAGTTGTCCAGCAGCGACCAGGCGAAGTAGCCGGCGAGCGGGGCGCCCTTGCGGGCCGCCGAGGCGCAGGCGGCGAGGTGGCGCTCCAGGTAGTCCTGGCGCTCCGGGTCGTCGACGGTGCCGTAGGGGTGGACCACGTCCGGGAAGGCGGAGCCGTTCTCGGTGACGTAGATCTTCCGTGCGCCGTACTCCTCGGTGAGGCGCAGCAGCAGGGTCTCGATGCCGCTCGCGTCGATCTCCCAGTCCATGCCGGTGCGCGGGACGTCCGGGCGGCGTACGGCACGGACGCGGGGGGCCTGGCCGTCGGGGTCGTCGGCGACGTACGCCGGGAAGTAGTAGTTCAGGCCGAGCCAGTCCAGCGGGGCTGCGATGGTCTCCAGGTCGCCGGGCTGCTCCGGGAGTTCGACGCCGTACGTCTCGAGCATGTCGGCCGGGAAGCCTCGGCCGTGCACCGGGTCGAGCCACCAGCGGTTCACATGGCCGTCGTGGCGGCGGGCGGCCGCCAGGTCCTCGGGGCGGTCGGTGACGGCGTGCACGGTGGACAGGTTGTTCACGATGCCGACCTGCGCGTCGGGGACGGCGGCGCGGATCGCCTGCGTGGCGAGGCCGTGGCCGAGGAGCAGGTGGTAGGAGGCGCTTACGGCCGCGGTGAGGTCGGTCCAGCCGGGGGCCATCTTGCCCTCCAGGTGGCCGATCCAGGCTGAGCAGGAGGGCTCGTTGAGGGTCGCCCAGAGTTCGACGCGGTCGCCGAGGCGTTCGGCGACCGTCGAGGCGTACTCGGCGAACGCAAGGGCGGTCGCCCGCTCCGGCCAGCCGCCGCGGTCCTGGAGCACCTGCGGCAGGTCCCAGTGGTAGAGGGTGACGGACGGGGTGATGCCCGCCTCCAGCAGGGCGTCCACCAACTCGTCGTAGAAGGCCAGGCCCTTGGGGTTGACGGGGCCGTCGCCGCCGGGGATCACCCGTGGCCAGGCAACGGACAACCGGTAGGCGTTGGTGCCGAGTTGCCGCATCAGGCCGAGGTCCTCGCGCCAGCGGTGGTAGTGGTCGCACGCGACGTCGCCGTTGTCGTCGTTCGCGATCTTCCCCGGGGTGTGCGAGAAGGTGTCCCAGATCGACGGTGAACGACCGTCCTCGGCGACGGCCCCCTCGATCTGGTACGCCGCTGTGGCCGTGCCCCACAGGAAGTCGTGCGGGAGTGCGGCGAGGTCGATGCGTTCGGACACGGAAGTCCCTTCGGGATACGGGGTGTTGGTCACTCGGGTCACTTGACGGCGCCTGCCGTCAGACCGGCGACGAGATAGCGCTGCAGGAGCAGGAACCCGGCGACCACCGGCACGCTCACCACGAGGGAGGCGGCCATGATCTGGTTCCAGTACACGTCGTTGAGGGTGGAGTAGCCCTGGAGGCCGACGGCGAGGGTCCGGGTGGTGTCGTTGGTCATGACGGACGCGAAGAGCACCTCTCCCCACGCGGTCATGAAGGCGTACACGGCGACCGCGACGATGCCGGGGATCGCGGCCGGCACGACGATCCTGAGCAGCGCGCCGAGCGGGCCGCAGCCGTCCACCAGCGCCGCCTCGTCCAGGTCGCGGGGCACCGAGTCGAAGTAGCCGATCAGCATCCAGATCGAGAACGGGAGGGAGAAGGTGAGGTACGTCAGGATCAGGCCGCCGCGGGAGCCGAACAGGGCGATGCCGGTGGCGTTGCCGATGTTGACGTAGATGAGGAAGAGCGGGAGGAGGAAGAGGATGCCGGGGAACATCTGCGTCGACAGGACGGTGACGGTGAAGACCCGTTTACCGCGGAATTCGTAGCGGCTGACGGCGTAGGCGGCGAACACCGCGATGACCACCGAGCAGATGGTCGCCGCGCCCGCCACGATCAGCGAGTTCACGAAGTACTTGGCGAGCGGGACCGTCGACCAGATGTCGATGTAGGGGCGGATGGTCAGCCCGCTGGGCAGCCAGCGGAACTTGCCCGTGACGTCCGCGAGCGGCTTCAGCGAGCTGGAGACCATCACGTACACCGGCAGCAGCACGAAGCCGGTGAGCAGGGTGAGGAAGATCCGCCGGGACCACAGGAACGAACGGGGCGGCGCCATCGGGGAGCTGGGATCAGACATCGGCGGCCCTCCGTCCGCGCGAGGTGAACAGGAGGTACAGGCCGGTCACGACCAGCAGGAACAGCAGGAGCAGGACGGACATGGCGGATCCGGTGCCGAAGTTCCAGGTGACGAAGGACGCCTGGTAGATGTGGACCGAGATGAGGTCGGCGGCATCGGGGGCGGCCTTGCCGAACATCACGTACGGCGTGTTGAAGTCGTTGAACGTCCAGAGGAACAGGACCAGGATCAGCACCTGGTTGACCGGACGCAGGGACGGAAGGGTGATGCGGCGGATCTGCTGCCACATCCCGGCGCCGTCCAGCGCCGCTGCCTCGTACAGCTCGCGCGGGATGTTCTGCAGCCCGGCCATCACGATGAGGAAGGCGAACGGCCAGCCCTTCCACACGGACACGGTCAGCAGGGCGTAGAAACTGTTGTCGCCGATGAGCCAGAAGGAGGGCTTGTCGGTGAGGTGCAGTTGGTCGTGCAGGACGTGGTTCACCAGGCCGTTGTCGTGCTGGAACATGAACACCCAGGTGATGACGGCCGCGTAGACGGGCAGCGCGTACGGCACCAGGAACAGGGCCCGCAGCAGACCGCGGCCGCGGAAAGCGTCCTGCATGAAGATCGCGGCGGCGGTGCCGATCAGCCAGCACAGGCCGACCGAGAGCAGGGTGAAGCCGACGGTGACGAAGAACGAGTGCAGCAGCGCCTCGCCGACGGGCGCGTCGAAGTCCACCGACAGCTTGTAGTTGCCGAGGCCGGACCAGGGGGCGGTCCCCCAGTCGCGGATGTAGAACTGGGTGAGTTCCTTGAAGCTCATCACGATGCCGATGACCATCGGCACCAGATGGACGAGGAGTTCGAGCAGCAGGGCGGGCAGGAGCAGCAGGTAGGGCAGTCCGATGCTACGGATCCGCCCGGCGCGGCGGCGGGGTTCGCGCGCCGCGCCGGGGGAGGTCTCGCGCACCGGCTCCTTCAGAGCGGTGGTGGTCATCGTGCTCAGGCCGCCGGCATCTGCTGCTGGGCCTTCTCCAGCTTGGCCTTGACGGAGTCGGTGGTCACCGCGCGTCCGGCGGCGGCGTCGGCGAACAGCTCCTTGACGGCCGTACCTACCGTCGTCTCGAACTGCGACTCGGCGGCGACCTGCGGCAGCGCGGCGGCGCTGGTGGCGAGGGTGCTCTTCAGCACCGCGGTGGCCGGGGAGTTGAACGCCGCGTCCTCCTGGGCGGCCTTGACCGGTGGGACGGTGCTGTAGGCCGTGTTGAGGGTCTTCTGCTCGTCGTCGCTGGTCATGAACTTCACGAACTTCGTGGCGCCGTCGAGGTTGTGGCTGTTCTTGAAGACCGCGATGTTGATGCCGGCGACCATCGAGTTGGTCTGGGCGCCGGCGCCGGGGGTGCCGGACTGCACGGGCACGGGGGTGATGCCGTAGGCGTCCTCGTTCATGCCCTGGGACTTGAGGTTGGCGGAGGCGGACTGCCACAGCAGCATGGCCTGCTTGCCCTTGGCGAAGTCGCTGACGGACTGGTTCTGCGCGTACTCGGCGTCGCCGGTCGGGATGACCTTGTCCTTGGCCATCAGGTCGACGTACTGCTTGACCGCCTCGACCACCTTGGGGTTGGTGAAGTCCGGCTTGCCGTCGGCGGTGAAGAAGTCGGCGCCGTGCTGCTTGGCGAAGACGAAGACGTGGTGGATGTTCTCCGACACGTTCGAGCCCTCGGCGCCGAGGACCGACTTGCCCTTCGCCTTGATCTTCTTGCCGTCGGCGATCAGCTCGTCCCAGGTGGCCGGGGGCTTGGAGATGCCGGCGTCGGCGAAGATCTGCTTGTTGTAGTAGAGCGCGTACGCCATCGAGTACAGCGGTACGGCGGCCGGGTCCTTGCCCTGGGCGCCCGTCGACCCGAGCGCGGAGTCGACGAACCGGTCCTTGCCGCCGATCTTGTCGAAGTTCTTGGCGTCCCACGGCAGCAGTGCGCCGGTGGCCTGCAGGGAGGCGCTCCAGGTGTTGCCGATGTTCAGCACGTCCGGGCCCTGACCGGACGTGGTCGCCGTCAGGATCCGGTTCAGCAGATCGGACCAGGGCACGACCTCCAGCTTCACCTTGATCCCGGTCTGCTTCTCGAACTTGTCGAGTTCGGGCTGGAGGACCTTCTTGTCGACGGCGATACTGGCCCCCTGGTTGGAGGCCCAGTAGGTCAGCGTCTTCGGCGAGTCGCCGGACCCGCTGCCGCTCGACGAACCGCCTCCGCAGGCCGTAGCCGCGAGGGCGAGAGACATGGTGACGGCACCTACGGCCGCGGCTCGGATGCTGCGCATGGCTCCTGGTGTCCCTTTCCGGGAGTCGAGAACCCCGAGGGGCCGCTCGCGGAAGCCGACACCCGTTCGACCCTCGAAGCCCCTCATGGCTTAATTTAGGATGTGAGTTAAACCTCAAGAGAATCGCTCGTCAAGGGATCCGGCAACGGCATCCGCTCCGGCGGGCCACAAATATGCGCGAACCAGGGAGGTCGGGTGGCAGGGCTGGGCGGCCGTACGGTGCGTGACCTGCGGCGGGAGAGCCGGAGCGCCGTTCTGCAACGGTTGTATTTCGACGGCCCGATGAGCCGGCACGCGCTCGGCCCGGCGACCGGGCTGAGTTCGGGCTCCGTCAGCAACGTCGCGGCCGAACTCCTGGCCGACGGCCTGGTGGAGGAGGCGGGCATCGTCGACTCCGACGCCGGCCGCCCGCGCCGACTGCTGCGGATACGACCGGACAGCGGCCGGCTCATCGGGGTCGACGTCGGCGAGACCCGGGTTCGGGTGGAGCTGTTCGACCTCGCACTACGCGAACTCGCCCGAGCCGAACGCCCGTTGGGCCCACGCGGATACGACGTCGACGCCGTCGTCGGCCATGTGCACGAGGGCATGGCCGAGGTGTTCCGTACGGCCGCGCTCGCCCCCGACGACCTCCTCGGCGTGGGCATCGGCGTGCCCGGCATCATCGAGGACGCGGGCGAGCAGGGCGCCGTCGTCCACGGCCAGACGATCGGCTGGAACGCGGTCCCACTGGAGCGACGGCTCCGCCTGACCGGCCAACTCCCCTCCCACATTCCCTACTTCATCGACAACGGCGCCAAGACCCTGGGGCAGGCCGAGATGTGGTTCGGCGCCGGCCGCGGTGCCCGCAACGCCGTGGTCGTACTCTTCGGCTCCGGCGTCGGCGCCTGCGTGGTCACCGAGGAGGCGGCCCAGGGACGGGCGGTGGAGTGGGGACATCTGACGGTACGCGTCGGCGGGCGCCGATGCCGGTGCGGTGCCCGGGGCTGTCTGGAGGCGTACGCGGGCGCGGAGGCGCTGGTCGCACGCTGGAAGGAGGCGGGCGGGCGGCCGTCGCCCGGGGCAGGCGAGGAGAGGGCCCTGACCGAACTGCTCGCCGCAGCCCGCCCCTCGAACGACAGCCCGCCCGACCCGGTGGCGGCGGCCGTCCTGGCCGAGACAGCCGAGTACCTGGGCGCCGGCCTGTCCGACCTGATCAACCTCTTCCAGCCCGAACGCGTCCTGATCGGCGGCTGGGCGGGCCTCCAACTGGGCGGCGCCTTCCTGGACGAGGTCCGCGCCCACGCCCTCGCACAGGCACTCCGCTTCCCCGCGGGCAGGGTCGGCATCGAACTGGGCCGACTCGGACCGGACGCGGTCACCGTGGGGGCGGCGGTCCTTCCGCTGGCGGCGTTCTTCGCCCGGGGCGGGCAACGGCCGAGGCCCGCGGCGCGGCCGGTGAAGGCACCGGCCTGGCGGGCGGCGGTGGACGGACGGCTGGCGTGAGGGTCCCTCCGGGGGTTGAGCAGGCATCGTGTTCCCGGCCAAGTCGGCACCGGTCAGGGTTCCTGCGTCGGCCGGTGTCGGTGGGCAGCCCGGTGGGAGCCGCTGGAGCGCGCCTCACCGCCGCAGCAAGGCGGCGTCGTACGACCGGCCAAGTGAGCAATTCGCCGCGCCGCCGACCGGCGAACCGCCCGGCGCGCCGCCGGCCCGGCGAGGTCAGCCGCGCCGCCGGCGCCGCCTCGGCACCACGCTACGCACGGCATTCCCGGACGACCGCCCCGGGCTGCGGCACCCGTAAGACAGTGTCGAGCGCGCGGCAGCGCGAGTCGGCTGCTCCGAATCGCGCCTCCCGGCACGGCGTGGCGCGTACCCCGCAGGACACCCGTCAGGGCTCCTCCGGCCGGAAGTCCTGTAGAACGTCCCCGCCCGGCTGGACGATTCCATAGCTGTTCGCCGGGACCTCGATCCAGGCGCCGGGCAGGTCGCCGAGGGGTTCCGAGACCACCAGGCGGGTCTCGTCCGAGACGTCTCTCAAGAAGTCGGTCTCCGGGTGCAGGGCTCGTAGGTCCTCCACGCCGGCGCTGTAGTACAGCGACCTCGGCGTGCCCTCGCTGGCGTACCGGAAGGCCAGGAGCCGTTCCCCGTCAGCCACCGCGATCGTCATCTGCAGCGGGGCCTGCACCCCGTGCTCCCGGCCGATCCGCTCGACGAAGCCCGTCATACGGGCGACGGCACCGGGCGGGTCCTCCTCCAGTCCGAACGTGAGGGCCAGGAAGAACATCGCCTCGGAGTCCGTGGTGCCCTCGATCGACGCGAAGAGCTCCGGGTCGACGGCGAGGAGGAGAGCCCGGCGGAATGTGTGGAAACCCGCGATGGAGCCGTTGTGCATCCACATCCAGCGGTCGTACCGGAACGGGTGGCAGTTGGTCTGCTGCACTGCCGTACCGGTGGAGGCCCGGACGTGCGCGAAGAACAGGGGGGCGCGGACGTGTCCGGCGATCTCCTGTAGGTTGCGGTTGCTCCAGGCCGGGCCGATGTCGTGGAACACGGCCGGAGTGCGGGCGTGTTCCTCGTACCAGCCGATGCCGAAACCGTCGCCGTTGGTCGTCTCGACGCCCATCCGCGCGTGCAGGCTCTGGTCGATCAGCGAGTGTTTCGGGCGGTACAGGACCTCGTCCATGACCAGAGGAGTTCCCGAGTAGGCAAGCCAGCGGCACATGGTTCACGCCCTTCGCAGGTGATCGCGGCGGCCGACGGTCATGCCGCGTCCGTTCCCGGCAGGTCCAGCCCGAAGGCCACCCCGATGTTCTGGGCCGCGGACACCACACGGGCTCTGCCCACGACGGGGGCGATAGCCACGAGCGTGCCCTGGATCTTCTCGAACGAGAGGCCGAGCTGTTCCGCCGTGCCGATGTTGAGCAGGTAGGAGGCCGGTGCGGCGTCCAGGGCCACCAGGGCGGCGATGCGGGTGAGCAGATAGCTCTCCGCATCGAGTCCGGACCGCTCGAAGGTGTCGAGCGTCATCCGGACGATCGTTTCGAACACAGGAGCGTTCGCCTCGGCGAGAGCGGCCACGCCACTCGCGCCCGTGATGTCCTCGGTCATCTTCGCCTCACGCCTTCCGGGCCGCGGACCACCGGTGTCCGTCTTCCACCTCATCCGGCTCCCCGAGTGAGGGCATCGCCCGGCGAGGGTGATTTTCCGGCCGTCCGGGGGCAGCCCGGAGACCGAGGACCGCCACTGTGTCCGCGGTCCCCGGGCGCCCGTCGTTCCGCTGCCGAGGTCGCGGGCCGGCCGGTGAAGGCACGAGGGGCGCGTGGTGCGCCCCTCGTGCCGGTGCGGCCCACCGCACCAGGGCAGGGCTACCGAGCCGGTGCCGGCTGCGGCGCCGGCGCGTAACCGGCCGGCCGGGTGGTGAACGTGCCCCGCCCCTGGGTCCGGCTGCGCAACCGAGTCGCGTAGCCGAACAGCTCGGCCAGCGGCACGGTCGCGGTCAGGACCGCGGAGCCGCCCCGGCTCTCGGACCCGTTGACCCGCCCGCGCCGAGCGGCCAGATCGCCGAGCACCCCGCCGACCGCGTCCTCCGGCACGGTGACCGTGACCTCGGCCACCGGTTCCAGCAGGGCCACCGCGCAGGCACGCAGCGCCTCGCGCAACCCCAGCCGCCCGGCGGTCCGGAAGGCCATCTCGGAGGAGTCCTTCACATGGGTGGAGCCGTCGGTCAGCGTGACCCGCAGCCCGGTCACCGGGTGCCCGCCGAGCGGCCCCTCGGCCAGGGCGTCCCGGCAGCCGGCCTCCACGGCGCGCACGTACTCCTGCGGCACCCGGCCGCCGACCACGACGGACCGGAACTCGAAGCCGGTGGCCCCGACTTCGGTCCCGAGCGGCTCGACGTCGAGGACGACATGCGCGAACTGCCCGGCACCGCCGTCCTGTTTGACATGCCGATGGACAAGACCGCTCACCCCGCGCACGACCGTCTCCCGATGCGCGACCCGCGGACGCCCCACGACAACCTCCGGTCCACCGTCACGGCGGATCTTCTCCACCGCGACCTCCAGATGCAGCTCGCCCATGCCGGACAGCACGGTCTGCCCGGTCTCGTCGTCGGTGCGCACCACCAGCGAGGGGTCCTCCTCCGCCAGCCGCGCGAGCGCCGTCGCCAGCCGCCCGGTGTCGGTGCTGCTGCGCGCCTCGACGGCGACGGACACCACGGGCTCGGCGACCACGGGCGCCTCCAGGAGCAGCGGGGCGCCGGGATCGCAGAGGGTCGAACCGGCCCGCGCCGACTTCAGGCCCGCGAACGCGACGATGTCACCGGCGACCGCCCGGTCCAGCTGGACGTGCCGGTCCGCCATGACCCGCAGGATCCGCGCCACCCGCTCGGTGCGCCCGGTGCCGGGGTCCCACACGGTGTCTCCCTTCCCGATCGTGCCCGAGTAGACGCGCACACAGGTCAGACGCCCGATGCCGGCCGCGTTCACCTTGAACGCGAGGGCAGCGAACGGTGCTTCGGGGTCGGCGGGCCGCCGCTGTTCGGTGTCGCCGTGGACACCGCGTACGGCGGGCACGTCCAGCGGCGACGGCAGGTACGCCACCACCGCGTCCAGCAGCGGCTCGATGCCGCGGTTGCGGTAGGCGGAGCCGCACAGCACGACCACGCCGTCGCCGGTGCGGGTGAGGTCCCGGAGGGCGGCGACCAGGGTCGGCTCGGACAGAGCGGACTGCGCACAGAACTCCTCCAGTGCGGCCGGATGCAGTTCGGCCACCGCCTCCTCCAGCACCCGGCGCCGCCGCAGGGCCTCCTGCGCCAGCGTCTCGGGAACCGGCCCCGCAACCGCCGTACCGCCACCGCCGTCCCAGACCAGGGAACGCATGCGCACCAGGTCCACCACGCCGGTGAAACCGCCCTCGGCCCCGATCGGCAACTGGACGACGAGCGGGGCAGGATGCAGCCGTTCCCGGATCGATTCGACGGCCCGGTCGAGATCGGCGCCCGCGCGGTCCAGCTTGTTGACGAAGGCGATTCTCGGCACACCGTGCCGGTCGGCCTGCCGCCACACCGACTCGCTCTGCGGCTCGACGCCGGCGACGGCGTCGAAGACGGCGATCGCCCCGTCGAGGACGCGCAGCGAACGTTCGACCTCGTCGGCGAAGTCGACGTGGCCCGGGGTGTCGATGAGGTTGATGCGGTGGCCGTCCCAGCCGCAGCTGACGGCCGCGGCGAAGATGGTGATGCCACGGTCGCGTTCCTGCGGGTCGAAGTCGGTGACGGTGGTGCCCTCGTGGACCTCGCCGCGCTTGTGGGTGGTCCCCGTCGCGTACAGGAAGCGCTCGGTGACGGTGGTCTTGCCGGCGTCGACGTGGGCGAGGATGCCGAGGTTGCGGACGGTGGCGAGGGTGCTGACGTTGGTACGCACGGCCCAGGGCCTTTCTGAGGATCAGGAAAAGGGGCAGCGCGATTTCCCGTGCGGAGGCGCAGAGGGACCCGGCTCGGACACCCGCCGCCCGGCAGGTGTGAGCTGTGTGGTGCGAGCTGGGAGTGAACCGGGTCAGAGCGTCGTCACGGGCATCCGGTGCCGGCCGCGCAGCGGGCACCGGACGGACGAGGACACCAGGATCACCTCGGACCGTGACGGGGGGACGACGACGGCGGTACGGTCACGCACGGCCCGGCTCCCCTCGGTGTCAGTGGTCACGAAACGCGCGGCCGAGATGTGTCAACGCCGCGCGATGCAGGGTGAGTCTAGGGAAAGCGATCAGGAACCGAGTACCGATTTTTCACGCGCCGATCGGTCCCAGCGCCCGGGCGAGCCGTCGCAGCCACTCCTGCGCCGTGCCCCGCACCCACGGGTACCTCTCCCGGAACCCGGCCCAGTCCACGTCCCAGCGCTCCACCGCGCCCGGGCGGAGAGCGTCCGCCTCCCCGCACGCCGCACGCCGGAAGACCGACCTCAGCAGACGCGGCGCAAGGGACGCCCCCTCCCCCTCGGCGAGGAGCACCGCGTCGTACAGATCCTTGCCCTGCGCCCGGCCGTCGTCCCGGCTGTCGGTGTACAGCCACAACAACTTCCAGGCCAGGGACAGCTCCCGGCTCGCGGTCCGCACCGCGGTGGGCGCTCGCCCGTCGCCGCGCGGTATCAGGGTCCACACCGGGGGCTCGGGAAGCAGCTCGTCACGGGCGAAGTCCAGCCGTACCTCGCCCGCGGGCATCCCTTCGCTCTGCCAGGGGATGAGCAGCCGTACCCCTGGTGTGTCGTACTCCGTGTACGTCCACGTGCCGTCCACGCGCGCCTTCTCCGCGTCGAGGAAGACACCCGGGGCCGCCCAGGGCCGCTGCGCCACGCGTTCAAGCAGGTCCAGGTACGGGGGGCCGGACTCCACGAGGTCCTCGTCCGGCAGCCAGTGCAGGCCCTCGGGTGGGAGGACGGGCCGCTGTCCGGCGGTGTCGAACTCCTCGTACGTCCACATCTCGTACCGTGCCGCGCCGTCGGCGGCCTCCGGCCACTGCTGCACCGTGTCGAGCGCGTCGACGTACGGATACGGGTCCAGCGCATCGACCCCGGCGGCGTGCTCCAGGACCACCCAGTCGAGATCGGCGGGCTCGCGCGCCGCGGCTCCCACCCAGGCTGGCATGACCATGCTTCCGCGCAGGACAAGGCTTCCGCTCCAGGGAGCGTCCGCGATCAGATCCAGCACATGATCCAGAGCCGCACGCCGGCTCACCGACTCGTCGCCTCGTTCCCCGTTCACGGGGCAGACCGTAGCGTCCGCCACTGACAACGGTGGGTGAGGAGAGCACCCCACGGCGCGTGGACTTCGCCACAATTCACTCCCTTAAGGAGGGATGAATGCGTAAAAGTAGTTCTTTGAATCTGGTTGCCCTCCTCCGGTAACCAGTTGCAGGGAATCAAGGACCAGTGGCATGGGAGAAGCGTTTGATCACGGTACGTAAGCGACGCACCGGGCAGATGGCTACGGCCGGCGTACTCGGCGGCGTACTCGCACTCACGGTGCTCGGCGGTACCAGCAACGCTGCCACCGGCGACAACAACCCCGGTACCCCCCAGAAATCGCAGGCGCCGGCAGATCAGACGGGCGCCCAGGACGCTTCCGACGCCCGAATAGAGATCACGTCCGGGGAAGGTGCCTACAACGTCGGGATCGACGACCCCGTCAAGGTCACCGTCAGCGACGGCCAGCTCACCAAGGTGACCATGACCGCTACCGCGACCGGTGCCGAGGTTCCGGGCACCGTGTCCGCGGACGGCACGTCCTGGAAGCCGAACGGCCCGCTGGCGCCGGCTACCCGATATCAGGTCGCCGCAGACGCCGTGGACGCCAAGAAGCGCCCCGTCAGCGGGAACGCCACGATCACCACGGTCTCCCCGGCCAACGACTTCATCGGGCACCTCTCCCCCGAGAACGGCTCGACCGTCGGCGTGGGCATGCCGGTCACGGTCAACTTCGGCACGGCGATCAGCAACAAGGCCGCCGTGGAGTCGGAGATCCAGGTCAGCTCCAGCAGCGGCCAGCAGGTCGTCGGTCACTGGCTCAACGACAACCGCCTGGACTTCCGCCCCGAGAACTACTGGAAGCCCGGTTCCACCGTCACCGTCAAGCTCACCCGTCAGGGCATCCAGAAGACGGTCACGTTCAAGATCGGCCGGAGCCAGATCAGCACTGTCGACGCCAAGACGAAACAGATGACCGTCGTACGGGACGGCAAGACGATCAAGACCATTCCGATCTCGTCCGGCAGCCCCGAGCACCCGACGTACAACGGTCAGATGGTCATCTCCGAGAAGTTCAGGCACGTCCATATGAACGGTTCGACCGTCGGCCTCACGGAGAAGGACGGCAAGCCCTCGTACGACATCAAGGCCGTACCGCACGCCATGCGTCTGACCGACTCGGGCACGTTCATCCATGGCAACTACTGGGGTGCCGACTCGGTCTTCGGCAAGGTCAACACCAGCCACGGCTGCGTGGGCCTGAAGGACATCAGGGGCGGCGGCAACGACAAACTGCCCGCCGCGTGGTTCTTCGACAACTCGCTGATCGGCGACGTCGTGATCGTCAAGAACTCCCAGGACAAGGCCACGGTGGCCCCGGGCAACGGCCTCGGCGACTGGAACATGCCGTGGACCGAGTGGGTCTCGGGCAGCGCGACCGGCTGACGCCGCAGCGCTCCACGCACGGAACCTGCATCACTTCCGCCAGGCGGCGGCCGACACCATGTCGGCCGCCGCCTGCGGTGTCGGACCTGCGGGAAGACGTGGTCTGCCACGACAACGCAACGAGGACCCCGACCGTCAGGTCGAGGCCCTCGCTTCTGTACCACTACTACGAGTGTCCGAGGGGGGACTTGAACCCCCACGCCCGATAAAGGGCACTAGCACCTCAAGCTAGCGCGTCTGCCATTCCGCCACCCGGACTAGGTGTCTGCCGCCTTGCGGGGGCTGTTCCCCGCGGCGACATGGACAACAATACCAAGGTTTCGGAGTGCGTTTCACCTGCATATCCGTGCGGTGAGCGGGGGTCGGGGCGCGACTGTGCGCCCCGGCCGACGGGATGCACGCGGAGTGAGCGGGCGTACACGGAGCGGCTGGACGCGGTGGTCAGGGCATGAGCTGATAGTCGGGGAAGTTCCCGGGCAGCCGCTCGCCCGCCGGGCCGCGGGTGACGGCGCGCACCAGCAGCTCGCCGCCGACGAAGGCGCCGCGCCAGGAGGCGCCGAACCCGCCGAACAGCTCGTCGCGGTCCCCACGGGAGCGGGGCGTGCCGTGGCCGACCTTGAATGCGCGGATCTGCGGCGCCAGCCTCTCGAACGTGGCCCTGTCGTCCGTGGAGAGCGTCGCGACCAGGGCGCCGTTCGAGGCGTTCATCGCGGCCAGCAGCTCCGCCTCCGTGTCGACCAGGACGATGGTGTCGACCGGGCCGAAGGGTTCCGCGTGGTGGAGCGGGGAGGAGCGGGGCGGGTTGAGCAGGGTGACCGGGTGGACGTAGGCCGAGGTGTCCTGGCCCGGCAGGAAGCGGGCGTCGGCCTCCTTGCCGCGGTGGAGGGGGACGGCGCCGCGGTCGATGGCCTCGGTGACCTGGTCACGCAGCTCCTTGGCCTTGGCCGCGTTGATCACCGGGCCGAAGTCCAGCTCCGGGCACGGGTCACCGCTCCGTTCCACCGCCAGGGGGTGGCCGACCCTGACCCTGCGGACCGCCGGCAGGTACGCCGAGAGGAACGCGTCGAAGAGGTCGCGCTGGACCACGAAGCGCGGGTAGGCCGTGCAGCGCTGTTTGCCGTAGTCGAAGAGTTTCGGGACGAGTGCGGTGAACGCGTCCCAGTCCGAGTAGTTCCAGATGCCCCAGGTGTTCAGGCCCTCCTGCTCCAGTACGTGCCGTTTGCCGAGGTCGGCGACGGCCGTGGCGACGGCGGCGCCGGTGTCGCGGCCGCCGACGAAGGAGACGCAGCCGATCTCGGGCGCGCGCACCAGCGCCTGGGACAGCTCGCCCCCGCTGCCGCTGACCAGGGTGACGGGGATCCCCTCGCGTGCGGCGAGCGCGCAGGCGAGGGTCAGGCAGGCGACCCCGCCGTCGGTCGGGGTCTTGGCGATGACCGCGTTGCCCGCGAGGGCCTGGACCAGCAGGGTGTGGGCGAGGACGCTCATCGGGTAGTTCCAGCTCGCGATGTTGGACACCGGGCCGTCCAGCGGTGCCCGGCCGGCGATCATCGGCTCGATGCCGTCCACGTACCAGCGCACCCCGTCGATGGCCCGGTCGACGTCCGCCTGGGCGAGCCGCCACGGCTTGCCGATCTCCCAGACGAGCAGCAGCGCGAGGAGTTCGCGGTGTTGCGCGAGCGCGTCGAGGGTGGCGGCGACCCGGGCCCGGCGTTCGGCCGGCGGGATGTGCCGCCAGGCGCGGTGCTGGTCGAGCGAGGCCCGCACGGCCTGCCGGGCGGTGGCCCGGTCCAGCCGGGGCGGGCCCGCGACGGGAGTGCCGTCGACCGGGCTGATGGCGGGAAGCGCCCGGCCGTCCGCGTGCCAGGCGGCGTTCCAGAGGTTGAGGACGCGGTCGTCCCGGAACGCCTCGGGCGCGGCGGCGAGGCAGCGCTGCCAGGCCTCGGCCCAGGACGTTCCGGCTTTGAGGGTGAGGGTGGGTGCCATTCGGATACTCCGCTCTCGGTGCACGGTCGAGAGGAAAGGGCCGCGGGACCTTCCTTGGACCCGTGAGCCTTCCTTGGAAGGGTGGTGGCGGGGGGTGCAGGAGGTGCGGGGCCGTCCGGCGCACGGCTCGCACCGTCGTGCGCCGGACGTCTTGCGCGGGAGCCGCGGCCGTGACCGAAGAAGGTACCGACGGGCCGGGTGAACCGAAAGTCACCGCGCGCCGACTATGAGTGAAGTCACTGCGCTGCGGTCAGCCGCGCGAGGACGAGTGCCGCCGTCTCGCTCGGGGTCCTGCCCACCTGGACGCCGGCCGCCTCCAGCGCCTCCTGCTTCGCCCGGGCCGTGCCCGTCGAGCCGGAGACGATGGCGCCCGCGTGGCCCATGGTCCGGCCCTCGGGTGCGGTGAACCCGGCGATGTAGCCGACGACCGGCTTGGTGACGTGCGCGCGGATGTAGGCGGCCGCGCGTTCCTCCGCGTCGCCGCCGATCTCCCCGATGAGGACGATGAGTTCCGTGTCGGGGTCGTCCTGGAAGGCGGCGAGGCAGTCGATGTGGCTGGTGCCGACGACGGGGTCGCCGCCGATGCCGACACAGGTGGAGAAGCCGATGTCGCGCAGCTCGTACATGAGTTGGTACGTGAGCGTGCCCGACTTGGAGACGAGCCCGACGGGGCCCGGTTTGGTGATGTCGGCGGGGATGATGCCCGCGTTGGACTGACCGGGGGTGATGAGGCCGGGGCAGTTGGGGCCGATGATCCGGGTGCCGCGCCCGGTGGCGTACGTGGTGAAGGCGACGGTGTCGTGGACCGGGATGCCCTCGGTGATGACGACGGCCAGCGGGATGCGGGCGTCGGCGGCCTCGGTGACGGCCGCCTTGGCGAAGGCGGGCGGGACGAAGACGACGGTGACATCGGCTCCGGTCGACCGCATGCCGTCGGCGACCGACCCGAAGACGGGAACCGGCTGCCCGTCGAAGTCGACGGTCCGCCCGGCCTTGCGCGGAGTCACCCCGCCGACGACGTTCGTGCCGGCGGCGAGCATGCGCCGGGTGTGCTTCATGCCCTCGCCGCCGTCATGCCCTGGACGAGGACCTTGCTCTCCTTGGTGAGGTGGATGGTCATGTTTCCTCTCCTCAGGCGGTGCGGGCGAGTTCGGCGGCCCGGCGGGCGGCGCCGTCCATGGTGGTGGCCTGTTCGACCAGCGGGTGCGCGCGCTCCTCGAGGATCGCGCGGCCGCGGGCGGCGTTGTTGTCGTCGACCTCGGCGTTCTTCTTCAAGGACCCGCCGAAGAACTGGTGGCCGAGCGACATCGACCGCTCACGTTCTCCGGCGACGGCACGAACGCGACGAGCCTCGCCAAGAACCCGCCTGCGGTACGGCAGTTCACGCCGCGGGAGGCCGTCCGCACGGGCATGCTCCCGCTGATGTGGATCTCCATCGTGATGACCGCCGGAGTCTCCGTCTTCGGCATCTCGTTCCAGGTCGACTTCGCCAAGGACGTGGGCTTCGGCCCGCTGGTCGCGGCGTCCTCGATGGGCGTGATGGCGGTCATCAACGGCGTCGGCCGAGGTGTGGTGGGCTGGCTGTCCGACCGCTGGGGCCGCAAGTCGACCCTCGTGTTCGTCATCGTCGTCCTGGGACTCGCCCAGTTCGGGGTGATCTGGGCGGGCGACGTCAAGAGCGAGTGGCTGTTCCTGTTCTTCGCCTTCCTCTCCGGCTTCGGCGGCGGCGCGTTCTACCCGCTCTTCGCCGCGCTCACCCCGGACTACTTCGGCGAGAACTACAACGCCACCAACTACGGCCTGGTGTACAGCGGCAAGCTGGTCAGCGGCCTGTTCGGCGGCGGCCTCGGCTCGATGGTGGTCGGTGCCTGGGGCTACAACGGGGCGTACGCGCTGGCGGGTTGTGTGTCGATGGTGGCGGCGGCGATCGCCCTGCTGCTCCGGCAGCCGGGCCGGACCGGCGGCACGACGGTCCCGACAGCACGCCCCCGGACAGCCTCCTGACGCCCGACTCCTGCCCGCTCACCCGGCGTTCCCCCTCTACGATCTGCTCACCGATCATCGGAGGGGGAGCAGCGCACCATGGACAGGGACACGGACACCGCACCCGCGCCCAGAGGCACCGAGGAACCAGGACGCCGGGTCACCAGCCTGGAGCTCTTCTTCGACCTGGTCTTCGTCTTCACACTGACCCAGCTCACCGTGCTGCTGGCACACGACCTGTCGTTCGCCACGGCCGCCCGCGTGGCGCTGATCCTGGTCGTGCTGTTCTGGATGTACGGCGCCTACGCCTACCTCACCAACCAGGTGCCGCCCGACCGCCCGTCGCGGCGCCTGCTGCTGATGCTGGGCATGGGCGCGTTCCTGATCTGCGCGCTGGCGATCCCGCGGGTATTCGACGACACCGGCGTGGTCTTCGGACTGGGCTTCCTGCTGGTGGTGATCGTGCACACGGCGCTGTACACACGCAGCCACGGCTGGGACTCCATCTGGTACGGCGTCCCGAACGCGCTGGCCGCCCTCTCCGTGACGGCTGCGGGCGGCACCGACGGCCTCGCGGCGGACGGTCTGTGGCTGCTGGCGATCGTCCTGCAGTTCGTGACCCCGTTCGTCGCCGAGCACGGGCCGGGCCGCAGGGACGGACGCAGCGCGGCGACGCTCCGGGTGCAGTTGGGCACCCTGGACCCGGCACACTTCGTGGAGCGGCACGGGCTGCTGCTGATCATCGCCTTCGGCGAGTCCGTGATCTCCATCGGCGTCGGCATCGGTGATCTGCCGCTCACGCCGGGCCTGTTCGGCGGCGCGTTCCTGGCGCTGGCGCTCGCCATCGCGCTGTGGTGGACGTACTTCGTACGCGACGAGGAGGGCGCGGAGGCCGCGTTCCACGCCACACCGGCACCGCAGCGGTGGCGGCTGGCAATGAACGCGTACTACTACGCCTTCCTGCCCATGCTGCTGGGCATCGCCTACCTCGCGGCCGGCGTGAAGAAGACCCTCGGCCACCTCACCGAACACCCGCACTGGGGCCCGGCGCTGGCCCTGGCGGGCGGTGTGGCCCTGTTCCTGGCCGGCGACACGGCCTTCCGCGCCACCCTGGCTCTCCGCCCGATCCGCTACCGCGCCACCGCGGCCCCGCTCGCCCTGCTGACAGCGGTACCGGGCACCCGCCTTCCCGCGTATGGCGAACTACTGCTCCTGGTGGCGGTGTTGACGGGAATGCTGGCGGTGGAGGCACGTCGGTGCACGACGACTCCGGCAGTCGCGCAACCGGCCGACGCCTAGGCCGCCGTGTCCAGGAAGATCCAATGATCGTCCGGCAGGCCGGCGGGCGCCGGAGGAGGTACCGGGCGGGTCTCCTCGTGCCAGGCGGAGCCCACGGCGGCGGTGGCGACTCCACGCCAGAAGCGGGCGGCGCCCCCGTTGGCCTTCTGGAAGGCGATGGCCCACGCTCCCGGGCGGGAGCGCAGGAGCTGGAGAGCGGCCTGTCGGCCGACGCCGCGCCTGCGCAGGGCTCGTACGACGAAGAACGCGGAGATCGAGGTCGAGCCCTCGGGCAGGGGGCTGGTCAGGACGAAACCGCCCGGGGCCGTGCCGTACTGGATCAACAGGGCCTCCCGCTCCGGCTCGTCGAAGAACAGCGGCAGGCCGCTGAACCCGAACCTCCCGTCGGCCGCCGGGAGATGACCGAGGAACTCCGACATGTCGTGACGGTACAGCTGGGTCAACTGCTCGACGACCGGCCGCAGTTCGGCAGTCGCGGGCAGGAGTGTGACGGGCGCGGCATCCGTGATCGGTCCCATCCGGGGATTATCGCACGCGACGCCGACTGCGCTCAGGACGCGTTCTGTTCGTGGTACGAGCGGCGCGTGTGCTCGGTGTGTTCGCGCATCAGGTGGGTGGCTCGCTGCTCGTCGCGGGCGGTGATCGCTCTTATCAGCTCCCGGTGTTCGATCCAGGACTGCTTTCCGCGCTGACGAGCCACCGGGGTGTAGTACCAGCGGACCCGGCGGTCGACCTGCCCGGCCAGTTCGGCGAGGACCGTGTTGCCCGCCAGTTCCATCACCTTGGCGTGGAAGGCCGCGTTGAGGGCGACCGCGCGGTCCACGTCCTCGGCCGCGACCGCCTTCTCACCCTCGGCGCACAGCTCCTCCAGGGCGTCGATGCCCGCCTTGTCGGCGTTCTGGGCGGCCAGTCGGGCCGCCTCCGCCTCCAGGAGGGTGCGGACCGTCAGGAGTTGGTCGGCCTCGTCCTGGGTGGGCTCGTGGACGAAGGCGCCCTGTGCGGGGCGCAGGTCGACCCAGCCCTCGGTGTTGAGCCGCTGCAGCGCCTCGCGGACCGGCTGGCGGGAGACACCCAGGTGTCCGGCGAGTTCGCTCTCCACGAGGTGCTGGCCGGGCCGCAGGGCACGGGTGGTGATCAGCTCCAGCAGTGCCTCGTAGACACGGTCGCGCAACGGGCCGGGCCGTTCCAGTTTGGGTACGGCTCCCTGCGGCAGTCCGGTCGGCAACATCGCGGTCCCCCTCCAGGCTGTTTGCACTACACGGTGGACTGCCCACTATGAATTGTCTTTCGTCTACAGTCTACGGTGCACAAAAGCCAGAAGAAGTGGGAGTTGAGCGCGTCACACAGCCCCGTGCGCCCCCGCGGACGGCGTCACGGGCACCGTACGACCTGCCCCGCGTACGACAGGTTGCCGCCGAAGCCGAACAGCAGAGCCGGGTCGCCACTGCGGACGGCGCCCTGCTCGAGCAGCTTGGACAGGGCGAGCGGGATGCTGGCCGCGGACGTGTTGCCCGATTCGGTGACGTCGCGCGCGACCACGGCGTTGACGGCGCCGATCTTCTCCGCGAGCGGCTCGATGATGCGCAGATTGGCCTGGTGCAGCACGACCGCGGCGAGATCGGCGGGTGCGATGCCGGCCTTCTCGCAGGCGCGCCGGGCGATGGGCGGCAGCTGGGTGGTGGCCCAGCGGTAGACGCTCTGCCCCTCCTGCGCGAACCGCGGCGGCGTGCCCTCGATACGCACCGCGTTGCCCATCTCCGGCACCGATCCCCACAGCACCGGCCCGATCCCCGGCTCCTGACCCGGTGCGCACGCCTCGACCACGGCCGCCCCGGCCCCGTCGCCGACCAGGACGCACGTGGTGCGGTCGCTCCAGTCGGTGATCTCGGACATCTTGTCGGCGCCGATCACCAGCGCCCGGGTCGCGGCGCCTGCCCGGACCGTGTGGTCGGCGGTGGCCAGCGCGTGGGTGAAGCCGGCGCAGACGACGTTGACGTCCATGGCGGCCGGCTGCGGGACTCCGAGCCGGGCGGCCACCCGGGCGGCGGTGTTCGGGGAGCGGTCGATCGCGGTGGACGTGGCCACCAGCACCAGGTCGATGTCCTGGGCCGTGAGCCCCGCGGCGGCCAGGGCCTTGGCGGCCGCGTGCGCGGCGAGTTCGTCGACCGGTTCGTCCGGGCCCGCGATGTGTCGGGTCCGGATTCCCACCCGGCTGCGGATCCACTCGTCACTGGTGTCGACCATGCCCGCGAGGTCCTCGTTGGTGAGTACCTTCGCGGGCTGGTAATGACCGATGGCGGCGATGCGCGAGCCGTGCATGTGGGGGATCCCCTCGTTGCCGTGGGTAGCGGGATCCCCCAGTCTGATCAGTGACTCACGAGTACGACGGCAGGTGAAGCCACAGGAATCCGGCGCCCGCGTTGTCGGCTTCCCTCAGACGCTCGGACGCCCGAGCACTCATCCCGTGAACAGCTGTGTCACCTTCTGCACCAGCTCGTACACCCCGTAGGCGAGGGGTGCCCCGACCCACAGCCAGGAGAAGCCGATCAGGATCCGGCGGCCAGGCAGGCTACTGTCGCTGGGCATCGGGGACCTCCCTCTGGGCGAACGCGTACGCCGCGTGCGGGCCGCTGATCACGCCGCTGCTGCACGAGCGCACGGCGGTGGTGGCCGCCCAGAACGGCATCCCGTGGTGGTACTTCCACCGGCACGGCGGCCCCTACGACGGCCACCGCGTCGAGAGCGTCGACCCGGGCGGCGCCGTCAGCGCCGTCCTCGCGCCCGAACGGGCCGTCGGCTGCGTCGTCTAAGCCGCGACCGAACTCCGGTCGCCGGGCGTCGTACGGCAGGGCACCCGGTTCTCCGTCGGTGAGCCCGACCGCAGCGTCTCGGCACGCTGCCTGGACTTCAGCGAGGCGATGCAGGCCGGCGGCCTGAAGTGCCCGGTGGAGCAGGACCTGCGCGGCGACATCTGGGTCAAGCTGCGCGGCGACATCTGGGTCAAGCTGCTCGGCATCATCTCCTTCAACCCGATCAGCGCGCCGGCCCGCGCCACGATGCGGCAGATGTGTCTGCACGGCGGCACCCGCCGGGTCATCGAGACGATGATGCGCGAGACCCTCGCCGTGGCCGAGGCGCTGGGCTGTCAGGTCGGGGTCTCCGTCGAACGGCGGCTCGCGGGCGGGGTTCGAGGAGTACCGCAAGCTGGTGGAGCCGTGGACGCTGTCGTTCAGGTCGGAGTTCGACATGCGGGCGGCGGGTACCTGGGACGAGTCGAAGCAGTCGGAGACGACCACGGTGTGCGCGTACTGCGGAGTGGGCTGCAACCTCACGCTCCATGTGCAGGACAATGAGATCGTGAAGGTCACCTCACCGCACGACAACCCGGTGACCCACGGCAATCTCTGCATCAAGGGCCGTTTCGGCTACCAGCACGTACAGAACCGGGGCTGATCAGGACATGGGACGAGTCACGGAACGACGCAAGGTCCTCCGCATCCGGGACGGGGCGGTCTCGACCCGGCCGGACACGCTCGTCGCCGAGGAACCCCTGGAGATCCGGCTGAACGGGAAGCCGCTCGCGATCACCATGCGCACGCCGGGCGACGACTTCGCGCTGGCGGCGGGGTTCCTGGTGAGCGAGGGTGTGCTGGCCACCGCGTCCGATCTGCAGAACATCGTCTACTGCGCGGGGGCGACCGCGGACGGTTCGAACACCTACAACGTGGTCGACGTGCGGACCGCCCCGGGCATCGCTCTGCCCGACTTCACCCTGGAGCGGAACGTCTACACCTCGTCCTCGTGCGGGCTGTGCGGCAAGGCCAGCCTGGACGCAGTACGCACGACCGCGCGCTGGCCGATCGCCGACACTCCCCCGGTCCGGGTCACCCCCGAGCTGCTGGCGAGCCTCCCCGACCGGCTGCGGGCGGCCCAGCGGGTGTTCGACCGGACCGGGGGGCTGCACGCGGCCGCCCTGTTCACCGAGGACGGGGAGCTGCTGGACATACGGGAGGACGTGGGCCGGCACAACGCGGTCGACAAGCTGGTCGGACGGGCGCTGCAGAACGACGGTCTGCCGCTGTCGCGGACGATCCTGCTGGTCTCGGGCCGAGCCTCGTTCGAGCTGGCGCAGAAGGCGGTGATGGCGGGGATCCCGGTGCTGGCGGCGGTGTCGGCGCCCTCGTCGCTGGCGGTGGACCTGGCCGCCGAGACGGGTCTGACCCTGGTGGGTTTCCTGCGGGGCAGCTCGATGAACGTGTACGCGGGTGAGGACCGCGTCGCCCTGCGCGCCGCGGCCGCCCAGGGCTGACCGGTTCCCCGCGGCACGGCGGCGGGGCCCCGACCGGCGGGGAGCGCCCCCTGCGCCGCAGGGGCCCCGCCTCAGCCGGCCGCCTCCGCCTGAGCCCGGGCGGCGGTGACGAAGCCGGCGATCAGCGGTGACCGCCGGCGCGCCTCCCAGGCCAGGAGCACCTCGTCGGGCTCCGCGTCCGGCACCGGCACGTAGGTGATGTCCGGTCGGGAGTACTGCAGGGCGACTGACTCCGGCACGAGCGTGATGCCGGCTCCGCTCGCCACGCACTCGAACTTCTCCTCGATCGTGCGGATCGGCAGGTCGTCGGGGCCCGGGTGGGCGTAGCTGAGCCTCGGTTCGTCCACCAGGTCGGCGAGGCACAGCTCCTGCTTGCCGGCGAGCCGGTGGTCGGCGGGCAGCATCGCCACGCGTGCCTCGCCGTACAGCGGCAGCAGCCTCAGCCCCTGGTCCCGGACCGGGCGACGTACGTAGGCGATGTCGACGGTGCCGTCGAGAATCAGCTCCTCCTGGTCGTCCCTCCCCCACTCTCGACTACGCTCGAGCGGGAGGCGCCCCCATGACGCGGCGCGCGTGGACGTCGACGTCCGGGTGGGCGGCCCCGAAGTCCCGCAGCGCGCGGGTGACGACCACCCCGGCGCGGAAGCCGACGACGAAGCGCCCCGGGCCGCGGGCGGCCCGCCGCACCCGACGGCGTGCGGCGTCCGCACTCGCGAGCAGATGCCGTGCGTCGTCCAGGAGTTGACGGCCGGCCGACGTCAACGTCATGCCGTGGCTGTCGCGTACGAACAGTTCCGCGCCCAGGTCCTTCTCCAGTGCGCGGATCTGACGGCTGAGGACGGGTTGGGCGATGTGCAGTTGCTCGGCGGCGCGGCCGAAGTGCAGCAGTTCGGCGACCGCCACGAAGTAGCGGACCTTCCGCAGGTCCAGGTCCATGGCCGCCCCTTTCGTCGTGCCGGTGGCGATGCCTTCAGGGGATCGCCGCGGACGAAAGAGGTCTTGGACGGCGAGGCGGGCGCGATCGCAGGCTGGACGCACCAGGCGGACAGGGAAGGAACACATCATGGATCTGCGGGGACAGCGCGTCGTCGTCATCGGGGGTACGTCGGGCATCGGGCTCGCGGTCGCCGAGGGTGCGGCACGGGAGGGCGCCGAGGTGGTGGTCGCCTCGCGCCGGCAGGAGAGTGTGGACGCGGCACTGAAGCGGCTGCCCGGGAGCGCCGAGGGCCATGTGCTGGACGCGACGGACGAGGCGGCGGTGCGCGGCTTCTTCGAGGGCATCGGGGGTTTCGACCATCTGGTGTACACGGCCGGTGAGTCGCTGCTGCTGGAGAGCCTGGCCGAGGCGTCGATCGTGCGGGCACTGCGGTTCCTGGACACGCGGCTGTGGGGTGCGTACACGGCGGTGAAGTACGGCGCCGGCTCGATCCGCGAGGGCGGTTCGGTGGTGCTGACCACCGGGACCGCCGGGCGGCGGCCGATACCGGGGACGACGGCCGCGGCGGCGCTGTGCGGGGCGATGGAGTCGCTGACCCGGGCGCTGGCCCTGGAGCTGGCGCCGGTCCGGGTCAACGTGGTCTCGCCGGGGGTGGTGCGTACGGAGCTGTGGCGGGAGCTGCCGGAGGCCGAGCGGGAGGGGCTGTTCCGGTCGTCCGCCGAGTCGCTGCCGGTGGGGCGGGTCGGCGAGCCGGCGGACGTGGCGGAGGCGTACCTGTACCTGATGCGCGGCGGTCACAGCACCGGGTCGGTGGTGACCGTGGACGGGGGCGGGCTGCTGGTGTGAGAGGTCAGCGGGTCGCGAGGCGCACCTGGGTGGCGGTCACGACCGTGCCGAGCCGCGGGAAGTCGAGCCTGACCGAGGCCTCGTGCTCGGCGGTGGTGAACGCGGCCATGGCGTCCTCGACGAAGACGAGGTCGTAGCCGAGGTCGGCGGCGGCGCGGGCGGTGGACTCGACGCCGAGGTTGGTGGCGATACCGCCGAACAGCAGGGTGCGGATGCCGCGTTCGCGCAGCCGCTCGTCCAGGCCCGTGCCCTGGAAGCCGCCGATGGTGCGCTTGACGATCTCCAGGTCGCCGTCCCTGGACAGCCCCGCCGCCAGCCCGCTGCCGGGCGGCTGCTCGGCGACGGCGGGGCGTTCGACCCGGATCAGGACGACGAGTGCGCCGGCGGCACGGAAGGCGGCCGCCAACTCCTCGGCGGTGGCGAGCACTTCGGTGCCTTTGCGGGGTTCCAGGGGCAGCGCGACGATGCGGTCCATCAGGTCGACGAGGACGAGGGCGGTGCGCTGCGGATCGAGCACGGGAGCTGCGGTCATGACGGAACGTTAGCCGCCATCAGCCGTCCGTGCCGGAAATCCGGATCAACAGGCCCATGAACTGATCGCGTTCGGCCGTCGACAGCGGGGCGAGCAGCTCGTCGTTGGCCTCGCGGGCGGCCTTCTCGCAGCGGGTGAGCAGGCGGGCGCCGTCGTCGGTGAGGGACACGGCGTTCTTGCGCCGGTCCTTGAGGTCGGGGGCGCGCACGACGAGGCCGGCGGACTGCAGGTCGTTGAGGACGCCGACCAGGTCCTTGGGGTCGAGGCCCACGCTGCGGCCGAGGTCGGCCTGGGCGACGGGGGCGAGGTCACGGACGGCGGAGAGCACCACGTGGTGCCACATCTTCATGCCCTCGGCCGCGAGGGCGTCGGCGACCAGGGAGCGGCCGCGGGCGGCGGCCCGGCCGAGGATCCAGCTGGGCAGGGCACGGATCGCGGGAAGGGGTGCTTCGGCCATACGTGCACCCTATCGAAGAATCATTGGACTTCCCAACGATCCCTCGCTACCGTTGGGACCCCCAATGAATTCATGGGTGTTCCCAACGACCACCCCCGCTCCTGGAGGTTGCGATGCGCCGCGTCCGGTACGAGTCCACCGGCGGCCCCCTGTTCCTGGAGGAGGCACCCGTCCCCGAGCCCGGCCCCGGGGAACTGCTGGTGCGCTGCGAAGCGGTCGGCGTCACCCTGCCCGTCGTCCGCAAGGTCACCGAGGCCGCCGAACCGATCCCGCTGGGCGGCGAGCTCGCCGGTGAGGTGGTGTCCGTGGGCGAGGACGTGACCCGCTTCCGCCCGGGCGACCGGGTCACCGGGCTGTGCTTCGGCCACGGGTACGCCGACTTCGCCCTGCTGCACGAGGCCATGGCCTCCCCCGTACCCGACGGCGCCACCCCCGTCGACGCGGTCGCGCTGGTGCGCAGCGGACTGGTGGCGCTCGGCGCACTGGAGTCGGCGCGCCTCGTGCAGGGAGAGGCGGTACTGGTCACGGCCGCGGCGAGCGGGGCCGGACATCTCGCGGTGCAGCTGGCGCGGGCACGGGGTGCGGGCCGGGTGGTGGGCGCCGTGTCCGATCCGGCCAAGACGGACTTCGTCCGCTCGCTGGGCGCGGACGACTGCGTCCGGTACGGCGACGACAGCTGGGGAGAGCGTGTCGACTGCGTCCTGGACGCGGTCGGCGGTCATCTGCTCACCCCCGCCCTCGCCGCACTCGCCCCGCACGGCCGGCTGGTCGCCTACAGTTCGGGCGGCGGCACGATCCAGGCCTACGACCTGCTGGTCGGCGCCAAGTCGGTGATCGGCTTCCAGATGGCACTGATCGCCCGCGGCCGGCCGGAGCTGTACGAGCGGTGGCGGCAGGAGCTGTGGCAGCTGTTCGCCGACGGCGTCCTGAAGCCCGCCGTGCACGGCGAGTTCGCACTGGAGGACGCGGCGAAGGCGCACGAGGCGATCGAGTCGCGGAGCAACCTCGGCAAGGTGGTGCTGCGCCCGTGAGCCCGCTGAAGTAGCTGCACGCTTCTTGTGAGGCACCGGAGGCCCCAACTACCGTCTGATACGCGCATGTTGGACGTCGGATGTCCGGATGTCCAGATGTCTCGACGCATGAAGGGCAGGTCGCGCCATGCCGTCAGGAATCCGCACCCGTCTGAGAAACTGCCTGGCCGCCGCCCTCACCGCGGCCGCCCTGCTGGTACTGCCGCACCCGGCACACGCCCAACCTGCCGCTGATGCCGCCGAGTTCGAACAACAGGTCCTCTTCAATGCGTCGCAGGACCCCGGCTACGCCTGCTTCCGGATACCGGCGATCGTGCGGACGACCGACGGCACGCTGCTCGCGTTCGCCGAGGGCCGGGTCCTCAACTGCGGGGACGCGGCCGACATCGACCTCGTGGTCAAGCGCTCCACCGACGGCGGCCGCACCTGGGGCCCGCTGCAGGTGGTCAACGAGGGCGCGGGCGACACCCATGGAAACCCGGCGCCCATCGTGGACCGCGACACCGGCCGGATCTGGCTCGCGGAAACGTACAACACCGGCCGTAAGGACAGCGCCAGTTGCTCGGTGCCCTGCGACCGCAGCCCGCATCTGCAGTACAGCGACGACGACGGTGTGACCTGGTCCGAGCCGCGCGATCTGAGCCCCGAGATCCTGCCCGCCGACTGGAACTCCTGGTACGCGACCGGCCCCGTGCACGGCATCCAGCTCACCCACGGCCGGTACGCCGGCCGGCTGGTCTTCGGCGTCAACACCGAGACGTGGGACGGCAGCCGGGTCAGTGCCAACCACGCCGCGCTCGTCGTCAGCGACGACCACGGCGGCCACTGGCGGATCGGCGCCACCGACAGCTGGCCGATCGCCGCCGACGGCACCTTCCGGCAGAAGCCCTCCGAACTCACCCTGACCGAGCGCACGGACGGCTCGGTCCTGGTCAGCGGCCGGGAGCAGGACGGCACCGACCTCGGCCACCGCACGCAGGCCGTCAGCAGGGACGGCGGCGGCAGCTTCGCCGCGCCCTTCCGCGGCCTGCCGGACCTCTACACCCCTCAGGTGCAGGGCTCGATGCTGCGCGTCGGCGACCGCATCCTGCTGGCCTGCCCGGCCGACCCCGACCGGCGCCGCACGATGATGATCCGCTCCTCCTACGACGGCGGCCGCACCTGGGACAGCGTGGACCGCGGCACGGTCGTCACCACCGACTGGTCCGGTTACTCCGACCTGGTGCGCGTCGATCACGACACGGTGGGTCTGATGTACGAGGGTGGCGCGGTCGACGCCCGCGACGAGATCCGCTTCGCCCGCTTCACCGAGGACTGGCTCGCCCCGCACCGCGGCCCCGACCCGCACACCGCCGACCTCGCCCCGCACGCCCGACCGGCCGCGGTGCTCGGCGACGCCGCGGAGACCGACGGCGCGTTCGACGGGGCGCTGGAGTTCGACGGCACCGACGACGCCGTACGCCTGCCGTACCGCCCCGGGCTTCCGCTCGGCTCAGGGGATTTCACCGCGTCCCTGTGGTTCCGGTACACGGCCGCGACCGGCGAGCAGCCGCTGCTCTGGATGGGGGGCATCGGCACCACCCAGCCGCAGGTGTGGATGCGTGGCGAACCGGCGAACCACCGACTGCAGGGGCTGATCACCGTACGGAACGGTGCGGCGGCTCCGCAGACCGTCTTCGTGCGCACGGACACCGCGTACAACGACGGTCAGTGGCACCACGCCGTCCTCAGGCGCGGCGGAGGCCGGCTGTCGCTGTCCGTCGACGGTACGCAGTCCGCCGTCGCCGACGTGCCGGGTTCGGTCAGCCGCAACTCGCCCTTCGGCGTGCACATCGGTCAGCGCATGGACAGCCGGGCCTTCTTCACCGGAGCGATCGACGAGGTCCACGTCTGGGACCGCGCCCTGACCGACGAGGAGCTGTCGGACCCTGAGGCCCTGCGGTCACCGAAGGACACGGTCCTGTGGCTGCCCCTCGATCGCGTGAGCGGAGGAGACTCCTGACCCCTGGGTGGGCTCGTCCAGGTCGTGGGAACGCCGCTTGGCGATGACCGCGCACACCATCAGCTGCATCTGGTGGAAGAGCATCAGCGGCAGCACGGCCAGGGAGGCGTGGGCGCCGAACAGGACGCTCGCCATGGGCAGCCCGGAGGCGAGGGACTTCTTCGACCCGGCGAACTGGATGGCGATCCGGTCCTCCCGGCCGAAGCCGAGCGCCCGGCCGCCGTACCAGGTCAGGACCAGCATGACGGCCAGCAGGGCGGCCTCGACGCCGAGCAGCGCGACCAGCCGGGCGGGGCTGACCTGGTGCCAGATGCCCCGGGTCATGCCCTCGCTGAACGCGGTGTAGACGACCAGCAGGATCGAGCCGCGGTCGACCAGGCCGAGGACCTTCTTGTGCCGGGCGACGAACCCGCCGATCCAAGGGCGCAACACCTGCCCGGCGAGGAAGGGCACCAGCAGCTGGAGCACGATCTTCACCACGGAGTCCGCGGAGAACCCGCCGCCGTCGTTGCCCAGCAGCCCGGCCGCCAGCAGTGGGGTGACGAGGATGCCGACCAGCGAGGAGAACGAGCCCGCGCAGATGGCGGCAGGCACGTTTCCGCGGGCGATCGAGGTGAACGCGATCGACGACTGGATCGTGGACGGCACCAGCGTGAGGAACAGCAGCCCCTGGTACAGCGGCTGGGTCAGCACCACCGGCACCAGGCCGCGGGCGGCGACACCGAGCACCGGGAAGACGACGAAGGTGCAGGCCAGGACGGTGACGTGGAGCCGCCAGTGCCTCAGGCCGTCCAGCGCCTCACGGGTGGAGAGCCGGGCGCCGTAGAGGAAGAACAGGAAGGCGATCGCGGCCGTGGACGCCCCGGAGGCCACGTCGGCGCCGGTGCCCCGGGCCGGGAAGAGCGCCGCGAGGCCCACCGTGCCGAGCAACAGCACAATGTACGGGTCGATCGGCATCCAGCTCGGCCAGCGCAGGTGTTTCACGGTGCTCCACTTGCAGTTCGTCACGTACGTGCGGGAGCCCGGAAGGGCCCCCTCCATCGTCCTCTCCCCGGGACCGATCGGGAATCCCACATACCACTCTGACTGCCATCGTATTCCGTGATGACCAGCGGTACGCTGCCGTCGTGTACGACCCCACCCAGCTGCGCACGTTCCTGGCGGTGGCGCAGACGCTCAGCTTCACGCAGGCCGCCCGGCGGCTCGGGCTGCGCCAGTCCACGGTCAGCCAGCATGTGCGCCGGCTGGAGGAGGCCACCGGCCGCCAGCTGTTCTCCCGGGACACCCACTCCGTGGAGCTGACCGAGGACGGCGAGGCGATGCTGGGCTTCGCCCGCCGGCTGCTGGAGGTGCACGAGCAGGCGACGGCGTTCTTCAGCGGCACCCGGGTGCGGGGCCGACTGCGCTTCGGCGCCTCGGAGGACTTCGTCCTCACCCGGCTGCCGGAGATCCTGGAGGGCTTCCGCCACGACCACCCGGAGGTCGACCTGGAGCTGACGGTGGAGCTGTCCGGCACCCTGCACGAGCAGCTGGCGGCGGGGAAGCTCGACCTGGTGCTGGCCAAGCGGCGCCCGCAGGATCCGGGCGGCGAGCTGGTGTGGCGCGACGACCTGGTGTGGATCGGCTCCGAACACGTCCGTCTGGAGCCCGACCGACCGGTCCCGCTGATCGTGTATCCCCCGCCCGGCATCACCCGCGCCCGCGCCCTGGAGGCGCTGGAGGAGCAGGGTCGCGACTGGCGGATCGCGTGCACCAGCGGCAGCCTCAACGGCCTGATCGCCGCCGCGCGCGCGGGGCTCGGTGTCATGGCCCACTCGCGGCGGCTGATCCCGCCGGGGCTGTTCCGGGTACCGGACCGTTCGGGCCTGCCGGAGCTCGGCAAGGTGGACTTCGTCCTCGTGCACGGCCGGCGACGGGGCGCGGCCGAGGCTGCGGCGAACGCGCTGGCGGCGGCGGTCCTGACGGGCGGGGACCGACTGCACCGGGGTCAGCGCGGCGGGCGCTGATACGTCAGCTGCTTGACCCGGCGCAGGAGCGGCGTGGTCTCCACGTGCTGGACGCCCTCGAGCCGGCCGAGCGGTCCGCCGAGGTAGGTGTACAGGCTGCTGGCGTCGCGGACGACCGCGGTGACGACGATGTGGGACGGGCCGACGGTGTGCAGGGCCGCAGGGGCGGTGCGATCCACAGGGCGGCGGCCCGGGAGTCCCGGCGCACAGTGGACCGCAGTGACGGAATCCGCCTCCGCGACGCAGAAGGAGAGGACGACGGTGCCGCGCACCTGAGTCCTCCGGCGGCGGCCCAGGGCCGTAATCGGGTCGTACAGATTCGGTGGAGATTACGGCTCCGAAACTTACTGAACCGTAAGTATTCTGTCCGACCCTTCCGCATGTGAGTGTATTTACCGGGCAGCGCCCAAGCCGTTGGTGAGCATTGGTCGATTTCGTACCCCCTCCCGCCCCGACTGTGCGTGGGGTAGCTTTCACGGCGCTGTACGGAGCGTCATAGGAACGGGGAGCGAGGGTTTGCGCGAGTTCACCACCCCTCCGTTGGCGTCGGCGCCGCCGGTGGGCGGCCTGGCCGATGTCGTCTTCGAGCATGCCCGGACGGACCCCCTGCACATCGCACTGGGCCGCAAGGACGAGTCGGGCCAGTGGCGGGACGTGACTTCCGCCGAGTTCCGCGACGAGGTCCTCGCACTCGCCAAGGGGCTCCTCGCCCAGGGCGTCCGCTTCGGCGACCGGGTCGCGATCATGTCCCGCACCCGCTACGAGTGGACCCTGTTCGACTTCGCACTGTGGACGATCGGTGCCCAGGTGGTCCCGATCTACCCGACGTCCTCGGCCGAGCAGTGCTTCTGGATGCTGTACGACGCAGAGGTGTCGGCGGCGATCGTGGAGCACGAGGACCACGCGATGACCATCGCCACGGTCATCGACCGGCTCCCGCAGCTGCGCGAGCTGTGGCAGCTGGACGCGGGCTGTGTGCAGGAGCTGTACGACGCCGGCGCGCGTCTGGACGACGAGGTGGTGCACCGGCACCGGCAGGCGGTCACCCCGGACTCGGTCGCCACGATCATCTACACCTCGGGCACCACGGGCCGCCCCAAGGGCTGTGTCCTGTCCCACGCGAACTTCATGTTCGAGGCGGACACGATGATCCAGCGGTGGGAGCCGGTGTTCCACACGAAGAAGGACGACGCCGCGTCCACGCTGCTGTTCCTGCCGCTGGCGCACGTCTTCGGGCGGATGGTGGAGGTCGCCGCGATCCGCGGCCGGGTCCGCTTCGGGCACCAGCCGCAGCTGCACGCGGCCGCGCTGCTGCCGGACCTGGCCGCGTTCCGGCCGACGTTCATCCTCGCGGTGCCGTACATCTTCGAGAAGGTGTTCAACGCGGCCCGGCGCAAGGCGGAGAAGGACGGCAAGTCGGGGCCGTTCGAGAAGGCGGTCGAGATCGCCGTGAAGTACGCCGACGCCGTGGAGGCCAAGGCCTGGGGCACCGGTCCGGGCCCGTCGGCGGCCCTCAGGATGCAGCACCAGCTGTTCGACAAGCTCGTGTACGCGAAGGTCCGTGCGGCGATGGGCGGACGGATCCGGAACGCGATGTCCGGTGGCTCGGCGATGGACCGCCGGCTGGGGCTGTTCTTCGCCGGCGCGGGCGTGCAGATCTACGAGGGCTACGGCCTGACCGAGTCGACGGCGGCGGCGACCGCGAACCCGCCCGACCGCACCCGCTACGGCAGCGTCGGCCAAGCCATCCCGGGCGTCACGGTGCACATCGCGGACGACGGGGAGATCTGGCTGCACGGCGGCAACGTCTTCCAGGGCTACCTCAACAACCAGAAGGCCACCGACGAGACCCTGCACGACGGCTGGCTCGCCACCGGTGACCTCGGTTCCCTCGACGAGGACGGCTATCTGACCATCACCGGCCGCAAGAAGGAGATCCTGGTGACCTCCGGCGGCAAGAGCGTCTCGCCCGGTGTCCTGGAGGAGCGGGTCCGTGACCATCCGCTGGTCAACCAGTGCATCGTCGTCGGCAACGACCGCCCCTACATCGCCGCCCTGGTCACCCTGGAGCAGGAGGCCGTGGAGCACTGGCTGCAGATGCGCGGCAAGCCGAAGCTGACGCCCGCGCAGCTGGTGCGGGACCCGGACCTGGAGACGGAGGTGCGGCGGGCGGTGGTCGCCGCCAACACCCTCGTCTCGCAGGCCGAGTCCATCCGTACCTTCCGCATACTGGCGCAGCCGTTCACCGAGGAACACGGCCTGCTGACGCCGTCGTTGAAGCTGAAGCGGAAGGCGATCGAGAAGGCGTACGAGAGCGAGGTCGAGGCCCTCTACCGGGCCTGACCCCCGGTCAGCTGATCGTCACCTTGAAGATCTTGTCCGATCCGTCCGCCGCTCCTCCGTTGTTGTCGCAGTTGGTGGTGGACAGCCACAGCTGGTCGGCGCCGGGCACCTTGGTGACGGTGCGCAGCCGGCCGTAGGTCCCGACGTAGTAGGCGGTCGGGGTGCCGACCTTCTCGGTGTCCCCGCTGATCGGGATGCGCCACAGCCGTTCCCCGCGCAGGGACGCCATGTAGATGACGTTGCGGACGATGGCGATACCGCTGGGCGAGGCCTCGGAGACGTTCCAGGTGGCCTTGGGGTTGGTCATGCCGGCGACGGAGCAGTTGCCTTCGCAGGTCGGCCAGCCGTAGTTGGCGCCGGGCTTGATCAGGTTCAGCTCGTCCTTGGCGCTGTTGCCGAACTCGGCCTCCCACAGACGCCCGTTGCGGTCGAAGGCGAGGCCCTGCGGATTGCGGTGGCCCAGGGAGTAGACGTAGTTGCCGAAGGGGTTGCCGGGGGCCGGCTTGCCGTCGGTCGTCATGCGCAGGATCTTGCCGTTGAGGGAGTTCTTGTCCTGCGCGAGGTCGGGCGTCTGGGCCTCGCCGGTGGAGACGTACAGATAGCCGTCGGGGCCGAAGGCGAGGCGGCCGCCGTTGTGGTAGCGGTTCTTCTTGATGCCCTGGAGCAGCACCTTGTAGTCGGTGAGCTGGGTGCCGTCGTAGGTCATGCGGACGACGCGGTTGCCTTCGGCCGCGGTGTGCATGAAGTAGACGTAGTGGTCGGTGTCCCACTTGGGGTCGACGGCGACCCCGAGCAGCCCGCCCTCGCCGTTGGTGGTGACGGCGTTCGGGACGCTGCCCACCTGGGTCTTCGTGCCGTCCTTGGTGACCTTCCAGACCCGGAAGCCGTCCCGCTCGGTGACCAGCGCGGTCTTGCCGTCGGGCATCCAGTAGGTGCCCCACGGGATCGTCCAGCCGGTCGACAGCGTGGCGACGGAGGACGGGACACCGCCGTCGGTGGCGCAGGCCTTGGTGGTGAAGGTGACGGTGTTGCTCGGCTGCGAGACGTTCCCGGCCGCGTCCCGGGCGACGACGTTCAGGGAGTACGGGCTGTTGCAGGCGAGACCGGTGAGGGTGGTCGACGTACCGCTGGTGACGCTCTTGTAGACGGTGGTGTCGCTGCGTACGTCGTAGGCGACGACGGCGCGGTCGTCCGTCGACGTGCCCCAGCTGAGGTCGGCCGTGTTCGATGTGATGCCGGCCGCGGACAGGGTGCCGGGTGCGGTCGGCGGCGTGCTGTCGGAGCTGGGCTTCGTCGTGCAGTCGACGACGGGGCTGGCCGGGGAGGTGTTGCCGGCCGCGTCCCGGGCGATGACGGTGAGGTTGTAGGTGGTGTTGGGGGTGAGCCCGGTCAGTGCCCTGCTGGTCGCGTTCCCGGGCGCCTCGCTGATCTTGTTGCCGTGCTCGTAGATGTCGTACGCGGCCACGCCCACGTTGTCGGTGGACGCGCCCCAGCCGAGGGTGAGGCCGCTCTCGCCGATGTCGGAGCAGCCGGGCCGGCCGGGTTGGGTCGGGGCCTGGGTGTCGCTCGCCGCGGCCACGCTGATGCGGTCCAGGTTGGGGCCGCCGTCGGCAGTGGTGGCGGTCGCGCGGATCGTGTTGGGCCCGGCGGTGAGCGGCACGTCGACGGTTCTGGTGGCCCAGGTGTTCCAGTCGGCGGTGGCCGGGAAGGAGACCGCGGGCGCGGCGACCGTGCCGGCGACGGAGATGTCCAACGGGCGGTCGGTGGAGGTGCCGTTGGCGTAGCGGAGGGTGACCGCCGCGGTGCCGGCGGCGGCCGCGTTCACCGTGAACTCCACATAGGAGCCCTTGACGTTGGTGTAGTCGACGAAGCCGGTGCCCGTGTATCCGGTGTGGTTGGTGGCCACGGTGCCCTGGGAGATCCGGGCGTCCTCGGCCTGGTAGTCGGTGGCCGCGAGGGCGGTGCCCTGACTCAGGCCGGCCAGGGGCAGCGCGAGGGCCGCGGCCAGGCCGTACGGCACAACTCTCTTGAGATTCATGGGGGTTCCCCTCAGCCCGTGTACTGGGCGAAGACCTTCAGGTAGTCGTACGGCTGCTGTGTCACGCCGCTGCAGGAGTCGCCGTCGGTGCCGGAGCCACAGGGGCGGTCGCGGTTGACGGACCAGTAGGTGAGGCGTCCGATGTGATGCTGCTGGGCGTAGGCGAGCATGGTCTTGAAATCGGCGAGGCGGACACGCTCCCCGGAGTCGTCCGTCTTCCCGTTCATGGACGAGAGCCCGATGTGGGCGTAGGCGGTGGCGTCGCTGTAGCCGTAGGCCGCCTTGACCCGGCCCTTGAGTCCTTCCATGGCCCGGGTGGTGAGGGTGCCCATGTCGGTGGTGCCGCCGCCGAAGTCGAACGGCATGATGCACCACACGTCGTTCGCCAGACCGGAGTCGGCCGCCCGCTTGATCATGTCGACGCCGGTGGAGTCGGGCCCGCCGGTCGTCGTGCCGAAGGTGATGACGGTCTTCAGGCCGGGGTTGGCGGCCTTGACGGTCTTCAGCGCGTCGACCACACGCTGGCGGACGGTGGCGTTGGACCACTCGGTGTTCTCGATGTCGATGTCGAGGGCCTTCAGCCTGTAGGCGTTGACGACCTTCTGGTAGGCGCCCGCGAGCGCGGAGGCGCTGGAGCACTTCTCGCCGAGTTTGGCTCCGCTCCAGCCGCCGACGGAGACCATCACGTCACCGCCGGCGTTTCTGATGGCGTTGATCGTCGACTGGTCGGTGCCACCGGTCAGCGGTCGCGAGCCGTCCCACTTCGGGTTGCAGCTGCCGTCGGAGAGGATGAACGCGAGCGTGAACCACTTGACGCCGGTCGCGGACATGACCGAGGTGGGGCTCTGCGGGTTGCCCCAGCCGAGGTACTCGTAGGGGGCGACGGCGAAGCCCGGGGAAGCCGCGGCCTTCGTGGAGTCGACCGGCTTCACCCGGATCAGCCGGGTCTCGCCGGGGCGCAGGGTCGCGCTGTAGGAGTCGGCGATCACGCCCTTGTGGGAGCCGGACCAGAGGTCGGTGACATCGCCGGAGCCGGTGAAGCCGACCTGGGACCAGTTCACACCGACCGTGGCGTTGCCGGAGGTTCCGGTGTTGAACAACGCCACCACGTAGTCGCCGCTGTGCTCGCGTTTGCTCCAGACCTGCTTGACACCACTGTTCACAAGGCGTTTCGCGGCCACGCCGTCCTGGTCGACGTCGATCAGCCGGTCGTTGGCCAGCATCGCCTCGTCGACGGGGTCGAGGTGGGTGAGGTCGGTGCCGAGCAGCAGGGGCGCGCCCGCCATCGCCCACAGGGTGAAGTGCGAGCGCCGCTGGTCGGCGGTGAGCCCCGCCTGGTCGCCGTTGCCGATCTCCAGGGAGTCCAGGTCGTTCCAGCCGCCGGGTCCGGCGTACGGCTGCCAGTTGGCCGCCGAGGTGAAGCGGGCCGAGACGTGGGACCAGTCGGTGAGCGGATAGCCGCTGCCGTCGGAACCAGACCCGCAGTAGCACTCCACGTCGCCCTGGGTGCGCCAGCTGTTGGCCAGCTGCCGCCAGGTGGAGGCGTTCGCGATCGGCAGGTTGTTGGAGAGGGCCAAGGTGATGGGTCGTCCGGTGGCGCGCAGGGCCTTGTCCCAGGCCTGGACGTCGGGGATGTCCTGGCTGCCCACGCCGTCGATCTTCAGGTAGTCGACTCCCCAGGACGCGAACTGCTTCGCCCACGAGTTCACGAACTCCTGCGCGCCCGGCCTGGAGTAGTCGATGTAGTACATGTTCTTGCAGTTGTAGTTCTTCTCCGTCTTCGAGGTGTCCGCGATGTCCTTCGCGTGGTACGACGTGCCCTCGACCGGGGTGTTCCTGGTGACGGCGTTCTTCGCGATGCCGGGAGTGACGTAGAAACCGAACTTCAGGCCCTTGGAGTGGACGTAGTCGGCGAGCGCCTTGATACCGCCGGGGAACTTGTCGGTGTCGACGGCCCAGCGGCCGTAGGAGTCGACGACGAAGCCGTTGGAATCACACTTCTGCCAGAAGTCGTCGAGGTTGACGTACACGAAGCCGTGGTCCTTCAGGCCGCTCGACGCCAGCGCGTCGGCCTGAGCCCTGATCTTCGCCTCGGTCGGCCGGCGGCGCACGAAGCTCCAGCTGCTCCAGCCCATGGCGGGGCGGAGGGACTGACCGTTGTCCGACCTGGTGGTGAAGGCCGACGGTGTCGCGTACGAGGTGCCGATCCACGCCTCCTCGATCCGCAGCCGCTTGTAGCGGGTGGAGTCGGAGGCGGCCGCCCAGGTGGTGTCGACCTCCAGGCGGACGTAGCGGGCGTCGGCCGCGGTGAGGTCGATGCCCTGGATTCCACGGCGACTCGGCAGCTGACCGGTCTTGACGGCGCTCCCCCAGGTCGAGCCGTCGTTGCTGAGGTACACCTTGTAGTCCTTGATCCGCGCCGACTGCTCGGTGTCCGAGCGGGCGTAGGCGACGGAGTCCTCGCGCTGGTTGAGGCCGATGTACTGGACCTTCTTGGTCGAGCCGAGGTCGAAGGTGAGGCTGACCGGGAGGGTCTTGTCGTTGTCCCAGTAGGTGAGGTGGTCGCCGTCGCCGGCGGCGGAGCCGGTGTGACCGCTCGCCGAGGAGCTCGCGGTCACCTTGACCCCGGTGAGGATGCCCTGACGGCCGGCGCCGGTGACCTTGAAGACGGTGTCGTACGGGTCCCAGTCGCCGAGCCCGGTCAGCGTCAGCACACCGCCGGACTGCGACCAGGAGACCGCCTTGCCCGTACGGAGGTTGACGACGGACGCGATGCGCCAGCCGTTGTCGCGGATGCGCAGCGTGCTGGTGCCGGGCGGGGTCAGGACGTGGATGTACTGGCGGTTCGGGTCCGTCCTGCTGATCGTGGTCACGCCGTGGGCGCCGTCGTTCCAGAAGCCCGGTTTGAGGCCTCCGTACATGTAGCCGCCGCCCTCGGTGCCGTGCAGGGACTCCCAGATGGGGTCGAGGTAGCTGTCGGCGAAGTTGTTGAAGGCGGCTTGGCTGGCCGGGAACTTGCCGTTGACCTGGGCGGTCTCGGCCATCAGCGCCTTGACCGAGGAGCCGGCGTTGGTGACGAGGCGGCCGAGGGTGAGCCGACGGTCGACCGACGGGTCGGAGCCGTCGTACCACCAGGCGCCGGTCGAGGGCAGTTTGAAGTCCGCCTCGGTCAGGCGGGGTTGGGCCGTGTAGAGGGCCTGGGGGTAGTCGTAGGCGGGCGTCATGCCCGTCTTCTGCTCATTGCTGATCATGTCCATGATCGGCGTGTCTTCGTTGTTGTTGCTGAGCGTGTAGTTCGGGCGCTTCTGGTAGATCTGCGCGTAGAGGTTGTGGCTCTCCCAGTACGCGTTGTCGTTGTCGATCCAGAAGCCGCCGAGGTCGGGGTAGCGGTCCATGACCTCGAAGAAGTTGTCGTAGCTGAACTGACCGAAGCCGTCGCGGGTGGTCAGGTCGACGTTCTTGCCCTTGTAGGCGGAGTAGGCGGCCGAGTCGAGCCACTCGTGGCCGCCCTCGGCGTGCCACTGGGGGTCGTCGGTCATGTAGAGGATGACCTTCATGCCCTTGGCCTTGGCGGCGGTGATCAGCTCGCCGAGGAAGTCCCGCTTGGTGGAGCAGGAGCCGGGGATCTTCGACGGCCAGGGGCGGGCGTAGCCCAGTCGGCTGTGGAACGTGGCCAGGACGAGGTACTGCGTGTGCAGCTTGCGGGCTTCGTTCACCCAGTAGTCCGGCGTCCAGCCGCCGCCGGTGACGTCGTTCTCCCAGGCGCCGCAGCTGGTGTGGGCGGGGGCGGTGCGCAGGCCCCAGTGCAGGAAGAGGCCGCCGACCGAGGCCCGGAGGAAGTCCTGGCGGGGGTTCTCCGGATCGAGGGGCCCCGCCGCCGTACCGCAGTTCTCGGTGGACCCGGTGGACGAGATCCGCAGGGCGCCGCCCGAGGTGGTGCGACTGTCCGTCAGGCAGTAGCCGGTGACGTTCTGGAAGCCGACGTCGTGCGGGGAGTCGGCGCCGCGCTGGGCGGTGAAGCGGGTGAGGCGGATGTCGCTCGCCGCGTCGGCGATGAGCGCGGGACGACCGTCGGCGGCGGCGAACTTCACGGAGCTGTCGGTGAACCGCACGTGGTCGGCGTTGTGCAGATACCAGCCGTAGGCCGGCCGGGTGCCGATGCTCTTGGGGTTGTAGTCGTTCGGGTCGTTGCTCGGCACCGCGGTGGACATGGTGCCGTTGCCGCCGGGCACGGTGATGTCGACGTGGTTGAAGGTGACGCCGCTGATCCGGTGGCCGGTCTCGCCCCACAGGGTCGGGCTGAAGGACGGGCTGTTGCCGGTGGCCGTGATGTCGTCGTACGTCACGTCGCTGATCGAGCCGACACCCGGGCTGTTGCCGCAGCGCCTGCGCGTGCCGATCTTCTGCATGACCGGCGAGTGGACGTTCCTCATGGTGATGTCGCGGTAGTGGACGTCGGAGATCTTCGCGCCGTCCATGGACACCATGCCGAGGCCGGACTTGTCGGCGCCCTCGATACGGATCTTGTCGAACCGGTAGTCGGAGAAGTCGCCGCAGGTCTCGGAGCCGAACATCAGGGCGTTGCAGCACCGCGCCGAGAGGTACGAATCGCTCACCCGGACATGACCGTTGGGGAGCTTGGCGCCGAGGGCGTAGTCGCTCTTGAAGACGAGCGCGTCGTCGTTGGCCTTGATGTTGGCGTTGGTGACCGTGACGTCGGTCGTGGAGATGATGTTCCAGCCGTCGCGGTCGCTCGCGGTGTCGATGGTCAGGTGGTCCGACGTCACGTTCTTGCAGCCGTTGACGAGGGCTGCGAAGTGGCCGCCCCGGCGCAGGGTGAGGCCGTCGCCGATCCGCAGTCCGTCGCAGCGGGTCAGCGAGAGGATCTTGTCGGCTTCGCCCGGCTTCGGGTTGCCGGTGATCAGGTTGCCGGCCCCGTCGATGACCCCGCCGCCGACGAAGCCGATGTTCGTGAGCCGGTCGCCGTAGATCATCGCGTTGTGGAAGTGGCTGTGCCCGTAGTCCTGGTACTTGTCGTAGGGGTTGGACTCGGGCGGGTCGTAGGTGTCCGCCGAGGAGCCCTGGATCGTGGCGCCCGTGTCGACCTGGAGCGTCACGTTGCTCTTCATGTGGATGGTGTTCTTGGACTTGTAGGTGCCGGCCGGGAAGCGGACGGTGCCGCCGCCGGCCGAACTCGCGGCGTTGACGGCCTTGTTGACGGCGGGGGTGTCGTTGGTGGAACCGTCGCCCTTGGCGCCGTAGTCGCGTACGTCGAAGACGGCGGCGCGGGGCGCGGGCTCGGGGGCCGCGAGGGCGGCGGGGTGGGTGAGGCCGAGGACGACGGCGACGACGAACAGGACGATCGCCGCGGCACCTCTGGCGCGCGGGGGGCTGGAACGCATGGGACGGCTCCTCAGACGAGTTGGTATCCGCGGAGGTCGGTGAGCAGGAGGTAGGTGTTCTGCAGGGAGCCGGAGGTGTCGCCGAGGGAGCGGTAGATGCCCCACTTCGGGCGGACGCGGTCGGCGAGGAAGGTGTCGACGCCGGTCCTCGCCTTGTCGATCACGGTCGTCGAGCCGCTCCTGAGGATCCAGCGGACCGAGCCTGCCGAGCCGTTGCCGACCTTGATCTGGAAGTCGACGGCCGTCCACTTGTCGTGCAGTGGGTCCAGGTCGGTGCGGCCGACCAGGATGTCGTCGACGGCGAGCCGCAGCTCGATGGTCTGCTTACCGTTCACTCGGCGCAGGGACTGCACGACGATCGGCGAGGTGCCGTTGCCGGGCTGCTTCATCTGCATGATGTGCGTGAAGGTGGTGGTGGCCTTCAGTGAGCTGGGAATGTACATCGAGTACGTGATCCGCCAGGTCTGGCCCTCGGTCCACTTGAGGTAGCTGCTGCCGCTCGTGCGCAGGCCGGTGACCTCCTGGCGCTGGCGGTCGGTCGACGTGTCGCGATCGACCGTGTGCATGGTGAAGCGCCAGTCGTCGCCCGTGGTGCGGATGTGCGGGTGCCCCGCGGGGTGCGAGTCGGCGCGGTCGTCCTCGACGGTCTCGAAGGCGCCCAGTCCGTCGGCGCTCGCGGACGGGGACCACTTGAGCTGCCAGGACGCGGCCCGGGCCGGGGTCGGCAGGCCGACGGCGGCTCCGGCCGCGCCGCCCAGCGCGGCGCCGAGCACCGCCCTTCTGGACGTGCTCATGACACTATTCACCTCGCAGTTGCTCGTTCATGATCAGGAAGGCGCCCAGGCCGTGGAAGTCGTTGACGGCCCGGGTACGGGCGGCGTAGTACGCGTAGTCGCCGACGTTGGTGCCGACGGAGATGTCGGCGAGGTTGGTGCGGCCGTCGGCACCGACCGAGATCTTCGCCAGCACGCCCTCGTAGCCGCGCCGGGCGACGGCCGCGTAGTGCGGGTCGAGATAGCCCTGCTGGACACCGCGCGAGAGGGCGTAGGTGAACATGCTGGAGCAGGACGTCTCGGTCCAGTCGTCGCTCCTGCTCCCCTTGTCCATGACCTGGAACCAGCGGCCGCTGGCCGGGTCCTGGTACCGCTCCAGGCCTGCCGCCAGCCGCCGGAAGATGGCGAGGAGTTGGGGTCGCCGGGAGTGGTTCGCCGGGATCGCGTCGAGGACACCGACGATCGCCATCGAGTACCAGCCGACCGCGCGGCACCAGTGCTCGGGCGCGAGCCCGGTCTGCGGGTCGGCCCAGCTCACGGTCCTCGACTCGTCGTAGGCGTGCTTCAACAGGCCGTTGCCGACCTGGAGATGGCCGCCGTAGACGGCGAGCTGCCTGGCCGCCTCGTCGTTCGTGTACGCGCTGTCGCCGAACTCCCTGCCGTACTCGACGAGGAACGGGTTCACCATGTAGACGCCGTCCGCCCAGAGCTGGTGGGCGCGGCTGCTGTTGTCCGCGTGCCAGAAACCGCCGTCGCCGGTGCGCGGGTAGGTGGCGAGGCGGTCGCGGATCTTCTTCGCCGCCTTGCGGTAGCGGTCCTGGCCGGTCTCGTGGTGCAGGATCACCAGGAGGCGGCCGGCCTGCATGCTGTCCAGGTTGTCGAAGGACTGGTCGATGGAGCCGTCGCTCCTCACGAAGCGGTCGACGTAGCTCTTGATGTAGGTGAGATAGCGCGCTTCGTGGGTGCGTCGGTAGGTGAGGTACTGGCCGTAGAGGTAGAGGCCGACCGGATACGACCAGCCGCCGATACCGGTCGGCGTGTAGCGGGCCGTGGTGGAGTCGACCACGGCCGTGGACCAGTCGGGTGCGGCGGCCGGCCGGGGCGGGGCAGGAGCGGGGGCGGCGGCGGCCGGGGGTACGGCCGCGGGGAGCGCGGCCAGGCCGGCGGTGGTGAGCGCGAGTGCCGTCAGGGCCGCGCGCAGGCGTCGGCGTCTCATGTTCCCTCCTCTCGCTGGACTTCTTGCGGGGCTTCTCGGTAGGCGTACGCGAGTCGCCGGGGCGCGCCGACGAGGTCGCGTACGAGGGAGTGGTCCGGGGCGTGCCGGCAGGCCGGATCGGTGCGGGCGGGGTCGCCGGTGAGGGCGTAGGCCTGGCAGCGGCAGCCGCCGTGGTCGGTGGTGCGCAGGGCGCAGTCACGGCAGGGCTCGGGCATCCAGGACTCTCCCCGGAAAGCGTTGAACGCCTTCGACTCCCGCCAGATCCGGTCCAGTCGGTGCTCCCGGACGTTCGGCGGGTCCAGACCCGGCAGGCTGCTTGCGGCCGGGCAGGGCAGGACCGTGCCGTCGGGGGCGACGGTGAGCGAGATGCGACCCCAGCCGCCCATGCACGGTTTCGGGGTGGCGTCCAGCAGATCGGGGGCCACCCACACCAATTCCATTGTGTCGCCCAGTCGTTCACGCCAGTGGGCGAGGGTCGAGCGGGCCCGTTCGACCTGGCCGGGTGTGGGCAGCAGGGCGGCACGGTTGCGCAGCGCCCAGCCGTGGTACTGGGTGTGGGCCAGTTCGAGCCGGTCCGCGCCCCAGTCCACGGCGAGCCGGATCAGCTCGTCCAGGGCGTCGAGGTTGCCGCGGTGCAGGACGGCGTTGAGCCCGAGCGGCAGTCCCGCCTCGCGGACCAGCCGGGCTGCGCGCTCCTTCACCGCGAACGACCGTACGCCCGCGATGCGTTCGGCGACATCCGGGTTCGGGTGCTGCACGGACAGCTGCACACTGCGCAGCCCGGACTCGACCAGCCCGGCCAGCCGCCGCTCGCCGAGGCCCACGCCGCTGGTGACGAGCTGGGTGTACAGACCCGCCACGTCCGCGGCTGCCACCAACTCGGGCAGATCACGGCGCAGCAGCGGCTCGCCGCCGGACAGATGGGTGTGGACGACCCCGAGGTCACCCGCCTGCCGGAACACCCCGGCCCACTGTTCTGTGGTCAACTCCACTGACCGACCGACCAGTTCGACAGGGTTGGAACAGTAGCCGCAGCGCAGCGGGCAGGCGTGGGTGAGTTCGGCGAGCAGGGCCCAGGGCGGAGCGACGGTCGTCATGTCAGCCAGCCCTCCTTGCGCAACCCCGCGAGGAAGTCCGGGACTTCGACGGCGACGGGTGCGCCGGGGTACTCCGCGGACAGTTCGGCGACGATGCGGGCCACGGTCCGGCCGCCGTCGCACCGTCCGAGGACGGCGCCCGCGCGGCCGTGCAGGACGACCACCCGTTCCGGCAGCAGCAACAGGTCCGAGTCCCGCACCGCGTCGTGCCGCAGCAGGACGCCCCGGGCGAGGGCGGGGCGCCAGGCGGTCGGGCTCCGGCGGGCTGCGGGAGGCGGCTGGAGGACTGCGGGAGGCGACCGGCGCGCCGCGGGGCGCGGGGAGCTCACGAGGTGCTCCCGTCCACCGCGTCCAGCAGCGCCCACAGCACCTCGCACTTGAACGTGAGGGCGGCAACCGCCCGTTCCTGCTGTGCACGGGTGCGGGCGGTGGCGAGGACCAGGGCGAGGGCCTCCTCCCCGTCGCGGGCGCCCTGGGTGACACGGGTGCGGAAGTAGGCGAGACCGGCCGGGTCGATCCACGGGTAGTGGCGTTCGAAGGCGGCGATGCGGGTGCGCATCAGGTCCGGTGCGGACAGCTCGGTCAGGGAGGCGGCGACGGCGTCCAGCGTGGGGCGCAGCCGGCAGAAGGTGACGTAGGCGTCGACCGCGAACCGCACCCCGGGTGGCACCCGGGAGGCGTCCCACAGCTCCTCGCGGCCGAGGCCGGCCGCCTCGCCGAGCCGCAGCCAGCGCTCGATGCCGCCCTCGCCCCCGGGGTCGCCGTCCCCCGTGCCGTCGTGGTCACGGATGCGGCGCAGCCAGAGTCGGCGCTGCTCGGGCCGGTCGAGCCCGGCGAGGATCAGGGCGTCCTTGACGGGGATGTGCCGCTGGTAGTGGAAGCGTGCGGCGATCCAGCGGCGCAGTTCGACGGGGGTCAGCTCGCCGCGGTGCATCCGCAGGTTGAAGGGGTGCCGGTCGTGGTAGCGAGCCGCGGTGACGGCGCGCAGCCGCTCCGTGAACTCGGCGGCCGTCCAGACGGCGCCGGTGGACGGAGCGGCGACGGGGACATCGGTACGGGGGACGGTCGGGGTGTCCCGGACGGACGGAACGGTCGTGCTCATGAGGCCTGCGGCGGCTCGGGGGCGCGGCGGTCGGCGAGCGCGTAGGCGGTCACTTCGAGGGCGGTTTCCACGATCTGGTAGCCCGGGCTCCGCCAGTCCTTTTCATCCGATGTCTTCGGGTCCTGGAGGGCCGCACGGGGGGTCGTGGGCAGGGTTTTGTTCATGCGCGTACCCGCTTTCCTGAGGGTGGGGGATCTCAGAGGGCAGACAGCGGCCATGGTCAGAGGCCGTTCACATGCATGCACCGGGTTCATCGACACGTCCGGTGGCGCGATACAGAGTCCCGGGATGAAGGGCCGCGGTCAATGGTCCGGACCGATAACGTCGGATGCGTTTCCGGCCAATCTGAGGTTTCGGGAACTGACTCGCCGGTCAGTTGGCGCGGATTTCGCGGTCAGGAATGCAGGTCGGCGCGTGATCGTTGACGATGGGAGTACCACCTGTCGACAACCGAAGGATCAAGAAGCTCGTGAGCAGCAAGGTCCCCCCGATCATCCTCAACAACGGCGTCGAGATGCCCCAGCTGGGTTTCGGCGTCTGGCAGGTGCCGGACGACGAGGCCGAGCGGGCCGTCGCCACGGCGCTCGAGGCCGGGTACCGCAGCATCGACACAGCCGCGATCTACGGCAACGAAGAGGGCACCGGCAAGGCCATCGCCGCCTCCGGCCTGCCCCGTGAGGACATCTTCGTCACCACCAAGCTCTGGAACAGCGACCAGGGGTACGACTCCACGCTGCGCGCGTTCGACGCGTCGCTGCAGAAGCTGGGTCTCGACCATCTGGACCTGTACCTGATCCACTGGCCGCTGCCGTCCCGGGACAAGTACCTCGACACCTACAAGGCGTTCGAGAAGCTCTACGCCGAAGGCCGCGTCAAGGCGATCGGTGTCTCCAACTTCCTCCCCGAGCACCTGCAGCGGCTGATCGCGGAGACCTCGGTCATCCCGGCGGTCAACCAGATCGAGCTGCACCCGCACCTGCAGCAGCGCGCGGCACGCTCGTTCCACTCGGAGCAGGGCATCAGGACCGAGGCCTGGTCGCCGCTCGGCCAGGGCAAGGGCCTGCTGGAGGTGCCGGCCATCGTCGCCATCGGCCAGAAGCACAACCGCACGCCGGCCCAGGTCGTGCTGCGCTGGCACATCCAGCTGGGCAACGTCGTGATCCCGAAGTCCGTGACGCCGTCGCGGATCAAGGAGAACATCGAGGTGTTCGACTTCAGCCTGGACGACGAGGACCTCGCGGCGATCAGCGCCCTCAACGAGGACCGCCGCCTCGGCCCGGACCCGGCCACCTTCGACATGGGCTGACACCCGCCCCGCGAACGGCCGTTCACCCTGCTGGAGCAGCAGGGCGGACGGCCGTTTTCCTGTCCCCCGCACGAAGGGGACGTCAGGACACCGGCGCGGGACCGGTCAGCCGACGTGCACGTCCGTGTGCACGACCTCGAACTCCTCCAGGCCGACGACGTTCACATGCGCCTTGGCCACACCTTCGTGCCGGGCCGCCGCCTGGCCGGCCCGTGAGGCCACCATCGAGTCGCGGTCGACGAAGAGGGCGCCGACCTGGCCCGTGCCGCGCTCCCGGTCGACGAGCAGGCCGGCCGCGGCCAGGCCCGGCAGCGTCTCCAGGCGCGGAAGCACGGTCGACCGGAACGTCTCGGCGACCAGCTCGACGTCCGCCGGGTCGAACTCCACCCGCGTGACACGCAGTCCGCCGCCCATGCGTGGCGGCTGGAGTGGGTGGTACACCACCGCCTCGAAGTTCTCCACCGTCAGCGTGCCGGCGAACGGCCCGAGCATGGCCTGCCTGCGCAGCCGCATGACCTCGTCGCTGTTGTGCCGCGCCTCGACCGTGTCCCACCAGCTCACCCCCAGCAGCTTGCCGAGGTCCCGGTCCACGAAGACCCCGGCTCCGCAGTAGCCGGGACGTTCCTGGAGCAGCTCGCGCCCTTCGGTGTTCAGCGCCCTGATGGCCGTGTCGATCTTCACGGGGTCGCCGGTCACATAGACGGTGCGTACGAACATGACGATTCGCCTCCCAGTTCGACATGACCAGTGTTCCCCGGGGGGCAATTCACTGCATCCGGTGGCGAAGTCACCGCAAACGGCCCAGCCTGCGCGACTTCCCCACAGGGACTTGACGAGGACATGCGGGAGGGGCCACCTTGTACGGCACCCGGTAAGGAAAGTTTCCTAACAGAAGGGTCCCCCACAGTGCGTCTTCGAACACTGACCCTCGCCGCGGCCTCCGGGGCCGCCCTCCTCGCGGCCGGAGTGCTGCCCGCCAACGCCTCGGGCAACCCCGCACCCGCCTCCGCCCGGGAGGGCTCGGTGAGCGCGGCCGACCTGCTGGCCAAGGTGACGTCCTGTTCGCAGATCTCGAACGGCAAGTACAAGACCGACGACGAGACCTCGGCCACGGTCCCCGTGTGCGGCAAGAACGGCGCGGTGTTCTGGAAGGCCGACATGGACATCGACTGCGACGGCCAGCGCACCACCAACTGCAACGAGAACCGCGACCCCTGGTACCAGGACGACACCGCCTTCCACCAGTCCGACGGCAAGCCGCTGAAGGCGGAGTCCCTGCCGTACGTCGTGGTGCCCAGCTCCAGCAGCATCTGGAACTACTCCGGCGCGGGCATCAAGGGCGGCGGTGTCGTCGCCGTCATCTACAACAACAAGGTCGAGTACGCCGTGGTCGGCGACACCGGCCCCACGAAGATCATCGGCGAGGCCTCGTACGCCACCGCCAAGGCGCTCGGTATCGACCCCGACCCGGCCACCGGCGGGGCCGACTCCGGCGTGACGTACATCCTGTTCAAGAACTCCAAGGTCTCCCCCATCGAGAGCCACAGCGCGGCCGTCTCCCTCGGGGACCAGCTGGCCAAGCAGTTCCTCGCGAACAACTAAGGCCGTGCGTACGTCAGTTGGGCTGCCCCAACGGACGTACGACCACGGTGTTGACGTCGACCCCGGCCGGCTGCCGGATCGCCCAGACCACCGAGTCGGCGATCTGGTCCGCGGTCAGGAGATGCCCCGGGGGCAGGCTGCCGAGCCCGTCCCAGAACGGGGTCTCCACCCGGCCGGGGGCGACCAGCGTGACGCCGATGCCGAACTCCGTGACCTGGCGCCGGGTGTTCTCGGCGAGCCCGGTGACCGCCCACTTCGTGGCGCCGTAGAGGTTGCCCGGCGTGTTCACGAACCCGGCGACACTGCCGATGAGGACGATCCGTCCGCCGGTCTCCTTCAACGCGTCGACGGATGCCCGGACGAGCAGGGCGGGGCCGAGGACGTTGGTGAGGACCATCTCGGTCCAGCCGGACGGGTCGCCGTCGGCGACGGAGTCGTGGGTGGCGAAGCCGGCGTTGGCGACGACGGTGTCCAGTCGGCCGTACGCCTTGAGCGTGCGGTCGACCGCGTCCTGTACGTCGTCGAAGGCCGACGCGCTGCCGGCGACCGTCAGCAGTTCGTCGGGATTGCCCAGGCTGTCGGCGAAGTCCCGCAGCCGCTGCTCCCCGCGCCCGGTGACCGTGACCCGGTACCCGGCGTCGAGCAGCTGCCGGGCGACAGCGGCGCCGATACCGCTGCCGCCACCGGTGATGAGTGCGACCGGAGCGTCGTTCATGGTTTCCCCCTGTGTGTCGGTGAACGCCCGCAGTCCATCACTTCGAGCGTTCTCCAAGTCAAGTTCCGTCACTGGTAAGGCAATACGGCACCGAGGGGAGATGGCGGCGGGTGCTCAGACCGGCCGTACCGCCGTGTGGACGGTGTACGCACCCAGGACGAACACGTCCGGCCTGCGGTGCACGCTCACCGCATCGGCCGGGTCGAGCAGGCGGTCCAGGGTGGCCAGGTCCTCGGCGTCCAGACTCTCGGCGCCCGCTTCACGCAGCCGGGCCAGGGAGTCGGTCACATAGGCGCGGGCCCGGTCGGTCGCCGGGGCCGGCAGGTCGAGCAGGAAGCTGCGGGTACGGGTGTGCTTCAGACCGACGGAGGTCAGCAGAGCCGGCCAGTCCTCGGTCACCGCGACCGAGCCGGGCAGGTCGGTCCGCATCCGCGCGAACCACTCCGCCTGCACCACGTCCAGCCGCTCCTGGAGTCCGGGGCGTCCGATGCCGATGTCACGGGGCAGGAAGCGGGAGGGCAGGCCGCCTTCCAGGAGGGCCAGGGTGCCCCCGGGGGCGACCCGGGCGGCGAACGCGGCGAGCGCGGCCCGCTGGTCGCCGAGGTGGTGCAGGCTGCGGCTGGCCCACAGCAGATCGGCCGGGTACTCCAACTCGTCCAGCACACCCGGCAGTTCACCGGCGAGGGTTTCGAAGCGGTCCGCCACGCCCTGTCGTACGGCGCGGACACGGGCGCGCTCCAGCAGCGGCTCGGCGCTGTCGACGGCCACGATCCGCGCCCCGGGGAAGGCCTCGGCGAACAGACAGGAGACGACGCCGGGGCCACTGCCCGCGTCGACGATCAGCCCCGGCTCGGTCACCTCCTTCGCCAGCCAGGCCATGGCCCGCTCGTAGACGGGGGTGAACAGCTCCGCCTGGGTCTCGAGGTGCACAGCCATCTCGGCCCAGTCGATGTCGCTGCCGTGCGCGTGCCCGTGGCGGTGGTCGCGGTCGTGCTCGTGGTGGTGGTCGTGCGCCATGGTGCCCAGCCTCTCGTCGGTGTGCGGTCAGCGTGCGACGGCGCACCGGCCGCGGGCCAGCGGTGTTGCCGGTCCGGCAAAAATCGGGTGCGTCCCGGCAAAGGGCCACCCCGGCACCTGGCAGGACCCGGTCGCGTACGCCATGGGCAACCCCGGAGACGTCTACCTCTGCCATCCGTTCCTGGTGCACGCGGCCCAGCCGCTGCACGGCATCCGTCCCCGCTTCATGGCGCAGCCCCCGCTGTGCCCGGCGGTGCCGTACGCACCGGACCGCGTGGACGGGGACTGCTCGGCGGTGGAGCGGGCGATCCGCCGGGGCCGGTCCCTGGAGGACCGCCCCGGCGGGCGCTCATCCGGTCAGGACAGCGGCGGGTAGGCGTTCTGCATCAGCTGCTGGAACTGGGCGGAGAACCAGTGCCCGGACAGCGGTGCGTTCGCCAGGGCGCCCGACATGTTGTTGCCGTTGCGGGCGTTGCCCGTGTACGTCGGGTCGCACATGCGGTCGAATCCCTTGCCCTCGTCGTTCGCGATGGCGCTGCTGGAGCCGTCGGACTCGCCCGGGGGCTTCATCCACACGTAGGCGTCGATCCCGGCGGCCGGGCCGGCCTGCGGGCGTTCGCCGAGGCCGGCGCCGGACTGGTTGCACCAGTTGCCGACGTGGATACGGCGGTCGTAGCGGCCGCCGTCGACGTAGGTGTCCACGCTGGTCCTCGGGCCGGGTCCGGTCGGGTGGGCGGTGCCGCCCCAGCCGTTGCGGGAGGTGTCGATCAGCATGCCGATGCCGGAGTTGAAGCCGACCGACACCAGCTGGTTGCGGAAGGCCTGGGCGAAGGACAGCTCGTCGACGTAGCGGTTCCAGTCGACCCACTTCGACTGGCGCACCGAGGTGCCGTTGACGCTGTCGTCGACGGTGAAGTTGTTCTCCTTCAGGGCACTGTAGTTCGCGGTGTTGGTGATGAAGCCCTGGACGTCGTCCACCGTCGCACCCTCGCTGGTGGCGGCCTGCTTGAACACGCCTGCGGCCGCGCCGAAGTTGTCGTCCCAGCCGATCCAGCCGTGGTGGCCGGCGTCGAGGTAGTTGTAGACGTTGGGGATGGCGCCGAGCTTGGCGAGGGCGTAGCCGACGCCCTTCACGTAGTTGCCGTTGGCGAGCATGGTGTCGCAGGCCGGGGTGGCGGTGGCACGGCTGCCGGTGTTGGTGACGAGGTTGGGCAGCGAGTCGATCTCGATGGTGGTGACTATCCTGAGGGAGGCGTACTTGGGGTCGGACAGGATCGCCGCGATCGGGTCGATGAACTGCGTCTTGTACTTGTCGATCTCGGTGGGGCCGAGTTCGCCGTTGGAGGCCAGTGCCGCGCAGTCCCGGCCCGGCAGGTCGTAGACGACCAGCTGGACGACCTCTTCGCTGCTGCCCTTCTGGGCGAGGGCGGCGTCCAGGTGGGCGCGCAGCCCCATGCCTCCGCCCACACCGTCGATCGCGGCGATGCGGTCCAGCCAGACGCCGGTGGGCTGGTTCGAGACGCGGCTGCCGCCCGGTTCGGCGGCGGCCTTCGCCGACCACTCCGGGTTCACGTACACCTTGGCGCCGGCATAGGGGTTGTCGACGCGGGTGCCGGTGCCGCCGCCGTTCCCGCCGCCGCCTCCGCCGCCCCCGCTGCCGCCGTCGTCGACGTTGCAGGTGACGCCGTCGAGGGTGAACGTGGTGGGTACGGCGTTGGTGCCGCTGTAGGACCCGTTGAAGCCGAAGCTGACCGAACCGCCCGTGCCCAGCGTGCCGTTGTAGGTCTCGTTGTTGGCGGTGACGGCCGTGCCGCTCTGGGTGATCCTGGCGTTCCAGCCGCTGGTCACCTGCTGGTTTCCGGCGTACGACCACTTCACTGACCAACTCGACTTCGCAGCCGCATTGTTGGTGACGGTGACGGCGGCGGTGAAGCCGGTGTCCCACTGGTTCTGCACCTTGTACTCGACGGTGCAGGGGATGGAGGTGGTGGCGGCGCCGGCCGACGCGGCGGTGAGCGCCGTCCCGGAGGCCCCGGCGACCAGCGCCAGGGCGGCGAGCAGTGACGTTCTGGTACGACTCATGAGTGCGGGTTTCCTTCTTCCGTGAGTCTTGCCCGGGGCTTACGGGTTGAGGGCGCGCAGATGGTCACGCAGCCCGACGCCGTACGCGGTGGGTGTCCCGTCGTAGGCGGTGATCAGGGACGGGCCGGAGGAGCAGTCCCAGGTGTTCCAGGTCCAGCCGAGGTAGGACAGGTCGCGGTCGTCGAACCACTTCATGACCTGGTCGACGAAGCCGTGCGAGCAGGTGTTCTCGCCGATCTCGCCGGCGACCAGCGGCACCTGGGCCGCGACCGGGGCGAGCGTGGAGTTCCAGCAGCTCTCACTCGCACAGGTGTTGAAGTTGTAGACGTGGTAGGCGGCGGCGAGATTGCCCGTCGGGTCGCTGGGCCTGTACGTCAGCCACTGGCTCAGGTCGTTCGAGTACGCGAGCCCGCCGGCCATGATGACGTTCTTCGCACCGGCACCGCGGATGCTGTCGACGAGATGCTGCACACCGGCGACCTCGTACGAGATCCCGGGGCAGGTGCCGCCGTCCCGCCAGCACTTCCATGCGTCCGTCGGGCTGGAGGTCGCCCGGTCCGGGTAGGGCTCGTTGAACAGGTCGAACACGGCCGCCTGGTCGTCCTTGAAGGTGCCGGCGACCGACGCCCAGAAGGACGGTGCGTACTGCATGTCGGGCATCGGCTTCTGGCAGGTGGCGTGCACGTCGGAGCAGCCGGAGGAGTTGCCGGTGTACTGGCCGTAGGACCAGTGCATCTCCAGGATCGGGGTCATGCCGTGCGCCTCGACGCGGGCCACCAGGTCCTTGACGGCGTTGATGTAGTTCGTGCCGCCGTACTCGGGCTTGATGTTGGAAAGACCCAGCCAGCACTCCTCGTTGAGCGGGATGCGGACGGCGTTCGCCTTCCAGTCGGCGATCGCCTTGACCGCCGCGTCGTCCACCGGGCCGTCCCAGATGCCGTAGCCCTGCACACACATGAACTCGCCGCCGGAGCGGTTCACGCCGAGCAGGCGACGGGACTTGCCGGCGGCGTCCACGAGCTTGGTGCCCGAGACGTGCAGGGCGGGCGCGGTGCCGGTGGACGGGGGCGGATCGGTCGGCGGGGGTGTCGTCGGGTCGGAATCCACGTTGCACGTGGTGCCGTTGAGTTTGAACGTCGTCGGTACGGCGTTGCTCCCCGACCAGGAGCCGAGGAACCCGGCGCTGACGCTCGCGCCGGCGCCGAGGGCGCCGTTCCAGCTCTCGTTGGCGGCGGTCACGGTGGTGCCGGACTGGGACCACTCGGCGTTCCAGCCCTGGGTGACCTTCTGACCGCTCGCGAAGTCGAAGCCGAGCTGCCAACTGGTCAGCGCCGAGCGGTTGTTGGTGACTTTCACGGAGCCCTGGAAGCCGTTGTCCCACTGACTGGTGACGGCGTACTCCACCGTGCAGGCGGGGGTGGCTCCCTCAGCCGTGACCACCGGGACGACCGCGCTTCCGAGAAGCGCGACCGCACCGGCGACGGCTAAAAGTACTGAACGCGGGGGGTGTCGCATGAGCGACTCCTTGCAGCTTGGCGCGCCGTGACGGACGCGTCGACTGAATGGAATCGCTCCCACTGGTGCGAAGGAAGGTAGCGGCAAGTGGCTTGGTTGCCCAGGGGAGTTGCTTGAATTTTCCTCAACGGAGCAGGTCGAATCTTTTCGACTCTTCAAGCACCTTGACCGCTCTCACCCTCATCCCCACTATGGGAGCGCTCCCACTGGTTCAAGCCTTGACTCTTTCCGAGCCGCAAGCCGCAAGGAGGAACCAGCACATGGATCCCGGACGCAGACGCAGAGCCGCGCGGCGGTGGTGGACCGCCGCACTGGCCGCGCTCGCCCTGCCCCTGACCATGCTCGCCACCGGTACGACGGCCGCGCACGCGGCGACCGTCCAGTGCAGCGTCGACTACAAGACGAACGACTGGGGTTCCGGCTTCACCGCCGACCTCACGATCACCAACCGCGGCACGGCCGCCATCGACGGCTGGACCCTGGCCTACGGCTACACCGGAAACCAGAAACTGACGAACGGCTGGAACGGCACCTGGTCCCAGTCCGGCCAGACGATCACCGTGCAGAACGCCTCGTACAACGGCACGATCGCATCCGGAGCCGCGGCCTCCACGGGGGCCCAGTTCACCTACAGCGGCGCCAACGCCGCCCCCACCTCCTTCGCGGTCAACGGCACCACCTGCGCCGGTGTGCACCAGCCGCCGGTCACCGTGCTGACCAGCCCCGGCGCGGGCGCGGTCTACACACAGGGGGACGCGGTGCCGCTCGCGGCGACCGCGGCGGCTGCCGACAACGCGACGATCAGCAAGGTGGAGTTCTACGACGACACCACGCTGCTGGGCACCGACACGAGCGCGCCGTACTCGCTCCCGGTCTCCAGTTTGACCGTGGGCAGTCATTCGCTGGTGGCGAAGGCGTACGACAGCCTCGGAGCCTCCGCCGAGTCCACGCCGGTCGGCATCACGGTCACCTCGGGACCCGCCGTCGTGGCCTCCCCGGCCCAGCTGGGCATCCAGCAGGGCAGGACGGGATCGTTCTCGGTGAAGCTGTCGACGCAGCCGAGTGCGAACGTGACGGTGAGCGTGGCCCGCACGGACGGCAACACGGGACTGTCCGTCACCGACGGCTCCTCGCTGACCTTCACCCCGTCGAACTGGAGCACCGCGCAGCCGGTGACGATCACGGCCGACGCCTCCGGCACCGGGAGCGCCACCTTCACGGCCTCGGCGACCGGCCACACCAAGGCGACGGTCACGGTGACCGAGCTGGCCGCGACGAAGGCGTACGACGCCCGCTTCCTGGACCTGTACGGGAAGATCACCAACCCGGCGAACGGCTACTTCTCCCCCGAGGGCATCCCCTACCACTCGGTGGAGACGCTGATCGTGGAGGCCCCGGACCAGGGCCACGAGACCACGTCGGAGGCATACAGCTACCTTCTTTGGCTGCAGGCCATGTACGGCAAGGTCACCGGCGACTGGTCGAAGTTCAACGGCGCGTGGGACCTCATGGAGAAGTACATGATCCCCACCCACGCCGACCAGCCGACGAACTCCTTCTACAACGCCTCGAAGCCGGCGACGTACGCCCCGGAGCTGGACACACCGAACGAGTATCCGGCGAAGCTGGACACGTCGGTGTCGGTCGGCCCGGACCCGATCGCCGGCGAGCTGAAGTCGGCCTACGGCACGGACGACGTCTACGGCATGCACTGGATCCAGGACGTGGACAACGTCTACGGCTACGGCGACGAGCCCGGCAAGTGCGAGGCAGGGCCGACGGCCACCGGGCCGTCGTACATCAACACCTTCCAGCGTGGTCCGCAGGAGTCGGTCTGGGAGACCGTCCCACAGCCGACCTGCGACGCCTTCAAGTACGGCGGCACCAACGGCTATCTGGACCTGTTCACCGGCGACTCCTCCTACGCCAGGCAGTGGAAGTACACGGACGCCCCGGACGCGGACGCGCGTGCGGTGCAGGCCGCGTACTGGGCTGATGTGTGGGCGAAGACGCAGGGCAAGGGCGGTGACGTGTCCGCGACGGTCGCCAAGGCCGCGAAGATGGGCGACTACCTGCGGTACGCGATGTACGACAAGTACTTCAAGAAGATCGGCAACTGTGCGGGCGCCTCGTCGTGCCCGGCCGGCACCGGCAAGGACGCCTCGCACTACCTGCTGTCCTGGTACTACGCCTGGGGCGGCGCCACCGACACCAGCGCGGGCTGGGCCTGGCGCATCGGCTCCAGCCATGTCCACGGCGGCTACCAGAACCCGCTCGCGGCCTACGCGCTCAGCTCCTATGCCGACCTGAAGCCGAAGTCGGTGACCGGCGCGGCCGACTGGGGCAAGTCGCTGCAGCGGCAGCTGGAGTTCTACCAGTGGCTGCAGTCGTCCGAGGGCGCGATCGCGGGCGGCGCGACCAACAGCTGGCAGGGCCGGTACGCCATCCCGCCGGCGGGCACGTCGACGTTCTACGGCATGTACTACGACTGGCAGCCCGTCTACCACGACCCGCCCTCGAGCCAGTGGTTCGGGTTCCAGGCCTGGTCGATGGAGCGGGTCGCCGAGTACTACCAGCAGACCGGGAACGCCGCGGCGAAGGCGATCCTCGACAAGTGGGTGAAGTGGGCGCTGTCCAAGACCACGATCAACCCGGACGGCACCTACCGGATCCCCTCCACCCTCCAGTGGTCGGGGCAGCCCGACACCTGGAACGCGTCGAGTCCCGGCAGCAACAGCGGACTTCACGTCACCGTCGCCGACTACACGAACGACGTCGGCGTGACGGCCGCCTACGCCAAGACGCTCACCTACTACGCCGCCAAGTCCGGTGACACGACGGCGAAGTCGACGGCCAAGGCGCTGCTGGACGGCATGTGGGCCAACTACCAGGACAGCCTCGGCATCGCCGTCCCCGAGACCCGCAGCGACTACAGCAGGTTCGGTGACAGCGTGTACGTGCCGAGCGGCTGGAGCGGCAAGATGCCGAACGGCGACGCGATCAACTCCTCCTCGACGTTCTCCTCGATCCGGTCCTTCTACAAGAACGACCCGGCCTGGTCGAAGATCGAGGCCTACCTGGGGGGCGGCGCCGCGCCTGTCTTCACGTACCACCGCTTCTGGGCCGAGGCGGACATCGCCCTCGCCATGGGCTCGTACGCGGAGCTTCTCGAGTAGTCCCGCGAGGCGCTGCGCGGCTTCGGCCGACACGAAACCCACGGGTTGTCGGTGGCTGGTCGCGCCCGCGCGGCGGAGCCGCACATCGAGACGGCCCCGCGCCCCTATGGGGCGCGACACCGCACCGTCGGCCGGGCGGTCCCCACCCGCACTGGGGACCGCCCGGCTCTCATGCCCTCCTCCTGCAGGAAGGACCCCCACCATGCGAAGAACCCGCATCCTCACCGCCGTGCTGGCCCTCGCGGCCGGCCTGCTCGCGGGCACACCGCCCGCACTCGCCGCCGACGGCACCCCGCAGGTCGCGTTCGCCGCCGACACGTACACCTGGAAGAACGCCCGGATCGACGGCGGCGGCTTCGTCCCCGGGATCGTGTTCAACCGCTCCGAGAAGAACCTGGTCTACGCCCGCACCGACATCGGCGGCGCCTACCGCCGGCAGGGGTCGTCGAAGACCTGGACACCGCTGCTGGACTCGGTCGGCTGGAACGACTGGGGCCACACGGGCGTCGTCAGCCTGGCCTCGGACTCCGTCGACCCGGACAAGGTGTACGCGGCGGTCGGCACGTACACCAACAGCTGGGATCCCGGGAACGGCGCGGTGCTGCGCTCCACCGACCGGGGTGCCGACTGGCAGAAGGCCGACCTCCCCTTCAAGCTGGGCGGCAACATGCCCGGTCGGGGCATGGGCGAACGCCTCGCGATCGACCCGAACAAGGACAGCGTGCTGTATCTGGGGGCACCCAGCGGCAAGGGGCTGTGGCGGTCGACGGACTCCGGGGCGACCTGGTCGCAGGTGACGAGCTTCCCGAACCCCGGCGACTACCAGCAGGATCCGAGCGATTCGAGCGGGTACGCCGACGACAACCAGGGGATCGTCTGGGTCACCTTCGACGAGTCCACGGGCACGGCGGGGAACGCGACGCAGACGATCTACGTCGGGGTCGCCGACAAGGACAACGCGGTGTACCGGTCGACGGACGCGGGCGCCACCTGGACGCGGCTGCCCGGGCAGCCCACGGGATACCTCGCGCACAAGGGCGTCCTGGACGCGCAGAACGGCTACCTGTACCTCGCGTACAGCGACAAGGGCGGCCCGTACGACGGTGACAAGGGCCAGTTGTGGCGGTACGCGACGGCGACCGGAACCTGGACGGACATCAGCCCGGTGGCGGAGGCCGACACCTACTACGGCTTCAGCGGCCTGACCGTCGACCGGCAGCATCCGGGCACGGTCATGGCCACCGCATACAGCTCCTGGTGGCCGGACACCCAGATCTTCCGCTCCACGGACAGCGGTGCGACCTGGACGAAGGCCTGGGACTACACCTCGTACCCCAACCGCTCGAACCGCTACACGATCGATGTCTCCTCGTCACCCTGGCTGACCTTCGGCGCGAACCCGTCCCCGCCCGAACAGACCCCGAAACTGGGCTGGATGACGGAGTCCCTGGAGATCGACCCGTTCGACTCCTCCCGCATGATGTACGGGACGGGCGCCACGCTCTACGGCACCGAGAACCTGACCGACTGGGACAGCGGCGGCCGGTTCACGGTCAAGCCGATGGTGCAGGGCCTGGAGGAGACGGCCGTCGACGACCTCGCCTCTCCCCCGTCGGGTGGCGCTCAACTGTTCAGCGCCCTGGGCGACATCGGCGGCTTCCGCCACACCGACCTCACCAAGGTCCCGTCAATGATGTACACCTCCCCCACCTTCACCACGACCACCGCCCTGGACTTCGCCGAGACCGACCCCGACACCGTGGTCCGCGTGGGCAACCTGGACTCCGGACCGCACATCGCTTTCTCGACGGACAACGGCGCCAACTGGTTCGCGGGGACGGACCCCTCGGGAGTGAGCGGTGGCGGCACGGTCGCCGCCGCGTCGGACGGCAGCCGGTTCGTGTGGAGTCCGGCAGGTACGGGCGTGCAGTACACGACCGGATTCGGCTCGTCCTGGTCGGCGTCGAACGGCATCCCGTCCGGGGCGATCGTCGAGTCGGACCGGGTCGACCCGAATACCTTCTACGGCTTCAAGTCCGGGAAGTTCTACGTGAGTACGGACGGCGGCGCCACCTTCGCCGCCTCCTCCGCGAGCGGTCTCCCCAGCGGCGACAGCGTGCGCTTCAAGGCGCTGCCAGGGACCAGGGGTGACGTGTGGCTGGCGGGCGGGGCGACGGACGGCGCGTACGGCCTGTGGCACTCCACGGACGGCGGGGCGAGCTTCACCAAGCTGTCGAACGTCGACCAGGCCGACACCGTCGGCTTCGGCAAGGCGGCGCCGGGAGCCTCGTACCAGACCCTCTACACCAGCGCGAGGATCGGCGGCGTACGCGGCATCTTCCGCTCCACGGACCAGGGTGCGACCTGGACGCGCATCAACGACGACGCCCACCAGTGGGGTTGGACCGGCGCGGCGATCACGGGCGACCCACGGATCTACGGCCGGGTGTACGTCTCGACCAATGGCCGGGGCGTCGTCTACGGCGACACCAGCGGAGGCGACGACAGCGGAGGCGGCACGGACCCGGCGCCCCACGGCGCCTGCACGGTAACGTACAAGATCACCAACCAGTGGTCCGGCGGCTTCCAGGCCGACGTGCAGCTCAGCAACACCGGTTCAACCACGTGGAATGGCTGGTCACTTGGCTGGTCCTTCGGCGACGGCCAGAAGATCACGCAACTCTGGAACGCCGACCACACCCAGTCGGGCACGGCGGTGACCGCGAAGAACCTGAGCTGGAACGCCGGCGTGGCGGCCGGCTCGTCGGTCGGCTTCGGGTTCACCGGGAGCTGGTCGGGGTCGAACACGAAACCGACGGCGTTCAGGCTCGGTGACCGGACCTGCACCGCGGCATGACGCACAAGGGCGCCCGCCGGGCTCTGATCAGCGACCTTTCACGGGCCGGCGGCTCTGGTCACCATGCGTTGATGACCGGCGCGTCGGGTTCGCGCTGCCGCCAGGCCTCATCGAGGCGCGCGAGCCGGTCCGCGGCGGCGATGCCGCGCAGGAACGCGACCTTGCCGTCGCTGATTTCGAACGCCACGGCGCCCACCACCCGGCCGTCGACCACGGCGAGGACGGCCGGGGAGCCGTTCACCAGCGCGATGTGCATCGCGAGGGAGCCGCCGGCCAGCCGCCGCTTCGCCGGAGTGGGCTTGAAGCCGGCCCGCACGTAGGAGGCGACGCGCTCGCGCGTCTTGTACCGCAGCAGCCGCCTGGCCAGTCCGGCGCCGTCCGAGACCACGGTCGCGTCGGCGGTGAGCATCGCCACCAGCCGTTCGGTGCGCCCCGACGTGGCGGCGGCGAGGAACTCCTCGACGATGCGGCGCGCGGACGCGGGGTCCACCTCGTCGCCGCCGCGGCGCTCGGCGGCGACCCGGCGTCGGGCCCGGTGGACATGCTGCTGGCTCGCGGACTCCGTGATGTCGAGGATCCCGGCGATCTCGGCGTGGGGGTAGGAGAAGGCCTCGCGTAGGACGTATGCGGCCCGTTCGACCGGCGAGAGGCGCTCCATGAGGGTCAGCACGGCCAAGGACACCGATTCGCGCTGCTCGAAGGTGTCGGCAGGGCCGAGCATCGGGTCGCCCTCGAGGAGTGGCTCGGGCAGCCAGTCTCCGACAGCTCGTTCATGGCGCGCCTGCGCCGAGCGGAGCCGGTCGAGGCAGAGATTGGTGACGGCCTTGGTCAGCCACGCCTCCGGCACCTCGATACGTTCCCGGTCCGCGGCCTGCCAGCGCAGGAACGCGTCCTGCACGGCGTCCTCGGCGTCGGCCGCCGAGCCGAGCAGACGGTACGCGAGCGAGGCCAGCCGGTCCCGGCCGGCCTCGAACCGATCGATGGCTGCGCTGTCCATGCGGAGCAGCCTATGCGGCGACCCTCACACCGCCCCGGTCAGGCGCGGTGGCCAGGCGGCGCTTGCGCTTCGGCATGCCGAAGGTCGGGTGGACGATGCTCCACCCGGCCCCCTTGAGCACGCCCGACTTGAGCCGCACGGCGATCCGGCCGCCCAGGTACCAGGACTTCGCCCGGACGTCCCCGTCCACCATCTGGAAGATGGCGTCCCGCCGCCCGAGGCTGATGTGGTTGCCGTAGTACTTCAGCCCGGTGGTCGGGACCTCGCTGCCCGTCAGGCGCGCGATGATCGCGGCGGTCGCCTGCATGTTGGTGTAGCCGGCCGAGGCGCAGGACATCGGCAGCGGCCGGCCGTTCTCGCCGATCGCGTAGGCGCAGTCACCGGCGACGTAGACGTCCGGGTGCGAGACCGAGCGCATGGTGCGGTCGACGACGATCTGGCCGGTCTCGGCGACCTCCAGGCCGCCGGCGGCCGCGATGGGGTGCACGGCGAACCCGGCCGACCACACGGTCACGTCGGCCGGGACGGACGTACCGTCGGCGGCGATCGCCCGTGCCGGCTCGACAGCTTCGACGACGGTGTGCTCGTGGACGGTGATGCCGAGCCGGTCGAAGGCCAGGCGCAGGTGACGGCGGGCCTTCGGGGAGAGCCAGGCGCCCAGCTCGCCGCGGGCGGCCAGCTCGACCGAGAGGTCGGGCCGGGACTCGGCGAACTCGGTGGCGGTCTCGATGCCGGTCAGCCCCTCACCGACGACCAGCACGGTGCCGCCCTCGCCCAGGCCGGCCAGGCGCTCGCGCAGCCGCAGCGCCGAGGACAGGCCGGTCACGTCGAAGGCGTACTCGGCCACGCCGGGGACGCCATGGTCGGCTACGGAGCTGCCGAGCGCGTAGAGAAGCGTGTCGTACGCGAGTTCGCCGCCGCCGTCCTCGCCGGTCACGGCGACGGTCCTGCGCTCGGGGTCGACGCCGGTGACGCGCGCCAGGCGCAGCCGCACTCCGGTGCCCGCGAATATGTCGGCGAGCTTGCGGAACGCGAGGTTCTGGCCGCTCGCGAGCTGGTGGAGCCGCATCCGCTCGACGAAGTCTGGCGCGGCGTTGACGACGGTGATCTCGGTGTCGACAGGCGAGAGCCGACGGGCCAGGTTTCCGGCGGCGAAGGCCCCCGCGTATCCGGCGCCGAGTACGACGATGCGGTGCTTCATGGCGTTGCTCCTGTCTCGTTCGCGTGCCCCTTGAACGGGATGGCGCCCCGATTGCTGACAGGAGCCGGGTGTGACGCGGGTCACTGAACCAGGGCGAGCAGGCGAGCAGCGGCCGGCAGTGCGGCCTGCCGCCCGCCTCCGAGCAGGTTCGGGTCAGGCGTCCAGGCGGCGCTTGGCGAGCCAGGCGACGATCTCGGGGTCGTCGTGGTCGAAGAACAGGGAGCTGCCGGTGTCGAGGGTGGCGATCTGGGCCATCTGCTCCTCGGTGAGCCGGAAGTCGAAGACGTCGATGTTCTCGGCCATGCGCTCGGCGCGCACCGACTTGGGGATGGCGATGACGCCGCGCTGGGTGAGCCAGCGCAGCACGACCTGGGCAACCGACTTGCCGTACTCCTTGCCGATCTCGGCCAGCAGTGGGTGGGTGAACAGGTCGTTCCTGCCCTCGGCGAAGCCTCCCCAGGACTGGATCTGCACGCCGTGCTCGCGCATGAGGTCCTGGTAGTCGGCGCGCTGAAAGAACGGGTGGGTCTCGATCTGGTTGACCGCAGGCACGATCTCGTTGTTGACGATCAGGTCGATCAGCCGGTCGGGGTAGAAGTTGGCGACACCGATGGCCTTGGCTGTGCCCTCGCGGTTGAGGTTCTCCATGGCGCGCCACTGGCCGTACACGTCGCCGAAGGGCTGGTGCATCAGGTACAGGTCGAGGTAGTCCACGCCCAGCTTGTTCAGGGACGTCTCGAAGGCGCGGCGAGTGTTGTCCTCGGCGGGGGCGTCCTGGACCCAGAGTTTGGTGGTGACGAACAGGTCCTTGCGGTCGATGCCGCTGGACTTGATGGCGCGGCCGACGGCCTCTTCGTTGCCGTAGGCGGCGGCGGTGTCCAGCAGGCGGTAGCCGGCGGCGAGCGCGTCGGAGACCGTGCGTTCGGTGTCCTCGGCGGGGATCTGGTAGACGCCGAAGCCGAGCAGCGGCATCTCGATTCCGTTGTTGAGGGTGACGGTCTGCATCAAGGGAATGCCTTTCGCAGTGCGGGTGCGATGAGAGGGGGGAAGTCAGGGGCGGATGAGGGCCTTGAGGACCTTGCGGTCAGCCATGGCCCGGTAGGCGTCCGGGGTCCGGTCGAGGGTGAAGGTCTGGTCGAAGACGCGGCCGGGGGCGATGGTGCCGTCGAGGACGTCGGGCAGCAGCTGCTCGATGTAGGCGCGGGCGGGGCTGGCGCCGCCGGTCAGGGTGATGTTGCGCATGAACCCGGCCGGACCGATCGGGCCCTGTTCGTACTGGGGGACACCCAGACGGCTGATGGTGCCGCCGTCCAAGACCGCGCCCAGGGCCGTGTCCAGGGCCTGGCGGGTGCCGACGGCCTCGATCACCTTGTCCACGCCGCCGGTCAGCTCGTGAATGCGGGCGATGCCTTCCTCGCCACGCTCGGCGACGACGTCGGTGGCGCCGAACTCGCGGCCCAGGCCGGTGCGCGCCTCGTGGCGGCCCGCGAGCACGATCCGCTCGGCGCCCAGCCGCTTGGCGGCGATCACCGCGCACAGGCCGACCGCGCCGTCCCCGACGACCAGCACCGCATCCCCGCGGCCGACGCCGGAGGTGACCGCGCCGTGGTGGCCGGTGGTCATCACGTCCGACAGCGCCAGCAGGGACGGCAGCAGTGCTGAGTCGGCGGCCACCGGCAGTTTGACCAGGGTGCCGTCCGCGTATGGGACGCGGACGGCTTCGCCCTGCCCGCCGTCGACGCCGTCGAACCCGTACCGGCCGCCGTTGGGGCACGAGATGTGCAGGCCCTTGGCGCAGTAGTCGCAGGTGTTGTCGCTGTAGGTGAACGGGGCGACGACCAGGTCACCCGTCTTCAGGCCGGTCACGTCCGCCCCGGTCTCCTCGACGATGCCGAGGAACTCATGCCCCATGGGGCGGCCGGTCTCGGTGGCGGGCATCGACTGGTAGGGCCACAGGTCGCTGCCGCACACGCACGCGGCCGTCGTGCGCACCACCGCGTCGGTGGGGTTCAGGATCTTCGGGTCGGGCCGGTCCTCGACGCGGACGTCGCCGGCTCCGTACATCACTGCTGCACGCATGAGAGGTGTTACTCCAAACGGGGGGGGTGGGTCGTCGCGCTGAGCGGCGGGAGTGGGCCGGGAACCGGATCAGCGTTCGAGCATCTGTGCCTGCGCCTCGGTGTGCGTGTCGCCTGCGGCCGGCGGCAGACTGCTGAGCTTGTCGATCTGCTCGCGGGTCAGCGTGATCGCGTCGGCGGCGGTGTTCTCCTCCACGCGGGCAACCCGCTTGGTGCCGGGAATCGGGGCGATGTCGTCGCCCTGGGCGAGCAGCCACGCCAGCGCCACCTGCGCGGGGGTGGCGCCGACCTCGGCGGCCAGGGCCTGCACATCGTCGGCGATCGCGAGGTTGCGCTGGAAGTTCTCACCGGTGAAGCGCGGGTTGTCGCGCCGGAAGTCGGAGGCGTCGAACTGGTCGGCAGAGCGGATGGTGCCTGTCAAGAAGCCACGTCCCAGCGGCGAGAACGGCACCAGGCCGATGTTCAGCTCCCGCAGGACCGGCAGGACGCGCTCCTCGATGCCACGCGTCCACAGCGAGTACTCCGACTGCACCGCGGTGACCGGCTGGACAGTGTGGGCGCGGCGGATCGTGTCCGGGCCGGCCTCCGAGAGCCCGAAAGCGCGCACCTTGCCCTCGGCGATCAGCGCGGCGACCGCGCCGGCCGTCTCCTCGATCGGTGTGTTCGGATCCACCCGGTGCTGGTAGTACAGGTCGATGTGGTCCGTGCCCAGCCGCTGCAGGGAGCCCTCGACTGCGGTGCGGATGTTGGCCGGGCTGGAGTCCAGGTTCCAGGCCCCGTTTCCGCCGTGGGAGACCAGACCGAACTTCGTGGCCAGCACCACCTGGTCCCGGCGCCCCTTCAGCGCCCGTCCGAGCAGCTCCTCATTGGTGTAGGGGCCGTAGATCTCGGCCGTGTCGATGAGCGTGACTCCCAGCTCCAGCGCCCGGTGCACGGTCCTGATCGACTCCGCCTCGTCGGTGCCGGAGCCGGTGTAGCCGTGGGACATCCCCATCGCACCGAGACCGATCCGGGAAACCTCCAGGTCACGCAGCTTGATGTAGCGCATTTCGCTCTCTCCGCATCGTGGCGTTGCCCGGCACCCTCACTCTCGCCCGGCCGGGCAGGCCGTGCCTGCGGTGGCTGGGGGCGGGGGCCGGGGTGCCGGCGTCTTGCTCATTCACCTTCGCCCGGATTGCGCCGGTGTGACAGGGCGGGCCCTTCAGGGGTAACGACAGGGCCCCCCTCTCCCCTGCGTTGCAGGTACTGAGCCGGTGAGACTGGAGACATGGCATCCGAGAGCGCGAACAGCGAGGGCGCCGAGCTGGGCCGCTACCTGCGCGCCCGCCGCACCCAGACCAGCCCCGAACACGTCGGCCTCACCGTCGGCGCCGGTATCCGCCGCACCCCTGGCCTGCGCCGCGAGGAGCTGGCCACCCTCGCCGGCATCAGCATCGACTACTACGTACGCCTCGAACGCGGCAAAGAGACCCGCCCCAGCCCCTCCGTCCTCGATGCGCTCGCCCGCGCCCTGCGCATGGACGACCAGGAGCACCAGCACCTGCGAGAACTCGCCGCCCGCGCCGCCCGCTACGCCCCCGAGCCTCCGCCCGCCCCCGGCCGCACGGTGCGCCCCCACCTCAGGCTGCTGCTGGAATCACTCCGCCCGAACCCGGCGTACGTCATCAGCCGCAGCATGGACATGCTCGCCTGGAACCCCGGGGGCCTCGCTCTCTACGCGGGCCTGGACGACTGGCCGGTCAAGCACCGCAACCTCGCCCGCTACCTCTTCCTGCACCCCGCGGCCCGCGACCTCTTCACCGACTGGGACCGGCAGATCACCGCCTGTGTCGCCCGCCTGCGCGCCATCGCCGGCGCCGCCCCCGACGCCCCCGACCTGTCCCTTCTCGTCGGTGAACTCCTCCTGAAAAGCCCCGACTTCGCCGGTCTCTGGGAGCGTTACGAGGTGACCGGACGCAAGCCCGCGCACAAGACGTTCCACCACCCCCAAGTCGGCATGCTCACCCTCACGTCCCAGTCCCTGCACGTCGAAGGCACCCCGGGCCAACGCATCGGCGTCTACACCGCCGAACCCGGCAGCCCGGACCACGACGCCCTGCTCCTGCTCGACATGACCGCACCGCGACCGGCGCAAAGCCCCGGGCCCACCCCGAAAGCCACAGGGCAGCAGCCATGAGCCCGACCATCACACAGCTGGCAGCGTGGCTCGGACACACCGACGCGAACGGCGGCCCGTCGATCGCCTCGACGGGCCGCCGTTTTCAGTGAGCCAGTCCGCACGACATCGAGGGACATCACAGATCTCAAACGCGGTCTCAGGGGCGGTACGACGAGCTGGCGGCCATGACGCCGTTCTGCAGCGCACCCGAGACGAGCGAACGGGCCGCGCAACGGTGCACCCCCTCTGTCAGGGGTACGACAGCCGTGGGCGCCGGCGCTCCCTCAAGCACCGGCGCCCACTCACCCCTGCCCGAGGTGGTCTTGATGAACTTTTGGTTCAGCTACGGGTTCTGTTCAGATGTCAGGGGACGAGGATGAGGCGGATCGGGTCGCCGATCTTGTTCTCAAGGCGGTGGACGGCGTCGGCGGCCTCGGCGAGCGGGATGTGGTCGGTG
>NZ_JBITSQ010000004.1:0-90295 GCF_044541035.1 Streptomyces sp. NPDC085866
CTGGACACCGAGCACATCCAGGCCGACTACGACGCCGGGGTGCTCACCCTGCGCATCCCGATCGCCGAGCGCGCCAAGCCCCGCAAGATCTCCATTGGCGCCGGACCCGGCCGCAAGGAGATCTCCGGCTGAGCCGGACGATGCGGGCCGAACGGCGGAGGAGGACGGGCACCTGATCTCCCCCTCACCCCGTCCTCCGCACCCGACGGGACGGACTCGAAGAAGGGTGGCGATGGACGTGACCCTGCGACAGGAAGCGTTCCTGGAACATGTGAGGGAACGCGGCGAGTACGACAGCCTGCCAGAAGCAGAACGCGCGGCCCGCGTGGTGCTCGCCCTGCTCGGCGCACACCTGGTCGGCGAGGTACGCGCCGAGCTGGCGGCGCGCCTGCCGGAAGACTTTGCCCTGATCCTCCTCAACCCGCTGCAAAGCAGAGAGCCCCTGCCACCGGAGCGGTTCCTGCGCGCGACCGCCGCCTGGATCGAAGGGGCCACCGAGCAGACCGCCGCCTGGGACGTCAGCGCCGTCCTCAGCACCGTCGCCGACGCGGCCGGCGACGACCTGCTGGGCCAGATCCTGCTCCAGCTCCCCGCCGGCTACGACCTCCTCTTCGGCCACCCCCAGCCCGCCTGACCACCCACACCCCGGTGCCCCCCCCGCACAGGCACCACGACCTTCGGCGACAGAAAGGGCAACGACCACAGTGATGACCGACCGGCGTGCACCACTCCAGCACACACCCGTGATGACGTACGAGCAGCTGCTGGAGAAGGTCCGCTACGAAGGCGCCTACCCCACCCGGGAAAGAGCCGAGGAAGCCGTCCGCCTGGTCCTCGCAGGACTCGGACGCCAGCTGACGGGCGACGAACGCGTCGAACTCGCCGCCCGCCTCCCCTTCGAAGCCGCAACGATCCTCACCGTGCAGATCCCCGACACCCAGCCCCTGACCGGCTGGGCCTTCGTCAAAGACCTCGCTACCCGCACCGGCGACAACCTGGGCACCACCCGCTGGGACACCGGATCCGTCCTCTGCGCCGTCGCAGCCCTGGCCGGCCCCGACCTCCTCACCCGCATCCTGCACCAGCTCCCCTCCGGCTACGCCCTGTTGTTCGGCCGCGCCGAACTCACCCAAGCCGCATAGACGGCCAACGTGCTGCTGAACATGCTGAAGTCGGTGGGCCTGTAGGGGCCCTGAGCCTTTACGCTGGGCGGAACCGTCCCGGTGGCGTCCCCCGTGCCACCGGGACGGCTTGCGTGTCCGGGCAACGATAGGGGTCACTTCCTCATCTACGGCCTTGGTGCATCGGTACAGCCGTTGGCGCTGAGATTGATCATGGTCCCGAGCTGAGGGTTCTTACCAGGGTGGCCGAGATCCGCGTTAAAGGGGCATTGGGATGATCTTGTCCTGTGAGTGATCAGCTGAATTCTGGTGTGCGCGGTGGTCGGCTGGCCCGCTTCCTTGAGCGTCGGCGGGAGGTTCGCCGTGAGCGTGGGCCGCGGCGGCGGCCGTTGGATGAGGCGGCACGGCGGGCCGTCGAGGACCTGAGCGGCGTGGGCTGGAGAGCTCGGCCGCCGGCCCGGCGGCGGACTCTCGATGAGGCTGCCGAGCGCGCTGCCGACTGGAGGGCCGGTAGTTACCCAGGTCGGGCGGTGGATGCGTGACCTCTTGGTGTTAAGCGCGTTGAGCCGGGGGACACGTGCTCGTCCCCGCGGCACTCGTGCGAGCGGGCCCCGATCCACCCGGTACTCGGGGCCCGCTGATCAACTGCCGTCAGTGGCGGGGGCGCCAGCGGGTGAAGACGCACTGGTCATCGCCTGCCCCGAGCCGGAACGGCAGGGCGATGCGGTCCAGGGGGAAGGTCTCGCCGGGGGCGTGGACGGTGTAGCCGCACCGCGTGTAGAAGGCGGCCAGATCGCGGTCGGCCTCGTAGGAGCCGTACAGCAGGAAGTAGCCGAGCTGCTGGTGGACCCTGCCAGGCCCCTTGAGCAGGGTGGCGGCGATGCCCTGGCCGCGGGCGTGTTCGGCGACGGCCGGGCCGTGGATCTTCGCGACGAACAGGCTCAAGGCCATGGCCTGCTCGGCCGTGTAGCCGTTGTTCATGGCCATGTCGATGAGGGCGCCGGGCGCGGTGGCGGAGAGCACGCCCACGGTGCGGTCCTGTTCGTCGGCGGCGACCAGCGTCAGGGAGACGGTGGTCAAAACCTCGTTCATGGGCCGGTCTGTGAAGGTGGGAGGCGGCGTCGTGGTACGCCTTCATGCCGCGGCCGAGCCCGGCGAGAATGGCGGAGGACGCCGAGCCGTCCTCGATGGCGGCCCGCAGGACCGGGATGATCCTGACGCCGTCGCCGGTGATGGCCATCAGGGCGTTCGCCGCCTCGACGTCCTGGCCGCGGGCCAGCCGGATGCGGGTGCCGACCGGGCCCTGCCAGCCGGTGCGGACGCGGTCGGCGGACAGCGGCGGCGTTTGCCTGGCCTTCTTGGTCGTCTTGCCCATGGTCTTCGTTCCCCCCTGGTGGTGCCGGCGGCGTACGGCCGCCTGCGCCGAGATGGATCTTGTCCCTGTGGCCGGGCGGCTTACCGCCGGTTTTCGGCTGGATGTTCCTCGTCGGGCTCGTCCTGGTCCTCGTCCTCGCCGGGCTGGGCCAGCGGCCGAACGGCCCGATGGGCTACTCAGGGGTGGCGCCGAGCACGCCGGGGCCCTTCGTACGGTGCGGTGGCAGCGGGATCACGCGTCCTCCCCTTCGTGTCGGGCCTGCGCCAGCAACACCGTCACGACGTCGTTCGTCCTGTCCTCGGTCTGTGCAACGAGCGTGTCCACCACGCCGTTGGTGGCGGGGCCGAGAACCTGCCACTGGAGGCGTTCCATCAGCTCGGGGTCGGTGCCGCTGCCGGGCCCGGTGAGGTCGACCCGGGTCGGCCGGCGCGAGGCGATGATCTCCGGCCCGGCCGGGGCCTGGTTCGCCTCGGCTTCGGCGAGCGCGCGGTAGACGGAGGCGACCGCGGGGTGCTGTCCGGCGTTCTTGCCAGTCTTGATGGTCAGCTTCTTCGCGATGTTTGGGACGGGGACGCCCTTGTCCTTCAGCGCGCGGGCGAAGGTGAGCATGTCGTCGTCGATGACCTTCGGCCGTCCGCCGTGGTTGCCCTTGGCCGCGGCGGTCACCTGCCCCTCCAGGGTCTTCTCCCGGATGTAGTTGCGCTCGAGCTGGGCGGCGGCCAGGACGGCGAAGAACATCGCGCCCATGCCGTTGGGGTCGTAGATGCCGCTGAGCGGGCCGGTGAGGAGTTCGAGCTGGACGCCGGCGGCCTGGAGCTGCCCGGACAGCGTCATCAGCTCGGCGGCGTTGCGGGCGAGGCGCTTGAGCTCGTGGACGGTGAGGATGACCTCCTGGTCAGGGGCTGCCTCCTTGATGTCGTACGCCAGCTTCAGCGCCTTCTCCAGCTCCGGCCGGGTCTTCACCCGGGTGCTGATCTTCTCGGAGAAGATCCGCTTGCAGACCGGCCTGAGCGCGTCGAGCTGGGAGGCGAGTTCCTGCTGCGCGGTCGAGCATCGCGCGTACCCGATCCGGATCGGCTTGGACGCTTCGGCGGCCGGCGCGGCCTCGACGGGCGGGCCCGGCTTCCAGGTGCGTCCCGGCCCCCGGTCCTCGGGCACGAGGACCGGTCCATCGCCCGACCGCGGCGGTCGGGCCGGTTCACGTCCAACACTTCCACGCCACGGGCCGGCAGGTAGCGGGAAAGGGCCGCCCCGAAGGAGCCGGTCCCCTCCCCTCCGGCCCGTCGCACCGTGCCCAGCCCCCTGGCCCACTCCAGCAGTTCGCGGTATCCAGCAGGGGTGGCCGGGAACACCTCGGTGCCCATCACTGCCCCCACCATGGAGAGCACAGCAGCTACGTGAGCGTCCCGGTGCGAGTCCACTCCAGGGGACGTACCGGCCATGCTCGTTCACGCCCGTGCAGGGCGCCTGGCGGGCCGAGCGGCGCCAACATGCGTTGAACATCGGAACGCCCGCTCGAGCCTCTCAGGCGGCCGCCCGTGCGACCGCGACCGCCCAACCGATGTAGACGAGGTTGACCGCCAGCCGGACCGCCGCGCCGACGGGACGTTCCAGCAGGCGCGGCCGATCACCGGATGCCCGCCACAGGGCGTCCAGATGGCAGACCAGATAGCCCGTGATCAGTGCGGCCGCGGCCCAGCCGCCGACCGCCCGGCCTGCCGGTGTCAGGATCCCGGCTCCGACGACGATCTCCGCCGCCCCGCTCGCGGCGACGAGAAGTGGGGCCCGGCCCAGCCAGGACGGCACCAGAGTGCGGAAGTATCCGGGAAACAGGAAGTGACCTATCCCCACGGCGATCAGGAAGACCGCCAGTGCGATGGCAGCGGTAGCATTCATGAACGTGATCGTGGTCCCAACCCGCGCGTGGACGCTTGAACGAAACGATCGCCGACTCCACTTCGCATCCGGTCCAGACGCGACGATGTTCGCCGAGTCCGGCCCGTTCCACGTCACCCTCCACCGCCACCCGGCGTGGAAGGTCGTGCTGCCCCTCGGCGGCCATGTCGAGGTCGGATACGGCACAGGCCGCACCGTCGCGGCGACCGGAGTGATCGTGCCCCCGCAGCTGGCCCACACCTGCGCCGCGTCCGCCGGCTACGTGGCCCTCTTCCTCGACCCCTGGGTGCTGGACCCCGGCCTGGGCCTGGCGCGGCTCGGGGACGGCGCCGCCCGGCGCGTCCTCGCCGTTCTGGGGCACACCGGAACCCCCGGCCTCGGCCCAGGGCCGAACAGCGACCTGGCCGCGGCGCGCGCCGAACTCCTCACCCTCACCAGAGCGGGCCGCCCCTTGGATCCCCGGGTGGCCCACGCGGTGCGGGAAAGTTCACGGGCCGGCTCCGACGTTCCCATCAGCGCCATCGCCGCCGACGTCGGGCTCTCACCGCCGCGGTTGCGCGCGCTCGTTCGCGTCTCGGCCGGCGTCCCGCTCACACGGCTGCGGCGATGGGCCCGGCTGCGGGTGGCCATCGCCGACCTGCCGCGCGAGTCCGCGGCCTCGGCCGCAGCCGGCGCGGGCTTCGCCGACCAAGCCCACTTCACCCGCACCGCCCGGAGCCTTCTCGGGCGCACGCCTGCGTCGATCGGACGTTCCCCCGCCTGATCGACCCCTCCTGGTCACCGCAGGGCCCAGTGTGAACGTGTCTACTCGCTGTGCGACGCGGGGTGACACCTCGTACGCCCGCGAGGCGCGCTTGTCGCGCTCGTGCGATCCCCGTATACCTGGAAGTGGCTGATATCGCCCGGCAATTGCCCGCCGCAGGACCCGACAAAGCACTGGTCAAGGTACCTACCGCTGGGTTGTCGAGCAGACGTTGCCTGGCTGTATGACTCCGGGCGCCTGCGGATCCGTTGGAGCATCGAGTCGGCAACCACGAAGTCTTCTTGTAATTGGTGGGAGCGGCAAACGGGGCGGGCGTTTCGGATCGGTGAGCACCCGCATCATCGTCGACAGCTCCCTCGTTCTCCCGGACCGCGTCAGCCGGTCCAAGAGCAGCGGTCGTTTTCCCCTGGCGCTTCGCGGTTTTCCGCATGCGACGGCCGTATCAGCATGACACCGCCGGCAGGCGAGGATGTCCGTGACCGACTCGGTCACGTGGACCCGGTGCTCGTACGAGCGTGCGACGACATCCTGCGGTTCCCGTCCGGCGCCGGCTCGGCCGGTCCGGGCAGCCCGCCGGGACCGGCTCCTGGGACCGGACGTCCGAGGGCCGACTCGGTGCTCTCGCCGAGGAAGCCGCCCGACTGGTGCTGCCACAGCTTGGCGTAGGCACCGTTCGCCGCGAGCAGCTCCTCGTGGGTGCCCTGCTCGACGACGCTTCCGCGGTCGAGGACGACGAGACGGTCCATGCCGGCGACGGTGCTCAGCCGGTGGGCGACCACGAGTGCCGTCCGTCCGTCCATCAGCCGCCACAGGGCGTCCTGAACGAGGAGCTCGCTCTCCGAGTCCAGCGCGCTGGTCGCCTCGTCGAGCAGCAGGATCGGGGCGTCGCGCAGGATGGCCCTGGCGAGGGCGACACGCTGGCGCTGGCCGCCCGAGAGTTTCACCCCCCGCTCCCCCACCAGAGTGCCGAAGCCGTCGGGGAGTTGGCCGACGAACTCCGTGACGTGAGCTGCCGCGGCCGCGGCGTGGATCTCCTCGTCGGTGGCGCTGGGCCGGGCGAAGGCGATGTTGTCCCGCAGGCTGCGGTGGAACATGGCGGGTTCCTGCGGAACGTAGGCGATCAGTGAGCGCAGGTCGGTCTGGCGCAGCCGGCTGATGTCCTGCCCGCCGATCAGGATGCGTCCGTCGTCGATGTCCGACATCCGCAGCAGGAGCCGGGTGAGTGTGGTCTTGCCGCCGCCGGACCTGCCGACCAGACCGATACGTGCGCCTGCGGGCACGTCCAGGTCGAGTCCCTGGAAAATCGGCTTGGCGCCCGTGTGAGCGAAGGTCACCGCCTCGAAGCGGATGCCGGTGTCCCCCGGTGCGAGCGGTTCGGGTTCCGTCGGGTCGAGCACGGTGGGCGGATCCAGCAGCAGCTCGGTGAACTGCGCGGCCTCGGTCATCGAGCTTTCCAGACGCCGGTAGATCTGGTTGAACTCAAACATAGGTTCAGTGCTAGTATCGCCCCCAGTGAGGGGCCGCTGATCTGTGGTTTCGCGGCAAGCTGCTATTGAACACGGAGAGTCAACAGATGCCGCGTACGGCCACACCCAAACTGAGCTTCGCGAAGGACAGCTTCATACGGCAGCGGGCCGCCGCTTCGCGGTCCCGAGACGTCGGATACGCCTACAAGAGCCTTCTGAGGCGGTTTGAGGCCAACGTGAAGGACTGCCACACGGGCAGTCTCCGACCTCACCACTTCGAAGATTTCTGGTACGGCGAAGGTGGCCTGTCGGACACCTGTAGCTCTCAGACGCTCGGGAAGTACCGCAACGACATGAAGCAATTCCTGAGCTTCGTCTACCGTCGCGAATGGACCACGTACGCCCCTGACTTCCTGCTCGACGGCATACGCGAGAAGACGACCAGGGTCAACCGGAACCGCTACCGCATGACGCGGGCCGAGCTGCGAAGCCTGATCGCCGCGGCCGAGGACCCCCGAGACGTGGCCCTGATCTGTTTCGTGGCCTGTACGGGCGTACGCATCTCGGAAGCCCTCGGCATGCGCATACGAGACGTGAGCTTCAGCAAGTCCGAGCTTTACGTCTACCTGCCGAAGACGAAGCAAGAGGTCACGTACCCGCTCGCGTCCGACCTCGAAGCGGCCCTTCGCGAGTGGCTGACTGCCTACGCGGCGCAGGTGGGGAAGCTCAGTAAGTCGTTCCATCTCTTCCCCGCCTACCACCGGCAACGGTGGATCGAGGGCGGCGGGCGTCTGCCGGCCAACCAGTACAACCCCGAGAACCACATCACCGGGCCCCGGGTACTTCTCGCCCCGATCGCCGAGCGTGCCGGAATCGAGCTAGAAGAGGGTGACGGGTGGCACACCATCCGGCGCAGCTTCGCGCGCATCCTCTATGACGACTGTGTGGCCATGGGTCACGATGCGGCCCTTCGGGTCGTACAGGCGGCCCTCAATCACGCGTCCGTGAAGACGACCGAGCACTATCTAGGCTTGAACCTTGAACGGCAACAGTTCCACCGGCTCATGAAGGGACACGCGTTCCTCACGGCCGATATTGAGCCCGGTAAGATCGTGACCCTTGACGAACGGAGGGCGGCCCGTGGCTAGAGAAGTGATCTTGCGCTGTGACAAGTGCGGCGAGACTGAAGGGGTCGCTACCTTCCTGGTCGCGGTCGACGGGGACGCGCGAGAAGTCGACCTGTGCCCGAAGGACGCTCGGCCTCTGGTGAAGCTCCATGAGCTAGGCCGACCGGCCGAGGCGGCCCCGAAGAGGGGCCGGAAGCGGGCCGTTCACTCCGTGGTCCCCATCGAAGACCTCGGCATCGAAGAGCCGAAGTAGCCCAGGAACGCAAAGAACCCCCGAACCCTGATGGGTCGGGGGTTTCTTGCTACCAAAGGCCATCCGGACCGACGTTCTCGGCATGAACGTCACGATCAATCGGCATGATCACCCCTCGGAACGTGGGGCCGATCTTCACTAGAATCGGTTCCTTGCTGTTGAAGATGCACATGTCTAGGGCCCGATCTAGGTTGCCCTTCCCCTTCGGGACCTTGACTTTTGAGAAGCGCATGAGTAGGGCAGGATCGAACGCGACCAGCTCGGGCAGGGCCAGGGGCCGCCCTTCGAGCCGTGTAAACAGGGTGTCGACCATGCCCCATAGGGCGTCATCGGCCGAGGCCGCAGCGTCCTGCCCAACGGTGGGCGTGTCGTTGTTGCCAGGGCGGAAGATCAGGCCGTCACCGGGGCGAATCTCTAGCTTCCCGAAGCCCTTCTTATCCTTGCGTCCGGCCGTGTCGAGGTCGGCCAGGACGGACCGGTCTACGTGAAGCGTCACACCATCCGCGGGGCCTTCGTAGTCCTCAACGGGCCCTGAATCCTGGCCGATTGCGTACCCGTCCGTTCCCGTGGCCCGTAGGCCGGCGGGGCCCACTTCTATTCGTGCGGTCTTCACCATGGCACGGGCAGGAAGGAAGGCCAGGGCGTTATACGCGGCCCTGGCCATCTCTTCACTAGGCAGCGTCATCGACGCGTGCACTGTCTCTCCTTTCCAGCTCTCCGAGGCAGTGAGCGAACGCGGCGAACGCCTGTTGCGGCACAACTCCGTCCCCAACGGCCTTCAGTTGGTCACCGCGGGTGAGACCTTCAACCTTGCTGATCCATCCGGGCACGATGCCCATAAGCCACTCGGCGAACCGAGGGGCCAGGCGGAGGCCGCCACGCGGCCCGTACTCGACCGGAACGGGCGCAGGTTGCCCGGTGAGGACTTCCCAACGGCGGATGGCGGGGGCGAAGTCTCCCCACCATTCCGAGGGGCTGAAATCTCCGTCGTAGTCGCCCGTAGGGTCGACGTTCAGCAGGAAGCACACTTCGTCTTCGAGGGTCGGCCCGTGGCCGCCCTGTTTCCGCTTCTCCGGATGCTGCGGGGCGCCATTGCGGCCCAGGTTGGCCGTAGGGGTCTTGAGTAGCTTCTCGGTCTTGTCTCGGGGCCATAGTCGGGCCATGGCGGTTACTAGGTCGTCGCCCCCGGCCTCGGGCCGGGCGGCCTTCGCATAGTCCGGTCCTCGGCGGCCGTCAGCAGCCGTAGGGGTCGGCAGGAGCCGCAACGAGAAACCACCTATCGCGGTGGTGGGGGGCACCAGCGGCGGAAGCTCGATAGCACGTCCAGACCGCGTCATACCCGCTCTCGGCCAGGTCCCCGAGTACGCGGTCGATTCCTCGGCTTCGGATTGCAGAGACGTTTTCCAGGAAGACGAGTTTCGGTCGAAGGACGCGAACGGCTTCCGAGACGTTCGCCCAGATACCCGAGCGCGACCCTTCGATACCAACTCTTCTCCCTGCATTGCTGATGTCCTGGCACGGGAAACCGGCCGTGATGATGTCTACGCCCTGGCCTTCGAGCGTCGCCCAATCGATTTGGGTGATGTCCCCGAGGTTCGGCACCCCGGGGAATCGGCGTTCAAGGATCAGGGACTTCTTCGGGTCGTTGTCGGCCACCCATGTAACCCGGCCACCTGTAAGAGCCTCCACGGCCATCCCGAGGCCGCCATAACCGGCGCAGAGTTCCAAGATTCGGGGGGCCGTAGAAGGCCACTTACTCACAGTCGCTCTCGTCTCCCCTGAACAGGTCGGCGAGAATACGCTCTCGTTCCTCGGCGTCGAGCTGGTCGAGGTCTATCGGCTCAGACACAGCCCTTCCATTCCGACCAGAGGTCTTCGAGGGCCAGGGCGATGAACGCGCAAAGCGTCATCAGCCCAGCTATGCACAATCCGGCGAGAATCACGCGACCTCGGCCTTCCGGTAGTTCACGGCGTAGTCGTAAGCCACGTAGGCATCACGAATTCGGTAAGCGGCGGAGCGAAGCTCACGCTTTCCCGTGGCCGAAGCAAGGTGAAGTTGCGTAACGGCTTCTTCGTAGTGGGGAAGCCCCGAGAAAGGGGCGATCATCTGAAGGGCCTTAGCGAGAGTCACTTACTCGCCTTCGCAATCCGAGCCATGGCCGAAACAGCAGGGTTCTTCTTCACCGGAACGGGACTGGTGGTCGAGTAGCGAAGGATTCCGTCCTTCACGTCCACTCGGCCGGCGAAGTCGTACTTGAACGAAGGGGCCCGGTCCTCGGGACCGTTCTTCACGTAGGCATTGGTCGCAGCAACACGCTTCGGGTGAAGGAACATCGAGACTCTCCAGGGCGGTTTAAACGGCTTCCCTCGGCCCCCCTCGGGGCCGGATCAACTGACAGGTTCAATGCTAGGTTGCCTACCCTGACGGAATCAAAGATGCCCAGGTCAGAGGCCAGGGTGTGAGGCCCTGGCCGTCGTAACACCTCTATAGAGAGTGCTAGGGGGTAAGGGGGTCCGGTTGAGTGAGCGGAGCGAGCGAAACCGGGGGGGATCGGGGGACAGAGCATCGGCCTAGGCCGATGAGTACAGAGCGGCCCCTTCAAGGGCCGCTAGTAGAGAGAGCTACTGCGAACAGCCGCGAGAGCGGTGAGAGCAGTAGTAGAAGGGCGCCCCTCGAAGGGCGCCCTATATGGAAGGCTTCTGTAGAAGGAAACTTCTACAGCCAAGGCCCATACAGGGGATGCCCCCTCAGGAAGGGGGTAGCCCCCATGCCTTACACCATGTGCCCTAGGCACAAGAGGCTGCACCCCCTTGGGAAAGGGTGCCCCCTCTGTCAGGGTGCACCCCGTAGAAAGCACCCTTCTAAGAACACCCGTAAAGCGGGTGCCTATGACTATCAGTGGCAGAAGGTAAGGGCTGAAGCTATCGCCCTTCAGCCCTGGTGTTTGTTCTGCGGTAAGACTACTGACCTAACCGGAGATCATATCGTTCCGCTCAAAGAAGGCGGAACGAATAGCCTCGATAACATCAGAGTTCTCTGCCGATCGTGTAACACACGAAGAGAGAACGATTACCGAAAAGGTAAAAGGTACTGACCGTACCTTGCCCTTTCTCGGACGGTCGAGCTTCACGACCAGGCCGTGACAGGCCGAGCCAAACAGGCTCGGCCCTCGGCCTACCCCCTGACTTGTTCGGGCTTGCTTCACCAGACTAATTCGCAAAGACGTTTGCTGGATCAAAGCAAATTCGGACATCTCTTCCATAGGGGGAGATCAAAACTTTTCCGGGCTCCATCCCCGCACCCGCGCCCTTCCCTCGGAAAGAACGCGCGGGGGTTCGTCTGAGTCCGTGGGATTCCGGCTGTCGCCGGATGGCTGCAAATCCACCCGCCTAGGCCGTTGATCAGTGCGGATCGCTCCGCACGGAATACGGAACCGTTTCCCAGCGAAGGGAATTCAAGCTCGAAAGAGGTCACGTCATGTCCGGTCCCCCGCCTATGCCCTCGAAGCTGGTCGAGCTGAAGGGCAATCCTTCGAAGAAGAAGCTCAATGGCGCTGAGCCTGAGCCGACCAGGGGCGCCCCGCGGCCCCCTGCTGACCTGAAGGGCGAGGCTCTGGCCGAGTGGGGCCGGATCGTTCCCGAGCTTGACCGGCTCGGGCTTCTGACGAAGGTTGACCGGGCTTACCTGGTGGCCTACTGCGAGGCTTGGGCGTCCTTCAATGCGGCCCGGGAAGCCGTGGCCGAGTATGGGCCGCTGGTGGCCGGCAGGGACGGTGGAATGGTCAAGAATCCAGCCGCTCAGGTCATGCGTGATGCGGCGGACATGATGTTGAAGTTTGGTTCTCGGTTCGGTCTGTCTCCTAGCGACCGTACGCGGCTGTCTGTGGCCCCGGAATCCGAGGACGGCCCGGACGCACAGGTTTTGTCTTTGCTGTCTTGACAGCTAGCGAGAAGAAATAGGGACCATGGCTCTTACTTACGATGAAGATAAGTTTCAGTGGGCGCAGAATGCGGCCGTTGCCGATCTGACTCACACTGTGGGCACTGCTGACGGCACGGTCGATGATGTGGGCGCCTCTTTCAATCAGACGACCCTGAACAACAACTTCAAGGAACTGTCCGCGAAGGTGAACGCGATTCTTCTCGCGCTGCGGGATTCGTCTGTTCTGGCTCTTGACTGATTAAGCCGGGGGTTGAGTGCACGGGTTGAGCGAAGGGCGGTCGCTCCCCGTGTCGCTCCCCCCTACGGGTACGGAAGGTTTCGACAGTGCGTAAGGCCGCATGCGGAAGCGCACTGGACCACGGTTCGATTCCGTGCGTATCCACAAGACGTTTAAACGAAGGGCATCACAGTGCCGACTCAGCTTGACCAGCGTTACTCGTTTACTTTTGATGATCAGGTGTCGAGTTTCGACATTTTCGTCAACCAGGGAAATCGGACCGCTGACACGGACGCTAAGGCCGTGGCGCTAATGAACGCGTTCTCTGACCTGTTCATCGCGATTATCGGCCGTACGCCGATGATTCAGGTCAGGTTTCAAGACTCGACCTACAGCTACGACACGACCGATATCGGCGTTGTCGGACAGCCTGAAGCGTAAGGAATCTCGTTGTCCAACATTTCCGGCGACGAGCCGTGCGCGGTTCATAAGAACCACACGCCGAGGCCGTACGGCACAGACCTTCACCATGTGTGGCCGAGGGGTATGGGCGGCCCTGACGTGGCCGAGAACAAGGTTCCGGTATGCGCGACCGGTCACCAAAACATTCACCGGCTTCTCTCGAAGCTGGTCGACGGTGACGGCGTCGTGCCGTGGCCGGTCGAGCGGGCTTTTCATCCGGGTGAACGGAAGTATGCCCGGCTTGGCTTCGAGCGGTTCAAGCGCGGTTCTCTGTGAGTGGCCGGCGCCCTCGGCGGCGTCGCCCGGATGGTTGGTTGTCGCGTCGCGAGTACGCGATAAAGCTTCGCTGCGAAGAGTGGGGCGTTCCCTATACGAAGGTGAGTCGCGCGGCGGTCTTCCGCCGTGACGGCTGGGTTTGCCAACTCTGCGGCGAACCTATCGACCGGGGGCTTCGCTTCCCGAACCCCCGCAGTAAGAGCGTTGACCATAAGGTGCCGCTTTCGCACGGCCCGGGAACACCGGGGCATGTCTTCGAGAATTGCCAGGCTTCGCACCTCGGCTGTAATTCCTCGAAGGGCAACCGTGTGTGACTGATTCGTGTTTGTAACACCTCTTTATCTGGCGTAATGACCGGAGCGAAGAGGGGCGAGCGTGAGCGACATTATCCGTTCGCCCTTCGGGCCGATCGATCCCCGTGAGGGCTTCTTTCACTACGACGAGAAGCGTGCAACGCACGCAATCAACTTCATTGAGAAGCTGATCGTCCACACGAAGGGCCGCCATGCCGGCGCGCCCTTCCTTCTCGACCCCTGGCAGAAAACCGAGATCGTTCAGCCGCTCTTCGGCACGGTCATGTGGGATGACCAGTACGAGGAATACGTTCGTCAGTACCGCATTGCGTGGCTCGAAATGGCGCGCAAGAACGGGAAGAGCGAACTACTCTCGGCGTTCGCTCTTCTCGGCCTGGTGGGCGACGGTGAAGAGTCCGCAGAGGTCTACTCGGTAGCGGTCGACCGCGACCAGGCCGGTTTGGTCTACAACACGGCTAAGCGCATGGTCGAGCTGAATCCGATTCTCTCGAAGCGGCTAGAGATCATCGACAGTCGTAAGCGGATCATCGACCGAAAGACGAATTCCTTCTATCAGGTGTTGCCCGGTGACGCTGCGGGCGCCCTCGGAACGAACCCCTCGATGGTTCTCTTCGATGAGGTTCTGACTCAGAAGGACCGGCATCTTTGGGACTCAATGCGTCAGGGCTTCGGTACCCGTCGACAGCCGATCATGATCGCTGCGACCACCGCGGCCTACCGCACGGCGGCTTTCGCCCTTGAAGAGCACGAACACTCGCTTCGTGTTCGCGAGGATCAGAACCTTGACCCTGCCCGTTTCGTGTTCGCGCGGAACGTTCCCGATGACTGGGACTGGAAAGACGAAGGCTCTCCGCCCTCGGCCGAGAACCCGAAGGGTACGGGCTGGTATCTCGCTAACCCTGCTCTCGGTTCCTTCCTGAACATCAACAATCTTCGGGCCGAGGCAATGGAGGCGGCCGAGAAGCCTACGGCTCAGAACAGCTTCCGAGTGTTCCGTCTGAATCAGTGGGTGTCTCAGGCTAACCGGTGGCTCGACATGCACCTTTGGGACGAGAACGGGGCGGCGAAGGTCGAGCGTTCTCGCCTGTTGGGCCGCCCTTGCTTCGGTGGTATCGACCTGGCCGCTACGGGCGACTTCAACGCGTGGCTTCTCCTGTTCCCAGGGTCCCCTACGGACCCTGACGCGGACGGCTTCACGGTGCTTCCCCATTTCTGGGTGCCTCGGCCGGCTGTCGAGAAGCGGTCGAACATGAAGAGCCACTTCGAGGTTTGGGAGCGAGAAGGCTTCCTGACTGTCACTGAGGGGCCTACGACCGACTTCAAGGCCATCTTCCGGCACATTGCGAAGGATGCCGAGGACTTCCGGATTCGGTTCTTCGGCTATGACCCGTGGAACGCTACGCAGCTCGTGAACGAGCTTGAAGAGCAGGGTCTAGCGGCCGTGAAGGTGCCGCAGAGTGCCGCACGGCTCAACGATCCCTGTAAGGCCATAGAAAGCCACCTGGCGGCCCGGGGCCTGTATCACGGCGGCCACCCTGTCTTGCGTTGGATGGCGGATAACGTCGAGCTTGACGTGACCGGTGATGGCCTGGTGAAGCCTTCTAAGGCGAAGTCTGGCGAGAAGATCGACGGTATAGCCGCTCTCGCTAACGCGTTCTTCCTGACGGCCCTTCCGGCCGATGAAGAAGCGCATGTGACCTTCTTCAACTTCAATGAAGAGTATTCCGAGGCCGAGCTAGAGGCCCTTTTGACTCCTGCGAGTAGGCAGGACCGGGAAGAGCGTTTCTTTCCGGATGACGACGATTAGGAGATTCATGGATCGGCCCAATTGGGGCCGCTCTCTCCGTTCTGTCGCGTCTTCCTTTGTCCCGAACGTCTTTCAGGTCGGCAGTCTCGGTTTCCTGGCCGCTTCCGCCTATGACGTTGCGCGCCCTCTTGGGCATCTCGCTATGGCCGTGTGCCTCGGGCTGGTCGGCTACGCGACGGACGGGGGCAAGCGGTCGTGAGTCTGTTTACACGCATCGGTGAGCTTCGGGCTTCGCTCTCGGGTTTCGCTTCGGATTGGGAACGGGACGTTGAACCGCTCGGTTCTCGTACGTCCTCGGGCCGCCGAGTCGGTCGGCGTTCTGCCCTTCAGATGGTTGCCGTATACGCCTGTCAGTCGCTTATTGCGGATGCTGTCGCGTCGCTTCCGGTTGACCACTACACGACGATCAGTGGCCGGAAGGAAACCTTCGACCGGTCCCCGAAGTGGGTTACGCAACCGAACCCCTATCAGACCTCTTACGAGTTTTGGTTCCGGGTGGTCGTCAGTCTCCTGACTGACGGAAACGCGTTCCTCTACACGCTTCGGAATGATCGCGGGGAGGTTCAGGCCCTCTACTGCCTGCACCCCGGTTACGTGTCAATCCTTGACGGCCCCCTAGGGGATAACCGGTACGAGGTGACAGACGACCACGGCGCGGTTCAGGGCGTCTTCGATCGGACTCAGGTTCTCCACATTCCGGCATTCACGGTTCCCGGCATGAGTCGGGGCCTGTCCCCGGTCGACGTGGCGAAGGAAGCTATCGGCCTCGGCCTTACGGCCGAAGAGTTCGGTTCTCGGTTCTTCGAACAGGGAACGACGATGGCCGGCGTCATTGAGCATCCGGGAAGTCCTCGGCCGGACGAAGCGAAGCTTCTTCGCGACATGTTCCGGAAGACCCATGCGGGCGTGAAGAACAGTCACTCGGTCGGTGTTCTGACCGGTGGTGCTCAGTTCAAGCCGATCACGCTTTCCCCGGAACAGGCTCAGTTCCTCGAAACGCGAAGGTTCCAGAAGGCGGAGATTGCCCTTCTCTACAGGGTGCCCGCGTATCTGGTCGATTCCGCGGTCACGTCAACCTGGGGAAGTGGCGTCGAGGAACAGAACAAGTTCTTCGTAGATCAGACGCTCATGCCATGGATTGTTCGTATCGAACAGTCGATATCGACCTTCCTTCTTCCGGGGCTTCAGTACATCCGCTTTAACGTCGACGCTCGACTTCGAGCGAAGACGAAGGAACGCTTCGAGTCGTATCAGATGGCCCTTAACAACGGCTTCATGAACGCGGATGAGATTCGCGCTCTCGAAGACCTCGGGCCGCTCCCGAAGAAGCTCGGTCAGCGGTATTACCGGCCGCTGAATCTCGGCGTTGTCGGCGAAGAGGACAAGAACAAGGTTCAGGCCGGCACCGCTCCCCCGGCACCGCAAGCCCCGACTGATCCGAATGCGGATCCCAACCAAAACCCGAATCCGCAACCCAATCAGTCGGACCAATCCCAGGGGAGCAGTAATGGAGCTTGAGCGTAGGGCGGTCCCTACGGAGTTTGAGGTTCGTTCCGAGGGAAGCTCGTTCAACTTCTACGGCTACGCCTTGAAGTGGGATGCGCGTTCTCAGAATCTCGGCGGTTTTCGCGAGCTGGTCGCACAGGGCGCGACCTCGGACAGTATCCAGCGCGACGATATCCGTGCGCTCTTCAACCATGACCCGAATCTGATTCTCGGCCGGAACCGAAGCAACACGCTTCGGCTGTCCGAGGACAGTACCGGGCTTCACTACGAAGTGGATATGCCGGATACCACGTATGCGCGTGACCTGGCTACCGCTATGGAGCGGGGCGACGTGTCGCAAAGCTCTTTCGGCTTCAAGGTTGCCCCTGGTGGCGATTCTTGGGCCGAGGACGGCGACGGCTTCCCCCTTCGCACGCTGAACAGTATTTCGCTGTTCGATGTTTCGCCGGTTACTTACCCGGCTTATACCGACTCCACTTCTGGTGTTGGTTCTCGCGCGCTTCAGCTTCTCGCTGAGGAGCGCGGCATTCCTGTTGGGCGGCTGGATTCGCCGGATGCGATCCGGGCCGCTATTCGGGGCGAGATCGATGTTCCGGCGCTAAGCGAAGCGCGGACTGTCTTTCCCCGTTACGAGCTTCCTGCCGATCCGGTGGCGGCTCGTGCGGCCCTTTCCGGCCTTCTGTAACCCCTGTAACTAGCATTGGATTAGCAATGGATTTTGCCGCTGTGGCGAATGCTGCGCTCGAAGAGCGCGCGAAGCTGATTGGTGAGCTGCGCTCTATCGAGTCGGACACCGTTCTTTCCGAGGCCGAGAAGCGCGAGCGTGTCGAGAAGATCGACCGTGACGTGACTCGGCTGGAGGCCGAGGCCCGCGACGCGGTTGAGCGTGGCGAGCGTGAGGCCGAGGTTCGTTCCCTGGCGGAGCGTGCGGGCGGCCTGGTCATTCCTGGCCAGACTCCGGAGGCCCGTGGCGGCCAGGTCGACGAGGCGGCCGAGCTGCGCGCCCTGGCTCGTGGTGACCGTCAGGCTGTCGAGTTTGACCTTCGTACCGCGACTTCTGGTACCGCCTCGAATGCCGGTAACACCTTCGCGACTACCTTCGTGGCGCAGGTCATCGAGGCTATGCGTGTGCGTTCGGACTTCTTCAATAAGGCCCGAGTCCTGACCACTTCGAGTGGTGAGACGCTTCAGTACCCGGTGAAGAACGGTCGTCCGACCGCCACTCAGCAGACGGAAAACGTCGCGTACGGCAAGAGTGACGAGTCGTGGACCACCACGAGCATTGGCGCCTATAAGTACGGCATCATTGTTGAGGCTACTAACGAGATCATCGATGACTCTCAGCTCGACATTCTCGGCATTCTCGCGAATGACGCGGGCGAGGCTGTCGCCGATAAGGTGATGGCTGATCTTCTGGTCGGTAACGGCACTTCGAAGCCTTACGGCTGGATCACCCGTTCCACGGGTGCGGTGAACGCGTCGAGCCTGTCGGCGATTACGACTGACAACCTGATCGATCTTCAGCACTCGATTCTGCGCCCGTACCGCAAGGGTGCGGTCTTCATGACCTCGGACACTGCCGTTCAGACGCTTCGCAAGCTGAAGGACAGCACGGGCCGCTACCTCTGGGAGCCGTCCCTTACGGCCGGCGCCAATGACATGCTTCTTGGCACTCCGGTCCTCACTGATCCGAACGTCGTCACTTCGGGTTCCGGCGCGAAGGTCCTGGTGTACGGCGACCCCTCGAAGTACCTGATTCGCCAGGTGAAGAACCTTCGGGTTGTCCGTTCCGACGAGTACGGCTATGACCGTGACGTCGTCGCCTTCAAGGTCACGTGGCGTGGTTCTGGCGACCTGTTCGACACGGCTTCCGTCAAGGCTCTGACCGTTACCGCGTAATGGTCCTCGGCTCGGCCCCTTCGGGGGCCGGGCCGGTCCTGTCTTGAAGGGGTGTCATGAAGGTTCGAATCCTTGTAGGTAACTCGGGTCAGCTCGACGGTAAGCCGTTCCCGAGTGTGGGGGATGTGGTCGACCTGCCTTCAGGTCTGGCCGTGTCTCTCTTGAACGACAAGCGGGCCGAGGTTGTATCCGACAAGCCCGCAGAGACGCGCGAGACGCGCGCTGTAGCGGCCCCCGAGAAGCGGGGCCCGGGTAGGCCGCGGAAGGCCGCGTAAGGGGGCACTGTGCGGTTTCTGAGCGGCAGGGCAGTCAACCTGTCACACGTCTTCCTAGACGACGAGACACCCATGGTCGTCTCTGCCGTGACGGTGACCGTAAAGGACGCTACCGGAGCGACCGTTTACACGGGGTCGGCGACCAGCTCGGGCACGACGTGGTCAGTCACGGTGCCCGTGCAGCCTCAGGGCGTTTACACGGCCTCTTGGGTGGCCGGCACAACGGCCACGGACACGACGAGCTTCGAGGTTGTCGGGGGCTTCCTGTTCACGATCCCCGAGGCCCGGGGCAGTGACGTTGACCTGACGGACACGGCACGCTTCACCACGGCTGACGTGAAGTATTACCGGGGAGTCGTTGAAGACGAGTTTGAGCGGATCACCGGTCGGTCGTTCGTGTCGCGTACGGCCCGTGTCGAGGTCGAGGCCGACGACAGCTCGACTCTACTTCTCGGGTACTTCGACGTGACCGCCCTGGTGGCCATCACCGGCCCCCTCGGGGTCGTTGACCTTACGGGCTGGTCTGTCGACCGCATGGGCATGGTCCGGTCCCCTGCCGAGCTGGTCGACGGTGACCGGTACACGGTCACCTTCACATACGGGCATGACCAGGCCCCCGAGGACGTCAAGCGCGCGGGGTTGCTTCGGCTTCGCTCTCTGCTGACTGCCGAACGATCCGGCATCCCTGACCGGGCTACGGCCTTCGTCGCGGCCGAGGGAGGCAACTTCACGTTGGCGACCCCGGGCCGGAACGGCTATGAGACAGGGATTCCCGAGGTCGACGCGACGCTGAAGCGGTACAAGTTCAGCGTCCTCTATGACGTATTCGGGACGGCCCGGTGAGCACGAACGCGTTTGCCTTTAAGGGTGCCCTTCGGGACATGATCAGGGCTCTTCCAGCTCTCGCCGGTTATCAGGTGACGTGGGGCTATCCGACCCGTTCCCCGGAACGGCGTTGGGTGTTCGTCGGTGAGGTTCAGTGGCCGGACTCGCAATGGGCTACCAATCGGAGTCGCGAAGAGGTCTTTGAGATCAGCGTCGTTGTGAACGCTCAGATATCCGGGGCCACGGCCGAAGAGGTCGAGAACGAGCTTCAGGTGATGGCTGCGGGTATCGAGGACGGCATGAAGTCGAACCCTTCGCTAGGGATTCACTCTGTTGTGTCCTCGGACTTTGTTCCGAAGAAGGTTTCTAGCTTCCCTTCCGATCAGGTCTATGAAGGCCAACTAGAGAGCGTTGTTCGCGTGAAGGCGAGACTTTAAGTGAAGACCCTTGTTTACGAAGGGCCGGAATCCGCTATTGAGGTTCCGGCCCTCGGCATTACTGCCCTGAGGGGTGAGCCTGTCGAGGTCGCTGATACGCGGATAGCGGCGGCGCTTCTTCGCCAGGGATGGCAGGAAGTCAAGGCGAAGAAGGAGACGGCTAAGTAATGGCCACGATCTTTGATCAGTATTTCGGTGTTGCCGACGAGTCGGTTTACGGCACGGCGGTTGCCCCGACGAAGTTCTATGCTTTCGAGTCGGAGGGCATCGAAGGCAAGTATGAGCGGATCGATTCCGATGCGATCCGTACCGGTGCCAGGGTTCTTCGGTCCGACCGTTTCGCGGTTAACCCGAAGGGCGCCGAAGGTGACGTGAAGCTCGAAGTCCTGTCGGCTGGATTCGACTTCTGGCTGAAGCACATGCTTGGGACCGTATCCGCGGGTGCCCCCTCGGGTGGCTTCACTACGTACACGGCAACCCTCGGCGACCTGAACGGCAAGAGCTTTACGGCTCAGGTTGGCCGAGTCGACAACGCCGGCACCCTGACCCCGTTCACCTACGAGGGTGGCAAGGTCAAGGAATGGGAGATTTCGAACGCGGTCGATGAGCTTCTGAAGCTCTCGCTTACCTGCGACTTCGCCAAGGAAACCATTGGGGCCGGCACGGGGGCTTACGCAACCGCGACGCCTACCTTCGTGGCGAACACGAAGCTTTACAGCTTCAACAGCGGCACGGTGACCGTGGGCGGTTCTTCCTTCGACATCTCCGACTTCTCTCTGAAGGGCACTTCGGGGCTGAAGGATGACCGGTACTTCATTCGGAACACCGGTAAGAAGAGTGAGCCGCTCGAATCCGAGCTTCGCAAGTATGAGTGGTCACTGAAGGGCGAGTTTTCCGGTACGACTCAGATCAACCGGGTTGCGTCGGCTATCGCTTCCGGTGCCGTGGCTCAGATCACGGTTCTCTGGGATGGTCCGGACAGCTCTCAGTTCAAGGTCGATATGCCGTTGGCTCGGTTCGATGAAGGCCCGGTCACGGCCGGTGGCTTCGAGGTCAACGGCCAGGATCTTTCCGGTATCGCACTGACTGATGGCACGGTTTCGCCGGTCACGATCACTTACAAGGCTCTTCAGTAAGCCTTGTAACTAGCATTGAACTAGGGGGGCTGGGTTATGCCTGTTAACGGCTATGGAGCCAATGTTGAGGGGCTAGCCCAGTTCTCCCGCGCTCTAGCGCAAATCGGTGCTGACGGTTTGCGTGATGAGGTGAAGGCAGCGAATTACGACGTTGCCGACAAACTCGCCGAGGCGGCCAAAGAGAAGGCCACGGGCCTTAGCAGGCAGCAGAGGGCGGCGGCCCTTTCATTGAGGGCAACTAGGACACAGAACTATGCGGCCGTTCGGCTCGGTTCTCGTCGTGTGCCTTACGCCCTTGGTGCCGAGTTTGGCGCCGTGAAGCGGACCCGTTCGGGGCGCATTGCCCGAGGTTTCCGCCCGTGGCGAGGAAATCAGTTCAGTGGTTGGGCCGGTGGCCCCGGTTACTTCCTTCATCCTGCTATTCGGGAGAAGGGTCCTGAGCTGATCAACGAATACATGACTCACATTGACCGCATTATGTCGGAGGCATTCCCACAATGAGCACCACCCCTGAGACTGTCGCGCTTCGTATCGACCCGGATTCTCTCACCATCGGTGACCTCGAAGACTTTGAAGAGGTTGTCGGCGCCCCGCTCTATGACGTGCTTCAGCCGAAGCCGGTCTTCGAGGACGGGAAGAAGGTTCTCGATGATGACGGCCGGCCGGTCCTCGAAACGAAGATTTCGAGCAAGGCCCTGAAGGCTCTCATCTGGATTTCTCAGCGGGCCGAGAAGCCCGATTTCACGCTTCAGGATGCGCGCAGTGTTCGCGTGTCCGCTCTTGAACTGGTCGGGGTGGACGACCAGGGAAACGACGGAAAGCCGACCGCCTGAAAGAGCGGGCGGCCTTCTGCCACTTCTACCGCATGAACCCGTTTGAGGTTCGGAAGCTTACGGCTTCCGAGTATCGGGCTTTTGCGGAGTACATGAACGAGTATCACGCGAGTCGGGAGCATCTGTAATGGCGGGCGATCAGAGGACGCTTCGCGTTGTCATTGTGGGCAATGCTTCTCAGGCTCAGCGTGCCCTTCGCGACCTCGGTCGAGACGCTGACAACTTGGGCCGCCGCGCGGGCGGCCTAGGGGGCGTGTTCGGCGGCCTCGGGAGCCGTCTGGCGGCCTTCGGTGCGACGGCGGCGGCGGGTTTCGGTATGGCGGCGGGGGCCGCCGCTGTTTGGGGTATCAAGACTGCCTCGAATATGGAACAGGCACAGATTGCCTTTACGACCATGCTTGGGTCGGCGAAGAAGGCAACTGACTTCCTGGCCCAGTTGAAGAACTTCGCGATTAAGACCCCGTTCGCTACCGAGGACGTAATCAAGTATTCGCAATCCCTGATGGCTATGGGATTCAGCGCGAAGGACGTTATCCCGATCCTGACGCATGCCGGTGACGCGGTCGCCGGCCTCGGTGGTTCCCCTGAGAAGCTTCAGCGTGTCCTTCTTGCCATTGGCCAGATTAAGGCTAAGGGCAAGGTTATGGCCGGTGAAATGCTTCAGCTCACCGAAAACGGCATCGCTGGTTGGCAGATGATTGCCGACCATCTCCATAAGACCGTTCCCGAGGTCATGAAGATGTCCGAGAAGGGGGCTATCTCTGCCGATACCGCTATCGCCGGGCTTATGTCCGGCATGGATAAGCGGTTTGGCGGCATGATGAAGAATCAGTCGACCACGGTTGCGGGTATGTGGTCGACGCTGAAGGACACGGCACAGCTTGCCCTCGGCGACATGATGAAGGCATTTTTTCCGCTGATTAAGGGTGTCCTTCCTAAGATCACTTCGGGGGCTCAGGCTTTCTCGAAGGCTGCGGTTCCCGCGTTTCAGCGAATAGGGGCCGCGGTGGGCCCCGTGGTCGCTGCGCTGAAGGCCGGTTTCCAGGGCAACGTTATGCCGGTGCTTCAGCAGGTCGGCACGTTCGTACGGACTTCGATCATTCCGGCTTTTCAGCAGATAGCCGCGAACGCTATCCCGATTTTCGGGATGATCGGGGGCTTCATACGCGGCTCGCTCATCCCGCTCTTCAAGGATCTAATCCGGATTGCCCTTCCTGTCTGGCAGACGATCGCCACCACGGTAAGCGGTACGGTAATGCCCGCGCTGCGAAACCTTGTGGCAACGGTTATGCCGTACTTTCAGCAGTTCGTTAGCTTCCTGAGAACGCAGATCGTCCCTGTCCTTCAGGGCATGTTTAAACAGGCTCAGCCTGTCATTCAGAAATTCGGCGCGGTTCTCTCGACGGTCTTTCAGGGTATCGGCGTTGCCGTTAAGGTCCTGGCCCCGATCCTGGCCTTCCTTTGGAAGTTCCTCGGGCCCATTGTGATCTCAACCCTTCAAGGACTCTGGTCGGGCATCCTCGGCGTGATCACGGGCGCCCTTGACGTGATTCAGGGTGTCGTGAATGTCTTCATCGGTATCTTCACCGGTAACTGGTCGAAGGCATGGGGCGGCATTAAGTCGATTTTCGTCGGCATCTGGGAATTCATCGTTGGCGCCTTCAAGGTCTACATCTTCGGTCGAGTCTTCTCGATCCTCCGAGGTGGCCTGGCGAAGATTGCGGGCCTTTGGCGGGCCGGATGGACCGGAATCCGTGCTGTGTTCACGGGAATCGTGAACTTTATCAAGGGCGGCGTTTCTGGATGGGTCGGCGGTATCGGCCGGATCATATCGGGCGGCATTAGCCGTGTCCGCTCGGTTTGGTCGGGCGGCTGGTCGGCCATTCGAACCACGGTTTCCGAATACGGTGGCCGAATACTGTCTTACGTCCGGGGTCTCCCCGGGAAGATCAGCGGCTTCTTCCGGGGTCTGCCCGGAAAGCTGGCCGAGATCGGTAAGAACATCATTCAGGGCCTGATCCGAGGCATTAAGGGAGCATGGGGCGCCGTGACCGGCGTTGTCTCGTCGCTGGTCGACAAGATTCCTGGCCCGATTCGAAAGATGCTGGGCATTCACTCGCCTTCTCGGGTTATGGCCGAGATCGGTAAGTTCATCACTCAGGGTCTTGTGGTCGGCATGCTGAAGGGCTCTAAGGGGGTCGAGCGGACCGCGAAGAGACTTCACGAGCTGATCACGAAGGCTTTCAAGGCCGGAAAGATCAGCAAGAGTCACGCGAAGAGCCTTCATGACTACCTGCACAAGGAAGACACGAAGCTCTATCACCTGGCGAAGCAACGCGAGAAGATCGCCGACCAACTGAAGAGGGCACAAGACAAGCTCGACGGCCTGAAGAAGGCTAAGAAGGACATGGCGTCCAACGTGGCCAGTAAGGCACGCGATTACGCGTCCTTCATGGGCGCCTATGACTCGACCGAGTTCGCCGATAACTCGGCGTCGGCCATGCTGGCACGGCTGAAGAAGAAGCTTCACGGGATTATCAACTTCCGGAAGAACCTTCAGACGCTTTCGAAGCGCGGTTTCGGTCGGGGCATCATCGCTCAGATTGCCGGGGCCGGCCCGGACGAGGGCGGCCAGATGGCCGAGGCCCTGTTGAACGCGAACGCGGGTCAGATCAAGGATTTTAACTCGACGTATAACGCGATCAACGATCAGTCGAGCAAGCTCGGAAAGTTCGTGTCGGGTAACTACTACGACGCGGGCATTCACGCCGCTCAGGGTCTCGTTAAGGGTCTGAAGAAGAAGGAATCGGCCATCACGAAGGCAATCAAGCATATTGCCGAGCAGATGGTTAAGACCCTGAAGAAGCAACTCGGGATCAAGAGTCCTTCTCGGGTCTTCATGGGGCTTGGCGGCTTCACTACGGCCGGTTTCGCGAAGGGCATCCGGTCCGGTCACGGCGACGTTCAGCGGGCCGTTGACGAGTTGGCCGGCACGCGGCCTTCGGGTCGGCTTGCTAGGCGCTCCCTGGCTCATTCTGCGGCCTTCCGGGCCGCGGTGGCTGGTGGCCCTGCCCCGAACGTCTACGTGACCGTTCAGGGCAACGTGACGGCCGAGAAGAACCTAGCGAAGGCGATTGCCGTAACGGTGCGAGACGAGATTGTCAGGAACGGTAAGAGGAACGGCGGAAGGACGGGTCTCTAATGGCGGGGATTCCCCCGGTCACTGTTGAAGTGGCGTTTGATGGAGGCCCGTTCTCCACCTCTTACACGTGGTCGGATGTCACGCCATGGGTTGAGGGTTTCAGTGTGAAGCGCGGTCGCTCTTACGAAGTCGACCGTATGGAGGCTGGAACCCTTGACCTGTCGCTAGACAACTCGGACGGCCGTTTCACTCCGATGAAGAACTGGAGTACGGAACTTCTTCCGTCGAACGTGACGAGCGGAACGGAAACCACGAGTGACACGGCCGGTTTCACGCAAGGCACGGGCGTAACGCTCTCGTCGTCCACCAGCACGCCGCATACCGGTGCACGCGCCCTACGGTTTGACGGTGCTTCCACGGTGACGGCCTGGCAGACGATTGCCAGTACGGCGAAGATTCCGGTGAAGGCGAACAACAAGTATCGGGCTGCGGTTTGGCTTCGGAATACTGTCAGTGCCGGTTTTCCTGCCCTGACCATGATTCTTCGCGTCTTCTGGTATGACGCGAATCAGAACTTCATCGCGAACACGATGGTTGATTCATCGACCATCGTGCTAGCCGCTCAGGATGGCACCTATCAGCTATTCGAGGCTATCGGGTTCGCCCCTTCGAATGCCGCTTACGGACAGCTTCAAATTCAGGACCCTACGGCCCCGGGTGCAACGTGGGTCATGTACGCGGATGACTGGTCGTTTACCGAGGTAGCCCCGTATTACCCGAACGTCATTCCTCGGCGGCGCGTACGCGTCCGTACGGCGAACCTTCTCCCGAAGGATACGAGTACGGGCGGGGATATTTCCCAAACCTCGGACAACTTCTCTACGTCACACGTTTCGGGTCAGTCGAATTCGTGGGTTACGGGAACGAAGCTGAGCGGTGCCGGTGCTATTCAGGTGAACTTCGTTCAGACCGGCGATGGCGTGACGGCTTTCAACTCTTCCATTCGGTGCGGTTTCATGAAAACCGACACCTGGGGCGGCTGGGGCGGTGCCTCGGGGTGGACATGGACGCGAACCTATCCGGTGGGCCTGGCGAAGATTGTCGCGGGCACCACCTACACGGCTAGCGGCTATTACCGTAAGGGCGACACCTCGGCGAGCGAAAGCCTGTATGCCCGTATCCGCTGGTACAAGGATGACGGATCCTTCTACAGCTCTAGTAGTTCAGTCACGGTTACGCCCGTGGCTGGTCAGTGGGTACAGTTCTCGGTTACCGCCGTTGCTGGCGGAAGCTCGACTTCAGGCGTCACGTATGCCGGTGTCGAGATCGGCACGGCAGGGTCTCAGGCCGGTACTTTCGGGTTCATCGACCAGCTTCAGCTAGAGGCGGCCTCGGCGGCCTCTGAGTGGACTCCCGGTGGTTCGATCTTCTCGGGTTTCATCGAGAAGTGGCCCGTGAAGATCAATGGCCTTACAGCGGAAGTCACGGCTTCCGGGGTGGACGGCTTCGACCTTCTCGGCACTACCGAGTTTCAGCGGCCTATGCGGCAGCACTATCTAGCGCAAGCCCCATGGGGCTACTGGCCGTTGACCGAGGGGTCTGGGGCAACCACGGTTCAGAACCTGGCCGACGACTTGAAGCCGGCCACCCTGACGGCCTCGAAGTACGGCGGGGCAACCGCGGCCTTCGGGGCGCCTTCCCTGGTGGCCAACGATGACGGAACGTCGTTCTCTCTCACGAACATTGCCACCTCACCCGCGAAGGGCACGGTCGTTGACGTGCTACAGAACGGGCAACGGTCGTTCGCCACTCTGACGGATAAGTTCAGCGTCGCCTTCTGGTGTGCCCCCACGCTGCCCAGCTCGGGCAACACAGGGTCCCTGTTCCGGTCGACGGATGCCACGGCCCGCCGCGCGGTCGAGGTATCCATAGACAGCACGGGCATTCTGACGCTGACTATCGGATATCCGGACGGCGGTCTTAACTCGACCTATTCGGTTTCAACGAACAATCCGGTTTCTACGTCAACGCCGAACTATGTTGTTGTGTCCATCTCGGCCGGTAACGGCACGATCTTTCTCAATGGGTCGTGGGAGGCGGATACTTCGACGTTGAGCGGTACCCCTTCGAGTCCACAGCTTCGACAACCGAAGTATATGACTCTCGGCGGGAATATCGGCGGCCCGTACATTCAGGACTTCACGAGTGGCCGATACGCGCATTTCGCGGTATGGGATCGTGATGTGGGTCCCGAGATTTACGAAGAGCCGTATTTCATCGGCTATAAGTACGGGCTCTATCCGACGTTTTGGGAAGACGAGGTTTCTCGCCTGAGTCGGCTTGTCAAGTATGCGGGGTTCCTGGGGGAAACCGACTTTGACGCCACGGTGACCGGGGTTCAGAACCTCGATTGGGATGAAGGCACTTCGGCTCTTGAAGTGCTTCAGTCGACGGCCGAGGCGGCTTCCGGGTACGTCTTCATGGACGGTGACGGCCGGCTGGTGTATCACTCGCGGAAGCGTCGCCAATCCGGGCCTATCCGGTACACCCTCGGGGACACCACGGGCCTTCCGTATGAGTCTGATCTTGACTTCGAAGTAGACGAAGACCGGATTGTGAACGAAGTGTCGTTTACACGCCCTGGCGGTGCTAGTGGCGTGATCCGTGATCAGACTTCGATCAATACGCATGGCCGGAAGACGAAGAGTGTCGAGCTGAACGTCACCGATGACCAAGAGGTCTTGGATGCGTCTTACTCGACCCTGAATCAGTACAAAGACGCGATCACGCGTTGTGATCAGGTGGTTCTTCGGTCTTCGGCTTCACCGGGTCTTTTCCCGGTCGCTTTGGGTGTTGAGATCGGCGACAAAATTCGGATCGGGGACCTTCCTACTGCGGCCCCCGCGGCCTCGGTTGACTTCTATGTCGAGGCTGTGAGTACCCAGGTTTCTTCCGATGGCGGCACACCGGAATGGGTTACGACTCTTTCTCTGTCTCCTGCTGTCGCTTCGGATGTGTGGATCCTCGAAGACGTCGAGCTTGGACTACTCGATCAGACCACGGATCTTGCCTGGTAATTCCGTTACTGAAGTCCCCGAGGGGGCGGCCTGTCGGCCGCCCCCTTTGGTGTTCCTAGACGACAGATTGGCCACCGATGGCAACCGTTCCTTCTACTCAATCCTTTGTGGCGGGTGAGAAGGTCACGGCTTCGAAGCTGAATGCTTCATCGAAGACCGTGCTTGACTTCCTGATGAATCCGCCGCGTGTAAACGCTTATTTGGGCGGAACCCTTCAGCCGGCTTCCGGTACATCGACTCTTGTCACCTTCGATAGCGAAGCGTGGGACACGGATTCGATGCATTCGACGTCGAGCAATACGAGCCGGATCACGATCAATACGAGTGGTCAGTATCTCGTCTCGTTCTATGCGCGCTTTCCGTCGAACGCGACCGGATACCGTCAGGCGAACCTTCGCCAAAACTCGGCGGGCGCCGCGAATGGTGGCAGCTCGCTTTCGACGGTCTCGGTTGCCGCAGCGAACGGCGCGGCCACATTCGTCGGGCGAACCTTCGAACTGACCTGCGTTGCTGGTGACCATTACGAGCTTTTCGTCACTCAGAACAGCGGCTCGACTCTGACTATGGATAGCGGTCAGCGCGTCACTGCAATGGAATTCCGTTGGCTCGGATCGTAATAAGGGACGCGCGTTGCATCTCGTGAATATCGCCGGATGGCTGTTCGGCGGCCTGGCTTCCCTGGCGGCCCTAGGGGCCGCGTATGTCCGCGTGCGCTCATCCGTGGACGATCAGACGGCGCAGATTTGGAAGGGCGAAGCCGAAGCTCAGAAGGCCCGAGCCGATCGGCTCGAAGCGGCATTGTCCGAGCTTGCCGACCGGGTGGCACGGCTCGAAGCGGAAAACCGGCACCTGTCCGAGCTGGTGACCGGTACGGCCGCTATCGCCGAGCTGAAGACGCTCGTGATCTCCCACCACGAAGAAATAACCTCTCTCCTCCGAACGGATGGTGTGTGACCCGCTTCGCAATGCATGGCCGGCGCGTCGAGCATGACCCGCGTTCTCTGGCCTTTTCTCACGGTGTTCTTCCGCGTTCCGCCGTGAAGTCTGTCGACTGGAAGCGGCGTATTCCGATTCTCGATCAGGGCCAGGTCGGCTCTTGCACCGGTAACGCGACCACGGGCCTTCTCGGAACCGACTCCCTCGGCCGTACGGCGTCCACCACGGTCACTATCTCTGCGGCCGGTGCAGCCGCTTCTAAGGGTGTCTTCTCGGAGGGCGTTTACACGCTAGATGAAGTGTTCGCGCTGAAGGTCTACCGCCTGAACACGATTCTTGACGGCATCCCTGGCGAGTATCCGACCGAGGACACGGGTTCCTCGGGTGTGGCGTGCGGTAAGAGCCTGAAGGCTCTCGGCCTGGCCTCTGGCTATAAGCACGCGTTCAGCATGGACGCGCTGAAGAGCGCGCTTCAGTCTGGCCCGGTACTTCTCGGCCTTCCCTGGCTTAACTCGATGTTCGATACGGCCTCGGATGGCCGTATCAGCGTGAAGGCTTCTTCCGGTGCGGCTGGCGGCCACGAAATCGAGTGCTCTCGGTATGACGCTGAAACCGGTCAGTTCTGGATCCCTAACAGTTGGTCAGAGTCTTGGGGCCTGGCTGGTTGGGCGTACTTTTCCGAAGCCGATTTGGCCTACCTACTTTCGCAACAGGGTGACGTGACGGTGCCGACTCTCGCGGCCCCTACCCCTGCCCCTACTCCTGCCCCGGTCGACGCTGACAAGGAACTTGCCGCGGCGGCCCGTAAGTGGCTTTCCTCGAAGGGTCTCTAATGGAATTCATTCAGGCACGATGGTACGGCCCTGGCCGGTCGACCCCTATCCGCGTAATCGTCATTCATGACATGGAGGCCCCCGAAGGGCCTCTTACCGCCGAGAACATCGCGCATTGGTTCGCAACTATGCCGGACACGAACAAGGCTTCGGCTCACGTGTGCGTCGATAACGACTCGGCCGTTCGTTGTGTCGCCGATGGTGACCGGGCCTGGCATGCCCCGGGGTGCAACGGTGACGGCCTCGGTTTGGAGATTGCGGGTTACGCCCGGCAGTCTCGCGCCGAGTGGCTCGACCAGTACAGCAAGGGTGCTCTAGAGCAGGCTGCGAAGGTCACCGCGGATTGGTGCCGGAAGCACAACATTCCGGCCGTGAAGCTCACCGTGGCCGAGCTGGTCGCCGGTAAGCGCGGGATCGTCGGCCATCGGGACGTGTCGGCGGCCTACAGGCAGACGAACCACACGGACCCCGGGCCCGAGTTCCCTTGGGACTACTTCTTGGGGCGTGTAAACGCGATCCTGACTCCCCCGGCCCCTGCCCCTGTCCCTGCCCCGGCCCCGGCCCCGAGGCCGGCACCGGTCCCTGCCCCGACTCCCGCGAAGCCGAAGCCCGCTAAGTACGTCCCCCCGGCCTTCCCGAAGGGTCTTCGACCCAACTCGGCGAAGCCTTCGGCTCGTTCGCTTCAGCGTGCCCTGAAGGCCACTGGATACATGAACAAGTCTGTTCCCGAGTCGGACAACTACGGCCCGAAGACTCAGTACGGGGTCGGGCTGTTCCATCGGAAGCACCCGCAGTACGCGGCTCAGGGTTCTACCTGGGACGTGGCTATCGGGCCCAAGGGTTGGGCCGCGCTCTTCACTCTCGCCTACGGGAAGTAAGGAACCAATGAACTTCGTCAAGACTCATCCGGCCCGCGTGTACGCGGCTGTCGTGGCCGTCCTCGGCCTGGTGGCCGCTCTCGGTATCGACGTGCCCTCGGCTCAGATTCTCGGTGTCGTCTCGGCCGTCCTCGGCCTGGTCGGCGGTGAGGTTGTTCAGCGTGTCGAGAACGGCAAGACCGCCGATGCTCTTCTGACCCCTTCGCCCGGTCACTTCAACCTGGCCGACGAAGGCTGATCTAGCCCGTAGGGGTGGTGGCCGGCGTGCCTCCGACCGGCCCCTTCAGCACACCCCACACGGGCAAGACGAACCCCCCGCACCCTTCAGGGTGGCGGGGGGCTTTCGTCGTCTCTACGGGCCTTCTAGCCCTTCGGCTCGGTAATGGCGTAGTCCGTGAAGATTCTCCTGTACCTGTTATGGCCCGTTGCCGCCGTGTGGTTGCTCATCCATCGAATGGCAGGCATCTCGCCGGTCATGCTCCCCGAGGCCGCACCACAGTTCTTCTCGTCGCCGAACACGCACTCGACGTACCACGTCAGTTCGCCGGTCGGGTCCTGGCGAGTCAGGTACTCCACGTACCGGAAGACGCTTCGGGGGGTCACTCCGCGGCCTTCCCTTCGAGGACGGCGGCCAGGGCCTCGGCCACGTCCGCACGGCATCCCCCAAGCTCGACCATGGGGGTTCCGTTGACGGGCCACCGACCGGCCAGGGAAGGGATAGTGATTCCGTGCGCTTCGAGAGCGCGCTTCAGTCGGACGGCCGCCTGTAGGCCCTTGTCGTACGCGACCCCGGTCGTTCCATCCATGTTCTCGGTAGGCATGGCGCCCCTTCTCGACTCTCGCTGACAGTGAAGGACCATGGTACAGCGTGCTACACCCGCGGGCACCGTGTTGCGCCATGCGACCGCTCGCCGCGCATGCCATACCTACCTAGCGTTTGGCGTATGGAGCTAGCCGAGAACCGCCCGAAGTGGGAACAGGTCGCCGAGGTCATCGCGGCCCGCATCCGGGCCGGCCAGTACGGCCCGGGTACCCGCGTTCCGTCTGTCCTTCAGCTTCAGGCAGAGTTCGGTATCGCCACGGTCACCGGTCAGAAGGTCATGCGTTCTCTGCGCGAACAGGGCTTGATTGAGACTGTCTCGGGCATGGGTAGCTTCGTGGTCGAGCAGTAGGCCAGGAACGCCGAAGGGGCCCCCGTAGGGGCCCCTTCTTTGTGTTACAGGCAGCTGTGGAGGTCTCGACGGAAGAGCGACTTCAGTTCCGTGTATCGAAGTCCCGTCATGTCGACTACCGCCTGAGTGTCGTCAGTCTGGAAGTTCTCCAGCTTCCACAGAGTGAAGAGCCGCTTCTCTTCGGCGGCGGCCTTCGCTCCTGCCACTCGCTTGGCTTCTTCCTTGACCTTCTTCTGAGTCCACCCGGAAGCCTTAGCGGCGCAAGTGGTTCCGAAGTAGTGGTCCTGGTCGTCGTTCCCGTCCGCGTCAAGCTCGATCATCTGAACCGTTCCGCGAAGCTCGGGCTTCCCGCAAAGCTCACACTCGGTGATCTGGTCGGTGAAGCCACCCATACGGAAGACCTTCATTCCCGTTTCCCCTCTTGAGTTATCAAGCTCGGCCCCTTCTCGGGGCCGCTCTCTTGCTGACAAGAGAAACGTAGCACGTTTAAACGGTCCGGGTCAAATGCTAGGTTCAAGGGAAACGAAAACGGCCCCCGAAGGGGCCGCTCTCTCAGCAGGTGCAACCGGGCATCATCTCTTCGCGGGTGAACCGGTCGGGGTTACCCGACTCGCACTCTTGAAGCCGGTCGAAGAGCCGCTGAAGGCGGCCCTCGGCGTCCTCGCACCATTCGGTGAGGTTCTTCTTCCGCCACTCGGAGCGAAGCCGGTCGGCCCGCTTACGAGACTGGCGAATGTCCTCGGCCAGGTTCTGAAGCATGTACGTTCCCCAGGTTCGCGGGCAACGGACGGTAGGCGAGTTCATGTCGTCCACCTGGCAGCAGTAGCCGAGGTTAAGAACCGTCTCGACAATCGCGCTCATGTCTTCCCCTTTTGAGTTTTCATCCGGCCCGGGGGCCGGTCTCTTGCTGACAGGGAAGACTCTAGAGCGTTTACACGCTCAGGTCAAATGCTAGTTTCCCTTCTCCTCCTGCGCCCTGTCCCACTCGGCCACCTGCCACGCGTCGACACGGACAATGGCCGCGTCAACGGCCACCAGGGCGTAAGCGTCGCGCACGGCTCGGCCGGCCGTAGCGGCTACGTCATACAGGGTCGGCACTCGCACGGTCATGGTCCATTCGCTCACGTCCGGCCACAGTTGAGCCGTGGCCCCGTAGTCGACCAGGGCCCCGGTAACGGTGTCGAGCTGGTCAGGGTTCACGGCCAGGTCGAAGCGGGGGTGACGCACTCGGACAACGGCCTGATATTCGCGCATGGTTTAAACTCTCTCTCTTGCTGACACGGTGAAGGGGGCCGGTTTCCCGGCCCCCTAGGGTGAGGCTACAGAGCCCCGAACCGCTTCGCTACGGCTTCATTGTTTCTCTGCCCTCGGCCCCCGGTGTTCCGGGATATCCACTCGGCAGGCTTCGAAGGGTCATCCGGGAAGCACAGCCATCCGTGATTGCGTCGCTCGACCCGGTATCCCTGAGCCTCGATTGCCTTCGCCAGGCCCTCGGGGTCTCGTCTCACCTTTGCCATCTCTTCGCCCTTCCTGCCGTTCTTGCTGACAGGTGGGACGTTACTAGCATTGAACCTGTCTTGTCTAGTCGCTTCGCGTCCATAGCTAGCTTGTGGTTGCTGTTGTCTGTTGTCTTTGCGTTTTTCCATGCCTCGGGTGCCTAGATCGGGTGGAGCGGAGTGGACCCCCCCTTGAAGCAAGCAATAGGCCCCCCAATCAAGGAGGTTGCTCACTTCAAGAGGGGAGCCTGTATCAGTCGTACTCGGTACGCCTGAGTCGGTATGTCGCTTACAGGACCGGTTAAGGGAATTAGCCTCACCGCAGGGCCGGGAAGTGTGGTCAGAGCCAGGGGCCGCATGCCCGTTCCCTCTGCGGGAACATCGGTCCGGGCCTGCCTTCACCCGATCTGTCTGCCACTCGGTAAGCCTCTTTTTTTCTCTACCTCCCGCGGCTACCGGGGTCGGTCTTTTGGTGAGGCAGAGCCGTTCTCTTACTGCCAACTGGTCTGGACTCCCCCGGTCGTTACTCGGGGGCCGCAGGGCGGTTTCGTGGGACCGCTCTCCCTCGGCATGTCGTTTCCCTGGGGTGCCATCCCCCGGGCCGTCCTACGCGGCCACGGCCCAAGATCGGCCGTGCAGAGCAGGACGTTACTTGTATTGAACCTGGGAAGCAAGCTGGGTCAGGGTGACGGAGGCCACTCGTTTAAACGAGATACATAGCTAGCTTCAGGCCACGCATAGCGGCCGGCACTCCGGAAGGGCTTCAGGGGGCCCTGTGAGGCCCGAGGGCGGCGGCCCGCATCATTGGCCGCGCCCGGCCGTTCAGTCCCTCCTAGGCCCGTTTCCTGGCCACAGCGACACCCATGCGGGGCCACTCTTGCCGTGCCACGGCTTCCCGTCGGCCAGGGCCGTTCGGCCATCGGCCCGCATGCGCCGTTTCAGGTCCTCACAAGCCTCGGTCAAGAGGCGGTACCGGAAGGAATCTTCGGCGATTGCATTCACTTGCAGAACGTGAGACAGGGAGACATCTAGGGTTTCGCATGCGTGGTCTATGTCCGTCATAAGGCCGGAAGCCTGGCCTTCCTGCTCGCTTCCCCAAGACATGTAGACAGTCATGCTTCCACTCTCGGACACGACAACGGCCCCCGCCAAAGCGGGGGCCGTGTGGTCGGGCTGGTGGCCGCTACGCGGCGGCCTGGTCGTACGCGTTCAGGACTTCACCGGGGACTCGGCCACGGTCGGACAGGTCAGGCCAACCGTTCTCGCGGGCCCAGGTGCGAACCTTCGCCAGGTCCCGAGTCGGGCCGGTCGAGCCGATCCGGCGAACCGCTACGCGCCCCCCAGAGGTCTTACGGGCGGCCCCGAGGAACGGGGCCAGGGCGTCACGCAGCGCGGCCGTGTGAGCATCGTTCAAGTCGATCTCATACTCTCGGCCGTCAAGGCCGAAGAGAACGGTCTGAGAAGCCTCGGAACCGTCAAGGTCATCGATCAGCTTTACTTCGACCTTCTGAGCCATGTTCGTTCTTTCCTTCGGAAATTCGATTACGTTCGGGGACTTCTTACCAGCGTGACAACTACAGTCACAAGAGATTCCGCTTACCGTGCGGACGGGGCACGTTTCGTGGTGCCCCGTCATGCACCATCCGAGCTTGCTCACGCTTCGATCAGTTCTCCGCCGTGCGCCCTGGCGTACGCCTTGAGAACGGCCTCGGGAATGCGTCCGGTGTCCTTCACCGTGTAGCCGTTCTGACGGCCCCACGTGCGGATGATCGCCCCCGCATCCGTGGCCGAGCTGATAGCGGTCTTCTCGGCCGAGGCCGCGAACATCGGGGCCTGTACGGCCGGAGCTTCCCAGGGGTCCCAGGGGGCATCCGGCAGGGGCTCTTCGTCCTGGTCGAGGTCGACCAGCTCGGCGACCAGCTCGGGCCGCTCACGCTTCTTCAGCATGTGCGAGAGAAGGTGGACGGCCAGGGGGACGGCCAGGGAGGGAACCCCTCGGGTGACGGGCCCCGGAACGGTGTCCGGTCGAGAGTTGGCCCAAAGGCTGTAGGCGAAGAACAGGGCGGCCAGGGTCCACGGGTAGGCCGTGGCCTTCCATCCGAAGTCACGAAGCCGGTAGGCCGCGAACGTGGCGATCGTGACGAAGCCTTCAACTATGAGCGGGTATATCGGGCTCAGGGTGCCGTTCCCGTTGCTGCCGAGGTAGACGGCCCGCAGGGCTTCGTAAGACAGGGTGAAGGCCCCCGCACCTATGCCGGCCACGACCACCGCGGCGGCCTTATCGCTCGCGTGCATGTTGCCCCTTCCGGAATTCTTGCTGACAGCAAGGGAATCTAGCAGTGTGTCAGGTTCAAAGCAAGTTGTTTCGGATCGAAACCTAGCTTCAGGATCGAGAAGGGCCCCCCTTTCGGGGGGCCCGGTCGACTACTTGCCGACCTTCACCCACGCGAAGCGGTGAGCGTGGTGAATGTTCCCGTCGCAATCCTTGTGCCAGACACACACGAGCTTGAAGCGGGGGTCTCCGAAGTGCATGTTCTTCCTTCCCGGGGGCCGGGCTTTCCGGCCCCCTTCTCTTGCTGACAAGAAGAACTCTAGCCGTTTAAACGGCTCAGGTCAAATGCTAGTTTCGAGGGAAGAAGAAGGCCCCCCGAAGGGGGCCCGGTCGCGCTACCGCGCGAAGCTCACCACACAGTCAAAGATGTGGGTCGGGTACTCGCGGTGAAGGCGAGTAACTTCGTCCTCCATCGCGGATGCGCCCTTAACGGTGGTGAGAAGAACCATCTCACCGTTGGCGCGGGCCGTGATGACGATCTGGAAGTTGCGGTTCATTGTCTTCCCCTTCAGGTTGTGCACCGGGTTTTTCCCGGTGTCTCTTGCTGACAAGGAAGACAGTACCTGTTTAAACGCCCTGGGTCAAATGCTAGCTTCAGCTCGGCCGGCCTCTGTGGCCTAAAACACGAAAGGCCCCCCGAAGGGGGCCGTCCGAGGGGCTGTTAGGCGACTTCCATCACCGTTCCGAAGGGACAGACCGGCATTCCAACCTCAATCCACTTCGCGGTGGTCCGGACGACGTACCCGCCGCACTCGCACTCGGAAGAGCACTGAACCTTAATCATCCGGGTGCCTTGCTTCTTCGGGCCCGAGGAAACCGGGCCGTCCTCGGGGTCGTCCTCGGGAGTCTCGGGCTTCGGCTCTTCCTTCGGCTGAAGGGGCTTACCCATCGGGTACAGGGTGGCGTGCGAGTAGGGACCGATTCCGTTCGCCAGGTCCCGAAGCTTCTCGGTCAGTTCGGGAGTGGCCACGGTGGCAGTCATCTTGCCAGTGAGGCCGAGAGCCTTAGCGGCCTTCGCGAAGGCCCCCTTGTGGCCGCTCTTGCAGTCATCCGCAGCGTGAATCAGCTCGTGAATCAGGACGTCGAGGACGCGGGCCGCGTTGTTGATCTCCGGAGAGATGAAGATGTGAGGCGTACCGTCCTCGGAGGCGACCGAGTTCCAGCACTGACCGAGGATCGTGGCGCTCTCGCGCTTCGCGCCGTAGCCGAAGCCGACCGACACGTGAAGCTTCTCCGGAAGCGGAAACTCGATCTTCTCGAATTCCGGGCGGAGAGCGTCAATCGCCAGGTGAAGCCACTCTTCGCGGGTGATCGTGCGGGCCATGGTGTTTCCCCTTCCTATCCCGGCCGGGCTTTCCGGCCGGTCTTGCTGACAGGAAGAACGTTACTAGCATTGGACCCGCTGCGCAAGTGTTTAAACGGGCTAGATTCACTGCTAGTATCAGGGCACGAAAACGGCCCCCCTTCACGGCGGATGGGGGGCCGTCTGCACCGGACCTTCAAAAGTGTCAGCAAGAGAAGGGGAAGGGTGCAGGGTCGACAGTACAGGACTCACCCTGACGGAATCCATTCGCCACCGGGCCACACGACACGGCCCACACGGGCCGCCGTGATCAGCGTGCGGCAGCTCGGGCACGGTTCGCGCGTCACGTACAGCGTGGCGCCCTGGCGGTGCTCCCTAGGGGTGAAGCGGACACAGTTCCGCTCGGCATGGTCAGAGACACAGTTTGAGTAATCGGAGTTAGGGGCGCACTCCGCGGTGGTCAGTTGGCCCCGAGGACAGGCGCCCTCGGACAGGCATCCGGGGACCCCTGGCGGGGCCCCGTTGTAGCCCGTGCCCACGATGACCGGTAGGCCGGCCACCGGGCCAACGGCCACCATTACGGCCCCGACCAGAGAACGGGTGCAGTCCGCCCGAGCGGCTACGGCCTCGGCGATCCCTAGAAAGTAGTCGTCCCACCCGGGCCGAGGATCAGGCACGGAACCTCCGCACCGGGATACCCGCACGCTCGGCCAGGTCGGCCGTCATCGTGGCGCCCTTGCTACCGCCCCGGATGAAGGCGAGGCATACGTCAGGGTCGGCCTTGACCATCTCAGCGTTGCGACGGAACCCCGCACCCTTGCCGTACCGGAGCCACTCGGCCGGATACCGGGCTATGTGCATCCCGAGACGCTTCGCGTACCGGTCGGCCAGGAAGTCAGCCCCGGTAGGGCACGCCCCATGGATCAGGACGGCGTCACCGGGGGCGCACTTCATCTCGTACAGTTCACGGAAAATGGCACGCTCTAGCGTGCGAATATCAAGCCATGTGCGGCTTCCGGTTACGAGAATCTTCAAGACTGGATCGGCCAGAGGTGCGGCATCTGATCGGCCGGAATCGGATAGGGGCCAGTCCATATACAGACTCGGTGCTTGTGGTGAGTCTCAGGGTCCCGAACCTTGATGCACCGGGTACCGGGGTCCTTCGGCTTCGCCTCGGCCTGCCCGGTGGCGCCGAGGATGGATACGGCCACCAGGGCCGCCGTTACGGCAATCTTTTTCACGGGAATCGAACCTCTTTACGGGTCGTGCGGTGAAGGGTGTTCTCGAAGTCATCGAGAAGCATTTCCCACGCCATGGCCTGAGCGGCCTCGGTCGAGTGGGAGTCGTGCACCCAGAAGTGAACGGTCTTCGAGCTACCGGGGACGCCGAGACGCTGGGGGCGGTACGTGCTGCGTCGTATGTCGGTCGAGAAGTCGTCATCCCAACGAATGGGGAACCGCTGGTCGAGAACGTCGACCGGTCGAGAGCTACTGATGATCTGCCCGTGAAGCGGGCCCCCTACTGCAAGACCGCGCATCACTTCTTTGCCTTTCCGTACTGGTCGCAAACCCACACGGGCGTAATCGTGGTGTAAGTGCTCTTACCGGTCGAGTGGACGACCGGAATGAAGTCGTAATGCCCCTTCAGGCACGGCCTGTCGTCGCATCCGACGATCCCGATAGTGGCTAGCAGCATCGCCACGAGGGCGACGACAACGCGCTTCAGTCGGCTACTCATAAGGCTTCTCCGGTATGTCCTGAACCGAGTTCGGGGCAATGTTGCGAAGGTGGCCGAGGACTAGGCCGGCGAACTCCCGAATCTCCGCATCGGCGGCCATGTGGTGCCGCTTACCGAGGACGTCACGCCAGGCTCGGAGATTCCCGGTCACCAGGAAGTCAACGGGGGTGGCATTCGGCAGAACGCCTCGGGCCGCTTCGCGGGCTTGCTTACGGCTGAAGCCCTGGCCTTCGAGCATCGAGACATAGGCCCGGTACGCGTCGAGCGCACACCGGTACTCGATTTGAAAGTCACGCGTCAGCTTGGCATTGTCCCGCATGGCCGGAGGAATGACCGGCTCAGGATGGCTCTTCGTCTGGTCGACGTACCGCTGAGATTCGACCGAGAACGAGAGAAAGCGGTGCCGTTCCAACTCCAAGAGAAGGGCCCGGGAAACCCCTTCGACGTAGAAGGAAGCCGAGGCGTGTTCCAATACGCTGAAGTGACCTTGACGGATGATGTTCGCGAGATAGTCGCTGTTCGCCGCGGTGGCGGGGTTCGGTTTCGACCAGCTCTTGTAACAGGCTCGACCAGCAAACTCGCCGACAAAGTCAGCATCCGTTACGGCCCGTTCGGGGCTGTCGGGGGTTGCATCCCAATCGATGCCCTCGGGGAAACCGATAACGGCCGTTGTAGAGACAGGGGTGACCTTCAAGGGGATTCCTTCGGGGAGTGAGAGAAGAGGGGCCGGGGAGTCGTCCGGCCCCTCTGTGTTCCTATTATCGAGCCTCTAGGGTGACGGATTCAATGCTAGTTACTTCACGGGGCAAGCCCCGGAAGCGCACGCTTCGTCGTAGGAAGATTCAACGGTCTTCGCGGCGGCCTCTTCGTATTGCTCGGCCGTGATCCGCTCGTAAGGCGACTGTTCGCGGCTCAGGTCGGGGAACACGGTGGTTCCCTTCAGTACGGGAAGCCACTTCTTCAACGTCGCCTCGGCCTCGGCCTGGCCGAGGACACCGGGAACCACGTTCACGGTGAAGCTCACCGCGTTGTCGGCATAGTTCTTCTGGTACATGGCCTGAAAAGCGAGCATGTCTGCAAAGCTGATCTCATCGGCAGACTCGACCAACTCGGCAGGAAGGCCGAGTTCTTCGACTTCCTGAACGAGCTTTTCCTTCGTCGGGAACTCCACTACAACCGTGTTCCCGCTCTTGTCGTACACGTCCGTCTCGACGTTGTACCCCTGAGCGAAGAACGCGTTTACACGCTCCGCCTGAACGGGGTCGACCAGGCTGAACCGTACGCGACGGATGAAGTGCCGAGCGTAGATCGGGTGGATTCCCTCAGTGACACCGGGCATCTTCGCGATAGTGCCCGTGGGGGCAACGGTGGTCGTCTTGACGGGGGTTGGAATCCTGAGATCGTGGCAGAACTCGGCGGCGGCGGCCTTTACTTCGTTGTGCATGACGCGAAGCTCGAAGGGGAAGCGGAAGAAGCTCGGGGCCTTCGAGTAGCGGATCCCTTGCTTCGCTAGGTAGCCCTGAACGCCGAAGTGACCAACACCGATACGGCGGTTACGGGCCAGGGCCTCACGCTGCTTAGGGTCGTTCACGTCGCCGAAGGTCGCCCGAATCAGGAACCGCGCCATGAGGCGGTGCGCTTCAAGAATCCCTTCTAGGTCGGGTTCGCCGGCCGAGCTGGTCGGCGCGAACGCGTCGAGGTTGACGTGTCCGAGGTTGCAGTTTTCCCACGACTCTAGGGCGATTTCGCCGCACGGGTTAGTGGCAATAACCGGGTTAGGCTCCCCCTGATTCGACAGGCTGATATTCCAGTAACCGGGCTCCCCGTTGTCGAGCATTCCGGCGACTACGGCCGTGTGTACGGCCTTAGCGTGTTCGCGGCCATCGTTCAGAGCCTCAATGAACCGATCATCGATAACCGTGCTGATATTCGTGGTCCAGTGCTTACCGGTATCGGCCTTACAGCGGATGAAGTCGAAGATGTGCGGGTCGTCCCACTCGACCATGGCCATTCGAGCCGAACGGCGGTTTCCGCCCGAGACGACACACTCGGCGATGGCGTGGTCTATCTCCATGGCTTCGAGCGGATTCAGCGGCCACCCAAGCTCGGCCGCGCCGTTCATGACCTCGGCAACGTCGAGCATCATCCGGGCCAGGGGTCGAGGCCCCGAGGCCGTACCGCCGAACGTCCGCAACGGCTCACCAGCGGCACGGACGCGCGACACGTCGTAAACCCTGTCGACGTGCTTCACGTCCTCGGCCATGAACGTATCAATCAGGTCGACCAGGGCGTCAGACCAGCCTTCCCGACTGTCCTCCACCGGGTAGGCCCCACCCCACTCGTGCGAGTAGTCCCCGGACAGCACACCCGCGGCCTTCATAGCCGCGTAATCCGGATGCCCAGGGTCACACACGATATGAACGTTCAGGGCCCTTCCAGGGGCCCCGTACGGCTCTAGGAACCGCGAAGAGTAGTTCGCCCCGACTCCCCCACCTTCCATCAACCGCATGAATGTAAATTCGAAGTGAGTCGACAGTCTCTCGCCCCACCCGGAAACGTGACAGTTGAAGAGGTATTGCCTACCGGGCACGCCCGAGGCCCAGAGGTGGCGGCCGGCGGGCAACACCTTGAAGTCGTACATGAGCTGAATCAGCTTCTCTCGCTCACCGGGCTTCCGGTGCTTCTCCGGTACGAGAGAAAGGTTCCCGTCGACCACCCGAGTAACAGTGTCGAGCCACGTTTCACGTTGGCCGCTCGGCTTCACACGCTGATAGGTGCGCTCATAGACAGTCTCGCCGGTAGGGCCAAACTTCGGGGCATGGTCGATATTCAAATGATGTTCCTTCATCTTGTTACGTTTAGGCCGTGGCACCGATTCGCCGAGGACCGGGCCCCTCGTGTGCCTTAGCTTCTTCCTGACGCTTCACGACACCGTTATTCAGGAATCGCGTTACCTTGTCGACAGCTCGGGACAGGCGCATAGCCTCTGCGGGGGTCAGGGTCTCGCCCATCTCGTATCGCTTCGCAATAACCTCGGCATCGGCCAGGGCCAGGGCCGAATAAGCCCGGTCAAGGTCCCATAGGGCAACCACGGTTCCGCCCGAGGTGACCGAGATACCGTCATCCTTCGTCGGTGCCTTCTCCCACATTTCCGGCTGAAAGAACGCGTTCTCGAAGAGGCTGCGAACCTCGGAGGCCGTGTAAACGTACTCGGCCGAGTGATAGATATACGCGTAACGCTCTCGGCCCGCGTACCGTACGGCCCTCTTGCGGAAGTTCTTTCGAAGCTGTCCTTCGGGATAGTCGGCGTTCTCGTACGTCGACCGGTTTTCGAGGACGTACAGAAGGACTTCCTGTCGAATGTCCTCGGCTTCAATGCCCGGATATTCGGCGGCGACTCGCTGAGCGACGCTCTCGGCAATCTTGTGAATCTTCGGCCAATCCAGCACTGTCTACCCCCTAGGCCTTCTGGCCGTAAGTCTTGCCTTCGACAACGAACGTCCCGTTCGGGCGGATGAACACCGGGCTAGGGGTCACTCGGTTCTTCTCGACGTAGAGAATTCCGAAGCCCTGTTGCCAATTGGCGTGACCAGCCTTCAGATAGTGGGCACTCTTCAAGTCCATTAGGTTTCCGACCTCGAAGCCGAACCGCTCTCGCGTCAGCTTCGAATTCACGGCCATGTGCTCGTGCTGAATGCCGAGCTTGTGAGTGTGGCCGCACACCACGGAATAGCCCCACTTACGGGCGAGAGCCATAGCGGTTCCGCCCGGAATCCTCGAAGAGGCCCCTTCGTCCCCGTGAGCGATGAGCCACCCGGGGGCAATCTCGTACGGCTCTTCGTGATAGTCGATTCCGTACTTCGCGAAGTCGAGAAGGGTCGGCACTTCGAGGGCCTTCAGCCCCATAAGGCCCGGAGCACGGTTCCTGACGTACGTTAGGGGCCGGTCCATGTGGTTGGATCGCTCGACGTCCACGGGGCCGCCGTAGACGGACCGGAGGGGCTTCCCGAAGACGCGACCGAAGGCGTCACAGTGCGACTGAAGGTCCCCGCGGTACTCACCTTCCATTCCTCGGTTCCATCGGGATATCTGGGGGAAGTCGACTTCATCCCCGACCGAGTGAACTTCGTCAGGCTGATACTGGCCGATGAAGTCGAGGACGTTCCGCAACGCGCGCTTGTCGTGATACGGAATTTGCATGTCGGACAGAACAACGATGCGCTTCACTAGCTGAGGCCCCTCTCTCGAAGGGCCTCTTCGAGTCGCTGAAGTCGGATATCGGTCATGGCCGCGTAGACGGCCAGGTCTTGAGCCTCTTCTCTGGCGTACTGGATCAGGCCGAGAAGCGGCATGGTTTCGAACTTCTGTTGGTCGCCTTCGCTGTACTGTTCGGCGCCAACTCCCATGACTCGGGCCTGGCATTCACCGATGAACTCGGTCACGTACTCGGCTAGTTGCGCGGGGGTCACGCGTTGATCTCCAGTTGTGCTAGAAGGGCTTCGGGGCCGTTGGCCAGGACGTAGGAATTCACGTCGTGTCCGGCCGGCATAGGGCTTATTCGGGCGTTCTTAATCTGTTCGGCTACCTTCTCGGCGAACTCCATCCCCTGCCCCTTGTCGTCCTGGTCGGCGAGGATGAAGACCGCTCGATAGCCCTTGAAGGCTCGGGCGAAGTACGACTTCCATGCGCTTACACCAGCGATCCCAACGGCAGGGATTCCGGCCAGGGTGGCCGCTATGGCGTCGAATTCGCCTTCACAGATGGCTACGTGATCCGAGGGGATCAGAAGCGCATTCGCGTTGTAGATTCGCGGGGGGTCACCGGGAACGGACCGGTATTTCGGGCCGTCCCCGTCCCCGAGTCGCCGGAACCGAACCGTGACGACCCCGGACCGAGTGAGGTAAGGGACCGAGAGCATTCCTCGGGCCGTCTCATGCCCCGGCAAGGGGCTTTCGACGTATCCCAGCCTGTAGAAGGCTGCGTTGTCCTCGGACAGGCCCCTCTTCTTCAAATACGCCACGGCGGCGGGGTTTCTCGTTAGGGCCGCTTCGTACCTGCCCGTAGCTTCTTCCAAGAAGCTTTTCTGTGCAGGATCGGGTACAAGCGAAGTCACGGCAACCTTCCTGATCGGCGATTACGTCGAAGCTGTCGCCCGAGATATCGCAAGCGAAGCACCGGAAACGGTTCTCTTCGGTGCACACGGAAGCCGAGGCGTTACGGTCTTCGTGAAACGGGCACTTCATCTTCCGGAAGCGTGATCCTTCGGGAACGTCAGTCGCTCCGTAGGCTTCTAGCACTTCCGCAATCGGGGGCTTTTCCATCCGCCCTCCCTTACAGGTTCAATGCTAGTTTCCGAAGGGTGACGGAATCAAAGGTTGTCCGTATATCCGGCTTCCCGGAGAAGGGCGGTCCCGTCCTGAAGGGTGAGGATCATTGCCCACTCTCCGACTCGGGCCGGCCCGTACCCGTCCGGCCGGACCACCAGGAACGGCAATGCGCCCTCGGCGTTCGTCGTGGCCTGACGAAGGAATCCGGGAAGGTCGAGCTGTCGACGGCCCTTAACCTCGGGTGCCAGGCCAGGCATGTTCAGAAGGTCTACGCCCTGTTGCCCTGCACCGGCAGGGGTGACGTACGTCCACCCGTGCCGTTTAAACCAGTCCGCGGCTATGCGCTGAGTCTCGTATCCCCGGTGCTTCCGATGCTGGCTCACACGGCCCCCACGTCACCGGCGAGGAACGAAGCAAGCTGAACGATGTCTTCCGGCTCGGGGCTTATCGCCCCATCGTTCATGAGTAGCGTCCGGGCGGTCTTCCATATGTCGATCCGGCCCGCAACGAACCGATCCTGTTCGGCCCGGTCGTCGGCCGTCATCTCATCGAATATGGCTTCAGCCATCGAGTCTCATCCTTTCCATGTCAGCATCTAGATAGAGAGTCATCGCGCCGGAAGCGTCAGCCTTCCCGGTGCGGTTCTTCACTACGGAAACGCCCATCTGTCGAGAGCCGTCGTCTCCGATCCGGTGAAGGGTCAGGATCATTTCGGGGACACGGCCGATCTGCCCCTTAATCTGGGACAGGGGTACAGGCTGATTACCGTCGTTGCTGTCGCCCTTCACGTGGTGCAGAGCGACCACACAGGCGCCCGTTTCCCGGGCAAGCTCGTGAAGGTACTCGCACACCTTCTCCAGGGCGACGTAAGAGGAACTGTCGCCTTCAGCATCCGGCACCACATTGGAAAGGTTGTCGACAATGATCAGCTCGGGCCACATGCCGTAGGTGACGGCGAAGGCTTTCAGCTCGGCTTCGAGGTCATCTATCGAGAGCGTCGCGGTGAAGTCCCAACGAAGGTGATCGAAGCCGTCTAGCTGCGCTTCTACCGACTTCGTGTTGCCCTTCTCTAGGGCGTTCTCGATATCCCGCGTCGACCAGCCGGAGACGTTCGCAGCACATCGAACGAACATGGTTTGGGGGTCGGTGTCCGCGGAGAAGTAGAAGGCCGGCACACGGGCGTGAAGCGCGAGACCCATACTCAGGGCCGATTTACCGACACCGGGGGCCGCCGCAATGATGGTGAACTGTCCTCGGCGGAAGTGAACGGTGTTGGCCGCGAAGGTCTTAAAGAGGGTAGGGAGGGGTTCGCCGGTCTTTCCAGCATCACCCTTGGCTCGGACAATCGTGTACAAGGGCGATTCTCCGGTTAGGCCGTACGAAGGGCCCGAACGCGAATGCGGCCGTCCCACTCGGGATTACGAGCGATCATGGTTCGGGCGTAATGGGCCCGGAAGTCGTTGTTCAGCTTGAACTCATCGTGACTCGCGGTCTTGATGGACTGGTTCCACCGGAGAACTTCACAGAGAAAGCCGATGCCGACCGAGGGCTTACCCGACTCAAACCAGGACTCGGCCAGGGCTTCAAGCTCGGTCAGAACGTGAGGGTTGTCAGCGTGGAAGCGACGGAAGCGGGCTTCGATCGAGGGCACGTTTAAACTCCGTTTCTGGGCATGAGAAGGGCGCGTTGGTCGGCCTTCGGCCTGGCAGTCGCGCCCCTGCCAATCGCTACGCGGTAGCGGCTACTGAATGAACTCCAGGGAGCACGCGTCCGGGGTTCCCTGGGGGGCCGGGCAGGCCCACGCCTTCCACGTTCCGGGCTTGTTCCGGTACGGCTTCTCAAGGAACCGCTTCGTACCGTGCGGGCACGTGGGGGCCTGGCCGTGAGGCGTCGAAGCCTGGCCACCCCCGCGACCCTGAGCGGCGCCCTGGCCGCCGTTCTGGCCGCCCCTGTCGTAGTTACCGGGGTGCTCGACCGGACGCGCCCCGAGCTGCGCCCCAAGGATCTCTTCGGCTCGGAGGGCGGTAACGGCCTCACCGATCAGGGCCGAGATACCGCTCTTCGTGTAACCGTCGAGAAGGTCGACCAACTCGGTCTGAGATTCGGCCTTAATGACTACCCAGGTAGCGTCATGGCCGCCGTGGCTCTTCAGGGTCACGGAAAACTTCTCGGCAGACTCAGACATTCACACTCTCTTCGTAGGGGTACTGGCGTGCGTCGACACCGTTGAAGTCGCAGAATCGGCGCACAGTGCAAGTCCGGCACGCATCACCGGGGTTGGGGAGGAACAGGCCGGCCTTCACGGCCTGGTCCATCTGCCGGAACCATCGCTCGACCTTCGGCCGGTCGTAGTCCTGAAGGTTCCAAGGCTTCGTGGGTTCATTGTTCTTCGCCATGAAGAAATCGCCGAAGCCGGGCTTCACGCCGAACAGGTCATCTAGGGCGTGGTCATAGACGGCCAACTGAAAGGCCGTGTCAGGGAGTTTGGTTCCGGTCTTCAGGTCCCTTACTCGAAGGTGGCCGTCCGGGTACTCCACAACTTGATCAATGAAGCCCTTCACGGTCACTTCTCCGAGCTGGAGAGTGAACGGAAGCTCGATGGCCGGCATGCCTTCTACCGGCTCCCAGATTCGTTCGGGGGCTTCTATCGCGTACTCAAAGTACGCTTCTACCTGATCGCGTCCGCGCTCTCTGCGCTTCTTAATGTCCGTCTCGGGCTTCGTCACTCCGCCCGTGAGCCATCGGGAAGTGTCCGGCTCGATGGCCAGGGCCGCGGCGTACTCGCGTTCCCATGCCTCTTCGAACCACTCTCCGAGCTGGTCGGGCCCGAAGGCCCGGTTGCTCTTCTCCCACTTCTCGACGGCTTCATGGAAGGCCGTTCCCTGAATGAACCATGCCGCTTGATTCTGGGGGGCCTTCGCTACCTTCTCCAGCCGGTAAGCCTCACCGCACCGGACGAAGGACGTGTATTGAGAGACGGACCGGTGAACTACCGGTGCCGTCACTCGTCACTTCTCCAGAGGGGTCGGATTGCCTTCGGCCAGGTTGGCGGTTTCGCCGAGAAGGGCCGCCGTAAGGATCATGTCCGTGAGCTTCGGAATGGCCGCGTTGGACAGGCGCACGGTCGCGCCGTGAACGACCAGCTCGACTACGACACGACCGAGGCCGTTGTCATACACGGGGCGAACGGTGATGGCTCGGCCGTCAACGTCGGTGAAGTTGGCGGTAGGGGTGGTGTCGGTCCTGAACGCGTCCACGCTGGCTCCAATGCTAGGTTCGGGGCAGTAAGAAGGGGCACCCGGGAAGGCGCCCCTAGGTTCATATGAAGTTTGCTGAGCGGTAAGGCTCTAGTCGAAGAGCCAATAGGCGCTGGTGAATTCGTCTTCGTGGCCGCATCCGAGGGTGTGACTCGGCCAACCCTTCAGGGGTACGGCTCGTATCGGGATCAGGTCCCGAGCCATGTCGTAGTCGAACCCGTCAACATGCTGCGGACAGTACGAGATTTCGAGTCGAGTCCCGTTCATGTACCGCACTCGGGCCACAGAGGCCACTTGAGGCATGTCGAAGAGTATGTCAATGCCCTGAAGGTCGACCCCTGCACTGTCGAGGTCAAGGCCGGTAGAGCTGTCTATGGGAATCATTCTGCTGTCGCTACCTCAAAGGTCGTTCCACACACGACACTCACATTCCCCCCTCAGGTCCCCCAGCCTGTGAATGAGGTAAGAAAAGACTAAGCGGTAGCTTGCGTTCCGCATACGCCACAGGGGGCCGCTAGCCGATCTTTTGCCAATCGTTGACTCTCAACCCGTGACGTTTTGAGGCCGCCGCGCGCTAGGCGGCCAAACCCGTAAGCCTCCGAAGCCTGTTGGCGAGCGTCATCCGGGGGATGTCCAGCTCACGCGCCATGGCGGAGATCGAAACCCCGTCCCGGTGCATCTCTCGGATGCGGTTATTCGTCACTTCTTCCAACATGATCAGGCGGAAGTGTCGTGCATTCCGACGATCTTCGGGGGTCGTTCCGCCCCACACGCCGAACTCTTCACTTTCGCCATGCTCGGCACACCGGATACGCGCCGGGCACGTGTCGCACGCGGCCTTCGCCTCGGCGATCATCTTCGGACTCTCGCTGAACCACTTGTCGGGGTTACCTGCACAGGGATTCAAGGTGCCTCGCATTGCTGGGGGGTGCTTGGGCTTTCATCCGGAGGGCTTCGTTCCGCCCCCCTGACAAGCTCAATCTTGCCTCCGACCCCCTGACGGAGTCAATGCTAGGTTCCGACCATAGGTTCAGGGCACAAGAAAGGCCGCCCCCCTGCGGGTGGGGACGGCCCTGCGGTACGCGACCAGGTCACACGACGCGCGGAACCTGGCTCTTCTTCACCTTCGAAGTGTCGTCCGCGTCCTCGGGACTGCACCGTATGACAGCGTCTCCGTCCTCGGGACGGCGCTTCGAGTAGTAGAAGCCACCCGTGACCGGGCTAGCGGGGTTCGGCGGCATTTCGCGGTCGTAGCACACGACAACATCGGCGCCCTTCAGCTCCTCCAACCACCGGTCAACTTGGCGGTTCTTAGCCTCAGGGATGCTGTCCCCTTGCTCTCGACGGCTCAGGTACCGCAGCAGGACGGCCGGTCGAGCGTGAGAGTGATCCCTCTTCACCTTCCAAGGGAGGTACTTCGAGTGATCGGGGCGAGTCTTGACGCCACCAGCGTCGCGCAACTGCCAGTAGACGGCCCCTTCAGTGGTGCCGTACTGAGAGGCAATGTCCGCGTAGGTCATGCCTCGCTCGCGCAGTTTCAGTAGAACGCTGTTGTCAGGCAGCTTCCTGGGGGCCGGCATCGTTCCTCTTCCATGGGCCGTCTTCGATCTTGCTAACGGTACCGAGGTACCCGATTGACTGTCAACGATCCTGGCTAGTAGCAACTACTAACCAGCTTCAATGAAACTATACGCACAGTGAGCGAAGAAGGGTTGCGCCACCCAGGTAGAAACCTAGCTTCGAGCTAGTCACATATCGTTCGAACGTTCGAAGGTGGGTGTTCGGAAGCGGGTTGCGGGGCCCCTTCAGACGGGGCAGACTACCCCGTAAGAGCCACGTTTCCGCAGGTCAGAGCCCCGAATCTGGTTGAACTCGAACATGATCTGGGTCGCGTTGGAGTAGTAGGTGAAGGCGACGACGACCTCCTCCACTCCCTGGCCCGAGCCACCGAAGGCGGTGGCGACCAGCAGACCCAGCACGTTGGTCAGCACGGACATGGGGGCGATCAGGGTGTCGACGCGCAGATTGCCGTAGTCCCACGACCTCAGCGTCAGGCGTCGGGAATCCGCGACACGGCTGCGGTGTTCGTCGGCCTCCCGCCCCTCGGCCGCGAACGCCCGGATGGTCTCCATGTTCACGAGGCTGTCGGCAACGTGGCCGGAGACCCGCGCGATCGCCGCCTCACGGTCATTGACGAGCCTCTGCCGGCGACGGATCAGAGGTGTCGCCGCTACCGCGGTCAGCGCGATCATCACAAGAAGGCCGGCGACGAGCATCGGTTCGTAGCTCCACAGCACCACGGCACCGAACACCAGGGGGACGAGACTGCCCACGATCCGGTACGTCACCGTGTCGACGAAATCCTCGAAGCACTTGCCGAAGCTCAGCACCCGTTTGGTCAGGGAGCCGGCGAAGTTGTCATGGAAGAATGCCGCGTCCTTGGCGAGAAGTTCGTCCATGCCGCTCACGTACAGGCGTTCCATGCCGAGGGCGTCCACGCGGTTCAGGCAGTGCTGCCCGACCCGCCACACGGCCTCGGCGAGCAGCAGCGTCACGCCGAAGCCCAGCACGTACGGCAGCGCCGAACCGAGGGTGAGACCGCCGCCGTCGGCGGCCTGTCCTGCCAGTTTGGCGATCAGCAGAGGGGCGACGTAGCGGATGCCGATGTTGCCCGCGGCCGGCAGCAGCAGCGCGGGCAGGGCCAGCCGTCGTAGTCGCAGCAGTTCCCGGCCGTAGCGGCGCAGTGCCAGAACGACCGCACTCCTACCCGGCGTCGGCCCTCGCGTATCTGTTGTCCCCATCACACTCCCGGAGGTTCGGAAGTCCGAAGTGTCCCGTCGGAGAGGTCCTCAGTCCAGGCATTTACCGCGGACCGGCGAGAATCGGACACCGCTGCCGGACTCGGGCCCGCTGCCAGCGGTCCAGGCGCCACCAGCAGCTCTGCCCGGACGCGAAATCCAGCTCCAGCTCCAGCTCTGCTCGACGTGATCTTCTCGGACAACATCATCGACATGCAGTACCTGACCTCGCTGTTGCCCCAGGTCGGGGAACTCGGCTGGGACCTGCGGCTGTTCTTCGAGGTCAAGTCCAATCTGACGTACCCGCAACTACTGCGGATGGCCGACGCGGGCGTCACCCAGATCCAGCCGGGCATCGAGAACCTCAGTACGCGGGTCCTCGGCCTGATGCGCAAGGGCGTCACCGGCTGGCAGAACATCCGGCTGCTGCGCGACTGCCGTACACTCGCGATCTTCCCCAGCTGGAACGTGCTGTACGGCTTTCCCGGGGAAACCTGGGAGGACTACTCGCCGGTGGTCGAGCAGCTGCGGCACCTCTCGCATCTCTTCCCACCGGACCTGTCCACCCGTATCCGGCTGACGCGGTTCAGCCCGTACTTCACCACCCCCGAGCTCGGCCTCGCCAATCGCGGACCGTCCCAACTGCTCTCCAGTGTCTACCAGTTGCCCGACGAACGACTCAACGTCTACATGTTCGACAGCGAGCCGGCTGGTCTCAGTGCCGAGGCCGGGAACCTGCTGGAACAGGCGGTGGCGGACTGGCAGGAGGCGCACCGGGGTGCGCGGCTGGTGGCGCTGGAAGAGGGGGCGGCCCTGCGCATCGTCGACGAACGGGTGCGCAGAGCACCCCGCGAGCACCTGCTCGCCGACCCCCTCGCGATCGACGCCTATCGGGACCTGCTCAAGGGCCGGACCACTGAGGTGCTCACCCGCCGTATGCGGGACGCGGGCCATTCGGGCGCCGAGGAGAGGCTGGCCGAGCTGGTGGCGCAGTGGGAGCAGAGCGGCCTGGTCTACCGGGACGGCGAGCATCTGGTCGCGCTGGCCACGGGATTGGAGTGGTCATGACGCCGCGGCCCGGATCAGCGGCCCCGATGACCGCGGCGGGGGGCACGGCCGCCGCCGAGCGGCGCAAGGGACTGTTCGCCGCCTGGGAACCGGGGTCCCCGCACACCCGCGACCGCCTGGTCCCGGTGGCCCGTACCGGCGCCAGGGGCTTCAGGGTGACCGGCTTCCTCCGCATCGGCCTCCACTCTCCCGAACAGGCCGCCGACCATCTGGCGTTCCTCCGGGACGCCGCGGGGGTCGGCCTGCGAGTCAGCTGGCGCGGGAGCCTCGACGGCATCCCCGACGACCCGTTCCACCATCTCGACCCGCCGCGCGACGAGTCTGGGAAGGCCGCCTGGCCGGTGCCGGCCCGGCCCCTGCTCACGCTGCGCCGCGGACCGGGCTTCGTCCTGGTCGAGGACGGCAGGGACGGCACTCTGACGCAGACGATCGTGGACCGGCCCGACTGGGTCGCGGCACTCACCGAGCCCACGCTCGGCTGCGTCGCGGACGACGCCCTCTCCCCCGAGGCCGCCCGCTCCGTACGGGCCCGCGCCGACCAGGGCCTCTTCGCCGCGATCGGCGACCACTGGCTCGCCCTGCCCGTGCGGTTCCGCTATGCGAGCTCGTAGCCCCCGACAGGCACGACAGACCCGGGAACACCCGCACGCAATGGCGTACGTACCCGCAAAGGCGGACGCCCGTCGCGTAGTCCTCGTCGGGGAGTCCGCCGCACGCGGCTTCCTGCTCGATCCGGGCCTGACCCCGGCCGACGTCCTGCAGGGCGAACTCGCCGACGGTGCCGAGCCGGTGCAGTGCGTCGACCTGGCCAGGACGGGCGCGGGGATCGCGGACCTCGCCGGGCTCGTCGAGAGCCTTCCGCACCTCGACGCGGACGCGGTGGTCCTGTTCGCGGGCAACAACTGGTCCCTGCAGAACCTGACCGTCGCTGATCACGACCGTCTGTCCGAAGGACTCAGAACGCGCGGTCTGACCGGGCTGCGGGACGTCTTCACCCGGCAGATCGTCCTGCCCAGGGTTCGGGCGTTGCTGCGGCGGCTGGAGAAGGCGACCGCAGAGGGGACCGGCTTGGACTTGGTGGTGGTCGTACCGGAGTTCAACCTGTCCGAGTGGCGGCCCGATGCCTCCTGGGACACCACGTTGATGGCTCCGGACGAGGTCGCCGCATGGGCCGAACTGCACGCGGAGATCGAGGAATCGGAGGGCCTCGGGCGATGGTCGGAGGTAGTGGGAGCCTTCGAACGCATGGCTCGGTCGGACGGCGGAACCAGTCCACTGGCGGCATGGGCGCGGGCTCGCGCACATCATGAGCTGGGCGATCACGGCAGCGCCAGGACCGCCTGGGAGGAGGCCCGTGACGCGGTCTGCGGGCTGCTCATCGCACATACCCCCCGCGCCACCGCGCTGGTGCAGGCCGAGCTGTGCGCCTTCGCGCAGCGTGGCGGTCACGCCTTGGTCGACCTGCGTGAGGAACTCGCCGATCCCTCGACCGGCCTCCCCGATCCCGGTTACTTCCTCGACTACTGCCATCTGAGCCCGAGCGGCATGGTCAAGGCGATGCGGGCCGTGGCGCGCTGCCTACGTCCTGCAACGGAGTCGGACACGCGTCCGGTCGGTCCCGACCGTCCCGGAGACCGACGCATCCGAGCCGTCGGGCATCTGCTCTCCGCGTGTCACAGTGCCTGGCTCAGCCAGCCTCCCGATGTGCTGCGGCGTCAGTTGGCGGTTGCCGTCGCCGAGGCCCCCTCCGTCTCGGCCGACATGTCAGACCTGCTGGCCCTGCTGACGAACGGTGTGCCGGCCTGGCTCACGCCCGAGTACGACCGGCTCTGCCGGTGGCCCAACGCCGAGCGCTATTTGAATCCGACAGCGCTGAGCGACTTCGGTTCCCTTGCCAGGACGCCGTTGACCGAGCTGCTGGCGCAGGCGCTCGGCCGTCCAGTCCCGCCTCGGATCGACTCTGCCGATCTGCTTGCCGGGCGCGGCGACAGCGCTCCGCGCATCGTCAACGGCCCGACCCCCGCGTACTTCCGGTCAGCGGCTCCGGTGTTCCGGGCGGCGCTGGATCCGTCCAGGTCGTCCCAGGCCCGACTGCGGTTGATGTATCGCACACCGCAGGCGGCCTCTGACGCGGAGTCCGGCACCTTGGAGTTCGGTGGCCGTGTGCTCGGCCGTATCGCTCCCAGTCCGCACGAGTGGTCGTTGCTGGAGGTGAACCTTCCGGCGGCAACCGGTGCTTCGTCGTCGAACGAACTTGTGCTGCATTGGCCCGCGGTCCAGCATGACGAGACACATTGGCGGCAGCAGGCTTCGGGGATGCTGGCAACCGGGCGGATCCCGCTGCCCGTGCCCGTATTCGGTGAAATATTTGAAGCGCGCGTGCTGGTCTGACGGCCACTCGCCCACGGCCGGCGAAAGACCCGGGTGCCGGGCCACTGCGTCGGGGGGGACAGCCCTTGGGCGTCGGGGGTCGTGACGTCCGGGTCGGTGAGCCTGTCGTTCAGCCTCGTCTCAACGGGGGTGGGGATGGAGCAGGCGTCACAGGTCGTCCGGTGTGCCCAGGCCCGTGAGGGCGCCGACCGGGTCCAGGTCGGGTGTGCCGCGGGGCCACCAGTCGTCCTGGTCCGGCTCCGACTCGTAGGCGTACCAGAGGCCGTCGCGGCCGAGGCGGAGCTGGACATGGCCGCGGGGGTGGGTGAGGCGGTTGCGCCGGGGGCGGAAGGCCGGGAGGTCGGCGGCGAGCAGCAGCGGGCGGGCCCGGTCGAAGCGGCCGGCCGGCGGATCCCACGGCTCCTCCAGGACGGCCAGTCCCTCCGGCCCGCCCTGCCGCCAGGCGGCGACCGCGCGGGCCAGGTCGGCCGTGGTGCGGTCGGTGGCCGCGGCGAGCGTGGCGTACAGGGTGCGGGTGGTGGCGGTCAGGCCGGAACCGGGGCGGGCGGCGGCGAGGCGGACGGCGTCCTGCCACAGGGTCAGTTCGCCGACCGGGTCGCGGCCCGTGGCGAGCAGCGCGTGCGCTCGGGCGGCGGCGTCGGTCGCCAACTGGTCCAGCGCGAAGGGGTCCGGTCCGCCGGGCGCCGCCGGGTAGACCGGGGGCTGCTCGGGGTGCGGCGGCATGGGCAACGGCATGGGCAGCGGCGGGAGTTGACGCGGGGCGAGGGCCTCGGCCGCACGCACGCCGGGCAGGGACCTCGGTGGTCCCTCCTGGGCGGCGCGGGCCGCGCGGGCGGCGCTGCGGCGGGACAGCGCGTCCAGGAGGCCCTTCTCGCCCCGGCCGCGCAGCAGGAGCAGCACGAAGGGATCGGCGTCGAGCAGGCGTGCCGTCTGGTAGCAGAGGGCGGCCGCGTGCTTGCAGGGGTGGCCGGAGTCGGGGCAGCTGCACTGCGGGGCGAGGTCGCGGGGGCCGGGCAGCAGGGGCACACCGCAGTCGGCGAGGGACTGGGGCAACTCCTTGTCCAGCAGCGCCGCGATGTGCCCTGGCCGGTCGGCGGCCGCGTCCAGGAACCGCTCCCAGTCCGCGTCCTTCAGTGTGCGCAGCCGCACCTGCACCCGGTACGGACGCGGACGGCTCCCCCGCACGTACGCCAGCACCAGGCCCGGCGTCACGGTGATCGCGTCCACATGGCCCTGGTCCGCGTAACCCCTGCCGCGGCCCAGCCGCTTGACGTCCAGCGCGCCCTGTTCGAGCGCGTCGACCCAGGCGTTCCCCCACCAGGTCCCGGCGAACGCGGAGTCCGCCGAGGAGCCCTCCCGGGGCGGGAACGCGGGGAACGTACGGCGGAGTTCGGTGTCACGGTGCGGGGTGGCCATCGTGGCGGGGATCTGCGGGGATGCCGGGGGGCGGGGTTCGGTGGGGTCGGCCGCGCGGGCGGTGGTGTCCGTGCCGGTGTCGTCGTCCGTCTCGTCGACCGTGTCGGCCGTGTCGGCGACGGACGGCATGCGGAAGGCATTCGCCAGGAACTGGCGCATGTCGTGGGCGGCTTGGACGCGGGCGGTGATCCGGGATTCGGCGCCGGGGCGTGCGGACACGGGTGTGGCGCCGACGGGCCGCGCCGACGTGCGCCTCCCACGCCGGGACCCTGCCGACTCCGCCTCGGCACGCAGCGCTTCCCGACGGGCGGCCCGGAGGGCTTCCCTGGCCGCGTCGGCGGGGCGTGGGGTGGGGGTGGAGGTGGCGGTCTGCGCCACGTTCATGTCGCCCGCGTGACCGGACTGCGCCGTGGCACCTGACTCGCCCCGGTCACCGGACTCTGCCGTGGCACCGGATTCATCCCGGTCACCGGCCGCTGTGGCACCGGACTCAGCCCCGTCACGAGTCAGCGCGGCGCCATCGGCCCGATCCAGGTCACCGGACTCCGCAGCGGCACCCGAGTCGTCCCCGTCACCAGTCACCGCGGCGCCGCCGACCCGATCCCGATCACCGGACTCAACCACGGCACGGGCCCCAACCCGGTCCCCAGAGATCGCCGCGCCACCGACCCCAGCCCCGACACCCGACTCCGCCGGGACACCGGACCCACCACGGCCACCCGATGCCCCCACCCCACGGGACCCACCACGGCCGACGGATACCCCCGTCCCACGGGACCCACCCCGGTCACCGGAAACCGACATACCACCGGCCCCAGACCAGACACCCGACTCCGCCGAAGCACCGGACTCATCCCGGCCACCAGAAACCGCCGGGCTACCGGCATCCCCGCCCGTGGCCCTGGTCTCGTCCGTGTCGCCGGGCCCGACGGGGTCGCCCGGATCGGCCGTCGCCGCGTCCGCATCCGCATCCCGGCGGGCGGGCACAGCCGACCGGAGTGCGGCTCGCGCGGCGTCCGCGGGCCTCGGCCGCGCGGCGGCGGCCTGCTCGGTCGGGTGCTCCGGCCGCCTCGCCTCCGCGGCCCCGCCCCGCTCGGCCTCCGCCCGCTCCCGTGCCGCCCGCAGGGCCTGTCGGGCCGCGTCGCCGGGGCGGGCCGCGTCGCCGGGGCGCTGTTCCCCGGTCGTCATGAGGACCTCCGCAGGGAGACGAGGTCGGACAGCTCGCGGTCCGTGAGTTCGGTCAGGGCCGACTCGCCCGAGCCGAGGATGGCGTCGGCCAGGGCGCGCTTGGACTCCAGCATCTCGGCGATGCGGTCCTCGACCGTGCCCTCGGTGACCAGGCGGTGGACCTGGACGGGCTGGGTCTGGCCGATGCGGTAGGCGCGGTCGGTGGCCTGTTCCTCGACGGCCGGGTTCCACCACCGGTCGAAGTGGACGACGTGGCCGGCGCGGGTGAGGTTCAGGCCCGTACCGGCGGCCTTGAGGGAGAGGACGAGGACGGGGGTCTCGCCGTCCTGGAAGCGGTCGACCATGCGCTCGCGCTCGGGCACGGGGGTACCGCCGTGCAGGAGGTCCACGGGGACCGCGCGGGCGGACAGGTGGGCGGTGATGAGGCGGGCCATGCCGACGTACTGCGTGAAGACCAGTACGGAGCCGTCCTCGGCGAGCACGGTGTCCAACAGCTCGTCCAGGAGGGCGAGTTTGCCGGAGCGGGCCGGCAGCCGGTCGGCGTGCGTGTCCTCCTTCAGGTACAGCGCCGGGTGGTCGCAGATCTGCTTCAGGGCGCCGAGCAGCTTCAGGACCAGGCCCCGGCGGGCGATTCCCTCCGAGGTCTCGATGGCCAGCATCGACTCGCGCACCACCGCCTCGTACAGCGAGGCCTGTTCCCGGGTGAGGGGCACCGGGTGGTCCGTCTCGGTCTTGGGCGGCAGCTCGGGGACGATGCCGGGGTCGGACTTCTTGCGGCGCAGGAGGAAGGGGCGCACCAGACGGGCCAGACGGTCCACCGCCTCCTGGTCCTCGCCGTTCTCCACCGCGCGCGCGTGCCGGGCGCGGAAGGACTTCAGGGGGCCGAGGAGGCCGGGGGTGGTCCAGTCGAGCAGGGCCCACAGTTCGGAGAGGTTGTTCTCCACGGGGGTGCCGGTGAGGGCCACGCGCGCGGGGGCCGGGATGGTGCGCAGCGCCTTGGCGGTCGCGGAGTACGGGTTCTTCACGTGCTGGGCCTCGTCGGCGACGACCATGCCCCAATGCTGCCCGGCGAGTTGGGCTGCCGTGGAGCGCATCGTGCCGTAGGTGGTGAGGACGAAGCCTCCGTCGAGGCCCTCCAGGGTGCGGTCGGGGCCGTGGAAGCGCCGGACGGGGACGCCGGGCGCGAACCGGGTGATCTCCCGCTGCCAGTTGCCCAGCAGGGACGCGGGACAGACCACGAGGGTCGGCTCGGTGCGGTCCCGCTTCAGGTGCAGGGCGATGAGCGTGATGGTCTTGCCGAGGCCCATGTCGTCGGCGAGGCAGCCGCCGAGCCCGAGGGAGGTCATGAGGTCGAGCCAGGCCAGGCCGCGGAGTTGGTAGTCGCGGAGGGTGGCGGCGAGCCCGGCGGGCGGCGCGGCCGGGCCGAGGCCTGTGGTGAGGCGGTCGCGCAGGGTCGCCAGTGCGCCGACGGGGACGGCCTCGACGCTCTCGCCGTCGACGTCGGCGGTGCCGGTGAGCGCGACGGACAGCGCGTCCACCGGGTCGAGCAGGCCCAGTTCGCGCTTGCGGGCCTTGCGGACCAGGGCCGGGTCGACCAGCACCCAGCGGTCCCGGAGCCGTACGACCGGCCGGTGGGCCTCGGCGAGCGCGTCCATCTCGGCCTCGCTGAGCGGATCCCCGCCGAGCGCCAGCTGCCAGCGGAACTGGAGCAGGTCCTCGCTCTCGAAGAACCCGGTGCCGTCGGTCGCCGAGCCGGGCGCGGGCCGGACCACGGCGGCGGCGGTGAGGTCGCGGGCGAGGTCCCGGGGCCAGTGCACGGCGACCCCGGCGGCGGCGAGCCGGGAGGCCGCCACGCCGAGCAGCTCGCCCAGCTCCTCCTCGGAGAGCGCGAGGACGTCGGGGGTCTCCTGCTCGGCGAGCCGGTCCAGGGGCGGCCACACGCGGGCCGCGCGCCGCACGGCGAGGGCGGCGTCCACGCGCGCGCGTGGCCCGAAGGCCGCGTCGGCGTCCCCCGCCCACAGGGCCGCCGCGTCGGCCACCAGGGTCGGGTCGGCGAGGCTGTGCACCTGGACGATCGCCGCGCCGGCCGCGCGGGCGCCCTCGACGGCACCGGCGTCGAAGACGTCGTACGCGGACAGGTCCAGGCGCAGCGAGATCCGTACGCCCGCGTCCATGCCGGCGGCGACCTCCGCCGCCCAGTCGTGGGCGGCGGGCAGTGCCTGGGGCTCGCGGGCGGCGAAGGGGCGGCCGGCGGTGTGGGGGGCGGCCGGGGTGCGGGGCAGGGTGTCGGCGACCGCGTCCAGGAAGGAGCGGATCAGCGCTTCGGGCTCGGGCAGCCGGAGCGGCCCGGGGTCCGGCAGCGGCACGGCGTGGCCCTCCGGGGGCAGGGCCGCGGCCACCGCGCGCAGGTGGGCGATGTCGTCGGGCTCCAGCGGGCCGGCCCGCCAGGCGTCGTGGCCGCTCGGGGTCAGGCCGGGCAGCAGACGGCCGCGGGCGACCAGTCGCAGCGCGTGCAGGGCGGCGGCTCCCCAGCAGGCCGTGGCCGGGTGGGCGGCCGGGTCGCGGCGGGCCCGGACCAGCAGCGGCAGGGCCTCGGCGAGCGGCAGGGTCAGCGCGGGCACCTGCCTGCGGCGCACGCTCGCTCCGTGGCGTCGTACGACGGTCAGCTCGTCGGTGTCGCTCTCGCCGGGCAGCGGGCCGCCGTCGGGGTCCCAGAAGGCGACGCGGCCCTCGCGCGGGAGGGGCGCGGGCAGGTAGACGGACGCGAGGCGGACCGGAACGAGGTCCCCGGATTCCCGGGAACCTCCCGTGCGCTCGGCCACCACAGCCGTGCCTCCGCTCATACGTCCTGCCACCTCCCGTTCGCGTCTCGGATCAGATGTCCTCGACTCTACGGGCGGGGTCTGACAATCGGCTCCGGCGGCCGGCCGGAGCCCTCGTTACGGGACCGTGCGGGAGACGACGTACACCATCGGATAGTTCGGGTCGGACATGTTGACGACCACGTCCTGGGTGGGTGCCGGGTTCTTCTGCTTGTGGGTGAGACCCGACCAGGGGCCGGGGCCGGTGAAGTTCCAGCCGGAGACCTTCTGGTCGCGGGAGCCGATGGTGATGTGGTCCTTCTTCAGCTCGTCCCGGCGTACGCCCACAGCCCCCAGGAAGCTGTCCAGGCCGGCGCTGTTGGTGCGGAACTGCACGTACAGACGGCTGGTCTTCCAGTTGTTGGTCTCGTAGTAGGCGATGTAGTCGGCGGGGTGCGGGACCGCCACCTGGTAGAGGCGGCGCTGCACCTTCGACGGCCAGCCCGGGGTGAGGCCGGTCGCGGAGTACTTCGCCTCCTTGTCCTTGCCGCTGTTGCGGCTCTGGTTGGCGGAGATCACCAGGTAGCCCGCCGGGACGCCGATGAGCAGCCCGATGATCAGCAGGGTCAGCGCCCTGCGCTTGGCCTTGTGCCGCGGGTCCTCGGCGGGCCTGCGCGGTTCGTCCGGGGGCGCGGCCTGATGGGGCAGCGAGGCGATCATGCGGTGTCCCGGTCGCGGCGGGCCTGGGTGTACCGCTCGTAGCGCTCGTACCGCTCCACCCGGCGCCGCTTGGCCCGCCGGAACCGCCGGGCGACCAGCCGGGCCAGGTCGGCGGCGCCGACCATGCCGGCCTCGGGGCCGAGCTGGGCGCGGGTGATGCGGGCCTCGGGGCGGTAGCCGCGGCCGGTGAGGTGGCGCTTGAAGGCGTCCCGGGCCGGGCCGATGAGCAGGTCGTCGGCGGCGCTGACGCCGCCGCCGATCACGAAGCAGGACGGGTCGAGGGCGGCGGCGAGGTTGGCGATGCCGACGCCGAGCCACTGGCCGATGTCCTGGAGCAGCTCGACGCACATGGCGTCGCCCTCGCGGGCCAGCTCGGTGATCATCGGGCCGGTGATGTCGTCGATGTTGCCCTTGACGTGCTCGATGATCCCGTAGGCCACCGGGGAGTCCGCCGCGGCCAGCTCCTTGGCCTCGCGGACGAGCGCGTTGCCGGAGCTGTACTGCTCCCAGCAGCCGCGGTTGCCGCACGGGCAGCGGTGGCCGCCGGGGACGACCTGCATATGGCCGAACTCACCCGCGACGCCGTACTTGCCGCGCTTGACCTGGCCGTCCTCCAGGATGGCGCCGCCGATGCCGGTGCCGAGCGTGATCATGACCAGGTGGTCCTCGCCGCGGCCGGCGCCGAAGCGCCACTCCGCCCAGGCGGCGGTGTTGGCGTCGTTGTCCACGAGGACCGGGACGGAGAGGCGGCCGGCGAGCCGGTCCCGCAGCGGTTCGTTGCGCCAGGACAGGTGGGGCGCGAACAGGACGCGGTTGCGGTCGGCGTCGACCCAGCCGGCGGCGCCGATGCCGACCGCGTGCACGTCGTGGCGGTCGGACAGGTCCAGGACCAGTTCGACGATGGTGTCCTCGACGACCTTGGGGCTCTTGGACTTGTCCGGGGTCTCCGCGCGGAGTTTCTCCAGGATGTTGCCGTCCGCGTCCACCACGCCCGCCATGACCTTGGTGCCGCCGATGTCGATGCCGACGGTGGGGACACGGGGCGCAGTCAGATGTGACCGGCGTTCCCTGGTGCCGACCGTTCGGAGCACGGGGGCTCGGCGGGAGCCGATGGGGGCGGTGAGGTCGCGGTAGGTGCTCATCGTTTGTCGATTCTGCCGCACGCTCACGCTGAGTGCTGCGCGGGGCGGGGGGAGGAGGTGCGCGATCGTTGCCGGGTGCGGGTGCGTTCCGGTTGATCGCGCAGATCCCAGGGCCCCTTAGGTTCGCTGCAGTTCGTGAACCAGAGCGTCCAGGTCGGATCCCCCTGCCATCTGCTGGGTCAGCTCGTCCAGGGTGATGTCGGCGCGTGTGTGGTTGCCCACCATCGTGCCGCGCCTGAGCAGTACGAAGCGGTCACCGACGAGGTACGCGTGATGCGGGTTGTGGGTGATCAAGACAACACCCAGGCCCTCGTCGCGTGCTGCCGCCACGTACTTCAGGACCACGCCGGACTGCTTGACGCCCAGGGCTGCCGTCGGCTCGTCCAGGACCAGGACCTTCGCGCCGAAGTGGACCGCCCTGGCGATCGCCACGCACTGGCGTTCGCCGCCGGAGAGGGTGCCGATGGGCTGGTCGACGTCGCGGAGGTCGATGCCCATGCGGAGGAGTGCGGTCCGGGTCGTCTCGCGCATGAAGTCGATGTCCAGGCGCTTGAAGGGTCCCTTGCCCTTGCGGGGCTCGGAGCCGAGGAAGAAGTTGCGCCACACCGGCATGAGGGGGACGACCGCCAGGTCCTGGTAGACCGTGGCGATGCCGCGGTCGAGGGCCTCGCGCGGGGAGGAGAGGGTCGTCTCCTCGCCCTCGATGCGCAGCGTGCCGCCGTCGTGCTGGTGCAGGCCCGCGATGATCTTGATGAGGGTGGACTTGCCGGCCCCGTTGTCGCCGAGGACGCAGGTGATCTCGCCGGGGTCGACCTCCAGCGAGACGCCTTCGAGGGCACGGACGGTGCCGTAGTGCTTGCTGACGTCGGCCAGCTGGACGAGAGTCACTTGTCGGCCTCCGTGCGCTTGCGGACCCAGGCGTTCAGCAGGGTCGCGAGGAGCAGCATCGCTCCGAGGAAGAACTTGAACCAGTCGGGGTTCCACTCGGCGAAGACGATGCCCTTGCTCGTCATGCCGAAGAGGAGGGCGCCCACGGCGGAGCCGATCGCGCTGCCGTAGCCGCCGGTGATCAGGCAGCCGCCGATGACGGCCGCGATGATGTAGATCAGCTCGTTGCCGACGCCCTCGCCGGACTGGACGGCGTCGAAGGAGAAGAGCAGGTGCTGGCCGGAGATCCAGGCGCCGAACGCGACGCCCATGTAGAGGCCGATCTTGGTCCCGGCGACCGGGACGCCGACCGCGCGGGCCGCGTCCTGGTTGCCGCCGACCGCGAAGATCCAGTTGCCGGCACGGGTGCGCAGCAGGATCCAGGAGGCGAGGGCGACCAGGCCGAGCCACCACAGGATGGTGACCTTGAAGTCGACGCCGCCGAGAGTGAGGGTCGAGGCGAAGACGGCGCGGGCACTCGGGAAGCCCTCCATGTCGGCGATGGTCTTGGTGGAGACCGTGCCATCGATCAGCTTGGTGAAGCCGAGGTTCATGCCGCACAGCATCAGGAAGGTGCCCAGCGTGACGATGAAGCTGGGCAGCTTGGTGCGGGTGAGCACGAAGCCGTTGAAGGCGCCGATGGCGAGCGTGACCAGGAGCGAGACGCCTACGCCGACCCAGGTGTTCGCCGTCATCTGGTAGCTGAACATCGAGGAGATCAGCGCGGAGGACGTCACCAGGACACCCGCCGACAGGTCGAACTCGCCGCCGATCATCAGCAGGGCCACGGGTACGGCCATGATCCCGATGGTCGAGGAGGCGTACAGGACCGTGCTGAGGCTGGCGGCGCGCAGGAAGCCGTCGGCCGCGAACGCGAAGACGGCGAAGACGGCGAGCGCGCCGACGATCGAGCCCAGTTCGGGGCGGGAGAGCAGCTTCCGCAGCGGCGAGGTCCGCAGAATCCTTTCGTCAGCCGTGCGTTCCACGGTGGCGCTCACCGGGTGCCCCGCTCGGTGTACTCCGCGAGGGCGGCCGCCTGGTCCTTGGTGATGATCTGCGGGCCGGTGAGGACCGGCTGACCGCCGCCGAGGACGTCGCCGTTGTACTTGTACAGCCACAGCAGGTCGACGGCCTGGTAGCCCTGCAGGTACGGCTGCTGGTCCACGGCGAAGCCGAGGGTGCCGTCCTTCAGTTCGGCGGCGACCTTCGCATTGAGGTCGAAGGTGTCGACCTCGGCCTTGCTGCCCGCGTCGGCCTTCGCCTTCACGGCGGTGTCGGCGTAGGGGGCACCGAGGGTGACGACGGCGTCGACGGACTTGTCCGCCTGGAGCTTGGCCTCGATCGCGGACTGCACGTCGGGCATGTTGGTGCCGTTGACGTAGAGCTTCTCGACCTTGCCGTGGAAGGTCTTCGCGACGCCGTCGCAGCGCTGCTCGTGACCGACGTTGCCCTGTTCGTGCAGGATGCACAGGGCGTTCTTCCGGCCGCGCTTGTTCAGCTCCTCGCCGACGGCCTGGCCGGCGATGGTCTCGTCCTGGCCGATGTGGGTGAGGGCGCCGAAGGCCTTGGACTCCTCGGAGCCGGAGTTCACCGTGATCACCGGGATGCCGGCCTTCTCGGCGCGGGCCACGGCGGCCTTGAGGGCGTCGGGCTTGGCGAGGGTGACGATGATGCCGTCGACCTTCTTGTCGACCGCCGCGTCCACCAGCTGGGCCTGCTGCTGGGCCTCGTCGTCGTGCGAGTACAGGAAGTTGATGTTGTCCTTGACGGCGGCCTGCTTGGCGCCGCTCTGCACGATGTCCCAGAAGGTGTCGCCGTCTCCCGAGTGGGTGATCATCGCGAAGGTCCAGCGGGGGGTGTTCACCGCCGCCCTCCCCTGGGCGGCGGCGGCCTTGCGGGCGTCCTCGGCCCGCTTGCCGCCGGTGCTGCTGCACCCCGCCAGGGACACGGAGAGTGCCCCTGCCAGCGCTATGCCTACCAAGGTCCGAAACCGTGCCACGAGGCCGTGCCCTTCTTGCCGTGTCCGTACGTACGCAAGGGGCCGGTGATCCCTCAGCGGCCCCAAACACTCCAGTATCGAACACGGGGAACACTGCTGACCCGACCGGGGACCGCCTCCCCGTCGCATTGTCCGGACATTGCGACGAATGACCGGCGGGCGCTCAGGGTCGTACGAGCAGCTGGAACTCGAAGGAGTAACGGGTGGGGCGGTAGGTGTGGTCGCCGAACTCGACCGCGCGACCGGTGTCGTCGAAGGTGGTGCGCTGCATGGTGAGCAGCGGGGCGCCCTCCGCCTCGGCGAGCCGCTCGGCCTCGGCGGCCGTGGCGCCGCGGGCACCGATGGACTGGCGGGCGCTGTGCAGGGTGATCCCGGCGGAGCGCATCAGCCGGTACAGGCCGGTCGCCTCCAGCTGGCCGGTGTCCAGGTCGAGCAGGCCGGGCGGCAGGAAGTTGACCAGGTAGGCCATCGGTTCGCCGTGGGCGAGGCGCAGGCGTTCGATGCGGTGGACGTCGCTGCCCTCGGCGACGGCGAGCGCTGCGGCGACCTCGGCGGAGGCGGGGACGACGGTGTTCACCAGGACCTTGGTCGCGGGCCGCTGGCCGGCCGCCTCCAGGTCGTCGTAGAGGCTGCTCAGCTCCAGGGGGCGCTTGACCTGGCTGTGCACGACCTGGGTGCCCACGCCCCGGCGGCGGACCAGCAGACCCTTGTCGACGAGGGACTGGATGGCCTGGCGGACGGTGGGCCGGGACAGGCCGAGTCGGGCGGCCAGCTCGATCTCGTTGCCCAGGAGGCTGCCGGGCGTAAGGCTGCCCTGCTCGATGGCGGCCTCCAGCTGCTGGGAGAGCTGGAAGTACAACGGCACCGGCGAACTACGGTCCACGCGGAGGTCGAGCGACACGGTGGGGTCCACATCTGGTTTCGGCACGGGCCCGAGCGTAGCCCCGTGCTCGGTTGACGGGAAGTTGTGTAGACAGATTGTCCAGTTGTTCGGACATTAGTATTGACAGCGAACGGGGTCCACCCTCACTTTGTTTCCATGCGCATCGGGGTCATCGGTACGGGCCGCATCGGCACCATTCATGCGAACACGCTGAGCCGCCACCGTGAGGTCGGATCGCTGATCCTGACGGACGCGGACCCGGCGCGGGCGCAGGGGCTGGCGCAGCGCCTGGGCGAGACGGCGGCGCCGGGGGTGGACGAGATCTTCAAGTGGGGCGTGGACGCGGTGGTGATCACCACGGCCACGGCGGCGCACGCCGAACTGATCGGTCGGGCAGCCCGCTCCGGCCTGCCGGTCTTCTGCGAGAAGCCGATCGCCCTCGACCTGCCGGGCACACTGGACGCGCTCGGCGAGGTCGAGACGGCCGGCACGGTGCTGCAGATGGGCTTCCAGCGGCGCTTCGACGCGGGGTACGCGGGCGCCCGGGAGGCGGTGCGCTCGGGACGGCTCGGGCGGCTGCACACCGTACGGGCGCTGACCTCCGACCAGTCCCCTCCCCCGCCGGAATGGCTGCCGCTGTCCGGCGGACTGTTCCGGGACACGCTGATCCACGACTTCGACGTGCTGCGCTGGGTGACGGGCCGCGAGGTCGTGGACGTGTACGCGACGGGGTCGGACGCCGGCCCCGCGATGTTCCGCGAGGCCGGTGACGTCGACACCGGCGCGGCCCTGCTCACCCTGGACGACGGCACGCTGGCCACAGCGACGGCGACCCGGCTCAACGGCGCCGGCTACGACGTCCGCATGGAACTGGCCGGGGAGCGGGACACGGTCGTGGTGGGCCTGGACGACCGTACGCCGGTCGCCTCCACCGAGCCGACCGGGCCGCCGCCCGCGGACAAGCCGTGGGCCGGCTTCCTGGAGCGGTTCGGGCCCGCGTACGAGGCCGAGTTGTGCGCCTTCGTCGAGGTACTGCACGGTCAGCGGCCCAACCCGTGCGACGGCCGTGAGGCCCTGCAGGCGCTGCGGATCGCCGAGGCCTGCGAGGTGTCCCGGCGGGAGCGCCGCCCGGTGCGACTGACGGAGATCCAGGACCGGGCGCAGCCGTCGTACGGCTGAAGCCGCCTCGCTCACCAGCGCACCGGCAGGGTGCGCATCCCTCTCATCAGCAGGCCCGGCAGCCACTCGCCGGGGGAGCCGTCGAGCGCGAGTCCGGGGGCGCGCTCCAGGAGGGTGCCGATGGCGGTGCGGCCCTCCAGACGGGCCAGGGGCGCGCCCAGGCAGTAGTGGATGCCGTGGCCGAAGGCGAGGTGGCCGCGGGTGTCGCGGCGGATGTCGAAGCGGTGCGGGTCGCTGTAGCGGTCGCCGTCGCGCTGGGCGGCGGTGAGGCCGACGATCACGTGCTCGCCCTGCTCGATCGCCGTGCCGGCGATCTCCAGGCGCTCGGCGGCGTACCGGAACGTGGCGCTCTGCACCGGGCCCTCGTAGCGCAGCATCTCCTCGACGGCGCCGTCCAGGAGGCTCATGTCGGCGCGCAGGGCGGCGAGTTGGTCGGGGTGGGTGAGGAGGGCGAGGACGCCGTTGCCGATCAGGTTGACGGTGGTCTCGTGGCCGGCGATGAGCAGCAGGAAGGCCATGCCGCGCAGCTCCCGCGGGGAGAGCCGGTCGCCGTCCTCGGCGGTGGTGCGGATCAGGTCGCTGAGCAGGTCGTCGGTCGGCCCGGCGGACCGCTTGTCCTCGATCAGCTCGGTGAGGTACTCGCCGAGACGGATGACCGCCTCGTACTCCGTGTCCCCGTTGGTCGGTGCGACCACCTCGGTGGACATCTTCCGGAACTCCGCGCGGTCCATGTCCGGGACGCCGAGGAGTTCGCAGATGACGGTGATGGGCAGCGGGAAGGCGAGCGCGTCGATGAGGTCGGCATGGCCGCGCGGCATCATCTCGTCCAGCAGATCGTCGGTGATCTGCTGGATCCGCGGGCGCAGCCGCTCCACCCGGCGCATCGTGAACGCACGGGTGACCAGGGCGCGCAGGCGGGTGTGCTGAGGCGGATCGGTGGCCAGCAGGTGCTTGCCGATCATGTCCTCGTCCAGGAAGGTCGCGCCGATCTTGGAGCCGTCCTTGGCCAGCCGGGAGTCGGCGAGCGCCGCCCGCGCCTCCTCGTACCCCACCACCAGCCAGGCCTCGTACCCCTCCTCCGCTCCCGGCAGCCGGACGCGGTGCACGGGGCCCTGCTCGCGCAGGCGCGCGTACACCGGATGCGGATCCCGGCGGAAGGCCTCCCCGAACTCACCCAGATCGACCACGTGTTGCCTGTCCATCGCTCCCCTTCCGGACTCCCCCGAGGCCTCCCGGGCACCTCCCGGTGCAGGGACAACGCGCGGGGTGCCCGCTTAGTGCCCGTCCTCGTCGAGAAGTCCCGCGTCGTAGGCCAGCAGGGCGATCTGGACCCGGTTGTTGAGGCCGAGCTTGGCCAGGATCCGCGAGACGTGGGTCTTGACGGTGGCCACGCTCATGAAGAGTTCGGCGGCGATCTGGGCGTTGGCCAGGCCCCGGCCGACCGCGACGGCGACCTCCCGCTCGCGGTCGCCCAGCGTGGCGAGCCGCTCCCGCGCGCGTTCCTGCCGGGAGTCGGCGGCGGTGCCGGCCGCGTGCCGCATCAACTGGCGGGTGACGGCGGGCGACAGCACCGGCTCCCCGGCCACCACCCGGCGCACCGCGTCGACGATCTCGGCGGGCGGGGTGTCCTTGAGCACGAACCCGGCGGCGCCCGCGCGCAGGGCGTGCAGCACCTGCTCGTCTGCGTGGAAGGTGGTGAGCACCACGACCTCGGGTGCGTCCGCCCGCTCCCGCAGACTCCGGGTGGCCGTGAGCCCGTCCACCGACGGCATCCGGATGTCCATGAGCACGACGTCCGGCCGGGTCCGCCGGACCGCGTCCTCGACCTGGTCGCCGTCGGCGGCCTCCCCGACGATCTCGATGTCCCCGGACCCACCCATCATCAGCGCGAGTCCGGCACGCACCAGGGGGTCGTCGTCGACAAGGAGGAGTCTGATCGGAGTCGCAGTCATGGGGGTTACGTAATCACGGGGACGCGGCGTGGTGGGCACGTCCCGGCCAACGGCGGCCGCCCCGCCGCAGCTCAGTCCCCGCCCCACGGCAGCCACCCCCGCACCTCGAACCCCCCGTCCGCCGTCGCCCCGTGCTCCAGGCTGCCGCCGGTCAAAGTGGCGCGTTCGGTCAGGCCGATCAGGCCCTGTCCGGAACCGGGGACCGGCGCAGCGTCGGATTCGGGGGCGGGGTTGCGCACCGTGATCGTCAGGCCGGAGCCGGGGGCGCCGGTGACCCGGACGGTGACGTCGGTGCCGGGGGCGTGCTTGCGGGCGTTGGTCAGAGCCTCCTGAGCGATGCGGTAGGCGGTGCGGCCGACCGAGGCGGGGACGGCGGCCGGGTCGGTGACGCGCTGGTCGAGGGTGACCTTCATGCCCGCCTCACGGCACTCGCCGACCAGCGCGTCCAGCGCGGCCAGCGTCGGCTGCGGGCGGCTCCCGGCCGCGTCGTCGGACTCCCCCGCCCGCAGCACGCCGATGATCTCCCTGAGGTCCTGCAACGCCTCGTGGGCGCTCTCCCGGATGACCCCGGCCGCCCGCGCTATCTCGTCCCGGGGCGCGTCCGGCCGGAACTCCAGGGCTCCGGCGTGCACGCTGAGCAGGGTGAGCCGGTGCGCCAGCACGTCGTGCATCTCGCGGGCGATGGCTTCGCGGGCGAGCCGCTGCGCCTGCTCGGCGCGCAGCCGTGCCTCGGTCTCCGCGCGCCGGGCCCGGTCGCGCAGGCTCAGCGTGAGCTGCCGCTTGGAACGGACGAACTTGCCCCAGCCGATGAGGGAGACGGTGAGCAGCACGGTGAACGCGACGACGCCGGCATAGGGCAGTTCGGGGTCGGGGCGCAGCCAGTAGAAGAGGGGGAGCAGGGCGAGTTCGATGCCGCCGATCCAGGCGACGTGGCGGAAGGGCCGGTGCACCGCGAGGGTGAAGATGACGACCATCCCGGCGCCGCCCGCGGTGTTGGACAGGAACCCGACCGGGATCATCGCCACGGCGAGCCCGACCGGCCACCGGCGGCGCAGCCAGAGCGCCCCGCAGGCGAGGGCGCCCAGCACCTGGTCGAGCACGGCGAGGGAGTACGGCAGTCCGGGTTCCTGGGGCAGGGACTGCGCGGCCGCCAGGCCGAGGACGACGGCCAGCAGGAAGCACGAGAAGTCGACGACCCAGTCGCGCGCGGTGCGCCGCGGCCGGCGGCCCGAGGCCCCGGCGTCCGGCTCCAGTTCGTGCATCAGGGCGGACGGGAACAGCCACCGGCGGCCCGCGAACTCCTGCGGCGCCCGCGCCGGCTCGTCTTTGCTCACGGTCGTCAAATCTACGCAGGATCGGCTCGGGCGACCGGCCCGTGCCGCGGATCGCCGACCAAAGTCGCACCGCCGTGAACTTTCGGTGGTGCCGCCCGGGCGGGACGTCGTTCCTCCGGCAGACATGCCTCGCCCCGCGGCCGATGCGTGGGAGGAAGCCGCGGGGCGAGAGTCGTGCCATGAAACAAGTGCTGGAACTTCTCGGATTCATCGCCCTGGTCCAGGGCGTCATGGGCCTGGTGCACGAGTTCACCCACTGGCACGTGGGTCTCGTGCAGCGGATCGGCTTCCTCGACGGCTACGAGGTCTACGCGAGCGTGGCGCTCCTGCTGCTCGCGTTCGCGTTGTTCGCCGTCGCGGACGGCCGGAAGTCCGGCTGAGCGCGGACCGGACCACCGGCCGGGCGCACCGCTGCCCAGGACCGGACCCTCCGGCTCAGCAGCCGAAGTCGATCAGGTCGAACGTGGCGTAGTGGTCCGAGGTGTAGTAGTCCTCCTGGTACTCCTCACCGGTGACGATGCGCCGGGCACCGCGGGTGGAGGAGCCGGGGGTCTTCACCGTGTACTCGTGGTAGTAGCCGGACGACTGCTTGGGCAGGACGCCTTCACGGTTCGAGAAGACGATGCCGTCCTGCGAGTACGGGAAGGGACCGCCCTGGTCGATGAGGTCCAGGGTGTCGTACGCCTGCGACGGCAGGTCGCTGTAGCAGATGCTGCCGACGGACGCAGCGGCCTCCGCCGTGGTGGCGGAGACGGTGCCGCCCACGAGGAGGGCGGACAGGAGGGCGGCTGCAGCACCGATGCGAGTTGCGCGTGGGGGGAATCTCATGGCTCCATGATGACGCGCGTAGACGTTGGCATGTCAACGACAAAGTTGAAGATTTTCCCGTCAAGTCCGATGAGTTTTCGGGAAGTTAACCTGCCGCGCCTCAGCCCCGGGCGTCTTCGGCGGCCGGCGCCGAGGACGACCGGGAAGGTCACCCATTCGGCACACGAACCCTCGTTGGCTTCCAGGGGAAGCCTGTCGACGCGGCGGACGCCGACAGACGGCATTCGCCCATTCCCGCCAGGCCGCGCTTGAACTCAGCTGAGAGCCCGCAGTTCCGAACCCCGCACACATCCGCAACTCATCGGTTCAGCCCGTGTGCGTCGAGAACAGTCCGCCGGTCGGGCCCTGCTTGTCGCCGCCCTGGGCCTTCTTCAGGGCGTTGGCGAGGCTCTCGATGGTGAGGGACTGCAGGATCACCCTTCCGTTGCCCTCCAGCGTGGCCAGGGACAGGCCCTCGCCGCCGAAGACGGCGTTCATGATGCCCTGGCGGTTGAGCCCGCCGATGCGCTGGACGCCGTACTGGATGCCCTCCTCGAAGGCGACGACACAGCCCGTGTCCACCTCGATCCGGCCGCCGAAGTCCGCCGGGTTCAGGTCGATGAAGTTGCCCGCGCCCGCGATGATCACCGTGCCGTGCCCGGTGAACTTCTCCAGGATGAAGCCCTCGCCGCCGCTCATGCCCGTACGGCCGCCCTGGAAGGCTATGCCGAACTGGACGGTGGACTCGGCGGCCACGAAGGCGTCCTTCTCGGCGAACCACGCGCGCGTGCCGTCCAGCTCCAGGGCGCGCATCTCGCCGGGCAGCACGCCCGCGAAGCCGACCGTGCCCTCGCCGCCCTGGGCGGTGAAGTGCTGGAACGCCAGCGATTCGCCGGCCAGCATGCGCTGGCCGACCTGCATGGCGGTGCCCATGGCCTGGCGCAGCATGCCGCCCATGCCGCCGCCCGAGCCGCTCTGCTGACCGCCGTTGCCGTTGCCCGACGGGCCGGACAGGCGGGTCTCCATGGTCACGTTCGTCGTCTTGAACAGGAACTTCCCCGCCTCGCAGTACACGGTCTGGCCGGGGTGCAGGTTGACGACCGCCATCTGCATGGCGTTGCCGACGATCTCTTGCTGAAGGGTCACGCGGGGACAACGCGGACATGGAGCGAAGAGTTCCGGCGGGGCCGGATTCGGTGTCCGTTCGCCGCCAGCGGACGGCCCTCGTGGCCGCTGGGATGGAGGCATGACGACTCACGGAACTCTGAACGGCAAGGTGGCCCTGGTGACCGGCGGCAGCCGGGGCATCGGGGCGGCGGTCGCCCTGCGGCTCGCGCGCGCGGGTGCGGATGTGGCGGTGACCTATGTGAACGGCAAGGAGGCGGCCGAGGACGTCGTGCGGGCCGTGGAGGCGCTGGGGCGCCGGGCGGTGGCCCTGCGTGCCGACTCGGCGGACGCCGACGAGGCGGCGGGGGCGGTGGAGCGTACGGCGGAGGTGTACGGCGGGCTCGACGTGCTGGTGAACAACGTGGGCGTGGGGCTGCTGGGCCCGCTGCCCGCGCTCACGCTGGAGGAGGTCGACCTGGTGCTCGCGGTGAACGTGCGCGGAGTGTTCCTGGCCTCCCAGGCGGCTGCCGCGCGGATGCCGGCCGGCGGGCGGATCCTCACGATCGGTACGTGCATGACGCAGCGGGTGCCGGGGCCGGGCGGGACGCTGTACGCGACGAGCAAGGCGGCGCTGGTGGGCCTGACGAAGGCGCTCGCGCGGGAGCTGGGGGAGCGTGAGATCACCGCGAACATCGTCCATCCCGGGCCGACGGACACGGACATGAACCCGGCGTCCGGGCCGTACGCGTCCGCGCAGGCGGCGATGACGGCGCTCGGTCGGTTCGGGACGGCGGAGGAAGTGGCGTCCATGGTGGCGTACTTGGCCGGGCCGGAGGCGGCGTACGTCACCGGGGCCGAGTTCGCGGTGGACGGAGGACACGCGGCGTGAGCCTTTTCGGACCACGCCCGTCCTGAGAGGACACGTGGGGCGCACCGGTGCTGTCCCGGCCGGTGCGCCCCACGCGCGCGCGAGGGCGGATCAGCCGCCCAGCTCCTGGTGGCGCGTCGACAGGGCTGCCGCGCCTGCCTCCGTCAGGGTGCCGTACAGCCGCAGGCGGGAGATGCCGCCGTCGGGGAAGATGTCCACGCGTGCGTGCGTGCCGACCGCCGGCTGCGGGAGTACGAAGCGGTGGTTGGTGTCGGGCTGGAGGCGGGTGCGCGGGAGGATCTCGGTCCAGTCGCCGTTCTCGCCGTCCTTGACGGAGACCGAAGCCCAGCCGGCGCTGTTGCCCTTCAGGTAGGCCGTGTCGATCTCGATCGCGCGGATCTGCGACTGGGCGGCCAGCCGGTAGCGGATCCAGTCATTGCCCTGGTCGCGGCGGCGGCGCGTCTCCCAGCCGTCGTCCATCTTGCGCGAACGGCCCGGCTGGATGGTGTTGGTGGCCGGCGAGTAGAAGAGGTTGGAGGCGTCCTCGACCTGGCCGCCGTTCTCCAGCGCGACCACGTCGAAGGTGCCCAGGACCGACAGCCACTCGGGGTCGGGTACGACCTCGCCGTACACGCGCAGGCGCGCGATGCCGCCGTCGGGGTGCTGGTTGACGCGCAGGTGGGTGAAGCACTGTTCGACGGAGACGGCGAAGCCGTTCGCCGCGTGGCCGCCCACCGCCGTGCGCGGGACGAGCGTCGTCCACTTCACGTCGTCGGACAGCAGCTCCTCGGGCGACGGGGAGCCGGGCACCGAGGCACCCTCGACCGACACCGCCTGCGGGTAGTTGCCCCGGAAGTGGGCCGTGTCGACGACGATGCCGCGCACGACACCCGGCGCGCCGAGGCGGACCAGCGCCCAGTCGTGGTCCTCGGCCGTGGGCCAGGGGTGCTCGGCGGAGGCGCCGCGCCGGCGGCGGGTCTCCCAGCCGTCCATGATCTTGCCCTTGTGGCCGAAGTGCTCGGGGTCGAACTCGGCGGCCTCGGGCAGCAGCAGGTTCTCCCGCTGGGCGAAGAACTCGTCGTTGGCGGCGATGACCCCGGCACCGAGCTGCCGGTCGGCGAGGTTGGCGTACTGGGTGAAGGGGAAGTCGGCGGTGCGGTAGTCCGCGTACGGGTCGCCTCCTCCGTAGGGGTTCGCGTCGCCGGTGAAGCTGGCCCAACTCGAATGTTGCTGCGCCGTCACGGTGATCAGGGGTTCCTTTCGGGAGTCGGCGGGATGCGGGTGCGCAGGGTGGCTTACTGAGGGCGGGAGAGCAGTCGGCCCCTCGGCTCGGTGAACTCGCCGTCCGCGACGATGCGCTCGCCGCGCAGCCAGGTGGACTTGACGACGCCGTACAGGGTCTTGCCGGCGTACGCGGTGACCCGGTTGCGGTGCTGGAGGCCGGCCGGGTCGACGGTGAAGGTCTCGTCGGGGGCGAGGACGGCGAAGTCGGCGTCGCGGCCCGCCTCGATGGCGCCCTTGTCGCGCAGGCCGACCAGGGCGGCCGTCCGCGTGGACATCCAGCGGACCACGTCCTCCAGGCCGTGGCCGCGCCTGCGGGCCTCGGTCCACACGGCCGACAGGCTCAGCTGGAGGCCGGAGATGCCGCCCCAGGCGGTGGCGAAGTCGTCGGTCTTCAGGTCGGCCGTCGAGGGCGAGTGGTCGGTGACGACGCAGTCGATGGTGCCGTCGGCCAACGCCTGCCAGAGCAGGTCCTGGTTGGCGGACTCGCGGATGGGCGGGCAGCACTTGAACTCGCTGGCGCCGTCGGGGACTTCCTCGGCCGTGAGCGTCAGGTAGTGCGGGCAGGTCTCGACCGTGACGCGGATGCCCTCGGCCCGGGCGGCGGCGATCAGCGGCAGCGCGTCGCTGGAGGACAGGTGCAGGATGTGCACGCGCGCGTTGAGCCGCCTGGCCTGCGCGACGAGGTTCGCGATGGCCGTGTCCTCGGCGTCACGCGGCCGGGAGGCGAGGAAGTCGGCGTACTTGGGGCCGCCCTGCTGGGGGGCGGCGGCGAGGTGGTGCGGGTCCTCCGCGTGCACGATCAGCAGGCCGTCGAAACCGGCGATCTCCGCCAGGGACTGGGCCAGCTGCTCCTGGTCGAGGTGCGGGAACTCGTCCACGCCCGACGGCGACAGGAACGCCTTGAAGCCGAAGACCCCCGCGTCGTGCAGTGGGCGCAGGTCCTTGACGTTGTCGGGCAGGGCGCCGCCCCAGAAGCCGACGTCGATGTGCGCCTTGTCGACGGCCACCTTCTGCTTCACCCGCAGGTTCTCGACCGTGGTGGTCGGCGGGAGGGAGTTCAGGGGCATGTCGACGAGCGTGGTGATGCCGCCGGCCGCCGCCGCGCGCGTGGCGGTCCAGAAGCCCTCCCACTCGGTACGGCCCGGGTCGTTGACGTGCACGTGGGTGTCGACCAGGCCGGGCAGCAGGACGTGGTCGCCGAAGTCCTCCAGGCGTGCCGTGGCCGGGACCTCGGCGTCGTACGGCAGCACGGCCGTGATCCTGCCTGCGGACACGGTGACCGTGGCGGCCCGTGTCCCTTCCGGAGTGATGACGCGCGTCGAGCGCAGCACCAGTTCAGCGTCGGACACCCGAACCCCTCTCTCTGCCGCCGTTTTACTTCCAGGAAACGGGATTTACACCCACGTAACGGAATTCAACGTTCTGTTGAAGGAGTCTTCACTCCCGCCACCCCGCCGTCAAGAGGCACACTTCTGGACAGAGCCCGACGAGCGCCCACTCTGGACGTTTCCACAAAGCGGAATTATAATTCCAGCAAGCAGAACGTAGCTACGTACAAGCAGGGAGTCAACCGACTGCCGGGTAGGCTTCTGCCCTTCCTGCCAGTCCCGAAAGGAACGCGCCGTGCCGACGTCCAGCGCCAGCACCAACGACTCCGCCAAGTCCTCCGCCAGCGGCGGGGTCCAGTCACTGGAGCGTGCCTTCGACCTGCTCGAGCGAATGGCGGACGCGGGCGGCGAGGTCGGCCTCAGCGAGCTGTCCGCCACCAGCGGACTGCCGCTTCCCACCATCCACCGCCTGATGCGCACGCTGGTGGCCTGCGGCTACGTACGCCAGCAGCCGAACCGGCGGTACGCGCTCGGCCCGCGGCTGATCCGGCTCGGCGAGTCCGCGTCCCGGCTGCTCGGCACCTGGGCGCGGCCGTACCTCGCCAGGCTGGTCGAGGAGACCGGCGAGACGGCGAACATGGCGCTGCTGGACGGCGACGAGATCGTGTACGTGGCGCAGGTGCCGTCGAAGCACTCGATGCGGATGTTCACCGAGGTGGGGCGGCGGGTCCTGCCGCACTCGACGGGTGTGGGCAAGGCGCTGCTGGCCTCCGTGCCCGACGAGGAGGTGCGGGCCCTGCTCGCCCGTACCGGCATGCCTGCGGCGACGGAGAAGACCATCACCACGCCGGACGGGTTCCTGGCCGCGCTGGAGGACGTGCGTCGGCTGGGATACGCCGTGGACGACAACGAGCAGGAGATCGGGGTGCGGTGCCTCGCGGTGTCCGTGCCGGACTCCCCCACGGCCGCCGCGATCTCCATCTCCGGGCCCGCGGGGCGGGTGACGGAGGCGGCGACGGACAAGATCGTGCCTGTGCTGCAGGGGATCGCCGTGGAGCTTTCCCAGGCGCTGGCCAGTTCGGGCGCCTAGCGGAGGGGGCTGCGGATCGTCGGCGGCTGCGGATACGTCGTGGCTTGTCGCGCGGTTCCCCGCGCCGCTGAAGCGCGAGCGCGCCCACCACGACCACCACGAAGGCGTGGGAGTTCAGCACGAGGTCCTGGTGGGCGAAGAACTCGCGCAGCCCCGCGGACTCGTCCAGGAGCAGTACGCCGGCCAGGGCGCCGACGACCGTCACACCGCAGGCCGCGCCCACCATCACGTTTTCGTATGACCACCGACGCGGCGTATCGACAGTGCGGCGGCCTGGAGGAGGCTGCGGCAGCCTTTCGTGGAGGTTGTCAACGAGGGTTGACGGAGGGCCGGTTCATCCGCCCTGCCGGTCGCGCGGCGGCTCCCCGAACAGGTCCACCGCGTCCCGCACCCCCGTCAGCCCGCGCGCCAGTGCGCTGACCGAGCCGATCGCGCCGGCGATCAGTAACAGGGACCTGCGCAGGCGCGGGATCTCCGGCATGCCGTCGGTGGCCATCGCGGCCAGGGTGGCCAGCTCGTCCTCGGCTATGCCCCGGTCGGGGAACTCGGACGGGAGCGCGGCGAGTTCGCGGCGCAGCCGGGACACCGCGGTCCGCAGTTCCGCCACTCTCGGATCCTCGTCGCTGCCGGTCACTGGCCTTTGCCCCAAGCTCCGCAACACAGCCCTCCCCCCTGGCACGCCGTCATGCGCGGGTCAGTAAACGCCACGCCGCCCCGCGGCGCCACAGCGCGGACCGAAATTCAGCCCAAGGGAACCGGCTGCCGCGGCCCGCGTCAGGTATGCAGGACGCATGACGGACAAGCGGGACCATCGTGAGGAGATCGCCGGGCTGCTGCTCGCGGCCGGCGGCGGCAGACGGCTCGGCGGGCGGCCCAAGGCGCTGCTGGAGCACCGGGGACGCCCCCTGGTCGAACACGCGGTCGGGGTGCTGCGTGCGGCCGGATGCGACCGGATCCACGTCGTCCTGGGCGCACGGGCGGACGACGTCCGGGAGCGGGCCGAGCTGGGCGGCTGCGTACTGGTCGACAACCCCGACTGGGCCGAGGGCATGGGCTCCTCCCTGCGCGCCGGGCTCGGCTCGCTCGCCGGTACGGAGGTGCGCGCGGCCCTGGTGAGCCTGGTCGACCAGCCGGGGATCGGGCCGGACGCGGTGGCCCGGGTACTCGGCGCGTACGAGGGCGACACCTCGCTGGTCTCGGCCGCCTACGACGGCGTACGCGGGCATCCGGTGCTCTTCGGCGCGGCCCACTGGGCGGGCATCGCGGCGACCGCCACCGGCGACCGCGGCGCACGCGCCTACCTGAAGGAACACGCCTCGGCGGTCCGTCTCGTGGAGTGCGCGGACGTGGCCGAGCCGTACGACATCGACACGGAGGCCGACCTGAGCCACCTTGAGTGAACGGGGTGGCACCGAGCGCCACCTTGCCTCGACTCAGAGAATCTCGACATCAACAAACCATTGAAGTTCCACGATGAGGAAACTACTATCCACTGTTCAGGAGCGTCCGACCGCACAGCGGGCGCTCACTGTCCTATTCGCGCCACTTGGCACCCGGTGCCACCGCTGAAGGAAGTGACAGCTCATGTCCGCACCAGCGCCGTCCCCGCTGGCCATCGTCGACGCCGAGCCCCTGCCCCGGCAGGAGGAGGTCCTCACCGACGCGGCGCTCGCCTTCGTGGCGGAGCTGCACCAGCGGTTCACCCCGCGCCGTGACGAACTCCTCGCCCGCCGTGCGGAGCGCCGCGCCGAGATCGCCCGCACCTCCACGCTCGACTTCCTCCCGGAGACGGCCGCCGTCCGCGCGGACGACTCCTGGCAGGTCGCCCCGGCCCCGGCCGCGCTGAACGACCGGCGCGTCGAGATCACCGGCCCCACCGACCGCAAGATGACCATCAACGCGCTCAACTCCGGCGCGCGGATCTGGCTCGCCGACTTCGAGGACGCCTCCGCGCCCACCTGGGAGAACGTGATCCTCGGCCAGGTCAACCTGAGCGACGCCTACACCCGCCACATCGACTTCACGGACGAGCGCACCGGCAAGTCGTACGCCCTGCGCCCGAACGAGGAGCTGGCGACCGTCGTCATGCGCCCGCGCGGCTGGCACCTGAACGAGCGCCACCTCGTCGACGCCGACGGCAAGCCGGTCCCCGGCGCCTTCGTCGACTTCGGCCTGTACTTCTTCCACAACGCCCGGCGTCTGCTGGACCTCGGCAAGGGCCCGTACTTCTACCTGCCCAAGACCGAGTCGCACCTCGAGGCCCGCCTGTGGAACGAGGTGTTCGTCTTCGCGCAGGACTACCTCGGCATCCCGCAGGGCACCGTCCGCGCCACCGTCCTGATCGAGACGATCACGGCGGCGTACGAGATGGAGGAGATCCTCTACGAACTGCGCGACCACGCCTCCGGGCTGAACGCCGGCCGCTGGGACTACCTGTTCTCCATCGTGAAGAACTTCCGCGACGGCGGGCCGAAGTTCGTCCTGCCGGACCGCAACGCCGTGACGATGACCGCCCCGTTCATGCGGGCGTACACCGAACTCCTCGTCCGCACCTGCCACAAGCGCGGTGCGCACGCCATCGGCGGCATGGCGGCCTTCATCCCCTCCCGTAAGGACGCCGAGGTCAACAAGGTGGCCTTCGAGAAGGTCCGCGCCGACAAGGACCGCGAGGCGAACGACGGCTTCGACGGCTCCTGGGTCGCCCACCCGGACCTGGTCCCGATCGCCATGGAGTCCTTCGACCGGGTCCTCGGCGACCGGCCGAACCAGAAGGACCGCCTGCGCGAGGACGTCCACGTCGAGGCGGCCGACCTCATCGCGATCGACTCGCTGGACGCGAAGCCGACCTACCACGGGCTCGTCAACGCCGTCCAGGTCGGCATCCGGTACATCGAGGCCTGGCTGCGCGGGCTCGGCGCGGTCGCCATCTTCAACCTGATGGAGGACGCGGCCACCGCGGAGATCTCCCGCTCCCAGATCTGGCAGTGGATCAACGCGGGCGTCGAGTTCGAGAACGGCGACAGGGCCACCCCGGAGCTGGCCCGCAAGGTCGCCGCCGAGGAACTGGACTCCATCCGCAAGGAGATCGGCGAGGAGGCCTTCGCGGCCGGTCACTGGCAGCAGGCCCACGACCTGCTGCTCCAGGTGTCCCTCGACGACGACTACGCCGACTTCCTCACCCTGCCGGCGTACGAGCAGCTGCGCGGCTGACCCCGCCCACGCCCCCGGCGCCACCCGGTGCCGGGGGCGTTCACGTGGACAGCCCGTACCGTCGGCGCTCCTCGGCGGTCAGCGCGCGCAGCTCGTCCGCCGACCGCTCCAGGAGCGCTTCGCACCGCCGGGCGTCCGTGCCGTCGGGCAGCGACCAGGTGTAGCGGCGGTGGTTCTCGCCGATCACGGCGAACGAGCGGCCGTCGCCGGACCAGCGCGCGTCCAGCGGCACCCGGCACTCCAGCCGGGACACCGCCTGGCACTCCCCCGTCTCCGCCCGCCAGAAGGCGACCCACCCGTCCCCCGCGGTCGCGAGCAGGCGTCCGTCGGGGGACCACAGCAGTACGGCGGCCTTCCCGTAGGTGGCGGCGGATCGCACCAGGGGTGCGCCGTCGTCGGCTCCGCAGATCCGTACGGCCGACTCCCCGTCGAGGAAGGCGATCCGACGCCCGTCGGGCGACCAGCAGGCAGCGCCCGCGGTAGCCCCTTCGTCCACGGGGATGTCGAGCAGCCGTCGGCCGGTCGAGGCGTCCCGGACCACCAGGGGGCCCTCTTTCTCGGCGGTCACGAGACGACGGCCGTCGGGGCTCCAGGCCAGCACGTCGGTCCCGCGCTCGATGTCCTCGGTCCGGGCTAGGCGGCTACCCGTCACGGGATCCCAGACCTCGATGCGGTGGGTGACCGTCACGAAGTCATGGCTGACCGTGGCGAGGAGCGAACCGTCCGGGGACCACAGGACGCCGTCAACCATGTCGTACGCCGTGGACGTCGCGGCGGCACAGCGGCCTGCGGCGGGGTCCACGATCTCCACGCGGCCGCCGGCGAAGCAGACCGCCAGCCGGTCCGCCCCCGGCTGCCAGGCGAGCAGCACCGGCTTCGGATCGCGAGCCGTGACGACCTTCCACGGTCCGGCGCCGGTGCCGGGCTCCGTCACGTGGACGGCATCGCCACCCTGCACGACGGCGGCCACCCGCCCCGCTTCCGACGAAACGCTGCGCAGCAAGCCGCCCGGCAGCGGCCGGGGACGCCACGAGCCGTGATCACCGATCCACACGCCGCTGAACCGCGACCGCCAGGCGAAGCAGGTGCTGTCGGCGCGCCAGGCGATCTCCTCGGCGCCCCAGGGGGTACGCAGGCGGCGCAGCAGCGTGTGGTCGGCGACCCGCCACACCGTGATCGCCGCGCTCGCTTCCCGGCCGGCGTCGGACACCGCCACGGCCACCATCTCTCCGTCGGGCGACCAGAAGACACCGCCGGCTTCCACCCCGGTGTCCCACTCGTCCAGGACGGTGCCGTCCTCGGCGGCCCTGATCCGCACGGTACGACGGGACGCCTCCGCGGCTCGTCGGCCGTCCGGGGCCCAGGCGAACCACGAGGTGGTTCCGGGAAGTTCATCGTCCCCCCTGACGATCCGCCAGGCCGGCTCGCCGTCCGGCAGCCGTACGACGCGCAGCTCGTTCCAGGAGAACAGCGCCAGGAGCGAGCAGTCGGGCGACCACGCCGGCGCCTTGATCGGCGGCGCCTCGTAGGAGTGGCGTACCTCTGCGAGCCGTCCCTGCGGCACAGGTGTGAAGTCGATGATGTCGACGCCGCTGCCGGCCAGCTGGGCGGCGGCGCGCCAGCCGTCCGGTGACAGCGCGAACGCCCGGTCTCCGAAGGGACCGGCCGCGCCCGTGGCGGACCAGAACTCGGGAGCGTCGAAGCGTCTTACGGCGAGCATCCCAGGGGTGTCCACCCAGTAGGCGTCCCCGGCGATGCCCGCCCCTCGCAACTCCCCCAGTCCCACGGGCTCCTGGCTGACCAGGTCACCGCGAGCCGTCCAGGTGCACAAGTCACCCTCCGTCCCTGTCGTCCGCAGCTGCCCGCTCCCCGGGTCCCAGCCGAGCGCGAGCACCGTCCCCGCGTGCCCGAGTCCGAGGTTGTCGACCACCGGGCCGTGCCCGATCCCCCACAGGGTGAGAGCCACCTTCTCGGTCGCCGTGAACTCGCGTACGGCGGCCGCCGCGAGCGCCAGCGCCAACTGCCTCTCCCCACGCAGCGCGTAGGCCTGCTGGGCCCGCTCGGCGAGATCGCCGGCACGCTCCTCGGCCGTGGCCTCCGCCCTCGCCCGGGAGGCGGCGACCAACTCGGCGAGCACCGCGGAGACGCCGTGCGACCCGGCCAGTTCCCGTGCCTGGGCGAGCCGCTGCCCGTGCAACAGGTCGTCCGCGGACCGGTCGTTCGCCAGCCAGGCCGCGGCCCGGCGTTCAAGGTCCGTGCTGCGGCGCAGTACACCCTGGTGACGTTCCGTCAGCTCGCGCAGTCGGGGCCAGTGCCGCAGCAGCGCCTCGTGGACGAGGTCGAAGGCCTCGCCCTCGTCGACATCCGTGACGAGGCGGGCCTGGCGCAGGTCCTCGACGACCGCCAGTCCGGCCGCGTCCAGGGAGGGTCGGCGAACGGACTGCCGGGAGAAGCCCCTTTCGTCCCAGGCGACGAACCTCAGGAGCACCGACTCCACCCGCTCTTCGGGGTGTTCGGCGACGAGCCGCGCATAGGCGCCTTCCGCGTACCGGGCGATGGCCTGGGACAGCGGGCCGGTCCGCGCCAGCAGCTCCCGTCCGATGACGTGGTCCGGGCCCGCCGCCTCGTACAGGTCGCGCAGCAACTGGCCGAGCAGGGGCAGGGCGTCGCCCTCGGTGGCCTCGACCACCAGGTCGTCCACCACCTCCTCGGCGATGTCCGCGCCCGCGGCCCGCGCAGGTCCCGCGATGACGGCCCTGGTCTGCCGCGAGGTGAGCGTGCCGAGCGGGAACCGGGTGCGCAGGAGGTCGGCGTACCGCTCCAGCGCGGGGTCGTGCAGGAAGCCGGACGGCAGGGTGAGGACGAGGTGCAGCTGCGGGAGTGCGTGCACCAGCACCCGTAACGTCCCCAGGAACAGCTCGCGTTCGGCGGACGAGGTCATGCGGACGACGTCCTCGAACTGGTCGATCGCGAGGACCATCCGCGCCCGGTTCCCCAGAGCCGCTCGCAGCGCTGCCGGACACACCGTCAGGTCGCCTCCGTCCGAGGCCTCTTGGCGCATCTCGCGCGCAAGTCGTACGACCGGGTCGTCCTGTCGCTCCGTCGCGCGCGGTGTCAGGGCCTGTGCCAGAGCAAGGAAGGGGCTGGAGCCGAGTCGGAGCGGGCCGAGGACCGCCCAGCGGCGACGCCCGAGTTCCGGCAGGACGCCCGCCGCGACGAAGGAGGACTTGCCGCAGCCGGACGGGCCGACCACGGTGAGCACGCGCTGCGCGGGCGAGCGGGCGGCGGTCAACGCGCGCACCGCGTCCCGGATCTCGTCCTCACGGCCGAAGAAGACGTCCGTACGGTCCTCGGCGAAGGCCTCCAGGCCGGGGTACGGGCTGTCGTCCCGCGTCCAGGGCACCCTGCGCCGCTCCCGCCACCGCAGCCCGAGTTCCCGGGCGACCACGGCCGCGACGCCGACCGGAAGCCATACGACGGCGTACCGGTTCACCGCGCGCAGCGGGCCCCACCAGCCGTCCGGGTCCGCGGTGAGGAGGTTGGTGCCGACACCGAAGACCAGTCCGAGAAGCAGCGACGTGAGGTCGAGGCTCGTCCTCCTGGTGCCCTTCACCGGACGCCGGACGCCGGCCGGGCCGATATGCCGGCCGCCGGACGGGCCGACATCACTCGGCGGCCCTGTCCGAGTGGCCCAGCGGCTTCCCCGGGGCCACACGGTCGCGGACGAGGCGCTTGACCGCCGTGGGCTCCGGGAAGCCCTGTTCGCGGCGGTCCCAGACGACCTCGTCGTCCACACGGACGACGAAGACACCCCCGGTGCCGGGCTTGAGCGACAGCTCGGTCAGCTCGGTCTCGAAGGTGATGAGCAGCTCCTGCGCCAGCCAGGCCGCGCGTGGCAGCCAGCGGCACTGGGTGCAGTACTCGATCTGGACGCGGTGGGTCATCCGAGGTGCACCGACCAATCCTGTTCCGCCGCCGGCTTGCCGTGCAGGTCGGGGACCCGCTTGAGCCAGGCCGGGCGGCCCTGCTGGGTCTTCGCCGCGCGGGCGGCCTCCTCGGCCGCGAGTTCCTCACGGCTCGGGAAGTCGGTGGGCAGCCACTCCTGGGACAGCCGGACGCGCGAGAGGAGGTAGTCGACATAGGCGGCGCGGACGTCGTCGGGCGTGGCGAACCCGGCGTCCTCGGCCAGCCAGGGGTCCGGCACCTCGGCGACGACGGCCCGCAGCAGCTCCTCGGTCACGCGGGGGGCCAGTTCGGCGTCGGCGGCCCGGACGTCGGGGCCGTAGTGGCCGAGGGCGTGGTGGCGGAAGTCGTACTTCTTGCCCGGGGTCGTGGTGTCCCAGCGATGGTGGAAGACGAGGGCGGCGCCGTGGTCGATGAGCCACAGGCGCGCGGGCGCGGTGCCGAACGTCGGCCAGACCATCAGGTTGGAGCTGTGCACCGTACGGTCCACGTTGACGGTCAGGGCGTCGAGCCAGACGATCCGGCCGGCCTCCAGAGGGTCCACGGGGAAGGTCTTCGCGATCTCCGGGGTGAAGTCCTTCGCCCCCGACAGGTAGTCCATCCCCAGGTTGACCCCCGCACTGGCGTCGTGCAGATCGCGCACCTCCTGGTGCGGCTCGTCGGCGGCGATGGCCGGGTCGAAGTGCACGAGGACCAGTTCGGGGAAGCGCAGGCCGAGCGCGCGGGCGAGTTCACCGACGATCACCTCGGCGACCAGCGCCTTGTGGCCCTGTGCCGAGCCGGTGAACTTCACGACATACGTGCCGAGGTCGTCGGCCTCGACGACTCCGGGGACGGAGCCGCCGGACCTGAGCGGGGTCACGTATCGAACAGCAGTCACGTCGCGCAGCACACCGGCCAGCGTAAGCGCTCCGCTCGGAGTGCCGCGATGTGCCGTCGATTCTCTGCGGCCCGTTGTGGCTGGTCGCGCCCACGGGCGCAGTCACAGATCGAAACAGTCCCGCAGCCCTTCCGGGCGCTGCCGAACCGCGGCACGCCGGCGGCCCGATCCAGGGCGGGATCCGGCCGTCGGCGCGGATTCCCGGGGCCGGGTGATCGCCTGGCTGGCAGCATGGTCCCGCGCGGCGCGCCGGACCGGCGCCGAGGACGACGAAGGGGCTCGGAATGCGTGGTGGCAGGGTCGCGGTCGTGGGCGGGAGCATCGCGGGATGCGCGGCGGCGCTCGCGCTGGGGCGGGGCGGGACCGAGAGGATCACGGTGTACGAGCGTGCGGCGGGCCGCCTGGCCGACCGCGGAGTCGGGCTCGCCGTACACAACGACCGCTACGCGGAGCTGGAGGCGGCCGGCCATCTCGACGCCTCGATGCCGTGGGTGCGGCTCGTCAGCCGCCGCTGGTACGTCCGGGACGACGCCGCGCCCGACGGCCCGCTGGGCCGTGAGATCGCCGTGATGCCCTTCCCGTTCCGCACCTACAACTGGGGCCCGCTCTGGCGCGCGCTGCGTCACCGGGTGCCGGAGGCGGCCGACTTCCGGACCGGCTCGGCGATCGAAGCGGTCGAGGTGACGCCGGACGGCGCCGAGGTGCACGCGGGCGGGCGCACCGAGCGGTACGACGTGGTGATCGGCGCGGACGGCTACCGCTCGGCCGTGCGTGCGGCCGTATGCGCCGACGTCCGCCCCGAGTACGCCGGCTACCTCGCCTGGCGCGGCGCCTACCCGTCGGCCCGGCTGCGCGACCCGGAACTGTGGGCCGAGGAAGAGTGCGCGTACGTCGTCTTCGAGGGCGGCCATCTCATCGTGTACCGGATCCCGGACGGGACCGACGGCGCACACCGGGTCAACTGGGTCCTGTACACAGCCCCGCCGCCGGGCCTCGACCAGGGCCTCGAGACCCCCACGAGCCTGCCTCCGGGCACGGCGGGCGACGGGCTGCGCGCCCATCTGGCGTACGTCGCCGCCGAGTTACTGCCTCCCTACTGGGGCGACCTGGTACGGGCGACGACCCACGACGAGCTGTTCCTGCAGCCCATGTACGACTTCACGGCGCCCCGTTACGCGGTGGGCCGTGCGCTCCTCATGGGCGACGCGGCCGCGGTCGCGCGCCCGCACACCGGCGCGGGTGCCGTCAAGGCGCTCCAGGACGCCACGGTCCTGGAGTCGGCCCTGACGTCGACGGCGACCTGGTCCGACGCACTGGCCGCGTACGACGCCGCACGCGCGCCCGCCGGCCGGGGCATGGTCGATCTGGGGCGACGGCTCGGCCGAGCCCTGGTCCAGGAGACCCCGAACTGGCGTGCGCTCGACCAGACGGGCCTGGAGACCTGGTGGAAGCAGGCGGACGGGACCGGGGCGTTCGGAGGGCGGGAACTGACGGACTAACCCCTTTCGGCCAGCGGATTCGGCAGTGGCAGATAGCGGGCGTCCGCGCCGTCCGCGGCTGTCCAGCGCAGCAGCAGGTTGGTCTTGCCGGGCAAGGTCGGCGAGGAGAGCAGGGCCGGGATCTCGGGAAGGTCGTGGCGGGCGAGTTCGCGGCGGGCGGCGGGCCACGGGTCGAAGCCGGGGTGGTGTTCGGCGAGGGCGGCGGCGATCTCGCTGAGGTGGTTGACGACCAGGCAGTAGACGAGCCGCTCCCAGCCGGCGGCCCGGGACACGTCCGGCAGGACCTTGGCACCCTCGGCGTCCCGGAACAGCGCCTGCACGGGCGTGCCGGCCGCGTCCACGGCGACCAGCGTGTTCTGCAGATGCGCCTCGATCACGACCCCGTGGGCGTCGAACGCCGTGAGGGCGGGCGGGACCACCTGCCGCAGGTACGCCTCCCACCAGGCGTCCGGATCGGCCGTGGCGGCCGGCGGGCTGCCCTCGAAGCCCTCCGCGAGCCCGGCCGCGAGCAGCGGGGTCGTACCCGGCAGCAGGTGGCCGCGCAGCCCGTCCCGCACGAGCACGGCCAGCTCCTCGAAGGCGAAGGCGGCGGTGCGGTACCCGCGGTCGCTCAGCCAGGCCGCGGGCGGGCCCATGGCGGCGAAGGCGGCGTTGGCGGCCGAGTCGGTGCGGCGCAGTTTCAACAGGTCGTGGCGCCACAGCCGACGGATGTCGTTGGTGATCCGCACGTCCAGGCTGAACTTCAGGAACAGGTCGCGCCGGGGCTCGTACACCGTACGGATCGCCGCCGTGGGCCAGGCGTCGAAGGCGGTGGCGCCGAGCCGGACCAGGCGGCCGTCGGCGAAGGCCGGGGCGAGGTCGCGGCCGACGAGGTCGAGCTGCCAGGGGTGGGCGGGCAGCAGCCGGTAGCCGGGCGGGGCCGTACCGAGGGCGTCCAGGGCGCGGGTGTCGCCCTCCTCGGCCACCTGGTCCTCGCGGACGCCGAGCAGCACCAGCGGGAAGTGCGCGTGGGCCTCGGGGGCGTAGGGCAGCCAGGCCGTGACCGGGCCGCCGCCGCGCGCCTTGGGAGCCGGGTGGTGGGGGTGGCCGGTGATCAGGGAGTGCTCGGAACGCAGGTACGGATCCTCGGGCGCCGTCGCCCCGGCACGGGCGGTGAGCAAGGCGGCGACCACGTCCCGGCTGTCGATCATCTCGGTGGGCAGGTCGCCGTTGGACAGCCCGGTGTGCCGGCGCAGCTCCTCGGCGACCAGTTTGACCAGTTCGGAGTGGCCGAGCCGGTGCCAGTCCCCCGCGGCCTGCACCTCGGGGTCGGCGGGCCGCCGCCCGGGCCGCACCCGCAGCAGCCGGCCGGTCCCGGGCAGCCGGAAGACCGGCCGTGGCCCGGAGGCCGGGTACGGATCGGCGACCTCTCGCAGCAGGCAGTTGAGCAGGGGGGCGGCCGCGTACGCGTCGGCGCGGTGTCCGACGGTGTCGGCGGGGGGCTTGAGGTCCACGCGATCCATTCGTTCTTCGTCCTGGGCCCGAGCGATCAGTATGAATGGCGTCCCTGCCCATCGTGCCCCGAGCTGCCCGCCCGAGGAGCCCCCGTGTACCCGGACGACCGTGCAGGGTCCTGCGGGTTATCCACGCTCTGTGGTTTCCTCCACCTGAATCCACTGAACATTCATGTTTCTGTCGGCGAGTTCGGCGCGCAGGTCTGTTTCCGAGTCCGTCGTGCCGGTGGCCAGGACGGTGTAGCGCTTGGTCCCGGTGCGGCGCGCGAGGAAGGCGGTGGGGTCGGGGATTCGCCCCTGTGCTGGTGGGGGCGGGAGGAAGGCGGGGTGCAGGAGGTGCAGGGCGTCCATGTTCACCGCAGGGCTCTGGCGGAGGACGGGGAGTTCGTTCTCGTCGGCCCCGTACATCCGGATCACCGCCCGTGCGGCCTCGTAGGCCGGGCCCACGGGCATGCCGGCGCCTACGCAGCGGTAGAACTGGGTGGCGAAGGTGATGGCCGTCCGGTCGCTCACCTGCGCGGGGTAGCCGATCGCGCAGCCGGTGACTTCGGCCAGGTCCTGGGCGATGGGGTCGGTGGCGCAGGCGTTGAGCACCACGAGCCGCACCTGCTTGCCGGCGGCGGCCAGGAGGTCGCCCAGTCCTTCGGTGACCAGGGGCGCGTCACCGCCGTCCGGGGTCAGGACGCGCAGGCCGGTGTCGCTCGCATGCCCGGAGAAGTGCAGCACCGTCGGCTCGTGGTCCAGCAGGTGGCCGAGGATGTCCTCGCCCTGCACTGCCTGGGCGGTGTGCAGGGCCAGCCCGTCGCGGTAGCGGGCCTCCCGGATCATGCGGTCGACCTGCCGCTGCTCCTCGCCGGTGTCCGGGCCGCCGAGCCGGGTGGCGACCGCGGACAGCATCAGGACGCCCGTCGGCTGCGGTCCGGTCACTCCTCTGGCGCCTGAACCGGTGCGGCGAGGACCGCCTGGAGGAGTTCACCGAGCGCTGCGGCCCGGGTGGGGCGTGCGGCCATGAGGGCTGCGAGTTCGGCCACCGCTCGGTTTCGTTCGTCCGCATCGGGTGCCTTTGCGCGTGCCGCAGCGCTCAGGATCTGTGCCGGTGCGGGATCTGCGGCCTGCGTTGCCGCATGGACGGCTGCGACGGGGGTGCTTGGCCCGCGGTCGGCGTTCTCGCTGTCGGAACCACCGGTCACAGAAGTGTCGTCGAGGGCCTGGGCTGCCAGCCAGTGCACTGCGGCTGCCCATGGAGCGTCGTACACGCCGTCCTCGATGAACGCGAGCCAGGCGAGCGCCGGTCCATCTGCGGCCTCCAATGCCGTCTGGACACGGGCGTGCAGGGCTTGTCGGTCTTCCAGCAGGTTGTAGGCGGCGTCGATGCCGTCGGCTACTGCCAGCGCCGCGATGGCCCGATGGACGGCGACCACCCGGTCCGCGCCGTCGTTGTCCTCGTCCATAGCGGCCAGCGCTGCGTCCGCGTCGGGGGCGAGCAGGTCGGCCGCGTGCTCGGCCAGGTAGGCCGCCGAGGCCGACCAGCCCTCGCCTTCGGTGCTCGTCCGAATCCAGGCGGTCAGGATTTCTTGCAGTACGAGTGGCCGGTACACCATGTCCACCGGAACGCCGGACACCAGCTGCTCCAGCACTTCGATGTGGAAGTCAGCGTATTCACCTAGCAGCGACCACTCCCGGAGGGCGGTACGGGAGTGGTCGTCGAGCAAGGCAGGGTGGGTGGTGAGGAAGTCTCGTGACTCAACCCAGGTCTTCGTTCTCATCCAGTCTGCGGTCAGCTGGAGAACCGTATCCGTGAGCTCCAGCCAGGACGGCGGTTCGGAGGCGACGCCTTGGTCCGCGCACAGCCGGGTGACGGTTTCACGCACTTCGGGATCGGATTCGACGGCCTCCCGCAGACTCTGCCGGATTTGGAAGATGGTCTCACCGTTGATGGGGTCGGGCGGAGTAAGTAGGCCGCACAGCGCCTCAACGCCGTCGCCCGTCTCGCCGTTCCTCACAAGGAACAGGGCTCGGTGGTAGGCGAGCTCTGCTGCGGCCTGTGGCGGACCGGGCCACTCGGCGATGATCTCCTCGTAGTGCTGAAGGGCTTCCTGACTCCGCCCCGTCTCCGACAGCCGGTTGGCGAGAGTGTTCAGCGCCATGGCCAGGTTGGGAAGGTAGGCGTCAGGACTGGCCTTGGCGAGCCGCCGGTAGATATCGGCGGCTTCCTCGGCCGGCGCCAACGCCTCCTGGCCCCGCCCCACCTCCGACAACCGGTTGGCGAGGTTGTTCAGCGCACCGGCCAGGTTAGGAAGGTAGGCGTCAGGACTGGCCTCGGCGAGCACACGGCGCAGTTGGACGGCTTCCTCGGCCGGCGCCAAAGCCTCCTGGCCCCGGCCGACCTCAGACAGCCGGTTGGCGAGCGTATTCAGCGCACCGGCCAGGTTAGGGAGGTAGGTGTCAGGACTGGCCTCGGCGAGCCGCCGGTAGATATCGGCGGCTTCCTCGGCCGGCGCCAAAGCCTCCTGGCCCCGCCCCACCTCCGACAGCCGAATAGCGAGGTTGTTCAGCGCACCGGCCAAGTTGTCAAGGTAGGCGTCAGGGCTGGCCTCGGCGAGCACGCGGCGCAGTTGGACGGCTTCCTCAGCCGGCGCCAAAGCCTCCTGACGCCGCCCCATCTCCGCCAACCGGACGGCGAGGTTGTTCAGCGCACCAGCCAGGTTGGGAAGATAGGCGTCAGGACTGGCCTCCGCGAGCACCCGATAGATATCGGCGGCTTCCTCGCCCAGGGCCAAAGCTTCCTGCCGCCGCCCCACCCCCGACAGCCGAACAGCGAGGGTGTTCAGCGCCATGGCCAGGTCATCAAGGTAGGCGTCAGGACTGGCCTCCGCGAGCACCCGATAGATATCGGCGGCTTCCTCAGCCAGCGCCAAAGCCTCGTGCCGCCGCCCCACCTCCGACAGCCGAATAGCGAGGTTGTTCAGCGCACCGGCCAAGTCGTCAAGGTAGGCGTCAGGACTGGCCTCAGCGAGCACGCGACGCAGTTGGACAGCTTCCTCAGCCGGCGCCAAAGCCTCCTGACGCCGCCCCACCTCCGACAGCCCGATCGCGAGGGTGCTCAGCGCACCAGCCACGTTGGGAAGATAGGCGTCAGGACTGGCCTCGGCGAGCACCCGGTAGATATCAGTGGCTTCCTCGGCCAGGACCAAAGCATCTTGGCCCCGTCCCACCTCCGCCAGCCCGATCGCGAGGGTGTTCAGCGCACCAGCCAGGTCGTCAAGGTGAGCGTCAGGACTGGCCTCGGCGAGCACCCGGTAGATATCGGCGGCTTCCTCGGCCGGCGCCAACGCCTCCTGACGCCGCCCCACCTCCGCCAGCCCGATCGCGAGGTTGTTCAGCGCACCGGCCAAGTCGTCAAGGTAGGCGTCAGGACTGGCCTCAGCGAGCACGCGACGCAGTTGGACAGCTTCCTCAGCCGGCGCCAAAGCCTCCTGACGCCGCCCCACCTCCGACAACCGGACAGCGAGGGTGCTCAACGCCATAGCCAGGTTGGGAAGATAGG